>CACZAN010000019.1 GCA_902779165.1 uncultured Bacteroidales bacterium
GAGGCGCGGAGACACTGAGTTATAGAGGTTGGGGAGTTCTTTTCAGCTGACCTTCGGTGAGGCCGCGGAAATCACAGCGCTACGCAGGCTGTGATTTGGGGGGCGCAGAGGCCTGCGGTGTAATAGAGCATGGAGTCCAGCTTGAAGGAAATCTCTGCGAGCTCTGAAGAGCACGGACCTTGGCGCCCTGCGCCGTTCGTGCGCCCCCGCGTACTCACGCGACAGCGTCAACTGCAATGTCTTTGTTACCTCAAAAAATTCAGAGCCTCTGCGCCTCTGCGCCTCCGCGTTGAAGAGATGATAGCTGCCGGCCACGATATCCTACGACGCGGCGGCAAGTTTGACCTTAGCGGCCACAGCTTCCCCGGTAGCTTCTGCAGTTGCTTTCGTGGCAGCTTCTGACGGGGAACAAGATCGGCTTGCTCATCAATTTTAATACGGTACATTTACGCGACGGCACTGGGATACAGCAAGCCTCTCAATGCAATCTCGATGCATGTCGATGAGGATGACTCCCTGAAATGGGGACTCATGGATTCAATGGGAAGAAAGCAACAGGCCATCTTCATCAACGAGTCCGGCCTCTATTCGCTCATCCTCTCTTCGAAGTTGCCGAGCGCGAAGGTGGTGGTGCGCATACACCCCGCCCCTTTAAATCACAGCCTTCTCCAACCGCGCACGGAAGTCTTCGACGAGGGGCTGGAGCTGGTCGGCGGGGAGGTCGGGATGATGGGACTGGAGCCAGGCAGTGAAGACATCGAGAGCTTTCATCTTGGCCATGGCTTTTCCGGCTTTCAAACCGCTGGCATAAGGGGTGTGGGGCAGCAGCGCCCTATTAAAATTACCGTCACTCATGAGTTTTTTCGTATTATTTTGGTGCAAAAGTACATTTTTTCCTTGATTTTTTCCAAATTATTGGAAAGAAAGAAGTATCTTTGCCGCAAAATAAGGAGTAAAATGAAGAAAATTTGTCTGTTTATTGCCTGCCTGACGCTGTTTTTCAACGTGGAGGCAGCCAAGAAAGTGACCTGGGTCATCGATGCAGGTCATGGCGGGCGCGATGTGGGATGCGAAGGCCGCCTCACCCGCGAGAAAGATATCACCCTGGCCGTGGCCAAGGAATTGGGACGGCTCATCAAGAAGAACATCCCTGGGGTGCGCGTGGCCTACACCCGCGAGAAGGATAAGTACCTGACGCTGCAGGAACGCTGCGACGTCGCCAACAACCGCGGCGCGGCACTGTTCATCTCCATCCACGTGAACTCCGCCGAGAACCAGTTTGCCCGCGGCACGGAGTCGTTCTTTGCCACCAACGTGCCGATGAAAGGCACCCAGGCGGGCAAGAGCGAGCTGCTGGCACTGCTGCTGCAGCGGCAGTATCTGGGCCACGGACGCGCCATCAGCCGCGGCGTGAAGCAGAGGGAGCTCTATGTGTGTGAGCACACGAACATGCCCAGTGTGCTGACGGAGATAGGCTTCATATCGAACCTCAACGAGGAGGCCTACCTGAACTCCAAGGACGGACAGAAGGAGCTGGCAGACGCCATCTGCCAGGCGCTGAAGGAATGGAAGGAGCTGACGAAGGGAGGCAGCGTGGCACAGCGCGACCTGCGAAACCTGCGCTACACGCATTATGCGCCTGTCAGCCTCGTGGCATTGAATGAAGAGCCGGCCACCGAAGAGCCGGCACCGGCAGCAGCTCCTGCCGAAGCGGCAGTTGCACAAACCACGACTCCGCCAACACCCGTTGCAGAGGCGGAGACAGAACCAGAACCCGCGAAAGAAGAGCCGGAGATCGTGCCCACCGTGGTGCCCGAGGAGCCGGCACAGCAACCCACCCCGCAAGCTGCACAGCAACCGGCAAAGGCGCCTGCAAAGTCACCGACGACAGCTCCCGCGAAGAAGGACGACAAACCCTACTTCGCCATTCAGCTGATGAACACCGCCACCAGACTGAAGGAGGGCGACTACAGGTTGAAGGGCTACAAAGCCGTCACCTACATCCCCTCCGGCGAACGCTTCAAGGTCATCTACGGTCGCAGCGAGAGCTATAAGGAAATAAAAAATGAACTCGCGCAGGTACGCGAGACCTTCCCCGAAGCCTTCATCGTCGCATTCGTCGGCGAGCGGCAGATCACGACGGCAGAGGCGCTGGAAATGCTGAAGGTGCGTTCTACTAATTAACTCAGTTTTCACAAGTATGCTCGCTCGAACTTTGTTCGCTACGACTCTTCGGAGAACCAGCTGTAATACAAAGCCCCAGCGGGGCGTGACAAGGGTTCTTGAAGTGTCAAGCGTCCCTTTGGGCCGAGCGGCCAGCCGTTTCAACGGCTGGTATATAGCGGCCAGGAAAAAGCGTGCCTTTAGGTACGCGACATCAAATCCCTGTCGCGTACCTACGGCACGCTATCCGTGCCTATGGCATCACTTGAAACTTGAAACGTCTAACTTTTTAAAGTGGACTCAATTATTTATAGAACCCACCTCCTGAAATAATGGACCAACACTACCACCCTATCCTACTCCAACGGCTGCGGGCTCTCTTTGAAGGGGGCGACTGGGGGGCGCTGAAGAGCTACCTCGCAGGGCTCTCGAATGCGCATTTCCGCACGGCCGGCTACCTCCTGGGCGAACGGCTGCTGCCGCAGGCTCCTGCCGATGTCTTCTGGGATGCCACGCGCGAGCTCATCCTCTGGCACCCCAAAGCCTTCACCGTCACCACGGGCAAAGCCGCCCTGCCGAGGTTGCAACAGGGGTCTCTGAGCCTTGACGATGAGGGTTTCCGCCAGCTGTCAGCCTCACTGGCTGCGCCAGAACGCGCCCTCGACCGCCAGAAGCTGCTGCTGTTGTGGCTGCCGGTCATCAGCGACCCGCAGAAGATGCAGAAGCTGCTGCAGGACTTCGGCATCGACACGCCACGCCGACAGGTGGAATTCCTGCTGCGGACAGACAACCTCGCCGCGGCCTTCCTGCTGCTGAAGGCACTGCGCTTTGAAGAACACGACAGCGAGTACCTCACCACCGTCTGCCGGCAAGTCATGCGACGCGGCGACAGCCTCTCCTTCAACCTGGCAAGCCTGCTGCGCACATACTTTGACCTGCCCGATATCCGAGGCACCTTCTCGCTGTCGATTCAGCACTACGAGCTATCGCGTTTAGACACGGATTTCGAAGTCTTCAAACGCATCGTCACCAAGGTGTGAGAGCTGAATCATCTCCTTTCTTCGGCAAAAATGCCGTTTTTTGGCTCTCAGGTCGAAAAAAACGGGCAGAAAAGGCTACAGAACCAAATTTTATGTGTAAATTTGCACCGCAATAGAATATATTCACTACACACATAAACTAATTATTTTCAAATTACATGAACGACATTAAAGTACTGAACCACGCAGCAGACAACATCCGTATTCTGGCTGCGTCGATGGTCGAAAAGGCCAAGAGTGGTCACCCCGGCGGCGCCATGGGTGGCGCAGATTTCATCAATGTACTCTACAGCGAGTACCTGAACTACGACCCCGCAGATCCCACCTGGGTAGGCCGCGACCGCTTCTTCCTCGACCCTGGTCACATGGCACCCATGCTCTACAGCCAGCTGGCACTCATCGGCAAGTTCTCGCTCGAAGAACTGCAGCAGCTGCGCCAGTGGGGCTCTCCCACCCCCGGTCATCCTGAGGCAGACCCCAAGCGCGGCATTGAGAACACCAGCGGTCCGCTGGGACAGGGCCACACCTTCGGCATCGGTGCTGCCATCGCCGCCAAGTTCCTGGCAGCTCACACCGGCAATCCTACTTTCGAGAAGGAGACCATCTACATCTATATCTCCGACGGCGGAGTACAGGAGGAAATCTCCCAGGGCGCTGCACGCATTGCCGGCACACTGGGGCTGGACAACATCGTCATGTTCTATGACTCCAACGACATCCAGCTCTCCACCGAGTGCGCAGAGGTGATGAACGAGGACACCGCCGCCAAGTATCGCGCTCTCGGCTGGGAAGTCATCGAAATCAACGGCAACGATGCCGCACAAATCCGCAAGGCCATCGAAACGGCAAAAGCCGTAAAGGGCAAGCCCGCTCTCATCATCGGTAAGACCATCATGGGTAAGGGTGCCCTCAAGGACGACGGCAGCAGCTACGAGCGCAACTGCAAGACCCACGGAGCTCCTCTCGGCGGCGACGCTTACAGGAATACTGTAGCCAGTCTGGGCGGAGATGCTGATAATCCGTTCGTTATCTTCGATGATGTCAAGGCCCTCTATGCCAAGCGCGCTGAGGAGCTGAAGGCTATCGCCGCCGAGCGCAAGGCTGAGGAGGCAGCATGGGCACAGGCTAATCCTGAGAAGGCTGCCGCACAGGCTGAATGGTTCAGCGGCAAGGCTCCGAAGGTGGATTGGACCAAGGTTCAGCAGAAGAGCGGCGACGCTACACGTAATGCCAGCGCCGCAGTGCTGAGCGTGCTTGCCGAGCAGGTGCCCAACATGATCTGCGCCAGCGCCGACCTCTCGAACTCCGACAAGACCGACGGCTTCCTGAAGAAGACCCACGCCCTGAAGGCTGGTGACTTCAGTGGTGCCTTCTTCCAGGCTGGTGTGGCCGAGCTGACGATGGCTTGCTGCTGCATCGGTATGGCTCTGCACGGCGGCGTCATCCCCGCCTGCGGCACATTCTTCGTATTCTCTGACTACATGAAGCCCGCAGTGCGTATGGCAGCCCTGATGGAACTGCCCGTGAAGTTCATTTGGACGCACGATGCCTTCCGCGTTGGTGAGGACGGTCCTACCCACGAGCCTGTAGAGCAGGAAGCACAAATCCGCCTGATGGAGAAACTGAAGAACCACCACGGCAAGAACTCCACACTCGTGCTGCGTCCGGCCGACGCACAGGAGACCACCGCTGCATGGCGTCTGGCGATGGAGAACACCGACAGCCCCACCGCCCTGATCCTCAGCCGTCAGAACATCGCCGACCTGCCCGCAGGCAACGACTATGCCCAGGCCGGCAAGGGTGCATACATCGTGGCTGGATCAGACGAGAATCCCGATGTCATCCTGCTCGCCAGCGGTTCGGAAGTCAGCACCCTCGTGGCTGGAACAGAACTCCTGCGCAAGGACGGCGTGAAGGTGCGCATCGTCAGCGTGCCCTCCGAAGGACTCTTCCGCAGCCAGCCGAAGGACTACCAGCAGGCTATCCTCCCCGCAGGAGTGAAGAAGTTCGGACTCACCGCAGGTCTGCCCGTGAACCTCGAAGGACTGGTAGGTGCCGACGGAACGGTATGGGGACTCCAGAGCTTCGGCTTCAGCGCTCCCTATAAGGTGCTGGACGAGAAGCTGGGATTCACCGCTGAGAACGTGTACAAGCAGGTGAAGGCCATTCTCTAATTGATAATGTATAATTGATAATGTATAATTATTTTTGAGTTCAGAATCGTTTTCACGTCGGCACAGATAATTAATTATACATTATCAATTTTCAATTATACATTAAAATTATGAACATCAAAGTAGTAGGGTTAGCCAGCGACCATGCTGGCTACCCGCTTAAGGAATTCATCAAGAAGTACTTGGTAGAGCGCGGCATCGTCTATCGTGACTTCGGAACCAACAGCGAAGCCAGTTGTGACTACTCCGACTTCGGTCATGCGCTGGGCGAAGCCATTGAAGATGGTCGTGTTTATCCAGGTATCGCCGTCTGCGGCAGCGGAGAGGGCATCAGCATGACCCTCAACAAGCACCAGGGCGTGCGCGCAGGACTGGTGTGGCGTCCAGAAATCGCCCACCTCATCCGTCAGCATAACGATGCCAACGTCATTGTCTTCCCTGGCCGCTTCATCGATGAATCCACCACTGTAGCCTGTCTCGACGAGTTCTTCACGACCGCCTTCGAAGGGGGCCGTCATCAGAATCGCATCGATAAGATTCCTGTTTCCTGAAGCGCAGTGGTGGGCTCAGACTACCGCTAACAATTCTACCTTAAGAGGCTGTAATAGATAGCCCTGCAAGGCATAGAGAATAGCCCTAAGAGGTTTTGATGGAAATGAGCGTCAACACGGATTGGCGCTCATTTTTCTACTTCGCATTCGAGGAAGCCCATTTCCCTGGCCTTCTCCTGATTCATCAGGAAGTAGATGGCCTCGCCCTCATTGCACACTTCCCCTTTCGAATTGGTGATTTCGGCATGGATATAGGCCAGATTCCGCACTTGCTTAGCGACCTTCGCACGAATCGTCAGTTCCGGCTCATCGGTCGAGACGGCCTTGCGGAACTTCACATTCAGCTGAACGGTGTAGCCGCTGGTTTGCAGCTTGCGGGTGACCACCCATCCGCAGACCTCATCAATCAGGGTACTCAGGATGCCGCCATGGAGGGTGTTCACCCATCCCTGATAATGAGTACCTGGCTTCCAGCTACTTACAATGTAGTCGCCATCCTCGTAGAACTGAAGATGCAGTCCGATAGGATTCGACGGACAGCAGCCGAAGCAGTTGTACTCTGGACGATTCAGCCAGGGATTGATGATCCGCTTCATATTCCATTGTGCCTTGGGACGAAACTGCTTCTGCTGTTCCACATAGACGAATCCCTGCTCGGAGAGGGTCGCCTTCAATTCCTCGATGTCGCGGTCGAAGGCATTGCACAGATCTTCCAGCGAATCGTACTCTTCGTCGCGAAGAAGCATATTGACACTCGACACCAAAATGGCGGGATCTTGGGGTAAATAGTCCATAATGTCGTTATTTTATCTCTTTAGTGATGATTTTTGTTACAATTTCAGCGCAAAAATACTCAAAATAGTTGTCTTTGGGTGCAAAAAAAGATAAGTTTGTGCAATCTTTGAAGTTTTTTGTGTGCTTTTTACTACATTTGTACCAGAATAAAGAAAATGTTGAGCTCGTAACAAAACAATTTACTCACCTTTAACAGACTTCTAAGCTATGTTTCTAATGATCTTACAGCTGCTTATCGTGCTGGCAGCTCTCTACATCGGTTCGCGCTACGGCAGCCTGGCTCTCGGAGCCATCTCAGGTATCGGTCTGGCGATTCTCGTTCTGGGTTTCGGGCTGGAACCAGGCACACCTCCCACCGATGTCATCTACATCATCATTGCCGCAGTCACCTGTGCCGGCATCCTGCAGGCATCAGGAGGTATGGACTGGCTTATTCAGTTGGCAGAAAAGCTGCTGCGTAAGCATCCAGAGCGCATCACCTTCCTGGCTCCATTCTGTACTTTCTTCCTCACCATACTGGTCGGCACAGGACATGTGGTATACACCCTCATGCCCATCATCTGCGACATTGCGCTGAAGAAAGGCATACGCCCAGAGCGACCATGCGGCGTGGCATCTATCGCCTCGCAGGTGGGCATCACCTGTTCGCCTATTGCCGCTGCCGTCGTCGCCTTTGTCAGCATCTCCAACACCAATGGCTTCGAAATCTCCATCCCCCAGGTGCTGATGGTCACCATTCCTGCCTGCATGTGCGGACTGACAGCTGCTGCCCTTTGCTCCTACAAGCGCGGCAAGGATCTCGACAAAGATCCCGTGTTCCAGAAGAAGCTGCAGGATCCTGAACAGTACAAGTTCATCTACGGCTCGAATGCCACCACCCTCGACAAGGAGATTCCACAGTCGGCAAAGAATGCCGTTTTCATCTTCCTCGGTGCGCTGCTCGTCATCGTCTTCTTCGCCGTCTTCCAGAACGCCCTTCCATCCACTGCCACGCTACGTGCTATTAAGGGTTCTCAGGACATGTATATTGACGAGAACCTCACCTTAAGCGCCAATCAGTTGGTGCAGGCAAGAGCCCATGTAACAGGCATGACAGAATGGTTCAACAAGCCATTGGCCATGACCGTGGTCATACAGATCATCATGATTTCTGCTGCTGCTTTGATGATTATCTTCTGCAAAGCCTCTCCCAAGAAAGCTGTGTCTGGACCCGTGTGGCAGTCGGGCATGGTAGCAGTGGTGGCCATCTATGGCATCGCATGGCTCGCAGACACCTATTTCAGCAACAACATGAACGAGATGCAGGTAGCTCTTGCAGGTATCGTCAGGAACTACCCCTGGGCCATCGCCTTCGTATTCTTCATTGTCAGTGTACTCATCAACAGTCAGGGTGCAGTCGTCGTGGCGATGCTCCCCCTCGCCTACTCTCTCGGCATCCCCGGACCTGTGTTGCTTGGCGTACTCCCCTCGGTCTACGGATATTTCTTCATCCCCAACTACCCCAGTGATATTGCCACGGTGAACTTCGACCGCTCAGGCACCACCGTTATTGGCAAATACCTGCTAAACCACTCCTTCATGATGCCAGGATTGGTCAGTGTCGTCGTCAGCACCCTCGTAGGACTGCTGATTACGCAGTTAATCTATTAGCGTAATTCAAGTTTCGATAGTATGCTCGCTCGAACTTTGTTCGCTTCGACTCTTCGAAGAACCAGCTGTAATACAAAGCCCCAGCGGGGCGTGACAATGGTAGCCAGCCGTTTCAAATTGAAATGGCTGGCTACCATTGTCTGATGCCTACGGCATCACTTTCGAAACTTGAATTAGCGTAATTTAGTCGATTGCCTCGATGTAGAAGCTGACGGGACGGAAGCCGTCGTTGCAGCTGATCATCGCGCTCATGGGATTCTGCATCCAACCGTCGTAGAAATTGCCTTCGCCCCTGGCCAACGCCTCCACGAACTCTCGCATCGACGACCACGCTGAAGGGCACATCCCCTCTGGACAGCATCCATCTTCTGAAATCCATTCCTGCCCCATCGAGACATCGCAAGTGTGTTCGATGGGGTTCTCATATTTTGCCATCAAGTCAGGATAGGTTGTCTGGCGGATAGCTGTAATGCGCACTTTCTTCATAACCTCACTCCCTTCTAATTATCTTCTGCCCATTTTGAATGACGATGCCGTGTGTGCGGCTCGTAGCGGGCGTGCCATCCAGGCGATAAGCACGGGTTGCAGATGGCGCAACGGCAGCAGGAGCCCCCACGGAGGTGTCTTGACCTGTAATCTTCAAGTATTCTGCACGGGCATTCGCCACTAACACCTGGAAAGCGGGGTCAGCATTCAGTCGGGCAAAGAGACCTGTCGACAACAGCCGGAGTCTCCGTGTCGCTGATGGTGTCTATGCTGAGCGCCTCGGCCATCAGGACTCTCATCATCTCAACAGTCCACAACGATTCGCGGCTGGCCTGAGCTCCACGAGGTGTATTGCGCTGGGCCTTGCCCCATTGGAACTGCAGCAGGTCGTCCATGAACTCCATGCTTGACGTATCGGGCGGAGCCGGTAAATATTTACGGGCGTCTGGCTCATCATCGATGAAAATATAGACGGTGTCATCTGCTGAAGGTAATGTGCCGTGAGCAGCATACAGGTCTTTAACCGCCTGTCGCGCTTCTGTCTCCTGCGCGTTCATCAGGACGGAAAAAAGGAGGACGGCAAGCATACATAGTGTACGTAGGTTCTTCATATTCGTTTTATTATTTTTATTTGTATACTTTTGAGACTTTTCCTCCTATATTGACAATATTCAAGCCGTGAGTGAGATGAGTGCGTGGGGTGCCGTCAAGAGCATAGATGAACTGAGTTTCATGAGTTGAAGTGTGCAGTGCGGAGATGCCTACCGCATCATTCAGCTCCTTCTCGGTCTGCTTCAGATCAGCGGAGAATCCTACGTAGCTGATGACAGAGCGTCCCTGTGAATTAGTGGACGTAAGGCCGAATACGGTTTCTCCCGTCAGTTGATAGCCCTGGGTCTCGTCAATATTCCAGACGACCATGATGCGTCCGTCCTTCAAGGTCTTCACGGTTGAGGGATTCACGATATTGACCCATCGTCCGTTGATGTGCCACAGCTGCGAATCATCCTTATTCTTCGAAACTTCTGTAGCTACAGCCACGAGGTACTTCACTCCCGGCTGCATGTATTTCTGTTCCCTATAACGGAGGGCGATATTTTGTGCGCCTTTCTTGGTGATGGTGATGGTGTTTTCCTTGCTGCTGCACGAAATATCAGAGGCCGACAAACGGTCAGAGACGCGGTTGCGATACCATTCGGTTGCTTTCCACACATAGAGGTTCGTGGGGATAGAGGCCTCTACGTGGATGGTGGCAGTGTGCTCAGTTCCCATTCCGTCTGTATAAGAGATGTTGATATCAGCCTGCCCCACCTGGTCACCAGCTCTGACGATTCCGTCGCGAACGATGGCGACAGCCGAATCCGAGCTCTCGCAAATAGCATCGAGGGTTACGAACTGTGACGAACCGTTTTCAAGCATGGCTTTCACGGCAATGGTTTTGCTCTGTCCGAGATAGAGTTTCACCGTGGAGGGATTGACCTGTATGGATTGCACAGCTGCAAGTTCCTCGGCCACCAAGTGGTCGTTGTCTATTTGAACTGAGATCTCACTGCCGTCATAGGCAACCTCTTTACTGAATCGCACAGACTGCTGAAGGCCCAAGCCCAATCGGTTAGCAGGGTCAACGAGCACGATGCGGAAGGTGCGGCTGGTGAGCATATCACCGAACGATCCTCGGCGTACTCCGATGGTGAGCGTCTGAGTGCCATTGTCCCAAGTGAAAGGAATCTCAGAATACTGGCCTTGCTCGTAGTTGTAGTTGTCACGATCATCCTCGTAGAGCGTGAATTGTCCGTCGGCACCAGGATAAATGCGTATCTCGAGATTGTCCCAGTTGTTTGCAGAGCTATATTGAACTTCGGGTCCCCAAGGAAGGATGGTTCCCTGACGCACATAAATCGGCATCACAGCCAGGCTCACGTCGCGCTTCACCTTAGTGCCACCCTCAACTTGTTCGCCCGTCCATAGATCCGTCCAACTGCACCCTTTAGGCAAATAGACGCTGCGCTGAGCAGCCTGCTCCTGAACGACGGGAGCTACAAGAAGATCGCTTCCGAACATGAACTGATCCTTCAATTCATGAGTAGCGGCATCGGAGGGGAAGGCGATGCCCATTGCACGCATAAAAGTAAAATCATCTGCATGCACCTTTCGAGCCGTGCTGTAAATATAAGGAAGCAGAGCATAGCGAAGACGGATGTAGCGGTTGATGATGTCGTAGTAACTCTCGCCCTCCTTACCAAACTGATAGATAGCACGATCTGTGGCAGAACCGTGACTGCGCATGATCGTGCAGAAGGTTCCAAACTGAATCCAGCGGCAGTAGAGTTCGTTGTACGTATCCTGCCCTGGACCTTGATATGCGCCGTTAAAGAAGCCGCCGATGTCACTATTCCAGCTGGGGATGCCGCAGGCAGAATAGTTCAGTGCAGCCGGAATCTGTTTAGCCAGTGTCTCCCACGAAGCCGTGATGTCGCCGCTCCATGTGCCTGCGCCATAGCGTTGCATTCCCATAAAGCCAGAACGGGTCATAATCATTACTCGTTTGGATTCTGTGAGCTCGTCCTTCTGTGCACGATGACCGTCATAAACTCCACTGGCATGCATCAGTGGAAAAACATTACGCATCGAACGCCAGGTATGCTGACTCTCCAGAGAATGCGGATTCAGGGTGGCATTATCCTCGTCGTCCTTATTCAGCACAACGAAATCGTTGGTTTTCTCCCAATCCTCACCACCCTGATAATGGTCTGGCTCAGAGGAATCTACCCAATAGGCATCTACGCCTTTACTGACAAGGCCTTCCCAGAGACACTTCCAATAGTACTCGCGGGCAGATTTCTGATAAGGACTGTAGATGGCAACGCCGGAATTGCCTGGATAAGTGGTGGTCATTATTTCATTACCCTGCTTCATCAGCTGGTTATGCTCCTTGAAGTACTTATATTGCTTGGTATCAGGTCCAAAGTTTGCCCAAAACGAGATGAGAAGATGAGCGCCACCATTATGGAGTCCGTTAATCATCTTCGGATAATCACTCTTGAACTGAGAGTTCAGGAACTCCATCGCATTCCACATGTTGTTGTCGCCCCAGTATTGCCAATCCTGCACCACGCAGTCGATAGGCACATTCAGCGAGCGGTATTTCTGCATCACCCCTAATGTCTCCATCGCACTCTGGTAGCGTTCCTTGCTCTGGAAATAACCATAGGTCCACAGCGGCACCATCGTAGCCTTACCCGTCAGTTCGCGCACACGTCGAACCACATCGTCGCCGTCATTCTCGTCACCCACAAGCACATAGTAATCAACGGCATGAGCCGCCTCTGTCGTAAACGTGGCACCCGTCGAAGAGTTATCGCTAAAGTCACAAGGGCCATATAAATCCCAGTACAACCCATAGCCACGGGTGGAATGGAAAAAAGGAATCCACACCGACATGTTGTTCTGAATCATGTGGCTGTAGCTTTTATTGCGATGATTCAAGCTGCCGTCCTGCACCTGTCCGAAGCCGTAGATGGCCTCACCTGTGGAGAGCTTGAAAGACTGTGAAACGGTGTAGGGATCAATGGTATGCGAGGTACGCTTGGTGAAAGTGGCCTTCGTGCGCTCCTTGATGAGTGCGGTGCCGTCGGGGCGGAAGAAACTGAGCACACCCGTCTGCTTGGTACAGGTTACCATCACCTTGTCTGTCAGCAGTGTATCTGTCTTGCTACCTTCCAGCAGCGTGGGATTCACCGATTGCGGCGTCATTGTCACCACCACCTTCGGATCCGTCTTTCCAAACGCATCCGAAGCCTGATACTTCGTAACCCGTACAATCTCTGGTGAGTAGAACGTGATTTCTGTCACCACACCCGAGGACGTCAGCGAGTAGTCCAGCGCAAAGATCGGCATCCCTATCGATGCCAACAGCGCAAACGCAACCGTCTTTTTCATAATACTATTCATCTATTAGATTACGTTTTCAATTCTATTTTCGGCACAAAAGTACGAAAAATCTATTAAAGACAAGCAAAAAACTCCATTATTTTATCAAGAACCATGTAATCTGCATAAAAAAATGCCCCACAGCGGTGAAGCTTGCGGGGCATGAGAGAACTGTCGGAGTTGCTAAGATGAATTAGCAGAGCTTGCGGGCACCGTCGCCAATGACAACATCGATGATGACGGGTTCCTTGCCGAACTTTTCCTTGAACTGCTTCTTGACGGCCTTGACGAAGCTGTCGTAGTAGTGCTCGTCGACGAGGTTGATGGTGCAACCGCCGAAGCCGCCGCCCATGATGCGGGAACCGGTGACGCCCTGTTCCTTGGCCACGTCGTTGAGGAAGTCAAGCTCTTCGCAGCTGACCTCATACTCCTTGCTAAGGCCGTAGTGGGTCTCATACATCATCTGACCTACGGTTTCGTAGTCACCCTTCTCGAGGGCGTCGCAGACGGCAAGGACACGCTCACGCTCGCCAATGACATAGCGGGCACGCTTGTAGTCTTCTGCGCTGATCTTGTCCTTGACCTCGTCGAGCTGTTCGTAGCTGGCGTCGCGCAGGCTCTCGACCTCAGGATGCAATTCATGGATGGCAGCAGCAGCACGCTCGCAGGAGAGACGACGGTCGTTGTAGGGCGAACCGACGAGGGCATGCTTGACATTGCTGTTGACGAGTACGAGCTTGTAGCCCTTCGGGTTCCAGGGGAAGTAGGCTACTTCACCGCTGCGGCAGTCCATGCGCATGAGGTGGCCAGCCTTGCCGAGGCAGGAGATGGCCTGGTCCATGATGCCGCAGTTGACGCCGATGTACTTGTGCTCTGTGCGCTGTCCGACCTTGGCGAGTTCGAGCCGATCGATCTTGTTGTTGCCGAAGAGGTCATTAAGACCAAAGGCAAAGCAACTCTCAAGGGCTGCGCTGGAGCTCATGCCAGCACCGAGGGGCACATCACCGGCAAAGGCGGTGTTGAATCCCTGCACGGGAACTCCGAGGGCCATCATCTCACGGCAGACACCGAAGATGTAGCGTGCCCACGTTGCCTTGGGGCCTTGCTCGTCGTCGAGGGAGAACTGCACGCGATCCTTGAGGTCGATGCTATAAGCGTCCACGTTGCGAGTGCCGTTGGGTTTGATTTCGGCAATCATGCCTTGCTCTACGGCGCCTGGGAACACGAAACCGTTGTTATAGTCGGTGTGCTCGCCAATAAGGTTGATGCGGCCGGGGGCTGCGTAGACATTTCCTGTGCTGCCATCGAAGTGCTTGATAAAGCGGCTGCGAACGTCGTCAATTGTAAGTTTCATAATTCGTATGGCCCCCCTCATATCCCCTCTCTGAGGGGAAGACCATTGGGGGCAATGGGTCTGGATTTAGTTTAATATTTAATGTTTATAATTAATCTACGGGAATATCCTTGTTCACGTTCTTACAACCGATGACAGCGAAGAACAGGATGTAGGCGACCATGGCCACCTGGAGCCAGTAGGAGGTGATGGAGTCTGTGCTCTTGGCAATCACGTCCTGCAGCCAAGGCATAAGACCACCACCGACAACCATCATCATGAAGATACCGGAAGCGGCTTCTGTATATTTGCCAAGTCCCTCGACAGAGAGGTTGAAGATGCCACCCCACATGATGGAGGTGCACAGTCCGCAGGCTGCCAGGCAGAACACCTTGACAGGAATCTCATGACCCTTGAACTCTGTAGCAACGTTCTCGGGGAGGAAGATGGCGGCCAGAAGCAGGCAGATGGCGACAGTGGATACGACGGTCATCTGGGCCTTGGTGCTGACCTTACCGCTGATGAAGGTGGAGCTGAAACGTCCGATCAGCATCATGAACCAGTAGCTGGCAGCAAGGGTGCCGCCGATGGCAGCAGAACCTTCGAAGCCCATATTGGTGACATAGAAATTCAGGTGCATAGGAATACCGATTTCCACGCCCACATAGAAGAAGATGGCGATAACACCCAGAATGAGGTGACGGAAACGGAGAGCGCCCTTCATGGAATCCATCAGCGAACCGCTGTCACCGAAGTTGGGCTCAGGAATCGTTACGAAATAAATGATGCAGAACGAGATAGCAAAAACGGCCATTCCAATGAACAGCAGCGGGGAGACATCCGACATACTGGTGTCTTTGGTGACGGTGCCTACGAGAATACCTGCGAGCATAGGTGTCAGGGTGGCAGTGAGGGAGTTCAGAGTGCCACCGATCTGAATGAGCTGGTTACCCTTGTTGCCGCCACCGCCAAGCATATTCAGCATGGGGTTGACGACAGTATTCAACATACATACGCAGAAACCGCAAACGAGGGCACCAAGCAGATAGATGTAGAGGTTTAGGGCTATTGGTTGGCCGTTCATTTCGTTGACCTTGATGTCGTCGCCATAGACACTGGAGAGGTGCTGAAGGGCAAGACCCACGATACCTACGATGAGCGCGGCGAGAGCGGTCTTCTTGTAGCCAATCTTTTTAAGGAGCATACCCGAAGGAATACCCATGAAGAGGTAGGCCGTGAAGTTCATCAAGTTGCCCCACGAAGCGGCAAAGTCGTACTGGAAGCCCCAAATGTTACCAAAGGGAGCGCCCATGTTTGTTACGAAGCTGATCATCGCAAAGATGAAACACATCGTGATAATAGCAACCAGATTGCTATTGTTCTTTGTTTGACTCATAGTTTGTTGGTTTTTATTGGTTTAAGATGTTTTACATTCCTCGGTTATGCCTCGGCAGAAAGTCCGCTGGCAGCCTGATTGCTGTCGGTTCCAAACTTGTACACTGTCTTTTGGTAGTATTTCTCACCTGGACGCAGGATGCAGGTGGGGAAATGTGTCTGGTTGGGAGTATCAGGTGCATGTTGGGCTTCGAAGCAGATGGCAGAGCGGCGAGGGAAGGTACTGCCGCACTGGCCGGGATAGCCGGTAGCCCAGTTGTCGGTGTAGACCTGCACGGCGGGTTCGGTGGTATAGACCTCCATGCTACGGCCACTGTGGGGCTCATAGATCTTGGCGGCATAGGAGAGTTCGCCGAACTCGGCCTTATTGACGAGGAAGCTATGGTCGTAGCCGGCACCGTTGCGTGTCTGCTCGTCGTCAGCATCTATCATGTCGCCGACAGCATGCATCTTCGTGAAGTCGAAGGGAGTGCCCTTGACAGCGATGACCTCACCCGTAGGTATACTGGTGTCATCAATGGGCACGAAGAAGTCGGCATTGATATAGCACTGCAAATCCATGATGTCGGGAGTGGGATTGGCTATGCCGGCGAGAGAGAAGAATCCGTGGCTGGTGAGGTTCACAATGGTAGCCTTATCCGTGGTGGCACTGTACTCAATGATGAGTTCATCGGCATCTGTCCAGCGATAAGTGACCGTCACATCCAGGTTGCCGGGGTAGCCTTCCTCGCCGTCGGCAGAGAGGTAGTGCAGCACCAGGGTCTTGGCATCTTTTTGCTCTGCATCCCAAACACGGGCATGGAATCCTGTGGGTCCTCCGTGCAGGTGGTTGGGGCCATTGTTGATGGCCGGCAACTGATAGGCCACACCGTCGAGTTGGAACTTTCCCTTGCAGATACGGTTGCCGTAGCGACCAATTAACGTTGAGAGGAAAGGTTCGGGACTCTCGACGACGCCCTGAATGCTGTCGTGCCCCTGGATAACATTGCCGAAACGGCCATTTTTGTCAGGAACCATGATGGCAACAAGCGCGCCACCATAATTGGTGATACTTACTTCATGACCCTGTTTGTTGACAAGCGTGAACAAATCTGTTTGCTTGCCTTGGATAGTGGACTGAAAATCTTCGCGTTTCAGACCCGAAAGAGAGCTTATTTCCATGGATAAATGTTTAAAAATTGCATATTCGTGGCACAAATTAAGCCAAAAGTTTTCAGTCAAGCAAGTCTTTTGGCTAAAAAAATGTGAAAACACTTCATAAATCCATCTATTTACCTTATCTTTGCACCCGATTTTAAGAACCCAACCCGCATTATTATGCCAAAAATATCTGTTAGAGGCCACGAAATGCCGGCTTCACCAATTCGAAAGCTGGCACCCTTGGCCAATGATGCCAAATCACGCGGCATACATGTCTATCATCTCAACATCGGCCAGCCCGATTTACCCACCCCAACAGCTGCACTCGACGCCATCCGAGGCATTAATCGCACCATCCTCGAATACTCCCCCTCGCAGGGTTACAAGAGCTATCGCGAGAAACTGGTGGCGTACTATGCAAAATACAACATCGATGTCACAGCCGACGACATCATCATCACCAGTGGCGGTTCCGAGGCGGTGCTCTTTGCCTTCCTCTCGTGCCTGAATCCCGGCGATGAAATTATCGTGCCCGAGCCCGCCTATGCCAACTATATGGCGTTCGCCATTTCGGCTGGCGCTGTGATCCGCACTGTCACTACGACCATCGAGGAAGGTTTCTCACTGCCGAAAGTCGAGAAGTTTGAGGAACTAATAAATGAACGCACACGCGCGATTCTTATTTGTAATCCCAACAACCCGACAGGTTACCTCTATACCCGCCGCGAGATGAACCAGATTCGCGACCTCGTGAAGAAGTACGACCTCTACCTCTTCTCCGACGAAGTATACCGCGAATTCATCTATACGGGCTCCCCCTACATCTCTGCCTGCCACCTCGAAGGTATCGAGCAGAATGTGGTGCTCATCGATTCCGTTTCCAAGCGCTATTCAGAATGCGGCATCCGCATAGGGGCACTCATCACAAAGAACAAAGACGTGCGCCAAGCTGTGATGAAGTTCTGCCAGGCTCGCCTCTCTCCTCCCCTTATCGGACAGATTGCCGCAGAGGCATCATTAGACGCCGGCGAAGAATACAGCCGCGAAGTCTATGATGAATATGTCGAGCGCCGTAAGTGTCTCATCGACGGGCTGAACCGCATCCCCGGCGTCTACAGTCCTATTCCCATGGGAGCCTTCTACACCGTGGCCAAGCTGCCAGTGGATGATGCAGAGGATTTCTGTGCGTGGTGCCTGCGCGACTTCGACTACGAGGGCGAGACGGTGATGATGGCTCCTGCCGCCGGCTTCTATACGACGCCCGGCCTCGGACGCAATGAAGTCCGACTGGCCTACGTCCTGAAGAAAGAAGACCTCACCCGAGCCCTCTTCGTACTTCGCAAAGCCCTTGAGGCTTATCCAGGAAGAAAGGAAAGTTGAAAGTTGAATTCACCATAGCCCGCCGCCTCTTTGGCCATCGCGACGACACACGGCGCATCTCGCGTCCTGCCGTCGTGATTGCTATGTGGGGTGTGGCTGTAGGCCTGGCAGTGATGATTCTCTCGGTAAGCATCATCCTTGGCTTCAAGGGCGAAATCCGCGAGAAGGTGATAGGATTCGGCGGACATGTGGAAGTTATTAATTATCAGAGCCTCTACTCCGCCGAGCCGCAACCAGTAGTGGTCGATGGACTGCTCCTGCATCGGCTGTCGCGCATTCCTGGCGTAGCCCACGCCCAGCGCTTCATGATGAAGACCGGAATGCTGAAGACCAACGAGGCCTTCAAGGGCATCAGCCTGCGGGGAGTGGCTGAGGAATACGACACCACCTTCCTGTCCCGACACATCATCGAGGGACACCTACCCCGTTTCCAGCAGGACACCACCTACAACGAAATAGCCATCTCCCAACTCATTGCCAACGAACTCGGCCTGCATTGTGACGACCGCGTCTTCGCTTATTTCTTCTCCGAACAAGTGAAGGCCCGACGCTATCATGTGGTTGGCATCTACCAGACCCACCTGAGGGAATTCGACAATACTTGGGTGTTCACCGACCTCTATACCACACAGCACTTGGCGGGTTGGGAAAGCGATCAATGTACAGGTGCCGAGCTGACCGTCAATGACTTCGACCGTCTGGACGAGGTGACCGCAGAGGTGGCCTCTGTCATGAATCGCACCCAGGACCACTATTCTGCCACCTACTCCACCCACAACATCCGCGAACTCTATCCAGGAATCTTCTCGTGGCTGTCGCTGCTGGACACCAATGTGTATGTCATTCTTGCACTGATGATTGGACTCTCGCTGTTCACGATGACAGCCGGACTGCTTATCATCATTCTGGAGCGCACAAACTTCATAGCCGTGATGAAGAGTCTGGGAGCCACCAACAGCCAGCTGCGGCACATCTTCCTCCACTTTGCTGCCTTGCTGGTGGGCCGCGGACTCCTGATAGGAAACATCTTAGGAGTGGGACTGACCCTCCTGCAGAAATATACGGGACTCGTGCATCTCGACCCTGCCACATACTACGTCGATGTCGTTCCCATGCAAATTTCATGGCCTCTGATTCTGCTACTCAACGTGGCCACTCTCATCATCACCGTGCTCGTACTCATCCTTCCCTCTTTCCTCGTATCAAGGATAGAACCTGCGAGGGTAATGAGGTTTGAGTAGGAAGACTCTCCCCCCGCCCTCCCTGTTAGGGAGGGAGCGAATACTTTCAAGAATAGCACATAAATCATTAAATATTAATAAATAAACCTTATACAGATATGAACGAAAACAATCTTTCAATACAATCCGCTCCCTCCCTAACAGGGAGGGCGGGGGGAGAGTCCGTTAAGGAATTAATCGACCGCCTCATTGACCTCGCCTTTGCCGAGGATATTGGAGACGGCGACCACACCACCCTTTGCTGCATCCCCGCAGATGCCATGGGCAAGAGCAAACTGCTCATCAAGGAAGAGGGCATCCTCGCCGGAGTAGAGATCGCCAAAGAAGTTTTCCACCGCTTCGATCCGTCCATGCAGGTGGAGGTCTTCATCGAGGACGGAGCCCACGTCAAGCCTGGTGACGTGGCCATGATTGTTACCGGCAAGGTGCAGAGCCTCCTACAGACCGAGCGTCTGATGCTCAACATCATGCAGCGCATGAGCGGCATTGCCACCATGACCAATAAATACGTGAAGAAGTTGGAAGGCACCAAGACCCGCGTGCTCGACACCCGCAAGACCACGCCGGGAATGCGCATGCTGGAGAAAGCTGCCGTGAAGATCGGCGGAGGCGTGAACCATCGCATCGGGCTCTTCGACATGATACTCCTGAAGGACAACCATGTGGACTTCTCAGGAGGCATCGCCAATGCCATCCACCGTTGCCATGAATATCTCAAGGCAAAGGGTAAGGACCTGAAGATCGAAATCGAGGTGCGCAACTTCGACGAGCTGAACCAGGTGCTCGCCATCGGCGGTGTGGATCGCATCATGCTCGACAACTTCACTCCCGCCGACACGAAGAAGGCCGTGGAGCTCATTGGCGGCCGCTTCGAGACAGAATCCAGCGGAGGCATCACCTTCGACACCCTGCGCGACTATGCTGAATGCGGCGTCGACTTTATCTCCGTTGGAGCCCTCACCCACAGCGTCAAGGGTCTGGATATGAGCTTCAAAGCCTGCTGATGCTCCGACGTTTCCTTTTACTCTTGTTCTTGATCACCCTGTGCCCTGTGGCATGGGGACAGAAGGATGATGTCTATGAGGAACGAGAGTTGAAGGAGGTGCTGGTGAAACCCAAGCGCCAACGCTACAAGCGCAAAGGCAATCCTGCCGTAGAGCTGATGCGCAAGGTGATAGCTGCCAAGGCCGACCACAATCTGGAGAACAACGACTACTTCCGGTATAACAAGTACCAGCGCATCACCACCGCGTTCGACAACATCACGCAGGAGATGATAGACTCCGTCAAAATTCTCCAGAAACCGCTCATCCGCAGGCAGGTGGAGTTCTGCGAGCAGACAGGGAAATACATCCTCCCCATCAATTACTCCGAGACGGTCACCCAGCACCTGTGGCGACGCCATCCCAAGCTGGAACGCAATTATACCCTCGGCACCAATTCCGAAGGCATCACTGATCTGCTGCCAATAGGCGAAAACGTCAACACGGTGATAACCAGCATCTTCTCCGATGTGAACATCTACGACGATGTGCTGACCCTCTTCGAACGCAAGTTCACCAGTCCCCTCTCCTCGCGCGCCGCCATCAGCTTCTTCCAGTTCTTCATCGAAGACACGCTACAGGTCGACGGACAGCTCACCTACCAGTTGAACTTTGTCCCACAGAATCCGCAGGACTTCGGCTTCAGCGGCCGTATCTGGATCCTTGCCGACAGCACCTATCGAGTTCACAAGTGCCAGCTCAGCCTGCCCGTCCGCTCCAGCGTGAACTGGATCAGCAACCTGGTTATCGAGCAGAAGTTCACCGATCTGCCCAACGGACAGCGCGTGCTGCAGACCGACGACCTCTTTGCTGAACTCGGCCTGCTGAAGAAGTACCGGCAGGTCGTGCTGCATCGGGCCACGAACTACACTCAGATCTCCACCGATTCCATTCCCGATATCTATTTCCTACCCAGCGACAAACGGCGCGAAGGCACCTCAAACATCGAGGATTCCACCTTCTGGGCACGTCATCGGGTAGATACCCTTTCGTCAGGCGAAGGCCACCTGAAAGACATGGCCGAACAGATGACAGCGAAGACCTTTGGCAACTTCTGGCTCTACATGGCTCGGTCGGTGGTGGCCAACAGCTTCGAGACCAACCTCCGAAAGAACCAGAGCCGCATAGATATCGGCCCCATCATGTCGATGATCTCGAAGAACTTCATCGACGGCTGGCGCTTCCGCCTGAGTGCCCAGACCACGGCGCGGCTGCTCCCGAAGCTGTTCTTCAAAGGTTATGTAGCCTACGGCACCCGAAGTCATAACTGGTATGGAATGGGCGAAGTGGAATACTCCTTCCTGCGGAAACAGTATTCTCCCATCGAATTCCCCCGCCACAGCATCACCGCACAGTGGCAGTCAGATGTCTTCAGCCCTGCCGACCTCATGTGGCAGCACGGTCGCGACAAGGACAACGCTTGGACTTCGTTCAAGTGGACACCCGTCGATCACATGATGCTGCAGCGCCACTGGCTGCTACGCTATGAAGTCGAAACCAACAACCACCTCGATATAAAGCTTCAGTGGAAGCAATCACGCATAACTCCCTGTGGAGCATTATTCTACCAACCACTCAACAGCGAATACCCCGCCTACACACAGGCCGACGATGTCGTCAGTCATCTCAACACCTCAGAACTCACGCTCTCCCTCCGCTGGGCCCCCGGCGAAGAGGTTATCAACACGCGACACCGCCGCCGCTACGTCAACCACAACAACCCCGTCTTCGGCTTTGCCCACACCTTCGGACTCAAGGGGGTGTTCGGCAGTCAGTATCGCTACAATACAACCGAGATTACCATTTTCGAACGCATCTGGCTGAACTCCTACGGCCGCATAGACCTCAACTTCCGCGGAGCCATCGCCTGGAACAAGGCCCCCTTCCCGCTGCTGCTGATGCCTGTCGCCAACAACTCCTATGTCATCACACGCGACATGTTCAATATGATTCAGAATCTGGAGTTCGTCAACGACCGCTATGCCTCGCTGCAGGTAGAGTGGGACCTCTCCGGCAAACTGCTGAACCGCATCCCGCTGCTGAAGAAGCTGAAGCTGCGCGAGGTCATTGGCTTCAAGATGCTCTACGGCCACCTGTCAAACAAGAACAATCCCGATATGAATCCAGGCGACCCCGACCTCTTCTATATGCCTTCGCGCGACGGAGAGTGCATCGTCCACACGATGAGCAATGTCCCTTATATGGAACTGAGCATAGGACTTCACAACATCCTGAAATTCATCCGCGTGGACTATGTGCGTCGACTGAACTACCTTTATCCGGGAGTGAAGAAGAATGGCGTACGCGTCTGCTTGCAATTTGATTTCTAACCCTAATTATATAACAATTAAACAACTAAATAATGAATCATTCTCTGAAAGACTGGATCCTTGCCACCCGTCCGTGGTCCTTTCCTGCTTCCGCCATGCCCGTGATGGTCACCGTGGCTTGGCTGTGGAGCCGTGGCTTTGATGTCAACTGGGCCTTTGCCCTTTGGGCGCTGGTGAATATCATCTTCGTTCATGCTGCCGGCAATGTCTGGAGCGACATTGCAGACTACAAGAGCGGAGTCGATGCCAAAGACACCTTCGGCGTCCGCCTGCTCGTCGACGGACAGTTCACCCCCGAGGAGTTCCGCAGGCTCTCGCTCACCCTGAACACCATCGCCATCATTGGCGGACTGCTGCTCGTGTGGCTCACTGGGCCCACCTTATTATATATAGGTGCCGCGGGAATCCTGCTTTCGCTGTGCTATCCACGTCTGAAGTATGCTGCGCTGGGCGATGTGGTCATCATCCTGTGCTACTCGCTGCTCCCTATGAGCGGCACCTCGTTCATCGTCTCCGGCACCATCCATTGGAACGTCCTGTGGCTGGCGCTGCCTGTGGGACTGATCACCGTTGCCATCCTCCATGCCAACAATGTCCGTGACATCGAGACCGACCATCGGGCAAAGATCCACACCTTCCCGATGCTTACAGGCCGTCGCTTCGGCACCTGGCTCTATGCCTTCGAGGTCCTGCTGCCTTTCTTCTGGCTGTTGGGACTGATGATTGCCCGCGTAGAACCCTGGTGGCTGGGCACCGCCTTCCTCGCCATGCCCGTTGCTGTCAAGAATGCCCGCACCATTCTGGCTTACGAGCGTGGCGGCAAGGAATCATACGCCAACCTCGATGAGCTGACTGCCAAGCTCCAGCTCATGTTCAGTTTCCTCCTCATCCTCGGCCTCGCCTTAAACAGATTAACAATTAACAATTAACAATTAACAGATTACAAATTTTCTTACTCAAGTTTTGCAAGTATGCTCGCTCGAACTTTGTTCGCTTCGACTCTTCGAAGAACCAGCTGTAATACAAAGCCCCAGCGGGGCGTGACAATGGTAGCCAGCCGTTTTAACGGGCTATCCGTTAACATCCTCATTACCAGCCATTGAAATGGCTGGCTACCAATGTCAGATGCCTACGGCATCACTTGCGAAACTTGAAACAAATTAACAGATTAACAATTAACAATTAACAATTAACAGATTAACAATTAACAATTAACAGATTCCAAATTTTCCGCTCGACCTTTGGTCGCTTGATACTTCAAGCGCTCGGCGCCTTCTTAAGACTCGCTTTGCTCGAATAAGCGTCCCTTTGGGCCGAGCGGCGACGCTCCACACTTGGAGAACTTTTCAACCTTTCCGCTCGACCTTTGGTCGCTTGACACTTCAAGCGCTCGGCGCCTTGCGACGCTCCACACTTGGAGAACGTTTCAACTTTTCTACTTTTCAACTTTTCATGAAGTCCCTCCTCAGCTCCATCCTCCTCGCTGCCATCTTCTGGTTCCTGATGTTCTTTCCCTACCTGGGTCTGAATATCAATTTCTGGATGATGATGACCGCCGCCTCACTGACGCTGACCCTGCTGGCCATATACTTCGGAGGCAAGCCCAACCTGACGTTCTCGTGGCGCGAGTTGCTGTCTGGATTAGGCATTGCCGTGGTCTTGTGGTTCGTCTTTTGGACGGGCGACAAGCTATCACAGCTACTCTTCGACTTCGCCCGCCCACAGGTGGACCTCATCTACGGCATCAAGGGCGGCACCTCTCCTACCCTGATTTCCCTATTGCTGCTCTGCATCATTGGCCCCGGCGAGGAAATCTTCTGGCGCGGTTATGTCCAGCGCCGCCTGTCCGCCCGCTGGTCGCCCAATACCGGCTTCCTCTTGGCCACCGCAGCCTACACCCTCATCCACATTCCTTCGCTGAACTTCATGCTTGTGATGGCTGCCCTCGTCTGTGGAGTCATCTGGGGAGGCCTCTTCCGCCTGTTTCCCCGCCACTTCACCGCCATCGTTGTCAGCCACGCCCTCTGGGACGCCGCTGCCTTCGTCTGGTTCCCGTTTTAAGGAAAAGGGGAAATAATGAAAATTAAAAAATATAAAAATTAAAGAATTCAGGAATTGAACACAAAAGACGAACTCCTGTTACGCATCCGTGAGGGTGGCAAGCTCTCCACCGCCGACCAGCTGAAGCTGACGGCGCTGCTGAGTATTCCCGCCATCCTGGCGCAGATATCGTCCATCCTCATGTTCTACATCGACGATGCCATGGTGGGTTCGCTGGGGGCTCACGCCTCAGCCAGTATTGGCATTGTGGCCACGTCGATGTGGCTCTTCTGGAGCATCATCTCGTGCGCCGCCACCGGTTTCTCCGTTCAGGTGGCTCATCGCGTGGGAGCCAACGACATCTCCGGAGCGCGCTCCGTCTTCCGCCAGAGCCTGTTGGCCTCTTTGGCGCTTGCCGCTGTGACCATGACCGTCGGAGCCCTCATCTCCTTCCCTCTGCCACATTGGTTGGGCGGCAGCGACGACATCTGCGCCGACGCCTCCCTCTACTTCCTCATCTTCACCCTCGGTGCCCCGCTGTCTATGATCAATATGCTCGCGGCGTCCATGCTGCGCTGCGCCGGCAACATCAAGGTACCGTCGCTGGCCAATATGGTGATGTGCTTCCTCGATGTCTTCTTCAACTTCCTGCTGATCTTCCCAACGCGCACCATCCATCTCCCAATTTCCATTCTCAACTCTCCATTTTCAATTTTCAATTTTCAATTTTCCGACTTTGAACTCACCCTCCCCGGCGCAGGCCTTGGCGTTGCCGGAGCCGCCGTCGGCACCCTGGCTGCCGAGGCCATCGTCGCCCTCTACCTGCTCTGGTTTGCCGTAGTCCGCTGTCCCGAGCTCCGTCTGGTGGGTCACTCCGGTTCCTTCGTTCCCGAGAAACCGGTGCTGCGCGAGGCCGGCAACATCGCAGGCCCCATCTTCCTGCAGCGAGTGCTGATGAATGTCGCCCAGATCACCATCACCATCATCGTCGCTCCCCTCGGAGCCGTAGCCATTGCCGCCAATGCCTTGGGCATCACGGCCGAGAGCCTGTGTTATATGCCCGGATATGGCATCGGCGAGGCGGCCACCACACTTGTCGGACAGAGCTTCGGTGCCGGACGTCGCCGTCTGACCGAGCGCTTTGCGTGGATGACCACCCTGCTGGGCATCGGCGTCATGACGCTGATGGGTGCCGTGATGTATATGGCGGCTCCACTGATGATGGCCTCCCTGACCCCCGACGAAGCCGTGCGCCAGCTCGGCACCGAGTGTCTGCGCATCGAGGCATGGGCTGAACCCGGCTTCGCCGCCAGCATCGTCGCCATGAGTGTCTTCGTTGGAGCCGGCGACACCCGCCGCCCTTCCTTCATGAACCTCTTCTCCATGTGGGCTGTCCGCGTCACCCTCGCCGCCCTCCTGGCACCGCGCTACGGTCTCCACGGTGTGTGGTTCGGCATGGCCGTCGAACTCACCTTCCGCGGCATCATCTTCCTCCTGCGCCTGAAGTTCGGTCGATGGCTGAAGAAAATCAAGGTCAAAGCCACACAACAATAAAACGCTCATCAAAACAAGTACAACAATGAAACTCATCAAAGACCAATCCTTCGGAGGCGAACGTCCCCTTTTCGCCATCCACGATACCCGCCTCGAGAACATCACCATCACCGAGGGCGAGAGCGGCATCAAGTGCTGCCAGCGCCTCGAAGCCGACCGCTGCCGCTTCATCGGCAAATACCCTTGGTGGCATGTCGACGGCTCGCTCATCACCAACTGCTATTTCGAGGTCGGCTCGCGTTCCGCCATCTGGTACAGCAACGATATGATCATGCGCGACTGCATCATCGATGCCCCCAAGTTCTTCCGCGAGATGCGCGGCCTGACCTTGGAGAACGTGCAGATGAACGATGCCGACGAGACCTTCTGGCGCGTTCGCGACCTCGTCATCCGCAACGTTCGCCTCCACGAAGGCACCTACCCCTTCATGTTCTGCGAGAACATCGATGTCGACGGCCTCGAGAGCGACTCGAAATACGTCTTTCAGTACGTCCGCAATGCCGTCATCCGCAATGCCCATATCGTCACCAAAGATGCCTTCTGGGAAACCGAGAACGTCACCATCTACGACTCCCACCTCGACGGCGAGTACCTCGGCTGGCACAGCAAGAACCTGCGCCTCGTCCGCTGCCATATCGCAGGCGAACAGCCCCTCTGCTACATCGACGGCCTCACCCTCGAGGACTGCACCTTCGACCCCGCCTGCGACCGCGCCTTCGAGGACTCCAGCAACATCCAGGCCACCATCAGCGGTGCCATCACCGAAATCAAGAACCCCATCAGCGGTCACATCCTCGCCGACAGCGTCGGACACATCACCATCGACCAGCACATCAAACAACCCGCCAACTGCAAGATTGAAACCTTGAAACGTTGAAACGTTGAAAAGTTGAAAATTGACTCAAATTTCACAAGTATGCTCGCTCGAACTTTGTTCGCTTCGACTCTTCGAAGAACCAGCTGTAATACAAAGCCCCAGCGGGGCGTGACAAGGGTTCTTGAAGTGTCAAGCGTCCCTTTGGGCCGAGCGGCCAGCCGTTTTAACGGCTGGTATATAGCGGCCCCAAAAAAGCGTGCCTTTAGGTACGCGACATCAAATCCCTGTCGCGTACCTACGGCACGCTATCCATTAACATCCTCATTACCAGCCATTGAAATGGCTGGCTACCATTGTCAGATGCCTACGGCATCACTTGCAAAACTTGAATAAAATGTTGAAAATCGAGAAATACAACCATGGATTTTGACAAATTGACCACCCGCCTCGGCACCAACTGCGTCAAATGGGATGAGATGCCCGCCGACGATATCCTCCCCCTGTGGGTCGCCGACATGGACTTCCAGACAGCACCCTGCATTGCCGACGCCATCCAGCGCCGCGCCGCCCACCCCATCTACGGCTACGGCCTCGTGCCCGACGGCTTCTACGACGCCATTCGTTGGTGGAACCGCACCCGTCACCACTGGGACTTCCCCCGCGAGTGGATCCAATACACCAGCGGTGTCGTCCCCGCCGTCAGCGCCATCCTCCAGGGTCTCTGCCGCGAGGGCGAAGCCGTATTGACCTTCACCCCCGCCTACAACTGTTTCTTCAGCAGCATCCGCAACGCCCACTGCCCCCTCGTGGACTTCCCCCTGACATGGGACCCCGAGGCCGAGACCAGCACCATCGACTTCCAAGCCTTTGAGGAAGCCATCCGTGCCCGCGGCGTCCGCCTCTTCCTCCTCTGCAATCCCCACAACCCCACCGGCCGGGTATGGACCTCCCAGGAGCTGCGCAAGATGGCAGAGATCTGCAAGCGCGCCGATGTCATCGTCCTCTCCGACGAGATCCACTGCGAGTTCGTCGACCCCCAGCTCGGTCGTCCCTACGTCCCCTTCGCCACCATTGCCGAGGAAGTAGGCTGCCGTTGGGTCGTGGCCAATGCCCCCAACAAAGCCTTCAACATCGCAGGCCTCCAGACCGCCTACATCGTCTGCCCCGACTCCTCCATGCGCCGCCGCATCGACCGCGCCATCAACGACAACGAGACCTGCGACATCAACATCTTCGCCCCCGTGGCCCTGCAGGCCGCCTACACCCCCGAAGGCGCAGCGTGGCTCGACCAACTCGTCGCCTATATCTACGACAACTACCGCACCTTCCGCCAGCAGCTCAAGGCAGCCCTCCCCCACCTCCCCCTCGCCCGCCTCGAAGGCACCTACCTTGCCTGGCTCGACGTGCGCTCCCTGCTGCACCCCACCCCTCATCCCTCAACCCTTAACCCTCAGCCCTCAACCCTTAACCAGAATTCCCCCTCATCCCTCTCCACCTCCAAGGCCCTCGCCACCTACCTCACCACCCAGCACCGCGTGTGGTTGAATCCCGGTGAGATGTACGGTCGCCCCGGCTTCCTCCGCATCAACATCGCCACCCAGCGCTCCCGCCTCAACGAGGCCACCCGCCGCATCATCGCCGGACTCAAAGCCTGCAGCGCGCATATATAAAATTGCTGTTCTTTTCCATCGCCTCGCAGTCAGGATATGACAGCGGGGAGGTTTTGTGTAGCGTTAATTCTTTATACGCCCGTAATAAAACGATGAAAAAATCAACTGAATCTACTGCAAAGGCCTGTAGCTTATTGTATAACAACAAGTTACATTGCAGTAGATTTTTCAAAACCTATGCTATTTGCAGTAGATTTATCTGTCCGTAAACATCATTTTTTATACTTATGATGAATTTTTGTGGTGTTGAAGAGGAAGTGGGGAAGTTGAGTTCCAGAAAATTCCAAGGGTGGAATTGTGGAGTTCCAGTAGTGGAACTCGCGAGTTCCAGCGGTGGAATTCGTCAGTTCCAGCAGTGGAACTCGACAATATGCTCTAATCTGCGAGCGATGAGCAATATGCGTTGAAATGGTAGATTTGTGACATCTTTCAACTCGATTCGGCAAACAAATCTACTGCATGCAGCACTTTTTTCTGAAAATGTACTGCAACATATATGTCTGTTTTACAGGATATTGATAATCCTTGCTGTGGATTCAGTTCATTTTTTTAATTATTAATTACGCAAGGTATTACCATGCAAATAAAGGAGATTATTCAAAAAAACTGACTATATGTCGCGGGCAACGTTTCTATATCTGAGATGATCCGACACGTCGTTGGATGAATTGTCAGGAAAGGGGCACGGGGGAGGTGGAAGTGACAAGATTGTGGGTGTAAAGTAAGGCTGGCAGGGGCAGAAAGGAGTTTTTTTGCTGTTATTTGGGCTAAAGAAAGTACTTTCTATTGTTTTTTTTTTGCCAGCTCAAATAAAGTCGCTATCTTTGCATTTGTTTCGAGCCTTGAGCATACTTTTTTGCTCAGTTTTGTGGCATACTATTTAGAATAAAGGAGAAAGTAGAATGAAATACGCTCTTGTCACAGGAGGTTCCCGTGGTATTGGCCGTGCGATCTGCATAGAACTTGCTCGTTCGGGGTTCCCTGTTATTATCAATTACAAGACTAATCAAGAGGCCGCGGAAGAGACTTTGTCTGCGGTAGAGTCTTTGGGTGTCTGCGGAGAGTTGCTTCGCTTTGATGTAAGGAATAAGGACGAGGTTGAGTCGGCGCTGGATGGTTGGGAATCGTCTCATCCAGATGATTATGTGTCGGTTTTGGTCAATAATGCTGGTATCCGGCGGGACAATGTGCTGTTTATGATGTCTGACGAAGAATGGTCCGAAGTGTTGTCCACGTCTCTCGACAGTTTTTTCTATATCACTCGCCGTATTCTAAAGCACATGATGCCACGGAAGCGTGGCGGTCACATTATCAATATCGCCTCGCTCTCGGGTGTAAAAGGCATGCAGGGGCAGACGAACTACAGTGCAGCGAAAGCCGGCTTGATAGGTGCCACGAAGGCCCTGGCGCTGGAAGTAGCTCCGCGTGGTGTGACGGTGAATGCTGTGGCTCCGGGTTTCATAGCTACGGATATGACGAAGGACCTGCCCGTTGATGAATTGAAGGGGCTTATTCCGTTGGGGCGTTTCGGCACTGCTGAGGAGGTTGCCTCGCTGGTGTCTTTCCTTGCATCAGAGAAAGCGAACTATATTACTGGCGAAGTCATCAACATCAATGGCGGACTGTATACGTGAAAATTAAAAAAAAATTATGATCAAAGGTTGAAAGGTTGAAATGATGAAATATGAATAGGCGAGTTGTTATCACGGGTATGGGCATCTGGTCGTGCCTCGGTACGGATTTGGAAACGGTGAAGCGGTCGTTGTATGAAGGCAAATCGGGTATCGGTCTTGATTGCGACCGTCTGACGTATGGTTACCGTTCGGGGCTGACTGGTATTGTGGAGTCACCTGTCATCACGAAGCAGATGCTGGACCGCCACACTCGTGCGGGCCTGTCTGAAGAGGCCCAATACGCTTATATGGCGAGTCGTCAAGCTCTGGCTCAGGCGTGCATGGATGATGGCTATTTACTTGAGAACGAGGTAGGCTGTATTTTCGGCAATGACTCTTCGGCGAAGCCGGTGATAGAGGCGTCGAAGATCATGGACGAGAAGCATGATTCCGCGATGCTGGGCTATGGTCTTATATTTCAGTCGATGAACTCTACGGTGACGATGAATCTAAGCACAATATTCCACCTTCGCGGTGTGAATTTCACTCTGAGTGCAGCCTGTTCGAGTGGTAGTCATAGCATAGGTTTAGGTTATCTGTTGATTAAACAAGGCTTGCAGGATGTTATTTTATGCGGTGGTGCCCAAGAAACGAATTATTATTCTATGGCTACCTTTGATGCATTAGGCGCTTTCTCTGTCAGGATGGATGCGCCGATGATGGCGAGCCGTCCGTTTGACCGTGACCGCGACGGTCTTGTTCCCAGCGGTGGTGCGGCAGCTGTTGTGCTGGAGGACTACGACCACGCCGTTGCTCGTGGTGCCACCATTCTTGCAGAGGTCGTCGGCTATGGTTTTTCGGGCAATGGATGTGGCATCTCGCAGCCTTCAGACGTGGGAAGTATGATAGCCATGCAGCGTGCGCTGAATGATGCAGGGTTGTCCTGTAATGATATTGATTACATCAATGCTCACGCCACTTCTACGCGCCAGGGTGATATGTACGAAGCTATAGCGCTCGACCGTCTCTTCGAGGGTGGGCGTGCGTGGATCAGTTCGACCAAGAGCATGACGGGTCATGAATGTTGGATGGCAGGAGCGAGCGAAATCGTTTATAGCATCCTTATGATGCAGAACGACTTCGTAGCTCCGAATATCAATTTTGAGAATCCGGATGAGTATTCTGCCAAGCTCAAGATTGCCACCAGCCGAATTGACACGCATGTGAATACTGTATTGAGTAATTCATTCGGATTTGGTGGCACGAACAGTGCTCTGGTGATTAGGAAGGTTGAAAGGTTGAAAAGTTGATAATTGAAATATTGACAATAAAAGTATAATTATGAATCGTAAAGAAATTGAAGAAAAAGTGAAGGAGTTCCTGATTGAGGAACTGGAGATTGACGAGGAAAAGATAACTGCTGATGCGAAGCTGAAGGATGAAATGGGCATCGACAGCCTTGACTTCGTGGACATCGTCGTTATCGTGGAGCGCAACTTTGGCTTTAAGATCAAGCCGGAGGAAATGGCCGGTGTTGACACGTTTTCGAAATTCTGCGACTATATAGAATCTAAGATAGGATAAGTGAAAGAAGGCAAAGCGTGGGCAGGTACGACGTATGGTAGTGGATGGATGCATCGTCATCTTATCCAATTGCTGCGTTGGGTTGATGTACGCATACTCTATGTCTTCGCCTATCTTTTTGTGGTTCCTGTCTGCCTGATTCTGAACGAAAGCCGAAGAACGGCCTATCATTATTTCCACAAACTACTGGGTGTGAACAGCCTGCGTTCCATTTGGCTAACATACATCAATCATTGTCGTTTTGCGGAAGTGGTCATCGACAAGTTCGCGATGTATGCAGGTCGTCGGTTTCAGGTAGAAATCGAAGGTTCCGAAGCGTTCAATGCCCTGGCCGCGGGTGATGAGGGCTTCGTACTTCTGAGCTCGCATATTGGAAACTACGAGATCGCGGGTTATTCGCTTGTATCAGAACGGAAAACCATCAACGCAGTGGTATACGCCGGCGAAAAGGCTTCGGTGATGTCCAATCGCAGCAGAATGTTCGACAAGACAAATATCCGTATGATTCTGATACGTCGAGATATGGGCCATCTCTTTGAGATAGACGCGGCGTTGGCATCTGGGGAAATTGTCAGTTTCCCTACTGATCGGATCCACGGTTCTGCTAAGGTCATAGCGCACTCCTTTCTGGGACGAACGGCCGTCTTCCCTCAAGGCCCATTCAGCGTTGCTACTATGCGAGGACTGAATGTCTTAGCAATCAATGTGATGAAAGAAGGATGGACACGGTACCGTTTGTTCGTAACGCCTTTGAATTATAATCGCACCGCGCCAAGGAAACAGCAGATAGCCCAGCTCTCAGATGCCTACGTCAAGGAACTCGAATTGCGCCTGAGGCAATATCCCACTCAATGGTATAACTTCTTTGATTTTTGGAAGTAATGGAAGTACAGATTCCCAACGAAGCTTATCTGAGGTCGATAGACGTCCATACAATCCTGCCCCAGCAGGAGCCCTTTGTCATGATAGGTGTCCTGACGCACTTTGAGATGAGCACATCGACGACCGAGACAACAATCGCTGCATCGAATATCTTTGTCGACGACGGGCTGTTCTCAGCCTATGGCATGATGGAGAACATCGCTCAGACCTGTGCCGCGCGAGTGGGGTATTATAATAAATATGTCCTGCACAAGGACGTCCAGACAGGGTTCATTGGTGCTATTCGGGATTACAGGATTCTGTCGCTTCCCCCTGTCGGTTCTACCATTGCGACCCGGGTGGATATTCTCGAAGAGGTCTTTGGGATGACGCTGGCCCGCGCCGAAGTGACCTATCAGCAGCATGATGAGACCGTGGTGGCTGCCACCGCCGATATCAAGCTGGCGGTAAGGGAGGAACCGCAGGAAATCCAGAAGTCTTAAAGATTACTATTATGTTGACATTAGAAAAGCCTTTCGAAATAAGATTCAGCGAAATAGATATGATGAAAGTCGTGTGGCACGGATCATATCCCTTGTATCTGGAAGATGCCAGAGAGGCCTTTGGCGAGAAATACGGCTTGTCCTATCAGCGATACATGGATGAGAACATCTTCGCTCCCATCGTGGAGATGAAGATCAACTACAAACGCCCCCTGATGTTTGGGATGAAACCCGTCATCAAGATTACCTACCGGCCGACATACAGTGCAAAAATCATCTTTGATTACGAGATACGCGACAGCCTCTCGGGTGATGTATGCCTGACGGCTTACACGGTGCAGGTCTTCATGGATCGGAATTATCAACTGATTTGGTACTGTCCGAAGTTCTACGAAGAATGGAAGCAGGCCGTTGGCGTAGCATAGGAGGAGCGTATGGTAAAGGTTGTATCGACAAACATCACTTCGCCCATCGGGTGGACAACAGAGCAGAACTTTCAGGCATATTGCCAGGGAGGGTCTGCTCTGAGGTGTTATTGTCCAGAGGAACCTTATGCCGCAACCCTTTTTACAGACGAGCAACGGGCAGAGATGCATATCGGGGGCTTCACTCACTTCGAATCTATGGTTATCCGGTCGGTGGAAGAAGCGTTGTCACGAGCACCTATCAATCTTTCTGATGCCCGAACACTTTTCGTTCTTAGCACCACAAAAGCGAATGTTGCAGAACTTTGCGACACAGAGTCAGGCACTAGCCACTATCTGCCTCCTGGTGAAACGGCCCTGAAGATTGCGCGACATCTCGGTTTCACGACAGCTCCGATTGTGGTCTCCAATGCCTGTATCTCCGGTGTCTCAGCACAACTCATCGCTATGCGTTTGCTGGAAGCTGGCGTGTATGACAAGGCGGTGGTATGCGGAGCGGATACGGTATCGGAATTCACCATTTCGGGCTTCCGGTCATTCATGTCGCTCTCTCCCCTGCCCTGCCGTCCGTTTGATTTAGAGCGGACTGGCCTCAATTTGGGCGAGGCGGCTGCCACCATGATTCTGACACATATTCCTGACGAAGACCACGCACTCGAAAGCCACCGCGGGGAATGGACCATCGTACGGGGAGCAGCCACCAACGATGCTTACCACCTCAGCGCACCTCACCCCAAAGGCGAGGGACTGAAACAAGCCATCCAGCTCACACTACGCAATACCCCGGCGGACTCACTGGCCACGGTCAATGCCCATGGAACGGCAACGATGTTCAATGACCAGATGGAAAGCAAGGCTGTTGAGCAATGCGGATTATCGGCTGTCTGGGTGTCAGCCTACAAGGGGTGCTTCGGTCATACTTTGGGAGCGTCTGGATTACTCGAGACCATCCTGACCTTGCGCGCACTTGATGACCACCTTGTTCTGCCAGTACGCGGCTTCGAGGAGAAGGGAGTGAGCGGCCGTATCCGCATCTGCAAAGAAGCGCAGCACACAGAACGCGAATCCTTCCTCAAAATAACATCGGGATTTGGCGGATGTAATGCCGCGATGCTTTATACCAAGCAGGCGTATCGTTCTGAGCATCAGGAAAGACAGATGCCGAAGGTGAGCGTCCTGTGCGAATGGAAAGCCGACCAAGACTTCTCGCCTCTCGAAGCATACAAGCAATCTATCGGAGACTATCCGAGGTTCTACAAGATGGACAAATTGAGCCAAGCCGCCTTTGTCGCCATCGAGTTGTTGTTGAGCCAGGCTGAAGAAAAGCCGGCAGCAATCATCCTCTTCAATCGCAGCTCCTCGATTCTTTCAGATCGCAAACATCTCGCTATACTCCATAACGAAGGGCTGGCAAGCCCCTCGACATTCCTCTACACACTGCCCAATATCATGTTGGGCGAGATTGCCATTCGGCATCATATCCAGGGCGAAACATCACTCTATATCCTCGACCAGCGCAACGAGGAGCTGATGAAGCAAGTGGTTGAGGCCACTCTCTCGTTCGCAGAAGCCCGCTGCATCCTCACCGGATGGATTGATTGCCCCGATGAGCAGCATATTGAAGTTGACTTGAAGCTGCTGAAAGCCGAAGGGCCAACTGTCGATAATAAAAATGATTAAAACATACTACATCATATAGATCAAGATGGACGAACTTATTCACACACTGAAGACTCAAATCATTGAAGTTCTCTGCCTCGAGGAGATCACTCCCGAAGACATTCAGGACGATGCGCCTCTCTTTGGCAAAGGACTCGGGCTGGATTCTATCGATGCACTCGAACTCATCGTGCTACTCGACAAGAACTATGGCATCAAACTGAAGAATCCTGCTGAGGCCAAGGGCATCTTTGCAAGTGTTAAAACCATTGCTGAATACGTAGCACAACATAGAACCAAATGATTGCCGTCACCGGATTCGGAATCGTCTGCGCTATAGGTAATAATGCAGATGAAGTGCTCTGCTCTCTGCAGCAGGGTCGCTCTGGTGTTGGTCCGATGAGGTATCTCGAATCCAAACATAGCCACCTGCCTGTGGGGGAGGTGAAGTTGTCGAACGACGAGATGAAGGAACTCCTCGGCATATCAGATAGCGCACCCGTTAGTCGCACCGCTATGATGGGAGCTATCGCCATCCGTCAGGCCGTTCAAGACGCGGGAGTCGCACTCGAAGGAAAGCGCGTAGCACTCGTCTCAGGAACCACTGTCGGCTGCATGGATGTCACCGAGCAGTACTACCAGGAGATGAAGACCAACGATGCGCTGCTCTCACTGCCCATGAACAACGATTGCGGCAAAAGCACACACGACATGGCCTCGATGGCGGGGCTGAACGAGGTCGAGACCTGCACCGTTTCCACCGCCTGTTCATCGGCACTCAATGCCGTTATCCTCGGAGCAGAGATGCTCAAGAATGACGAAGCCGACATCGTGATTGCCGGAGGAGCAGAGGCACTGACACGCTTCCACCTCAACGGATTCAACACACTCATGATCCTCGACCCCGAACCATGCCGACCGTTCGACGAAAAACGCGCAGGACTCAACTTAGGCGAAGGAACTGCATTCCTCATACTCCAGAAAGACTGCACACAGGCAAAGGCTTACATCTCCGGATACGCCAACCGCTGCGATGCATTCCATCAGACCGCTTCCTCCGACAATGGCGACGGCGCATTCCTCGCTATGCGCGATGCGCTGGCCATGGCACAACTCGATCCAGCCGACATCCAATACGTCAATGCACATGGCACCGGCACACCCGATAACGACATCTCCGAGAGCCGAGCCCTCTTTCGCATCTTCGGAAACCAGATGCCAGAGGTATCCAGCACGAAGCCTTTCACCGGACACACCACCTCTGCATCAGGTTCTATCGAAGCCGTGATTTCCATCCTTGCCATCCAACATGATTTCACACCTTGCAATTTAGGGTGGAAGAACCAGATGCCCGAAGGAATCACCCCCACCCTCGGCCGCTCAGGCATCCAACTCAGTCATGTCCTCTGCAACTCGTTCGGATTTGGCGGCAACGACTCCGCCCTCATCCTCTCCAAGAGCCAGTCCGGCTCCCCCACTCCGCAGTCCGTGTCCGCCGGGTCCTCCTCCATCACCCTCTCCCGCTGCGAGATACATTCCACCGAAGAACTCGCTGCGCTGAAAGAATTCGTATCACCCATGGAATCAAGACGGATGGGCAAACTGATGAAAGCCGCCATCCTCTGCTCCTGCAGGGCGCTCAAGGCAGCAAACATCGAAACACCCGATGCCATCATCACCGCCACCTCACGCGGTATGCTCGAATGTAGCCAGCAATTCCTCGACGACATCATCGACAACGACGAAGAGTTCCTGAAGCCCACGCTCTTTATGCAGAGCACCCATAACACCCTCAGTTCTGCCATTGCCATCCGCACCAATTGTCATGGCTACAACATCACCTACGCCCATGGCGATGACTCGCTTGACTGGGCCATGCGTGATGCCGAAAGGCTGATAAGGAATGGTTGCGCTAAAACAATACTCGTCGGCTGCTTCGATGAGTCCACCCCCCTCTCCAACGAATTCTGCCAACGGGCCGGCAAACCAGCAGAACCCGAGGTCTCTGCTATGGCCATAGTCCTTGCAGCTCCTAACATATAACCCCAATCCCAACCACCCTAAAATGCTGATTCCCTTAGCACTCATCCAGAGCCTCTTGCTCGTTGCAGGACAAGTATTCCTGAAGCTGGCACTCGCGCGAATGCCACAGGCATCCTTTTCCTTCGCTTTCGTGAAAGCACTCTTCTGCGATGTGCAGTTTGCCCTCGCTGGCATCTGTTTCGGCGCAGGCACCGTACTTTGGTTCTATATCCTGAAGCACTATCCCCTCTCATCAGCCTATCCGTTGCTCAGCCTCAGCTACGTCTTTGGGATGATTGCTTCCATCGTGGTTTTCCACGAGAGCGTGGACTCCACTAAATGGATAGGGACGCTTTTGATCATGTTCGGCTGTTATCTCATCGCAAAATGAATAAGATCCTCCTTTTCCTCCTCCTCATTGCCTTTCGTGCAGTCGGCGGTTCCGCCGCCGAATCCCCCTCCATACCGGCGCAGCCCGACTCCATCATCCAAGAAATCTCCGCTGCCAGCTCACGCATCCAGAGCCTCCAGTGCACCTTCATTCAGACCAAGCACATCGCGATGCTCAATGATAAGCTCGTATCGAGGGGAAAGATCATATATCAGCAACCCGACAAACTGCTCTGGCAATACACCACCCCCTACTCCTACACCTTCATTATCAATCGCCAACAGGTGATTATCCGCAACGGCCAGCGGACGGACGTCATCGATGCGAACAGGAACAGAGTCTTCAAGGAGATTGCTCGGATGATGATGAACAGCCTCCGAGGACAATGCCTGACGGACAACAAGAGCTTTCAAGTAACCGTAAGCTCAGGGCGTACCCAGGGAACGGGCCTCGAATATATTGCAACACTTGTTCCCAAACGGAAAGAGCTGAAGCAGCTGTGGGATCGACTGGTGCTCCACTTTGATGTTGCCAACCAGGTCGTATCCACAGTAGAGATGTACGAGAAGAACGGTGACCACACAATCATCCAGATGCAGGATGTGGTGGTAAACAAGCCCGTGGATGCAAAAATCTTCAACGTAGAGTAACTATGTACGGGTGGAGGTCTTTCAGAATATTGATACTGCTGATGCTGCTGTCCGTGGCAGGTTATGCACAGCAAAGCCGCTATCTGGTGCAGATAGAACTGCGGCAGGTTTACCTTAGCGGAATCTGTGTTCTGAACGACGAAGGCGACATTACGAAAGGGGCCGTATTCAATGAATTCGGCGTTTCGACCTTCAGCTTCGAGTACCAGAAGGATAAAGAACGGATCAAGCTCACTCAGATAATGCCAGCGATGAACCGCTGCTACCTCAAGAGGCAATTGAAAAAAGACCTGAAGGCCATCGTGAAGCAGCTGCCTAGGAACGTGGTCTACGAAAATAAGAAATACCAGCTAAAATATACGTTTACTCCACTGAGCGATGAAACTCCTGAATGAATTATATACGATAACGAGAGAAACGCATGAGGACGGCGCTCATGATTATCTCCTGCGGCTGAATGCGGGGCACTTCATCTACGCTGCCCACTTCCCCGGGGAGCCAATCACTCCCGGTGTATGTATTTTACAGATTGCCCACGAGCTATTACAGTTAGCGCTGAAGAAGCCCCTGAAGATTATCTGCGTCAAGAATGTGAAGTTTATGAAACTCGTCTCTCCGGATCAAATCCGTGAGATACACTATAGCATCAGCAAGATTTCAGAAAGCGTAAGCGCTGAAGGGGACGGAAAGAACGTGGTCCGTGCTCAGATCACGGTTTCCGACAATGATGGCGCAGAATACGCAAAGCTCTCGCTGATGATGCAACCAGAACCAATATGAACGAGAACAAGAAGCTACTCCATAACCGCGGCATTTGTGTCGTGATCCCGACTTATAATAATTCGGGTACGATTGTTGATGTCGTGCAACGAACACTATGCGAGTGTGACGATGTCATTGTCGTGTGTGACGGCTGCACCGATGACACACTTCAATTGCTGGAGGCTGTAGAGGGAATCACATTAGTTGTCTACGAGAAGAATGCAGGAAAGGGTCATGCCCTGAAGGTGGGCTTCCAGAAGGCAATAGAGCTGGGGTTCTCTTTCGCTATCACTCTGGATGGTGACGGTCAGCATTTTCCTGAAGATATCCCCAGTTTCCTGCGGGCAAACCGACGTCATCCGGATGCTATCATTGTGGGCAAAAGGAAGTTCGCGGAGGATTGTGACCGCAGCTTTGGCAGCCGGTTTGCAAATGGCTTCAGCAACTTCTGGTTCGCTGTAGAGACGGGACGGTATTTGAGAGATACGCAGACGGGTTATCGCCTGTATCCCTTAAAGCGGCTGAGTGGTCTATGGTGTCTCACTTCGGGTTACGAGGCAGAACTTGAGCTGCTGGTGTTTGCTTCGTGGGCTGGTGTGCCTATGGTGAGCGAGAGCATCGATGTGTATTATCCTCCTCGTGAAGAGCGCGTGTCACATTTCCGTGGGTTTAGGGACTTTGGTCGTATCTCGTTGTTGAATACGGTGCTTTGTTTCCTGGCTGTGGTCTATGGTTATCCCCGTCGATTGCTTCGTTTCGGCTTACGGTTGTTGCGGACAGTTTATTCCCTGCTTTTCTTTTTGATAATGATGGTTGCCGTGACTCCCTGTGTAGCGCTGTATATGAGTATCGGGGGTAAGACAGACGAGAAGCGCTTCCGAGTGCATCAGCTGCTGCAGTATCTGTCGAGTGTGGTGCTGAAGATTCATGGAATACCGGGTGTGCGTTATAGCGAAGTGAACCGTGGTGGTGAGTGTTTCGATCGTCCGGCGGTTATCATCTGTAACCATCAGTCTCATTTGGATGTACTGGCTCTGCTGGTTCAATCTCCGAAGATTGTGGTGCTAACAAAGGAATGGGTGTGGAAGAATGTGTTTTACGGTTACCTGATCCGTTGTGCCGAATTCTTGCCGGTGTATGATGGTATCGAGGGGGTGCTGCCTCGTCTGCGTGAGCTTGTGGATCGGGGTTATAGTATTGCGGTGTATCCTGAGGGCAGTCGTTCTGAGGACTGTTCAATCAGTCGTTTTCATCAGGGCGCTTTTCATCTGGCAGAAATGCTTGGATTGGATATAGTTCCGATGGTGCTGTATGGTGCGGGTTATGTGCTGCCAAAACGTGGTTGGTTGCTGAATCGGGGTGTGATTCGTGTAGAGATCGACGGGCGGATCAGTGCTGCGGAATTGCGAGAGCTGGGGTCGTCGACAAGAGCTCAGGCGTCTGCGATGCGGAAGTATTATAAAAGGAGATATGAGGAGGTGGAGGAGAGCATAATTAAAAGTTGAAAAGTTGAAAGTTAGAAATTGATAATTGATAATTCATAATTGGAAGATTGAGATATTAATAGTTGTGGGAAAGAGGGTTGTTATCATAGGTTCGGGCCTTGGCGGGCTATCGTGCGGTGTCCTGTTGCAGCGTGCTGGTTTTGACGTGCTGGTACTGGAGCAGGGCGCCCAGATTGGGGGCTGCCTGCAGTGCTTTGTGCGGAGTGGTGCGAAGTTCGAGACGGGTATGCATTTCATCGGCTCGGCAGCTCCGGTACAGCCTATGGGACGAATGTTGGAGTATTTGGGAGTGGTGGACGCGATAGAGCTGAGTGCTCTTGACAGCTCGGCATATAATGTGATCTCGCTGGGAGGGGAACGTTTCTGTTTTGCGAATGGTTGTGAGGCCTTCGTGGAGCAGATGGGGAGTTATTTTCCGAAGGAGAAGGACGGATTGGCGGAGTATATGTGGATTGTAGGTGAGATTTCGGCAAGCTCGGCACTGAACTCTCTGGAAAGCGAGGGGCGTGACCGGGTGTTGGATTCCCGTTATCAGCAGTGCCCGGTCAATGAGATTCTCGATGAGCTGTTTCAGGATGAGTTGCTGAAGAATGTGCTTGTGGGAGATTTGCCGCTGTATGCCGGTGAGCGCGACAAGACTCCTTTTGCGCAGCACGCATTTATCATGGACTTCTATAACCGAAGTGCCTTTAGGATTGTGGGGGGAAGTGACGCGATAGCGCGTGCGCTGAGGGATGTTCTTGAACGGTCTGGGGGCGGTGTGTTGACACGCAAACGTGTGGTGGGCATCGACTGCAAGGAGGACGCAGTACGCGGTGTGGAGACAGCTGACGGGGAATACTACCCAGCGGATTATGTGGTAAGCACGATTCATCCGAAGCGGCTGCTGGAGTTGGTGGATGGGCCGCTGCTGAGGCCAGCGTACAGGAAGCGTATTGGGAGTTTGAGGGAGACGACGGGTGCATTTGTGGTGTACTTGAAGTTCAAGGAGGGAAGGCTTCCTTATATGCGAAGTAATTATTTCGGATATCGGGGCAGGTCGCCGTGGGGATGCGAGCATTATTCTTGGGAGGAGGGAGAATGGCCGATGGGGTTCTTGTATATGCACCTGTGCCACGAGAGGAACCCGCAGTATGCGAGGTGCGGGGAGGTGATCTCGTATATGAACTATGCGGACGTGGCACAATGGGAACATACGGCAACTGGACGACGAGGTGAGGATTATGAGGCCTTCAAGCGGCAGCATGCAGAGCGATTGCTAGCGCTGTTGGAAGAGCATCACCCGGGTGTATTGGATGCCATAGAGAGTTACTGGACCTCGACGCCTCTGACCTACGCAAGCTACACGGGTACGGAGTGGGGTTCGATGTATGGTGTGGCCAAGGATGTAAGTCTGGGTGCTGCCGGCCGTGTGCCTTACCGTACGAAGATTCCGAACCTGTTTCTGGCAGGCCAAAATGTGAATTCTCACGGAATGATGGGTGTGCTGGTAGGCAGTATTGTAACTTGTAGTGAAATCATAAGGAAAAATCATGGATAAGAGTGCAATCATCATAGGCGGCGGGCTTGGCGGCCTGTTCACGGGTGCCATCCTTTCGAAAGAAGGGCTGAACGTTACGGTGGTGGAAAAGAACGCCACAGTGGGTGGCGGGCTACAGAGTTTCACACGCTTCGGCGAAGTGTTCGACACTGGTATGCATGTGATTGGCGGCCTGCAACGTGGCGGCAATATCCGTAGGCTCTGTGACTATCTTGGCATTCTGGATGAGATGCATGTGGCAGACTTGGACGGTGCCTTCACGGATGAGCTTTATTTTGCAGAGGACGGGCGGCGGTACCGTATATCGAAGGGTCGTGAGCAGTTCGTGGAAGGGCTGGCACGGGAATTCCCTCATGAACGTGAAGCGCTGGAACGGTACGTAGATGCCGTTTACCGTCTGGCAAATGAGATAGACCTCTTTTACCTTCGCCCGAGCGATAGTCACATACCCGTTCATTCGAGCGAGTTCATGATGTCGGCCGACGCTTTTGTGGGCAGTTACGTGACGGATGCGAAGCTGAGGAGTGTGGTGTCGTACATGAACCCTTTGTATTCGGGGCGCGGGGACGTGACTCCGGCCTACATTCATGCTGTCATTTCTGCTCTATACATCGACGGTGCCAGCCGCTTCGCCGGCGGTAGCTATCGTTTTGCAGAGACGCTGAGCGAATATATCTGCAAGCACGGGGGAAAGGTGATAACGGGTGACGGTGTGACCCACGTACATTCGGCTGGGGGGCTGATAAGCGGGATAGAAACGAAGCAAGGGCGGGAGCTGCAAGGCGACTATTATATCTGCGCAATCCACCCTTGTACATTCATGGGTCTGCTGGATGATGCAACGCTGCTGCCGAAGGCCTACCGGACGCGCCTGTATTCGATTCCCAACTCGTATTCGGCGTTCACGCTGAACATCAAGCTGAAGGAGGGTACGTTCCGGTACCTCAACTATTCGGGCTACTATATGACTCGCTACGACGATGTGTGGAATTTCGGTCGGCAGAACCGTACATGGCCTTTGGGCTTTCTGTACATGACACCTCCTGAAGAGCAGCAGGGAGCGTACTCGACGAAGATGATCATCACATCGCCAATGCTATGGGATGAGGTACGGCAATGGGAAGATACCACAGTGGGACATCGCGGTGCGGACTATGTGGCTTGGAAACAGGCATGCGCGGAGAAGCTTCTGGCCTGCATGGAAGAGATGTACCCCCAGTTCCGGAACTGCATAGAAGACATAAACATCGCCTCGCCGCTCACCATTCGCGATTACTACGGAGCGAAAGAAGGCGGAATGTGCGGATTCCAGAAAGACTATAAGAATATTGTGCTTTCGCAGGTTCCGGTGGTGACGAAGGTGAAGAATCTGCTGCTAACAGGACAGAACTGCAATTTGCACGGATTCTGCGGTGTTCCCCTGACAGCAATTCAGACGTGCGAGGCCATCTTGGGGGAGAACTATGTACTGAACAAGATCAAGGAACATGATATAGCTCCCTACACGGACGATGATATCCCCGGTGCGATGCGTCGTATAGCGAAGAGTGCGGAGTTTGGAATGCTGAGTCGGTATGTTTTCCCAGACGAAGATGTGGAAGTCGTGCGGAATCGCGTGGCAAATATGCGTACGATTCGTGAGTTCCAGTTAGGCGTCATGTATCCTGCCCAAAAACAAGTTATACAGAGGAGCATCACTGAGTTCACGTGTGGCGGTATGGAACGAATAGATCCGAAAGCCTGCTACCTGTACGTCTCGAATCATCGTGATATTATGCTGGATGCGAGCCTGTTGCAGATTGTGCTGACGGATTATGGCCATGATACAACGGAAATCACTTTCGGCGCGAATCTGATGAAGGGCGATCTGGTCATTGATATCGGAAAGTCGAATAAGATGTTCCGCGTTGAGCGACCCGGAGGAAGTGCTCGTGAGTTCTACAAGGCCTCGATGAAACTTTCGGAGTATATCCGGCATACGTTGCTCTGCAAGCGGCAGTCGGTGTGGATTGCCCAGCGCAACGGCCGCACGAAGGATGGCATTGATGCCACAGATCAGGGTATCATCAAGATGTTTGCGATGAGTGGCGCGGATGACTTGGTAGAGTCGCTTGGGGCACTGAATATCGTGCCGATTGCCGTATCTTATGAATGGGAATCGTGCGATAAGCTGAAGGCTCTGGAGCTTTATGCGACCCGTCGCGGCCCCTACGTGAAACAGGCCGGAGAGGACCTGAACAGTATTCTCACTGGAATCTTACAGCCGAAGGGGCATGTTCACTTTGAGATTTGCAAGCCCATTACGAAGGCTGAGCTTCAGGCCTACGCTCATCTGGGATTGAATGATTTCTGCAAGCAAGTAGCAAATCTCGTGGACCAACGTATCCGTTCGGCCTATCACCTGACGCCCAATAACTATATAGCCTGTGACCTGCTGACGGGGACGGATACTTATGCGTCTCATTATACTGCGGCGGAGAAGGAGGCATTCGTGAAGCACGCCTCATGGGTGAAAGAATATAGCAGCAGTCATGATGTGGATGAACTGCTTGAGATCTTCCTGAGTATTTATGCAAATCCTGTGAAAAGATGAAATTATACTGGTGTTCGCTTATCTGTCTCACGGGGATACTTGTATATTCCATCGTATCGCTGCACTTTAATGAGGATATCCGTGAGTTCATGCCGCTGGAGGATTCGGACAAGGAATCATTTGGCGTCTATGAGAACCTCTCAGGAGCCAACCGCCTGTTTGTGTTATTCTCGAACCCCGGAGATGAAGAAATGACCGTTGAGGCGATAGAACACTTCCTCGGAGAGGTCCAGGAGCTGGATACTTCAGGATGGTGCCGCGAAATCACGGCTCAGGTGGATGAAAATATAATCAGCGAGGCAACGGACTTTGTCTACGCCCATATTCCGTATTTCCTAACTGATTCTGATTATAGGCGGATGGATAGCCTACTGGCCCTACCCCATTATGTGACAGAGCAATTGGCGCGCGACCGTGAACTGCTGATGTTGCCGACAGGTGGAATGCTAACGCAACATGTAGCACGCGATCCCTTGAATCTGTTCGCTCCTGTAATGGAGTCTCTTCGTAGGAGTAACCCACAGTCCTCCTTTGAGTTATACGATGGCTACATTTTCACAGGAGATCTGTCATGTGGCATCGTGATGGTGACTTCTCCTTTCGGAAACAGCGAGACGGAGCACAACTCTCAGCTTCTTGGTTTGCTCAATGATGCCCTTTCGCGTACTCACGAGAAATATCCGAATGTGGAAGCACATGTAACAGGTGGCCCGGTGATTGCCGTGGGCAACGCTTCCCAAATAAAAACCGATAGTATAAAGGCCATCGTTCTTGCTTCGGTATTAATCGTTCTACTTCTGGTATTTTCTTTGCAGTCGGTGCGTAATATCCTGCTGATTCTGTTGTCTATCGGCTGGGGTTGGCTTTTTGCCTTAGGTGTTGTGGCTCTGTTCCGAAGCGAAGTGAGCATTATCGTTTTAGGAATCTCCAGTGTGATTCTGGGCATAGCCATCAACTATCCACTACACCTGATTTCCCACACGAATCACCAGCCGGATATACTCAGGGCTATCAAGGAGATCTGGAAGCCCCTTGTTGTTGGCAACATCACTACGGTTGGAGCCTTCCTGGCTTTGGTTCCCCTGAATAGTAGCGCCTTGCGTGATTTGGGGATTTTTGCTTCTCTCATGCTCGTGGGAACCATTCTTTTCGTGTTGATATATTTGCCAAGAATGGTAAAGGTGGGGCATCATACAGGATTTGCTGTCAAGCTGTTGGATAATGTAGCGGGCTATCATCCCGAACAGAACCGCATCATTGTATGGGGGACCCTTGTTGTTACTGCTTTCCTGGCTTTTTTCAGTGTGAAAGTTGAGTTCGATTCCAATATTGCGAACATCAACTACATGACCGAGCAACAGCGCGCTGACATGGCTTATTTTCAACAGTTTCAGATGAATGCATCCTCAGATGATCAGACCACCGTTTATGTCTATTCGTCTGGGGAAACCACAGACGAGGCGCTCCAGGGAAATCTGGATGTACAGGCAACTGTCGACTCACTCATGGATAATGGATTCGTAGCGCAGCATCGTGGCGTTTCGCGCTTCCTCATTCCAGAAAAAGAGCAACATCGCCGCCTTGACCGATGGAAAGAATTTGTAAAGAGAAATTACAACATCCTTACCGAAGAAATCCAAGAAGCAGCATCTGCAAACGGTTTCTCTTCAGCGGCATTCCAACCGTATTTTGCTTCCATCCAAGAAGCTGGCACCTTGGAATGCCTCCCTGCGGACGCCTTTGTTCCACTATATGAAATGCTTTTCGGTCAGAACATAACGGAAAACAAGGAGACAGGAACGCACTATGTCGTGGAGTCCTTGTCCGTACCTGATGAGCATTTAGACCAGGTGAAGCAGAGCCTGCCCCATAGCTTTGATGTGGCAAGTATCAATAATCGGATGGCGAATGCTCTGTCTGACAATTTCAACTACATAGGTTGGGCCTGCTCGCTCATTGTGTTCTTCTTCCTATGGTTTTCCTTTGGTAAGATAGAACTTGCCATCATCTCCTTCTTGCCCATGGCGCTTAGCTGGGTGTGCATCCTTGGACTCATGGCTTTACTTGGTATTAAGTTCAACATTGTGAATATCATTTTGGCAACCTTCATTTTCGGCCAGGGTGATGACTACACCATCTTTATGACTGAGGGCTGCCAGTATGAATATACGCATCATCGTCCCATACTGCCGTCCTATAAGGTCAGTATCCTTCAGTCGGCACTCATTATGTTTATTGGAATAGGCTCACTGATTATAGCCAAACATCCCGCGATGCACTCTCTGGCAGAAGTGACAATCATTGGCATGATTTCTGTAGTTTTCATGACCTACCTCATTCCGCCTTTGCTTTTCCGCTGGCTCACCATGAAGAACGGTGAACCACGCAGACATCCTATTACATTGGCCTCCATCTTCCTGAGGAGAAAGAGTAATCCTGATTATTATAAGACTAAATGATTATGAAAGAAGAAATTAAGGCGCTGTTATCCGACGCCCTCCCGATGGTAGATTTTGAATCCGAGTTCCTTTTCGAGCAACTCGACTCCATAGGTGTTGTTACCATATTGACGGTGCTGGGCAATCAGTATTCCATCCCATTGAACATGCAGGATGCCACACCCAAGAACCTCATCTCACTCGATGCTTTGGTTCGTATGGTAGAATCAAAACTGAAGAAGCCATGAGATTAGAAGATTATCTGCAGGAACATGCCCAACAAAAGCCTGAGCACTGTGCTATCGTTCAGGGTTCTGAGCAGGTTACTTACAGCCAGTTGTGGAAAGACATTCAGGATTGTGCCGAGCAGCTGAGGGCCAACGGATTAGAGATGCATCGCCCCTTTGTATTTCGGGCGTCGCAAGATGCATCTTTTGTGGCAACCTATTGTGCCGTGCATCTGCTGAATGCAATAGCCGTCCCTTTGGAACACTCGGTTTCTGATGAAATCTTCAACAAGGTTAAGAATGAGGTGGAGGCGTGTCAGTATCCGGCAGATATCACAGACATCCTCTATACAACAGGTACTTCCGGGCAAGCCAAAGGCGTGATGCTTTCACAAACCTGCCTTTCGGCCTGTGCAGACAATTTCATCTCTGAAATGAAGTTTCATCCGGAGCTCGCTTTTATCGTTAGCGGACCGCTCAATCACATTGCCTCACTTTTCAAGATACACCCCATTCTTACCGTCGGTGGCACATTATGCATCCTTGATGGATTGAGGGATCTGAATGCTTTCTTCCAAGTCTTCGAACTGCCTTTCCGACATTTTGCTACGTTCCTTGTACCTGCCAGCATTCGCATCTTGCTACAGTTCTCTTCTGAACAACTGCATTCTGTTGCTCCTCTTATTGACTTCATCGAGACGGGGGCAGCTCCTATATTTAGTGCAGACATGAAGCAACTCAGCGAATTACTCCCCAATTCACGACTGTACAACACCTATGGAGGAACAGAAATCGGCTGTGTATCCACCTATCAGTTCAACGACGGAAAGTATATGGAAGGGTGCATAGGACATACGATGCCTAATGCGGATCTTCAGATTGCTGAAGACGGAAGTCTTGTGGTATCAGGCAAAACCATCATGAGTGGATATGTAGGGGATGAAAGACGAACAGCAGAGATTCTGCACGAAGGAAAAATCTACATGGCTGATTTGGGTTACAGGGACGAACAGGGATTCATACATCTAACAGGGCGGCGCGATGATATAATCAACATCGGTGGATTCAAGGTTGCACCAACTGAGATTGAGGATGCTGCCATGGAATCCAAACTAATTGAGGACTGTATATGTATTCCAGTGAGGCATGGCATAACAGGATGCGCACTCAAACTATTGGTCGTAATGGCTGAAGGTCGCAAGTTGGATAAAAAAGCGTTGGCGATGTATCTGAAAACACGACTTGAGGCATACAAAGTCCCCTTGTTCTATGAGCAAGTTAATAAAATCAATAGAACATATAATGGAAAAATAGACAGAAAAAGCTACAAGCATCTGTTTGACTGAGGAAAAAGACGTCAAGGGTTCATACGATAAGACGTAACGGCTTCCACGAAAGGACGTCTCGGCCAAGACGTATATATGTCTTTGGCAAAACGATTGGTTGTGAGGTGGGGATTCGCTGAGCCCTCGTATTATAGGGGCTGAATGAGGCAGACGGCGTAGGCGGAGATGCCTTCTTCGCGTCCGGTAAAGCCGAGGTGCTCGGTGGTGGTGGCTTTGATGCTGACGGCATCTGGGTCGCAGCCGATGACTTCTGCCAGGCACTGTTGCATAGCGGGGATGTGGGGGTTGAGTTTTGGACGCTCGGCACAGACGGTGGCATCGATATTGCCGACGGCGTAGCCCTTGGTGGCGATGAGCTCCACGGTGCGGCGGAGCAGAATCTTGCTATCGATGCCGTCGGTCTCTGCGGCGGTATCGGGGAAATGATAGCCGATGTCGCGCATATTGGCGGCGCCGAGGAGGGCGTCGCAGATGGCGTGGATGAGTACGTCTGCGTCGGAGTGACCCAGCAACCCGAGGCTGTGGTCTATACGGATTCCCCCGAGCCACAACTCGCGGTCGGGAACTAACTGATGGACATCGAAGCCGAAACCGATTCTGAACATGGTTTTTTAGAAGTTAAGTGGCCGGGGGCCACAGAAGTTATGCCGCTAAGCGGCGGAAGTTAGGTGACCTTTGGTCACGGGAGTTAGGTCGCAGAGCGACGGAAGTTAAGTGGCCGGGGGCCACAGAAGTTATGCCGCTTCGCGGCGGAAGTTAGGTGACCTTTGGTCACGGGAGTTAGGCCGCAGAGCGGCGGAAGGTTGGTCACGATGCGCCACACCTTCAGGTTCTCAATGTTATATGTTTTAGGATAATCCATATGTATTTCTGTCGCTCTGCGACTTAACTTCCTATATAATTACCGCCGCAAAGCGGCATAACTTCTTATAACTTCCGTGACCGAAGGTCACATAACTTCCTTTATAACTTCTGTCGCTCTGCGACTTAACTTCCTCTATAACTTCCGCAGCCTTGGCCGCATAACTTCTTTAACTTCCATGACCAAAGGTCACATAACTTCTTTAACTTCCGTGACCGAAGGTCACATAACTTCTATAACTTCCGCGGCCTTAGCTGCATAACTTCCTTATCTGTTTCTTTTGTCCTCTGCGATGGCCTTACAATAGGCATTGAGGAGTATGCTCGTTTCTTCTATGGATGCATGAAGTTGTTCGAATTCATCATCCATGAGATATTCTAAATCCCGTGAAAGGACATGATAATCGCGACACTCTTCGAGACTTCCTTGAGAGATGTTGTAGAATCGCAATTTATCTGCCTTACTTAATTTCTTATAGCCTTCGGCTATGTTTGCTTCTATGGAGACGGCTGCACGACGAAATTGTGAAGTGAGTCCATACTTCTCATCCTCTGGAAAGTGCCGGGTGATACGGTAGATCAAAAGGACAAACGAATGTGCTGCCTGCCATACCTTCAGGTTCTCAAAGTTATATGTTTTCGGATAATTCTTCATAACTTCCTCTAACTTCCGCGGCCTTGGCCGCCTAACTTCTTTAACTTCCATGACCAAAGGTCACCTAACTTCTTTAACTTCCGCGGCCTTGGCCGCATAACTTCTTTAACTTCCGTGGCCATCAGCCACCTAACTTCTTTAACTTCCGCGGCCTTGACCGCATAACTTCTTTAACTTCCGTGACCGAAGGTCACATAACTTCTTTAACTTCCGCCGCGAAGCGGCATAACTTCCGTGACCAAAGGTCACCTAACTTCCGTCATTTCGCGCCTCCTCACCGTTTCTTTCCAAACAGGTCCTTGATGCCATCGAGGTCGAAGCCAAGGGTGAAGCGCATGGTTTGGTCGAGGGGGTTGGTCTGGGCGGTGGAGAAGACGTAGGCGGCATCGATGGAGAAGATGCTCATCTTGAAGCCGGCGCCGGCGCAGATGTACTTTCGGTTACCCTTGTTGGGGTGTTCGTCGTGGTAGCCTAAGCGGACGAAGAAGCGGTCGTTGTAGGAGTATTCTGCACCCACACTCCACTGTATTTCCTGCAGCTCTTCCTTGAAGCCGTTGGGGGCGTCGTGGAAGCTCTTGAAGATACCGGCAATGGGGGACACGTCGTAGTATTCCTTCTGCACGCGGGCGGTGTAGTCCTCGCCGGACTCATCGGCACCTTGCATGGGATAGGTGGGAACGAGGAGTTTGTTGGCGTCGGCAAAGAGGCTGAGGCGGTTGTATTCATCGAAGGGGATGGTGAAGTTCAGTCCCAGACGCAGGTTGGTGGGGATGAACTCGCTGTTGTCGGTGCCGCCGTAGCTGATCTTGGAACCGATATTGGAGATGTTCAGTCCTACGCCGATGCCGCATTCGCGCTTTCCGATATTGACGTAGTTATTGTAGTACATGGCGATATCGGCGGCAAAGGCTTTGCCGGGAGAGCTCTCGTCCTCGTAGTTGAAGGTGATGTCGGAGAAGATGAAACGCATTCCAACCGCCATCGAGAAGTAATCGGAGAGCATACGTGAGTAGGCCACGTCGGCTGCCAGCTCGTAGGGCTTGATGGTCATGCCGGCTCCAGCGCCGGTGACGCCTTCGCCGTAGTTGTCCCAGAACTCTACTTCGCCGAGGGAGAAATAACGCAGCGAGGCACTGATGGCGCTGTAGTTGCCAATACGATAGAAACCGCTGATGTTGGCGAGGTTGATGTCGCTGACAATCTTACGCAGCCAGGGGGTGTAGCTGACGGCGACGCCCGCTCTGGCGACACAGAAGGGGTACTTGGCGGGATTCCAGTACTGCGAATTGTTGTCGGCCTCGGTGGCTGCACCGATATCGCCGTAGCCGCCACCGCGGGCATCGGGTGCGATGGTGAGCATGGGGACGCTGTACTGGACGGGGTTGAACCTGTTCTGCTGGTCCTGGGCGCTGGCGGTAAGTGCCGTGGTTAGGAGGCAGATCGACAGGAGTAGGTATCGTGTGTATCGTATCATTTGCGACATTCGTGTGGGTTATTCTTATATAAGAACGCAGGAAGGGGCGATTTATTGTTTTCGGTTGATGATGAGTTTGCAAGTCTTGGTCACTTCTTTGCTTTCGTCGCAGCGGATGTGGGCCCGACAGAGGTAGATGCCGTTGTGAACGGCATTGCCGGCACCGGTGGTGAGATCCCAGGGGATGACATAGAGGCCGCTGGAACTGCTGCCGGTGAGCGAACGCTGCCAAAGCAGGCGACCCGTGAAGTCCGTCACCTCGATGGTGAACTCGCAGGTGCTGCCCGGACGGTCGTAGGTGAGCATGAACTGGGTGGAGGTGCTGGCGGGGTTATTGCTGAGACGGAACTGGGTGAAGCTCATGCTCTTGGTGGGATCCACGACGAAGGAGAGTGTCTGGCTGCCGGGGTTGTTGAGCATGTCCCAGGCGCGGAAGGTCAGCTGGTGCTGTCCGGCGTCGAGGGTCGGGATACTGAAGGAGACGGTGCCGCGGCGGTAGTCGCCGACATCGCTGACGAAATAGTCGTTGAGGTTGTAGGTGCGGGCGGCCTGATTGTCGATGACGAGTTCGAGGTCGTGCCCTACCCCATTGCCAGAGTTGTTGATGCCGCTCTCGTCCTCGAGCTGTGCCATGAAGAAGGGCGTAGCTCCGACGACACCGCCGTCCTGGAACTCATCGTCGCCGAGCACTGCGAGGATCTTGGGGCCGATGGTGTCGTTGAGGTTTGGCTCGGTACCTCCGAGGAGGAAGTCGTGGCTGTAGCCGTTGGCTTCGGTGCGTCGGTCGTTGGAGATGGCATAGAAGAGTACGCGTCCGGGGGCCTCGCTGTATTTGATGTCGAGGGGTATGGGACATGACAGGGCGAAGCGTCCGTGGCGCACGCTGTCCTGTCCGTTGTAGAGGATCTTGTCGTAGGCGCTGAAGGTGAAGGCGGCGTCGGTGGCGGCGTCGTACTTGTTGCAGACGATGGTGCTCTTGCTGTCGTAGAGGCGCACACTGAGACTGCCCGAGAAGTCGCTGAGGAGGCTGCCGTCGGCTCCGGCGACATGTCCTGCCAGCCGCGCCACACCTCCGCCATGGAGGGTGAAGTCATCGCCCAGGGAGGCAATGGCCTTGCCGTTGATGCTATCGAGGACGACGCGGCAGGTGAGGCTGCCTAAGCGCAGGGCGGGGTCGCCGAGGAGGGCGTAGTGCAGTTTGTTGGTGCCGGTCTGTCCCCGGTCGATGACCTGTACCTTCGCCAGTCGTCCGGCATCACCGAGCCGGTTGCCTCGACCTTGCTCGTCGGTGGCGAAGACATAGGAGCAGTAGGCTTGGTTCAGGCCTTTGTTCTCGCCGGCATTCACGGTGCGTGTGGTGCCGTAGAAGGCGATGGCAGCTCCTGTTTCATTGAGGAGGGCGGTCTCGCCGAAGTTTTCCTTCTGGGTGTCGAAGGGCATGACATCGCAGGCAGCAGTGACCCAGAGGGGCGGACGTGGAGCGGTGAAGTTCGGGAAGTCCTCGACGCGCAGCACCTGTTCATGTGAGAGGGTGTAGGTCGAGGCGTGGCCCGTGTAGTTCATCATCAGGGCGCCTTCCTCCATCTGTTTCTTCAGTATCTGTGTCACCTCGGGATAGCGGAATCCCGATGCGGTGCTCTCGCGGGTATAGGCATCCCAGATGACTTTTCGCACCTCGAGTTCGGGGTGTGCTGCTGCCACTTGGTTCGCCACTTGGTCGGCCATATCTTCGTGTAGGTTGCGGTCGCCGTCGTCGCCCATGAAGCAGACGATATTCTTCCAGGCGCCGGCCTCTTCGGAGCGGAGGTAGCGAATGGTCTTGTCGACTACCATGGTGGCTTCCTTCAAGGTGCGCACGGGGAAACGTCCGATACCGAGGTCGCTCTTGTCGCGTTTGAGGTTTGCTCCCTCGCCGTCGTCGAGGAGTCCAAAGTAGTCTTCCATGACGTAGCATTCCATGTCGTTGAGGGAGTTCTCGCTCTCGTAGCAGAGCAGGAAGTCATTGGGGTCGGAGGTGCGCCACGTGGCGGTCAGCATACGGTTGTCCCAGGCGCAGTCGCCGAAGAGCAGGAGGTAGCGGGGGGCCAAGCCGTGGGCGAGTCCGCGGTCGTAGAGCATCTTCAGGAAGCGGCGGTAGGCGGTGGCGTCGGGTGTGCCGCTGGAGAACTCGTTGTAGATCTGGTCGGCGCGGAAGACTCCGATGCGCAGGCTGTCGAGTTCGCGGTGCACTGCTGCCAGCCGCTCGGCCTGGGCGTCGAAGATGCCGCTGGCAGGGGTGATGATGACCATGTCGAGGGAGTCCACGGCATGGAGGTTCTGGTTGGGGATTTCGCCGACGACGGTGGGTGCCTGGTAGGCCGTGAGGTCGGAGGTGTCGAAGACGACATAACGGTGCTGACGACCGTCGGCATCGATGGCAGCACGGACGCAGCGGCGGCCGTTGACCTTCACTTCGGTGGTCTTCAGACGCAGGGCGGGCTGGCGTCCTTCTTCCAGTCGCCAGATTTCAGGAGTCATACCCTCAGCGACCTCGACGAGCAGGATCTCTGCTCCGCCGCTGTTCTCGTGGGCAAACTGGAGATAGGGATGGGTGGCGTCGATGCGGAGCACACCGGTATAAGTGAGTTCAAAGAAGTTCAGACGGGCATGCACTCCCGTGGGGGTGGCGAAGCGGATGCTGTTTTCCTGCTGGGGCGACTGAACGGTGTAGACCTTGTCGACCTCGCGAGCGGCATTGTACTCGGAGCCCAGGTCGCTGACATTGAAGCTCGCGAGCGAAGCGCCGTTGAAGGAAGTCTGCACGGTGGTTGCCGTAGAACTGCTGGCCGAGAAGCGCACACGGAGCTGCGCCGGACTGTCGGCACGGGCATAGGTGGGCAACGGCAGCTTATAGGTGTTTGCTCCCTTGCTGATGAAGTCGAAGTTCTCATAGAGCTGTCGGCCGCCCTGGTACCAGGCATATTCCTGCGGGTCGTAGAAGGTTCCGGCGGCGAAAGCGGTAATGGTGTCGGCGGCGTCAGAGGGAGCGGTGAAGAGGGAGTCGGCAGCGTAGTCGAGCTTGGCGGGCGAGTCGGCCTCGGTGACGAAATAGCCGGCGGTGCGGGCGTAGTGATTGAGGATGTGCTGGCCGTCGTTCCAGTGCGACAGTCCGTTGGCGTGGAACAGATAGCCGTCGTCCACGGGCAGCAGGGCCACTTCGGTGAGGTCGTCGGGGTCGGTGTCGGCCTGGATGAGTTCCGGCTGCAGATGACCGCCGTAGCCATAGACGCGGATATTCTTTGTATTGGAGAAACCCATGGAGCGCAGCTGCGCGGTCGTCAGATGATAGATGCCGTCGTCCTTGAGGCTGAGCTTCACCCATTTGCCGTCGGCCAGCACACTGTTGTCGGCCCAGCGACCGCGGACGTTGTCAGCGCGAGTGCTCAGGGATTGACGGGCGGTTGCAGCAGCAACTCTCCTCGCCTTCGGCTGTTTGCCGTTCCAAACAGGAACGATCTCCACCTTTCCGCTTTTCAGTTTCCAGAAGGTGCCTCCGTTGCGAACGATGGGGATGAAGTCCAGGTCTATCAGGCCCTGACCGCGACTGACGCCGACGTAGGTCTCGATGCGTAGGGTGTCGGCCAATTGGTCGGCAAAGCGCTCGGCGACAACCGTCTCCTCCTTGGTCAGCGGCATCCACTCGGGATACCTTACGCGCGCGTAGTATGTAAAAAGGTGATAGTCCGTCTCCAGGGGCACGACCTCTGTGTAGTGTGGCAACACGGAATCTATCCGCAGTTCGTTCCAGTCGAGCTGCGTGAAGGTCTGCTGGGCGTGCCCTGCGAGAGGGGTCACCAGCAGCAGCAGTATGATGAGCTTTCGTATCACGTGGTGATGAACGTGTGCTGTGTTCACTTTACGTTGAATTCCAATAGTTTCTCGTCCTCGAGCCAGCCGCAGAGGTGGTCGTTCTCATGAACGGGCCCCACGCCCACGGGAGTGCCGGTATAGAGGAGGTCGCCCGTTTTCAGGGTGAAGAACCGGCTGATGTAGCTCACCAGTTCGTCGACCGGGCGAAGCATATCGGCCGTGTGTCCGCGCTGCACCGTCTGTCCATTGATGTCGAGGTGGAAGTGCAGGTCCTGGATGTCGTGCCCGAAACGTTCCTTCGGCACAAAGCGCCCAACGGCGGCGCTGCCATCGAAGCCCTTGCAGAGTTCCCAGGGGTGACCCTTTGCCGTCAGCTGTTGCTGCAGGTCGCGGGCGGTGAAGTCGATGCCCACGGTCATGGCATCGTAGTAGCGGTGCGCAAAGCGCTGCGGAATACTGCGCCCGAGGCGGCAGATGCGTACCACCAGTTCCGTCTCGTAGTCACACCGCTGTGTGAAGTCCGGAATGAAGAACGGACGGCCATTCGTCAACAGCGCCGAGTCCGCCTTCGTGAAGATGACGGGCTCTTCTGTTTTAAATAACGCGCCATGGAGCTCTTTATTGTGCTCCGCGTAGTTCATTCCTACTGCAAATATCTTCATTGGGCAGTTTTTAGGGTTATTCCTCCTCGAGAGCGAGGCAAACGCTGGAGTATTCGGACTTCAGGGTCGGGCGCAGATCCAGACCGCTTTCCATCAGGAAACGGCCACTGAGCACTTGACCGTTGAGCGGACAGGGCTTGTCGGCCTCCGTCGGGGTGAGGTCGCGCAGGCGGTAGTTCTTGGCGGGATCCAGGCCCTGAAGCTGCACGACGGGCAGTAGCTCGTTGATAAAGTGCTGTATCTTCCAGACGAAGAGTACGGCGGCGGGAGCGCTGACGTCCGTTCGTGGAGTGCCGTTCCACTGCTGGAACTCGTCGGAACGAACGTACATCACAGAGGCTAAGCCCTTATGTTCGTAGGGAGAGACCAGACGATAGAGGTCGCCCAGCTGCACAGTGGGACGAATCTCCTTGTAGGCAGCGATGGCGCGACGGGCAAATTCGCGGTCCGTGTCGTTCATGTCCTTCGGCTGAATCTCCATTCCCAGACGGCCGCTCATGGCCACATCGAACCGGAACTTCAGCGGGGTGACACGCCCCGTCTGGTGGTTGCGGTTGGCACTGACGTGGGATGCCATGCCCACAGCAGGATAGAAGTGCGAGACGCCCCATTGGAGGTAGATGCGCTGCAGGGCGTCGGTGTCGTCACTGGTCCAGAACTCGTCGAAGTACGGCAGCAGACCATAGTTGATGCGTCCGCCACCACCGGCGCAGGCCTGGATGATGAGTTTCGGGTACTTGGCACGAATGCGTTGCAGCACGCTATAGAGGCCGCGCTGGTAGTCGATGTAGAGGTGGCTTTGGCGGTCCTTGGGCAGGTAGAGCGAGCCGTAGTCGCGAAGGGGACTGTTGTCGTCCCACTTCATGTAGTAGATCTCGGGGTTCTCGGTCATCAGCCGATCGACGACATTGAAGACGTGGTCCTGTACGGCGGGATTCGTCAGGTCGAGGACAATCTGGGTGCCTCCACGGCCGGTGGAGAGTTCGCGGTCCTTCACCTGCAGCACCCATTCGGGATGACGCTCGAAGAGTTCGCTCTTGGTGTTTGCCATTTCGGGTTCTATCCAGATTCCGAACTTGATGCCGTTCTTCTTTGCCGAGTCGATGAGACCCTGTATGCCCCCGGGCAGCTTCTCCTGGCAGACCTCCCAGTCGCCAAGGCTGGTGCTGCCGTTGTTGCGGGGGTATTTGTTGCCGAACCAGCCGTCGTCCATGACGAAGAGTTCGCCTCCGAGCTCACCGAAGGCTTGCATCATCGCATCCATGCCTTCCTGATTCACCTTGAAATAGACGCCCTCCCAGGAGTTGAGGAGGATATCGTGCAGACGGTTGCCGTCGTGGAGTTTGTAGCGGCGGGCCCAGCGGTGGAAGGCACGGCTGACACCGCCCTTGCCTGTGGTGCTGAAGGTCATGCAGAACTCCGGCGTCTCGAACGACGTACCTGCATCGAGCGTGTATTCAGAGTGGGCGGGATTGATGCCAGCCATGAGGATAAGGCGGTCGTTGCGGCAGTCGGCCTTGAAGACATAGTTGCTGGTCCAGGCGAGGGCTCCTCCGAAGACGTTGCCGTGGTTCTCCTCGGGCCGTCCGTTCAGGGTGAGCATGACCGACGGATTATCTGTTTCGGTGTTCACCAGTCCGTCGCGGTTATCGATGACTTTCTGCCCGTTGGTCAACCGTTCCTCGTCCATCGTCGTCTCGGCACCCCAGTTGCCGTGGAAGTGCGTGAGCCAGTTCTCGCCTCGGTGGAAGGTGAGGAAGGCTGAGTCGAAACGCGTCAGCGTCACCGCCTTTTTCTTATCGGCATTGGTGATGACGACCCACGTGGAGATGATGTCGGTGCCGGCGTAAGCCTTGAAGAACTGCGAGACACAGACGGGATACATCTTATCCTTCATCCGTATCTCCAGCACTTCGCCGTCGTGGTGCTGTTTCTGTTCCACGGTCTCGATAGCGAGATCCAGGCTGAGGTCGCCGTTGGACTGACGGACAGCCACCGCCCGCTCCGTGATACTGTTGAGTCCGAAAGCCGGATAGGATTCTGCGGCAACGCCAAAGCCGCTGGACAGCAGGCCCTGCAGCTCGGCACCATCGATGCGGGCGCCGTAGTATTGAAGAAGAGGGCGCTTGCCCGTCTCGGCTGTAATTACCAAGGAGGTCTTGGGGGTAGAAAGAAGATAATCTGCTGCAACAACCTGCTGGGAGGTCAATGCGCACTGAGACAGCAACACGGCGGCAACTGTCTTACGAGTGGTACGGTTATTCATAAGGCGGGGGTTGGTAATTAGTCACGCATCTGCTGGAACGTGATCTCGTAAAAACAAGGATAAACGTATTCGCTGGCGCTCTTCTGCCCCTGTGAATGAGGCAGGATCAGGCGCACCTTGGCTATCTTATCGTCCTCGTTCACCTGACGGCCGATATGTATGTAGGAGAAAGGCACCAGCCAGCCTGGAGGCACGGTGGTGGAATTGTAGGAACGGTACATGGCTCCGCCGCCGTTGTCGGTGTTGAACGATGCAGTGAAGGTGCCGTAGTTATTGGTGATGTCGATGATATCAGGAGTGGTGGAGTAATAGAGGATATTATTGCGCGTCTGGATAGAGTCGCCCATGATGTTGTATTCTAAGTAGCGGGCAATGACGCGCTTGGATTCGCCGGACTCCAACTTGCCTCCGACGCCTTTGCGAACGATCTGCATATAAACACCGGTGTTGTTGAAGAGCACGTACTCGTTGCGTGCGACATCGGTGGTGCTGTCCTGCTCTATGAACTGTTTTTCGTCGATGACATTGATGGTACCGACATGGAGTACGGTGTCGCCTTCAAACATGATGCTGACATCACGGCTCACGAAGCTCTTGATGGCATCGCGCTCTTTCTCTTTCTTTTCGGCATAGCTCTCGTCCTTGCTGCAGCCGCAGAAAATAAGGGCTGCGACAGCGGTCAGCACGAGCGATGAAATAACTGTTCGTTTCATGTTTTTTCTTTGGTTGTGGGGCCGTCTTTTTAAAATGATGGCGCAAAGGTACTGCAAGCAGTCCATTGCGCCAAACTTTCAGCCTTAAAATATGTTACTTTCCCTTATCCAAGGCTTCATACTTGGAATGTTGGCTCTTATACTCGGGTACAATGACCTTCATTTGGCGCACTGTTTCCATATCATCATACTTCCGACTCAGCTCAATCAGCTTGTCGATTTCGGAGCAGGCTTCTGCGTAATCATATTCACGGACCTGTGCAATCTTTATCTTCTTGTTAAAGGTCGGTTTGGTGATTTCCTCATCGTTGAGGACTTCCTCATAGAGCTTCTCGCCATCACGCAGCCCCGTGAACTTCACTTCCACGTTCTTAGCTCCGGAAAGAAGGATCATACGGCGCGCGAGGTCGGCGATCTTCACGGGTTTTCCCATATCAAAGATAAAGATTTCGCCGCCTTTGCCCATGGTGCCTGCTTCGAGCACCAACTTACAGGCTTCAGGAATTAGCATGAAGAAACGGATGATGTCCGGATGAGTGACGGTGACGGGGCCGCCGTTCTTAATCTGTTCCTTAAACAACGGGATGACACTGCCATTGCTGCCCAGCACATTACCGAAACGAGTGGTCACGAACTGCGTCTGACCTTTCACCTTACCTTCGACAAGGGCTTTGTTCAGCGACTGACAGTAGATCTCGCAGATTCGCTTCGAGCAGCCCATGACATTCGTGGGGTTCACGGCCTTATCCGTTGAGATCATGACAAATTTACGCACATTGTACTCCACAGAGAGGTCTGCTATCACGCGCGTACCATATATATTATTAAATACGGCCTCGCTGGGATTATTTTCCATCATTGGCACGTGCTTGTAAGCAGCTGCGTGGAAGACATAATCGGGGCGATATGCCTCGAAAATCTGTTTCATGCGTGACTTGTTCGTGATACTGGTGACGATGGTTTCGGCCTTGATATCAGGGAACTCGCGCGCCATCATCAGGCGAATATCATGCTGCGGGGTCTCGGCCTCATCAATCAGCACCATATAATCGGGCTCGAACTTCGCAATCTGTCGAACCATTTCAGAACCGATGCTGCCTGCAGAGCCGGTGATGAGAATACGTTTGCCCTTCAGCAGTTCTTCCACGGCCTGGAGGTCTACCTGTATCTCGTCGCGCGGCAGGAGGTCCTCGATCTGCACTTCGCGCAGGGAGTTTAACGAGAGGTCGCTCTTTCCGTCCCATTTCTGGGCGACATCACTCATGTAGATATTGATGCCCGCATCCAGCAGGTTGTTCACTAGTTCCTGATTATCAACCAGACGGTCGCGCTTCAAAGGCGACACGAGCAGGACACTGACGTTCTTGCTCTTCATCATATCGATAAGGGTTTCGTCGTTCTTGAAGACACGCACACCTTGCAGCATGTGGCCGACCATGTCGTCGGCGTCACTGACAAAGCCTTTCAGAGAGAAGCGCACGGGATTTGCCAGTCGCAGACTCTTGGCCAAAGCAATGCCACCCGTTTTCACACCATATATAAAGGCATTTTTCTGGGTGGTATAGTCCAACACACGTTCATACATAAATTTAATAAACACGCGCGTGAAGGCCATAATGGCTGTAGCCAAAATACCCGTGAAGATAATCTCCTTTATCCTGATTGGCTCTAGAAAGGTGTCGGCACTGAAAAACAAACGAAGTACAATTACACAGCCGACTCCTATCAGATTAGCCATGCCAATCCGATAGATATCCGAAAACGACGAATAGCGGAGAACACCCGAATAGATCCGCGTGATGCGGAAACCTATAATAAAAAAGATGAGGTAAAAGCACAGCGTACCCAAAACGGGAAGAAAGGTACGGTAAGTGGAAACGGGACCATGATCGAGAGCATAGCACATCAAACCTGACAGCAATACGACCAAACTGTCGAACGCGAGCACGGCCCAATACGGGAGTGCTGTGCGGGAGAAATACCACCTGAAGAACTTATTTATCGAATTCATAAAATCGATTGTTTCAAAATTATCTTAATACAGATCATCGCTAATCCAAGTGCAAAGGTAAAAACAATTTCCCATTCCACCAAATTTTTCTTAATTTTTTTTATTATATGGGCAAATTCTTCACTTCTTCCCAACTTGAAGGCGACGACTTGTGAACTCGCAATGACATTTGTGGCAAAATAGCAAAAACAAAAAAATGCAAGCAAAATGCAAAAAAACAGTAAAAAAACTTGGTCAATTCATAAGAAAGCCGTACCTTTGCAAGCCGATTATTATCAGAGAGCCCCTTAAAAGGCTCAATATCTGCGTGTTAATAGCTATTTCCATTGGCCTGGGAGAGCGGTTAGTGAATCGCAGAAACGGAAAAGCGCGCCGGTGAGAGCTCCGGCAAAGAAACATTAGTAGTAAACAAAACAAGTTTAATCAAAAGAATGGACACGTTAAGTTACAAGACCATTTCTCTGAACAAGGAGACCGCGAAAAAAGAGTGGGTCGTCGTCGACGCCACCGATCAGGTTCTCGGTCGCCTCGCCACAAAGGTGGCAAAGATGCTCCGCGGCAAGTATAAGCCCGGCTTCACACCTCACGTAGATTGCGGTGACAACGTCATCATCATCAACGCCAACAAGATTCAGCTCACCGGTAAGAAGATGACTGATCGTGTGTATCTCCGCTACAGTATGTATCCCGGCGGTCAGAAGGCCAGCACCCCCGCTGACATCATCGCCAAGCCCAACGGCTACGAGAAGCTCGTTCGCCGCGTAGTGAAGGGTATGTTGCCCAAAAACAAACTGGCCGCCAAGCTGCTCAACAACCTCTACATCTATGAGGGTGCCGAGCATAAGCATGAGGCACAACAGCCCAAGGCCATTGATATTAACCTCTATAAGTAAACAGAAATGGCAGTAGTTAATGCATTAGGTCGCCGCAAGTGCGCCGTAGCCCGCGTTTATCTAACAGAGGGCAATGGTAAGATTACCATCAACAAGAAAGACCTCACAGAGTACTTCCCCAGCACCATACTCCAGTTCGTCGTGAAGCAGCCTCTGGTCCTGCTCGACGTTGCCGAGAAGTATGACATCAAGGTGAACCTCTTCGGCGGCGGTTATACCGGACAGAGCCAGGCACTTCGCCTCGCTATCGCCCGCGCCCTCGTAAAGATCAACGCCGAGGATAAGAAAGCCCTCCGTGCAGAAGGTTTCATGACTCGCGACCCACGTGCCGTAGAGCGCAAGAAGCCCGGTCAGCCCAAGGCACGTCGTCGCTTCCAGTTCAGCAAACGCTGATTCTATTTACGATTTAATGATTTTCGATTTAATGGTTGCAAGTTGGCAGAGGCTGCTTGAATCCCTGAATATAAAATCCTTAGATCTTTAAATCGGCAAGCGTTTAGTATCTAAATCGTGCGGATTCACTGATGACTACCGCATGATTGGTTAGAGTTAACCCAAAAGAAAGTAAACAATTATTCATTAAAACAAATTATGTCAAGAACAAACTTTGAGACACTCCTTGAGGCTGGATGCCACTTCGGCCACCTCAAGCGTAAGTGGAACCCCGCCATGGCTCCATATATCTTCATGGAGAAGAATGGCATCCATATCCTCGACCTCCACAAGACCGTTGTGAAGATCGACGAAGCCGCCGAAGCACTTAAGAATATCGCTAAGAGCGGCCGCAAAATCCTTTTTGTTGCTACTAAGAAACAGGCCAAGCCGGTTATTGCCGAGAAGGCAACATCCATCAACATGCCCTACGTCATCGAGCGCTGGCCAGGAGGTATGCTCACCAACTTCGCCACGATCCGTAAGGCTGTGAAGAAGATGGCAAACATCGACAAGCTCACTGCCGACGGCACCTACGCAAATCTCAGCAAGCGCGAGGCTCTGCAGATCAGCCGCCAGCGTGCTAAGCTGGAGAAGAACCTCGGTTCCGTGGCCGACCTCACCCGTCTGCCCGCTGCCCTCTTCGTCGTTGACGTGCTGAAGGAGCAGATTGCAGTTCGCGAGGCCAACCGTTTGGGCATTCCAGTATTCGGAATCGTTGATACCAACTCCAACCCCGAGAACGTAGACTTCGTTATCCCCGCCAACGATGATGCCAGCAAGAGCATCGAGGTAATCCTCAACGCTTGCTGCGAGGCCATCAGCGAAGGACTCGAAGAGCGCAAGGCAGAACGCGTTGACGCCGAAGCTGCTGAAGAGAAGACTGAGAAAGGCAACAGCAAGAGCGCTCGCGTAGAAGACGAAGAGCCCGCTGAAGCAGAAGAGGCAGTGGAAGCTCCAGCTGCTGAATAAATTGTAAATTGTAAATCGTCAAATTGTAAATTCAAATGGCTGTATCAATCAAAGATATCCAGAAACTGCGCGAGATGACTGGCGCAGGACTGGCAGACTGCAAGAAAGCTCTCGAGGAGAGCAACGGCGAGATCGAACCCGCCGTCGAGATTATCCGTAAGAAAGGTCAGGCCGTTGCCGCCAAGCGCAGCGACCGCGAAGCCTCTGAAGGCTGCGTCGTAGTAAAGGCCGACGGCAACTTCGCCGCCATCATCGCTCTTAAGTGCGAGACCGACTTCGTGGCTAATAATGCCGACTTCGTGAAGCTGACTCAGGACATTCTCGACGCTGCCGTGGCTGCTCGCTGCAAGACTCTCGACGAGGTCAAGGCTCTGACCATGGGAGATTCCACCATTCAGGACGCTGTTGTCGCTCGCAGCGGCATCACCGGTGAGAAGATGGAACTCGACGGCTACTGCGTCATCGAGGGCGAATACATCGCCACCTATGACCACCAGGGCAAGCATACGCTCTGCACCATGGTAGCCTTGAACAAGGCTGTGGAAGATGCCACCGTCGGTAAGAACGTTGCAATGCAGATTGCCAGCGCCAGCCCCGTCGCTATCGACGAGACCAGCGTGCCTCAGGAAGTCAAAGACACCGAGCTCCGCGTCGCTATCGAGAAGACCAAGGAAGAGCAGGTCGCCAAGGCTGTGGAAGCTGCCATTCGTAAGTCTGGTGTCAACCCCGCCCACGTTGACAGCGAAGATCACATCGAAAGCAATATGGCAAAGGGTTGGATCACTCCTGAGCAGGCCGCTATGGTTCGCGAAATCAAGGAGAAGGTGGCCGCCGAGAAAGCTGCCAACCTGCCCGAGCAGATGATTCAGAACATCGCTCAGGGTCGCCTCAAGAAGTTCTTCAAGGAAAGCTGCCTCCTCGAGCAGGAGTTTATCTGGGACAAAAACCAGACCGTAGCTCAGTACCTGAAGAGCATCGACAAGGAACTCACCGTCACAGCTTTCAAGCGCTTCACTCTCCGCGCAGAGTAATATCTCTCCGCAACAGAATAGACTGAAAAACGAGATGCCCGTCTCCCCTACTCTGAGGAAGACGGGCATCTTTCTTTATGTCGACTAAGGAATCTGGCGTTTAACGAACTACTTTCGTAAAGACGGGAGTTTCTCCATCGATGACATTCACATAAACCTTAAGCTCAGCGGCAGGAGGCAACTTGGCGTTGTCATCTTCGGATGCAACAGGTGCACCTTCGCGAGGCAAGTCTACAGCCGTGAAGAGGTATTCCGTACCACCCTGAATGGCACGCGAAGCTACCGTTTTAGCCTGCGCATGAATCATGGGATAGCCGTCAACAGCAGCATCAAAGATAGCAGCCTCTTCCTCACTGACCTCCTGCTGCTCTGGGAACTCCGCTGGCTGGAAATATTCGCCCTCAAGGAAACCGCCAGCTTTCAGGAACTGATCGACCTCCTGAGCAACAGCAGATATACGTGCTGCTCGAACGCCATAGCCCGGAAGGATCTCTGCTTTGGGTTGCTTCTCGGTAAGGTCTTTCACGCTGGACTCCAGTCCTCCGCTGCCGAAAGTGCAAAACGGAACAACTTTCTTCCCGCTCAAGTCTACCTGATTCAATAGGGCTGCCACGGGAGGAGCGTAAGTGCCGAACCAAACGGGGTAACCGAGGAAGATGACATCGTAGTCTTCGATATTAGCCGTCAAGGGCTGAATTTCAGGGATGATGCCCTGCTCACGCTCCTGCATGCATCGTCCGATAGTAGCCTGGAAATCCCCGTCGTAGGGTTGTACGGCGACAATCTCCTCGATATCCGCCCCGAGGCGCGTGGCAATTTCCTGAGCCACGGTCTTTGTGTTAGATGTCTGTGAGTAGTAGAGGACCAGTACCTTCTGTGCCTCCTTCTTAGGGCTGCAGGATACGACTGCAAGCGCTGATGCCGCAAGGGTCAGCAAGAGATTCCACTTTTTCATACACAATATTGCTTAATCATTAAAGACTAATATTAGAGGTCTCTGCCGTGGCAGTTCTTGAACTTCTTGCCGCTGCCGCAGGGGCACGGGTCGTTGCGCCCTGGCAGTTTCTCGGCAGTGAAGGGAGTACGTGGCTGCTGTTCGCGGGTGTCTTGGGCAGCAGCTGCGGCCTGAGCGGGATCGTTGAGGTCGGCAGGAGTGCCACCAGCATAGTCGGGTCGCTCGTAGCGAGGAGCAGCAGTAACACCACGACTGGTCTGATACTGAGCACGCTGGGCTGCTGCAGCACGGGCACGGCGGCGAGCTTCCATCTCAGCAGCACGCTGCTGTGCATCATCAGGAGCCTGAGTCTGCTGTTCGGGAACATAACCACGCATGAGTATACTGATGGTCTGGTTATTAATCTTGTTAACCATCTTATCAAAGAGCTGCACAGACTCAAGTTTGAAGATAAGCAGGGGATCCTTCTGCTCGTAGCTGGCGTTCTGCACGCTATGCTTCAGCTCATCCAGTTCGCGCAGGTTCTCTTTCCATGCCTCATCAATGACGTGGAGCATGATGGCTTTCTCAAAAGCGGTAACGAGAGCACGTCCTTCTGTCTCGCAGGTGGTACGGAGACTGACACCACCTATATTATATACACGACGTCCATCGAGAATAGGAACCATCACCGGGCGCTCAGCCCACTGCTCACCGTTGGGACCGTCGTAGATGGGTTTGAAGACCTTGAAGACGTCTGAGGCGATGAGGTTCGTTTTCTGCTGGAAGCGTGCGAGGCAAGCCTGATATGCTTTCTCCTCAAGGTCAGGACGCTTCATGTCTATGAGGTCCTGTTCCGTGAAGGGCACCTCCATAGCAAAGAGCTCTATGAACTGCTCCTTCATCTGGTCGTGGGTGGCGCAGTTCTCAATGATGGAGCATACGCGATCATAAATCATATCGGCGATATCCATTCCCAATCGTTCTCCCATGAGGGCGTGGCGGCGCTTCTCGTAGACGACGGTGCGCTGCTTGTTCATGACATCGTCGTATTCGAGCAGGCGTTTGCGTACACCGAAGTGGTTCTCCTCCACCTTCTTCTGGGCGCGCTCGATGCTGCTGTTGATCATCGGGTGCTCGATCATCTCGCCATCCTCGAATCCGAGTCGGTCCATGACCTTAGCAATACGTTCTGAGGCGAAGAGTCGCATGAGCTTATCTTCGAGGGAGACAAAGAAGACGGAGCTACCCGGGTCCCCTTGACGTCCGGAACGACCACGCAGCTGGCGGTCGACACGACGGCTCTCATGGCGTTCGGTGCCAATGATGGCAAGACCACCAGCCTCGCGTACCTCAGGTGACAATTTGATATCAGTACCACGACCTGCCATATTCGTTGCGATAGTGACAGCTCCGAGGCCGTTGGTGGACTGACCGGCAAGCGCCACAATATCAGCTTCCTTCTGGTGGAGCTTAGCGTTCAGCACCTGATGGGGAATCTTTCTGAGAGAGAGCATACGGGAAAGCAATTCACTGATTTCCACGGAGGTCGTACCCACCAGCGTGGGACGTCCTGCATTGCGCATCTTCTCAATCTCTGCTATCACGGCATTATATTTCTCGCGCTGGGTCTTGTAGACGCGGTCGTTCATATCTTGACGAATGACAGGGCGGTTGGTCGGAATCTCTACCACATCCAGCTTGTAGATATCCCAGAACTCTCCAGCTTCGGTGACAGCTGTACCCGTCATACCTGCCAGTTTATGATACATTCGGAAGTAGTTCTGCAGGGTGATGGTGGCAAAAGTCTGTGTGGCGGCCTGCACCTTCACGTGCTCCTTGGCTTCCACGGCCTGATGCAAGCCATCACTCCAGCGGCGTCCTTCCATGACACGACCGGTCTGTTCGTCCACAATCTTGATCTCACCATCCACAATGATGTATTCCTCATTGAGATTGAACATGGCATAAGCCTTCAGCAGTTGCTGGATGGTGTGAACTCGCTCGCTCTTGATGGCATAGTCCGTATAGAGCTGATCCTTCTTCTGTACGCGCTCCTCATCAGAAAGGGTGGTGTCGCCCTCGAGGGCAGACATTTGTGAAGCAATATCGGGAAGCACGAAGAGGTCGTCGTCCTTCACCTGTCCTGCCAACCATGCGTTACCCTTGTCGGTGAGGTCGGCGCTGTTCATCTTCTCTTCGATGACGAAGTAGAGAGGCTCCACAGCTTCTGGCATGCGCTTATTGTTGTTCTCCATGTAGATTTCCTCGGTGGCAAGCATACCGCTCTTGATGCCCGGTTCAGAAAGGAACTTGATGAGAGGCTTGTTCTTCGGGAGGGCCTTGTAGGAACGGAAGAGCGAGAGGAAGCCGGCAGCGGTCTTTTCCTTATTGTTCTCAGCCTGACCCTCAGCAATGAGTTTCTTGGCCTCAGCCAGATACTGCGTAGCCAGCTGACGCTGCACACCCACCAATTTCTCGACCAGAGGCTGATACTCCTCAAACATCTGATCGTCGCCTTTGGGCACGGGACCACTAATAATAAGAGGAGTACGAGCGTCGTCAATCAACACGGAGTCCACTTCGTCGACGATAGCATAGTTGTGCGAACGTTGTACGAGGTCTTCGGGAGAAGTCGCCATATTGTCGCGCAGATAATCGAAGCCGAACTCGTTGTTCGTACCAAAGGTGATGTCGGCCTGATAGGCACGGCGGCGAGCCTCGCTGTTCGGCTGGTGCTTGTCGATGCAGTCTACAGAGAGACCATGGAACATATAAAGAGGTCCCATCCACTCAGAGTCGCGCTTAGCCAGGTAGTCGTTGACAGTGACCACATGTACACCGTTGCCAGTCAGAGCATTAAGAAACACAGGGAGGGTGGCCACGAGGGTCTTACCTTCACCCGTCGCCATTTCGGCAATCTTACCCTGATGGAGCACGGTGCCGCCGAAGAGCTGAACGTCGTAGTGAATCATGTTCCAAACAGTCTCGTTACCTCCGGCAACCCAATGATTGTGGTAGATTGCCTTGTCGCCGTCGATGTCGACAAAGTCATGACGTGCAGCGAGTTCCCGGTCGAAGTCCGTAGCAGTAACCTCTACATCCTCATTGTTTGTGAAGCGCTCTGCCGTAGATTTAACAATAGCAAAGGCGATAGGGCGGATTTCGTCGAGCACCTTCTCATAGACATCCAGAATGTCCTTCTCCAATTTGTCGATTTTCTCGAAAATGGGCTTTCGATCTTCTATCGGTGTTTGATCAATGGTGGCTTTGAGCTCATCAATTTGTGCGCGCAGGGGCTTACCGGCCTCTCGTATCTGTGCCTGAAGCTCTTTCGTGCGAGCACGCAGTTCATCGTTCGAAAGAGCTTGATATTCAGGATAGATTTTCAGCACCTCATCCACAAGGGGCTGAATTTGTTTCATATCGCGGTCACTCTTGTTTCCAAAGAGCTTGCGCAGGAGTTGCATGAATTCCATATTATTGTGTGTAGATTTATTATTGGGGTTATGGGCCTAAAGGGCTTATGAGATAAATAGGTATTATTTGATGACCAATGGCATTTCTCGGCTGCCATTAGGTGCCCTGATTCGCAGGCAGCGGGACAGCGTAGGAGCCACAGCAGCAGTAGAGACCTGCGAGACTATGCGCTCCGTGCTCACGTCTGCGCCCATGAAGAAAAGAGGATACGAAAGATAGGGTTCACCTTGATTGACGTATTCAGTATTCTGTTCGCTGACAATTCGCCATCCGGGGTTGACTTCTACGAGGATATCTCCGGAACGAGCACTGTTCCAACCCGAACGAATGCGATCCAGTCCCTTCACCCACGCTCCGAGAGCCAGGCGCTGAGAGGTAAAGATATCACGCACGCCATCCATCTGCGAGAGGAACTCTTCGGCACGGGCCAGCACCTCGCTGAGGTTCAACTGTTTCTGTTCTATGAGCTTATGGTCGAGGTAAATCTGCTGGTTATACGTTGCCTCGACGAACTGTGCTTGTCCGTAGAGTGCTGCGAGGTACATATTCAACAACATCGAGGCACGTTGCATAGAGAATGTACCCGACGGAATATGGTTACCCTGAAAGTCGATGTCATCAGCATCGCTGTCGGCATAACCTGTGGAAGAAACCACATAAAGAACCTGCTCGCGGGGAACGACCTGTTCTACGCTGGAGAAGATATGCGCCAAAGCCATATCCAGACGCACATAGATGTCCTGCAACTCCGAAGGGCTGCGGAAGACGCTCTGATGCTCATAATTACCTGCATAGAGTCCTACATTGAGCAAATCGGGAACAGCGTCACCACCTATTCCGGATGCAGAAAGGCAGCGGTCAATGAACAATGCCACTTCTTCATTAATCAGTCCGGAAGTCTTCAGTTCGCGATAACGACGATCGCCTTTGAAGGAATGTTTGAAGTCGCGCCCGTCGGCGTCAGAGGCATTTTGATAATAATGGAAGGATTGCAGGGCGCCATCATAGACTGGTGTCCAGACGAGTTTGGAGATACGTTGGGAAAGAGACTTCTGGCGCTCGTAGTCCTTCACCCAGGAAGGGTAGTTTCCGTAGTATGAACTGCCACACCACGCGCCCGTCTGGTCGTTCAGCCAGAAAGCTCCATCGCCCATGTGTCCTGACAGGAGGACAGACATATCCCTCTCAGGACAAATACTGATGACGACCGCACGTCCACCCGTTGCCATTTCCAGTTCATCTGCTACGGTTGTCGTCAGCAGGTAACGTGGCGAAGTCCTCTCAGTGGTCTGATGGCCAGAATAAGAGGGGTCGTCAACACAATAAACAGGCTGCAGATTCTGACGCGACAGCCACTGACGCGATGGGATCCCATTGTCATAAGGAATCGCCCCCGTGCTCAGACAGGCAGCCGCAGACGCGCGGTCAGCCCCGCTAAAAGGCTGCTGAGAATCAGTATAATACAGCGATTCATACATCAAACGCTTTAAGCCTCCTTCATTATATAGAGGAGCAAAGGCCTCCATATAATCAGTCCGCAACTGGTCGATGAGGATATTCACCACCAGCCGAGGCAAATCAGACGAAGACTGAGCTTCGACATTCATAATCGCCATCAGAGCAACGAGACTCGTCAGCAGATGCGTCTTGGTTGTATTCGTTCCGGACTTCATTATTTACGGTACACGAGCAGGTGTACTACTGCACGACTGAGCAAAAGTAGTGCCAAAGGCAGAATAATTTGTGCAAAGTCTTGAGGAATTATGAAATAGAAGATGATGAACAAGGCGATGAGAGCGGCTGCAAACGCATGATATACATGACGTTGATGACGGCGATCGGCCTTGACGACAGTATAGACAAAGAACAGGGGGATTGGATTGAGCAGCCAAACCTGCCAATTTGACGTGACACCCGGATGTACGGAGAACAACGCCATGAATGTCAGCAGGACGCCTGCCAGCCCCTGCAGGGTCATTAGCACGGCATCTACGGGCCAGCACACCCATCGTTTGCGAACCTCATAAACTGCCAGACACAATCCAACAGCCAGCAGCATCCACCCCCAAATACGTGGAGTAAGGGGGAAGTCGGGCAGTGCATCGGCGGCAGCCTGCTGGCGCTCGGCATTCTCTGGAAGTAGAATCTGGCGCCGGAGGACCAAGTTACGGAAGGCACCACGACCATTATCGATGATAGCGCTGTCGGCGTACCACATGAGGTATATCGGAGCAAACATCTCGTCGCGCTCGGTGATGAGCGTATCCACCTCGGTGCCCAAAAGCAGGTCGTTGCCCTCCTGCGCCCAAGGATGCCCTTTCGTGAACTGATGCAGCATGCTACGATAGGTATTGCGCCGCGGACGGGCAGGGTACACGACGGCACCAGTTATACATCTTTCTATCGCGTCACGCGCGCGTGTAGTACAATTATTACGGAAAATATTATAGCGATAGACGCGGTTCTGCGGCAGACTTTCAAGGCTCAAGAACTCTTTCAGGTAGGTTGCCTCATAAGGAGTGAGGTTCAGCACCTGCTCCATCACCCACGAACCGCGCAGATAATATTGTTGGGCAAACAAGACCAGCGGCTCTCCATACAACAGATAGTCGCACTGTCCGAGGACAAAGCGCCACGTGAAGTTGGGAGCCGTGAAATCGAAGACACCATAGTTATACACAATATCTATGGAATCGCGCCGGCTGGTGACACGGATGGCCGTATGACCATAAAGCTCGTAATTCTCCTGACCCGGTGAACAGGTGAGAAGACTGATGCTAAGTGTGCTGTCAATCTTCTGCTCAACGGTATCAGGATCCAGATGCACTTCTGACGACGAAAGAGTCTGCGCAGAGAGCATAACTGGCGCCAAAAAAGCAGCCAAAAAGAGTATAAAAGCTGTAAAACGTCTCATAAACGGGCGCAAAGTTACACATTTAATTTTATTTTCGCTTCTTGATTCTTTTATTTTTTCAATATTTTGTACCTTTGCGGCCGAAATGAAGTTAATTTTCGATATTGGCAACACTATCAGCAAGTTTTTTTTGTTCGATGGTGACACTTTAAGAGCCCACGGCAGCGAAGTCGGACACTCCCTGAGCATTGTTTCGCAACTGCTGGATGGCACGGCACCCGAGGTGGATGCGCCTTTATGTCCTGAGGCAGCCATCATCAGTTCCGTCGTCGACCTCTCTGCAGAGGCCGAGGAGCAGTTGCGACGTCTCCCCTGCCCCGTTCTCCGGTTCTCAGCTTCGACACCCATTCCTATCAGCAACGAATACCGCACACCACAAACCCTCGGTACAGACCGTCTGGCAGCTGCCGTCGGAGCCTGGTCACAACATCCCGGCTGTCCTCTCCTGATCATTGATTCGGGCAGTTGCATCACCTTTGACCTTGTGACTCCTGAGGGGGCATATGTCGGAGGCAATATTTCGCCTGGACTTCACGCCCGACTGCGAGCCATTGATGACTATTTTCCGCGCTTGCCGTTAGTGGAGGCCGAAGGCCCAAAGCCTGAGCTCGGATATGACACAGAAACGGCCATTCGTTCGGGTGTTATCGAAGGCATGAGACACGAGATTGAGGGCTATATTCACCACTTTAAAGCAAAATATCCTCAACTTTTGGTTTTTTTAACGGGCGGAGACGAATTAAATTTTGCCGACACAATAAAAAGTGCCATCTTTGCAGACCAATTCCTCGTCCCCCGAGGTCTCTACTATATTCTTTGTTACAACAAAGCGTCAAAACAGAAGCAAAAATGAATCTGAAATACAGTCTTCTTGCGGCCATCACGGCCATGCTTTTCACATACTTCCCCGCAGCAGCTCAGACCAACGGCTCCAACACTCCCTATTCCCGTTTTGGAATGGGTTTGCAGAGCGATCAGTCGCAAGGCTTCAACCGTTCTATGGGCGGTGTGGCTCAGGGCTTGCGCGACGGTGCCCGCGTCAATAAGCAGAATCCTGCCAGCTACTCGGCCACGGACTCGTTGACCTTCATTTTTGATATTGGAATGGGATTGCAACGATCATTAATGACTCAGGGCGACAACCGGCAAAGCGCAAACAACACCTCGCTGGATTACGTCAATACCCTCTTCCGACTATGGCCCAAATTGGGCATGAGCATAGGCTTTGTCCCCTACAGCACCATTGGCTACACTTTTTCCCAGGAACGTTCGGTTGTCACCGACCCGCTGTCCTACGAGGCTGTCACCCAAAACCTTACATACTATGGCGACGGTGGCTTGCACGAAATCTATATGGGTGTGGGATGGAGTCCCTTCAAGAATTTCTCTTTTGGCGTAAATATCGGTTATCTGTGGGGAAACATCAACAACACACTCTCACAGACGTTTTCCGAAAACGGAGTCCTAAACACCAATTACTACAGCAGCCTCACCACAAAATACACTGCCAAGCTGAGGACCTGGAAGAGTGAGGTGGGACTGCAACTGCAGTTGCCGCTCAATAAAGACAATGAGCTGACAATCGGTGCTACGGTCGGAATTGGGCACAAGATTCCAAGCGATGCTAATATGTTGCGCACCTCCCTGAGCGGCGACACCATTTCCCGAACCACCGACCACGCTTTCCAGCTGCCCATGACCTACAGTGCCGGTGTGGCTTGGAAACATAAGAAGATACTGACAGTAGCTGCCGATTTCGCATTCGAGCAGTGGGCAAACTGCGTCACGCCGCAGGTTGTCAATAATGTTAACAGTGCCAACGGCACCGATTATATAGCCGCTAAGGGTGCCTACTCCAACCGTTTTCGCCTTAATGGCGGCGCGGAATATGTTCCTGATCGCTATAGTCGTTCCTACCTTAAGCGCATCAATTATCGTGCGGGTCTCTACTACGCCTCGCCCAATCTCATCATCAACGGCTTGACCGGCCCCCGTGAATTCGGATTGACGGCTGGCCTCGGTCTTCCCATTTCAAATGGTTGGAACCATGGTCCTTATGTCAACATCGGAGTGCAATGGACTCATCGCGGAGCCAGCTCTGCAGAACTGATTACAGAGAACGTACTACGAATCAATATTGGCCTGACATTCAATGAATCGTGGTTCATGAAGTGGAGATTCAAATAAGTCGGAGTGGCCCGAAACAAGAAACAGTGAAAGACGTGGATTATCATAGTAAGATGAGGATGCGCAGTATCATGGTACTGCGCAGCCTTTTGTTATTCTCCATCCTCTCCTGGTCTGTCATCATCTTTTCTTGCGACAACACCCACGAACACCTGGCACCAGCCGTAAATCCCCAAGACTCGTTGCCTTTCATGACCTCCCACGGCATCTCCAATCTCATCTCCGACTCTGGAGTCATCAGCTATAAGATTGTGGCAGAGGACTGGGATATTTACAACACTCAACCGCAGAAATGGACCTTCCTGAAGGGACTCTTCCTCGAGAAGTTCGACTCCACCTTTCACGTTGAGTTCCACGTGCAAGCCGACACCGCCTACTGCCACGACAATCGCCTGTGGGAGTTGCGCGGACGCGTCGTCATCCTCAATCGAGAGGGCACTCTCTTCCGTTCCGAAGAACTGTTCTGGGATATGAACCAGCACACTATGTGGAGCAATCTCTACATGAGGATCGACAACCCCGACGAAGAGCAACAGCTGGAAGGCAACCGCTTCCGATCGAACGAGGAAATGACTGATTATCACATCTCATACTCATCTGGGTTCACCCCCATGAATGAAACCGAAAATGAACAAGAGCCCATAGCACCGACAGCCGCCGAAACACAAAGTACCGACTCTGCTGTTGTTCGGGCTCCGAATAAACCGATTCCTTCATCCCTGCACAAACAATGACCACACTCATCATAGAAATTATCATCGTCCTGGCCTTCTCGGCATTTTTTTCAGGAATGGAAATTGCTTTTGTCTCGAGCAACAAGCTCCGTTTCGAAATGGACCGTGCCCAGAGCAGCTTCAACTCGCGACTGGCCGCGACCTTCTATGAGCACCCTAACAGTTTCATCTCCACGCTGCTCGTAGGCAATAATATTGCCCTCGTGGTCTATGGAATTCTCATCGCACGACTGCTGGAGCCCACGGTCATCCAGCCTTTAGGAATCACCAACGAGTGGCTGGCACTGCTGACACAGACCGTCATCTCTACCCTCATTGTGCTGGTTACGGGCGAATTCATTCCCAAGACCCTTTTCAAACTGAATCCCAACCGCACACTCACCTTCTTCTCGCCTCTCACCTACCTCTTTTATATTATACTATATCCCATTTCCAAGTTCACGAGCGGACTGGCCAAGTTGCTGTTGCGCCTCTTCGGCCTGAAAGTCACCAACAACGACGGCGAATCGGCTTTCACGAAGGTGGACCTCGATTTCCTCATCCAGTCCACAATCGACAAGACCGAAAACGATGAAGAGATCGAGGACGAGGTGAAGATTTTTCAGAACGCCCTGGATTTCAGCAACTGCAAGGTGCGCGACTGCATTGTTCCTCGCACTGAGATTGTTGCGGTAGATATCACCGAGAGTTTGGAACAGCTCAAGGCCAAGTTTACGGAGAGCGGCTGCTCTAAAATCATTGTTTATAAAGATGATGTCGACAACATTTTAGGTTTTATCCACTCCTCCGAAATGTTCCGACTGAGGAACGGCGACAGCTGGAAAGAGCATATCCGCGAAGTGCCCATCGTTCCCGAAAGCATGAATGCACAAAAACTGATGCAGACGCTGATGCAGCAGAAGATTTCCCTCGCCGTGGTGGTCGATGAATTCGGAGGAACCAGCGGAATCTGTACCCTGGAGGACCTGGTGGAAGAGATTTTCGGCGACATCGAGGACGAACACGACCAGCAGTCCTATACGGCCAAGCAACTGCCTAACGGAGAGTACGAATTGTCTGGCCGGCTCGAAGTCGAGAAGGCCAACGAACTCCTCGACATCCACCTGCCGGAGAGCGACGACTACCTCACCGTGGGAGGCCTTATCTTGCACGAAATACAACGTTTTCCGAAGCTGAATGAAGTCGTTCGCTTCAGGCACTATGAATTCAAGGTTATTAAGAATACAAGCACCAAAATAGAGCTCGTCAGGCTTCGGATTTTGGACGAATAAGGCCTTTTTCACCTCCAGAGGCACCTATTTCGACAAAAATATGGCGAAACGTGTGGCCGTTTGGAAAATTCTTCGTACCTTCGTGCGCTTTTTTGAGAAATAAATAACAAAAATTATAAAAAAACCTATTATGGCAGCATTACAAAAAATCAGAAGCAAAGGAGCCATTCTGCTCCTCGTAGTGGGCTTAGCCCTGTTTGCTTTCATCGCCGAAGAAGTTGTCCGTGCACTGTCCTCCTCTCGCACCGAGAGCCGTCAGACCGTAGGACAAGTGTACGGCGAAAGCATCAACATTCAGGAATTCAACGAGCTCGTGGAAGAGTACACCAGCGTCGTGAAATTCTCATCAGGTCTCGAGAACCTCACTGAGGAGCAGACACAGTCCATCCGCGATCAGGTGTGGCAGACTTATGTCCAGAGCCAGATCATCAAGCACGAAGCCGACGAACTGGGACTTGCCGTCACCGACGCAGAAGTGCAGGACATCATCAACAATGGCCAGAGCCCCCTGCTCGCTCAGACTCCCTTCAGCAACCCTCAGACCGGTGCCTTCGATGTGCAGACCCTGAACCAGTTCCTCACGAACTACAAGGCCATGAAAGACCAGCCCGGACAGCCTGCTGAAGCTATCGAGTACTACAATCAGATTTACAACTACTGGAAGTTCATCGAGAAGAACATCCGTCAGCAGCAGCTGGCACAGAAACTTCAGAACCTTCTCTCCAAGAGCTTCGTCGGAAACCCCGTTGCTGTTCAGCAGGCTTTCGAAGCAAGAAACAATGAGAAGGAAATCCTCCTCGTAGCTGTTCCCTACAGCAGCGTGAAAGACGAAGAAGTGACTGTCAGCGAGAGCGACCTGAAGGCCAAGTACGAAGCCCTCCACGATGCATTCCGCCTCGATGAGCCCACCCGCGATATTAAGTACATCGATGTCACCATCACCGCCAGTAAGGCTGACCGCGACCAGATTGACGCTGAAATGGCCGAAGTCGCCGAACTGCTGAACGCAGAAGGTGCTGATATCGCCTCCGTGGTTCGCAAGAGCGGCAGTACGGTGGCCTACAGCCCCGTGCCCGTTCGCCGCACCGCTCTCCCTCGCGACATCGCTAATCAGTTAGATTCCATAGCTGCCGGCACCCAGAAAGGTCCTTTCCTCAGCGCCTCTGACAACACTCAGAACGTGGTTCGCCTGATTGCAAAGAGCACCCTGCCCGACTCCATTCAGTTCCAGCAGATTGGCATCTCCGGCGTAGACGAAGCAGCGCAGAAGACGGCAGACAGCATCCTCCTCGCACTCAACGCTGCACCTTTCGACAGCATCGCAAAGAAGTACAACCAGACCGGCGAGAAGAACTGGATTACCTCTGCACAATATGAAGGTGCCGTCCTCGACGAAGCCAATCAGACGCTCATCAATGCTTTGAACCAGCAGGCTGTAGGTACCACACAGCAAGTGAAGCTCCCCAACGCTATTATCATCACACGTGTCAACGACCGTCGCAACCCCGTCGAGAAGTACAACGTGGCAGTGGTCAAGCGCCCCTACGACTTCTCCAACGACACCTACAACAAGACTTACAATGATTTCTCGCAGTTCGTGGCTTCCAACAAGACGGCCGAGGAAATCGAGGCCAACGCAATGAAGAGCGGCTACATGGTTCAGCAGCGCAAAGGCATGTTTGCCAACGAACATAACGTTGCCGGTATCAGCGCCACCCGCGATGCTCTCCGCTGGATCTTCAACAGCGACACCAAGGTCGGTGAGATTTCCGAGATTTATGCTTGCGGCAACAACGACCACCTGCTCGTCGTCATCCTCGATGGCAAAAACGATGGCAAGTTCCGCACACTCGACGAGGTGAAGGATATGGTTCAGTCCGAGGTCATTCGCGACAAGAAGGCTGACCTCATCCGCCAGCGCATGGAAGGTGCAGCAAACCTCGCTGCCGCCGCCAAGATCCAAGGCGCCCTGCAAATCGACACCGTCAAGCACGTCACCTTCAACTCTCCCGTCTTTGTCAGCAGCGTGGGTGGTCGTGAGTACGGCCTCAGCGGTGCTGTGGCCAAGGCCAAGCAGGGTGAGTTCGTGAAAGGCGTGAAAGGCATGGCAGCCGTCTATGCCTTCCAGGTAGCCTCCGAGAAGAAAGGCGACGCCAAGCTCGACGATGCCGCCAAGCAGTCCACCCGTTCTCAGATTGCCAACCAGCAGCTCAGCGCCGCTTCGCGCTTCATGCAGGAGCTCTATCAGCGCGCTTCCGTCAAGGATAATCGCTATATCTTCTATTGATAAGAAAAAATAACGCCTCGCGCGCGTTATTTAATAAATAAGGTGTCTCCCTCGTTCGAAAATGAGCGGGGGAGACTCTTATTTTAGGCTTCTTTGCGTTAAAAAACCTAAAACTTTGCACAAATCCTTTCATACACGAGAATAAAGCCTTATCTTTGCATTTGCAAACTGAAGATAGCAAAATTATTACCTATCATGAATACCAACTTGATCCTAAAGCGACCTGTTCACATGGCTCTCGAGGCACGTCGGGAGAAGGAGGCCGTGCGTCGTTTATTAACTTTCGAGCGATTTGCTCGCGATAATCAGTTATGGGAGCAGATGCTGACCTGCTACCTCCCCGAAGCACTCATACATGCATCGTGGTTCGACGGCTCCATCAAGGAGTTTATAGAGGCACTGGCAGCAAGAACTGATCATATCCCATACCACATCCACGCTTGTCTCGTTTGGACACATGGTAACCGGGCGGTGGCAATTGTAGAAACCACCTTCCCCGTGAAGACCGAAATTGCCGGAGTCACATTCAACCAAACTGGAGACTCACAGTACATCTACCGCCTCACACGAATCAACGGCGAGTGGTACATCGTGAAGTGCACGACCATTCTCGAGGAGCTGCCCGGCAAGAGCCGTCCAGACTACCTCACCAAGCTGTATGAAGAAGCCGACCAGTGGCTTCAGAACGGATAAATACGAACAGACATCTATAGATTGCAGGGGCTCACGCAGTTCCTGCAATCGCTTTATTTAGTAGGTGATCAAAATTAGTTTAATGTTTTTTTACTCAAGTTTCGCAAGTATGCTCGCTCGAACTTTGTTCGCTTCGACTCTTCGAAGAACCAGCTGTAATACAAAGCCCCAGCGGGGCGTGACAAGGGTAGCCAGCCGTTTTAACGGCTGGTATATAGCGGCCAGGAAAAAGCGTGCCTTTAGGTACGCGAAAAGGGACGCTTGACACTTCAAGAACCATTGTCAGATGCCTACGGCATCACTTGCGAAACTTGAATATATTTGATTACCTACTTAAGCACTTTACCCACAAGAAATGAAGAAGACCTACATCCTGCAGCTCCTTGCGGCCTTCGTCCTCGCAGCCTGCACAGCGCCAACAGCCGACTCATACCTCGACTTCCTCTACGACAACCTGTCGCTGCCCGACCGCACCGACTACTCCCGCGAGTACTATGCAGACCAGGTGAAACTGGCACTGCAGGCCCGGAATGAAATGCCCTGGGGAAGCAGCGTACCCGAGCGCGAGTTCCGCCATTTCGTACTGCCGCCGCGAGTGAACAACGAGGATCTGGATACATGCCGCGCCGTCTTCTTCCGACAACTGAAACCCCGACTGCAAGGACTCTCCATGCAGGAGGCAATCCTCGAAGTGAATCATTGGTGCCACGAACACGTCACCTACCGTCCCACAAACGCACGCACACTCAGTCCCTTAGCCACACTTCGCACCGCTTACGGTCGCTGCGGCGAGGAGTCGGTGTTCCTCGTGGCTGCACTGCGCAGCGTAGGCATCCCTGCCCGACAAGTATATACTCCCCGCTGGGCACACACCGACGACAACCACGCGTGGGTGGAGGCATGGGCCGACGGCCGCTGGTGGTTCCTCGGAGCCTGCGAGCCGGAACCCGTCCTGAATATGGGATGGTTCAACGAGAGCGCCTCGCGAGGGATGCTGATGCACACCCGTGTCTTCGGCAACTACGACGGTCCCGAAGAAGTCGTCAGCCGGCAATACGGACTCACCGAAATCAATGTCATCGAAAACTACGCCCCCTGTCGTCGGCTCACCGTAGAAGTCCTCGACAGCCTCAACCGCCCTGTGCCCGACGCCACCGTGGAGTTCAAAGTCTATAACTACGCTGAATTCTACTCCGTGGCACGAAAGCAGACAGACGCCGCGGGCCGCGCCTCCCTCACCGCAGGACTCGGCGACATGCTCATCTGGGCAACAGCCCCCGCCTCCCCTTCGTCCTCTCCCGCCTCCCCTTCTACCTCGCCTTTGTCCTCTCCCGCCTCCCCTTCTACCACTCCCTACCTCCTCGCCTTCAAGCACGTCAGCTTCGCCCGCGACAGCGTGGTTACCCTCCACCTCCGTAGCGCAGCCATCGAGCTAAGCGAAGCACTCCCCCTGACGGGGGAACGGGAAGAGGGTCTTTGCATCACCCCTCCGCCTGCCAGCACTTCATTACTCGCCGTCGCTCCAGAGCAGCGCGAGGAGAATAACCGCCGCCTGGCTCGCGAGGACAGCATACGCCACGCCTACGAAGCCACCATGCCCGACCAGCGCAGCCGAGGCAACCATGCAGTTATCAAGGCATTCCTCGACAGTGCCGCCGCCCTCGGTCACTCTACTCTCGCCGAATCCCTCCTCACCGTCCTCCCCGACAAAGACCTCCAAGACATCACCCTCGATGTCCTCCTCGATAATCTCCCCTCCTCTCCATCTTCCTCCTCCTCTCCTTCTGTCCCCTCTGCCAGCCCTGTGGACGGCGGTCCGTCCGCCGTCGCCCCCTCTGCCAGCCCTGCCTCCGTCCCCTCTGCCCCCTCCTCCTTTGGAATAGCGTGCGGCGATTTTGTCGCCGCTCTCCCCGCCTCCGTGGCTCACCCCTATCTCCTCTCGCCCCGCGTTGAGCGCGAGCGCCTTACCGCCTACAAGGCCCCCCTCCGCGCCGCCCTCTCCGGCTTCGATGTCCACCGCCTCATTACCTGGACCCGCGACAGCCTGCGAATCATCGACGACCAGAACCCGCAGCACCTGCGAATGCAACCCCTCGGCGTCTTCCGCAGCCGCACCGCCGATCCCTTGGGCCGCGACATCTTCTTCGTCGCCGCCTGCCGCTCCCTCGGCATCCCCGCCCGAATCAACGAAATCAACGGCAAAGTCCAGTACTATGAAACCACTTGGACCGACGTCACCTTCGATACTCCATCAGTCTCCTCAACTGACGGGGAGGTCGGGAAGCATCTTCACACAGGCACCCTGCACCTCACCTACACCCCCACCCCTCACCTGCCCGACCCCAAATACTACACCCACTTCACCCTCTCGCGCCTCGACGAACAGAACCAACTGCAGCTCCTCACCTACCCGGAGGAAGCCACCTTCCTGAACACCTTCGCCGCCCGCAACCCGAACAAGGATGCCGAAGCGGCCACCGACGGTGAAGGCGTAGCCCTTGATGCCGGCACCTACCTCCTCACCACCGGAGTTCGCTTGGCCGACGGCAGCGTGCGCGCCCACCTCCAGTTCTTCGACATCCAGCCCGGCGCCACCACCACACTGCCCCTCGTCCTGCGCACCGCCGCAGACGCCATTGCCGTCATTGGCTCCTTCAACGCCGAAGACCTCTACCTGCCCCTTACTCCCCTCAGCAGCCCCTCTGCCCAAGAGGCGACGGCGGACGAACCGCCGTCAACAGGGCCAGACAACCCCGCCACCCTCTCTGCCAGCCCTGCCTCAACCCCTTCTGCCAGCCCTGCCACAACCCCTTCTGCCAGCCCTGCCTCAACCCCCTCAGCCAGCCCTGTTGACGGCGGTCCGTCCGCCGTCGCTCCCGCCTCTGCCGCCAGGGGCGTCTCCCTGCTTTCCACCTGCGGCCGCGGCTACTACTGCCTCGGTCTCATTGCCCCCAATCAGGAGCCCACGAACCACGCGCTGCGCGACATCGCCCTCGTGCGGCGCGACTTCGAGCAGTGGGGCCGCAAGCTCGTTCTCCTCTTCGACAGCCCCGCCTCCGCCGCCCGCTTCAACTTCGCCGAGTTCTCGCCGCAGTCCGGCAACGCCCTCCCCTCCACCACCGTTTGGGGCTGCGACATCGACGGCACCATCCGGCAGGAAGTCATCGAGCAGCTGCACCTCTCCAGCTCCGCCCTCCCCATCTTCCTCATCTGCGACTCCTTCAACCGCGTCGTCTTCGTCCAGCAAGGCTACACCATCGGACTCGGCGAACAACTGATGAAAGTCATCCACCAACTCTGAGGACCCCGGCAGGCCTGCGGGCGGGCTACTGAAGGAGGAGGTCGGCGAGGTCGGTGTTCGGGGGGGCAGGATTCGAGCTGGGGGTCGATGGTGAACTGCAGGCCGCGGGTACATAACCTAATGACCGATTTGAGTCTTAACGACGTTGCTGTTCACGCAACCTGAAATCCGATTCGGACTTTGGGTTGAGGGAGCTCGGCGGGCACGATGTCGTCTGCCGTCAGAGTTAGGAGTTCGGAGGGGGCAACAGGCTGAGCGACAGCCACATTGTCAGCATTGGCGGACTGAGCGCCAGACAGAGAGGCATCGGAGAGAGGCTCTGGAGTTTGGGCAACACAACGGGTGGCATGGCGGATGTAGATGCGCTCCAGCAAGTTGGCAACGTAGCGTGCGTTTCCCCAAGTCTCAGGGTCGCGGTTCTGATAGGCGAGAGTCAGCTGTGAGCGGTATTTTTCCCAAGCCTGCGGGGTGAAATGGTAGTCGTATTCCGCAACACGACGTAGGGTGATATCCAACAACTCATCAATAGTGAAATCGCAGAATTCAAATTGATTAGGGAACCGCGACGCCAGCCCTGGGTTCATCTCTATCAGGCGACGCATGGGCTCCTTGTAGCCACAGAGGACGACGGCAATGTCGCGCTGCCGCTCGTCGGCAAGGATATTCATCAGTTGCTGGAGAACGATGCGCCCCGGGTCATGCTCGTGGGTGCTGCAAAGGAGGTAGGCCTCGTCAATCATCAACACTCCACCACGAGCAATCTCCACCACTTGCCGAACGGATCGCTCCTCGTCGCCCCAAAGGGTGCCTATGAAGGTGCTGCGATCGCAGACAACGACGTGGCCTTTGCTGAGTGCTCCCGCTTGACGGAGAAGGGAGCCGAAGATCTTGCAGACAGTGGTCTTGCCGGTGCCCGGGCGACCGAGGAAGAGGCTGTGGAGCGAAACGACATGAGGTTTGGCAGAGGGGAAGTGACTGAGCAGCATCTTGTTGTAGGTGGTCAGTGCCACAAGCTCATCCATGCGCCGTTTGATTTCTGTGCACCCCACGAGCTTGTTCAACTCGTCGCGCGGGTGCGGGAAGGGCCGGAGGACGTCCACCTTAACTTTGAGGTTTTGGTTCTGCTCTACCTCTCCGCTTGGGAAGTATTCTTCCTCCAGGGAGTCAACTTCTTCGGGGGACTGAGGGTCGGCATCATCCTCTTCGCCTGTGCCCTCTTTGCGGCCTTCACTGTCATCAGCCTCTTCCAGCTCATCCTCGTCATCCAGCAGGTCGTCGTCGTTGCCCGTCTCCTCCTCCTCATCACCATGCAGAAATTGTTCCAGCAACAATCTGAACTCCTCGTCGTCATCCGGCTTGGATGCGGGCTCCGCGGGGTCGGTGCCAGGGGGCTGTGTTGCAAGGTCCGTGGCGGATGCTTCGGAAGCGGTTTCGGGCAGGAAATGCGCCACGGCGTCTGACAGTTTCTTGCCCGGCAGTTCTTCATCAGCGTTCACACAGAACGCCCTGCACTTCAACTTCCTGAATCCATCGATGACCTTGATGTGGCGGAATTCCCACTCTTGCTCTAATTCCCCTGCATTCTGTATCACGGCCTCCGTGAGCAGCAATGCGTAGACCTTCGCTTCCGGGAAGGTGTTCTGCAGATGACTCTGCAGCAGACGAACCGTCTCAGACAATTTCCAGACCACACTGGGGCGCGGTTCGTGGCCTTCAGAGAAGATGACGGGGCTGAGTTCCAAGGATTCCTCATAAACCTGAGCGGCGTTGTGTCCGCAACAGTCGAGGCAGATGAGAACGAGGTTGTTTCCCTCGGCGTAGAGATAGAGGTCGAAGCCCACCAAGTGCGGAGCAAGACCTTTCAGGTAAGTGGAATAGACGGCATAATTCACCGCCATCGAATCCAAATGTTTCCAGATCGTAGACCTCGTCTGCCATCTGAAATCGTTGATCAGTCGGTTTTCCTTACGCATAAAAACACATAATTCATATCATACTTAAATAAACAGAAGCACCTTGCCCCAAAAGCTTGGGACACATCAAATAAAGGCGCTTCGACATGAAATTCATTTTACTTCAATTTGTTTATTTGTATGATATGAATTATGTGAGAAGAATCTCGGAAAGCTACACGCGTGTATTTAATTTAAGGTACGCGCGCGAGCGTAGATATTCAGTCGTCCTTTTTGGTGAGGACCACTGCGGAGCGGGCAGGAATGTAGAGCTTCAGCCAACCCTTGTTGTCGCGGGCGAGCAAGGGGTCGTAGTTGGTGAAGTGGCGAACGGAATCATCATTGAGCCCATGACCGCCGAATTCGACGGCGTCGGTGTTCAGCAGCACCTGATAGGAACCCTGACGCACCATGAAGCCGTAGCCTGCGTAGCTGCGATTGTAGCTGAAGTTGAAGACGAAGAGGAGTTCGCCGCGCTGATAGGCCAGCACCTGGTCGCCGTCGTTCGTCCAAATTTCGGTGACGGGTGTCTTCTGAATATCCTTCTGCAGCTTCAGGACTTTCAGCATCTGGCGGTCGAAGTCTCCGAGGTAGTGGTAGCAGAGCTCCTTGTTATCGACGAGGTTCCACTGACGGCGGGCGTACTTGTAGCTCCATCCGTTTTCCTGTCGCGGGAAGTCGATCCACTCGGGATGACCGAACTCATTACCCATGAAGTTGAGATATCCGCCGTTGATGGTGCTGGCAGTGAGCAGACGAATCATCTTGTGGAGAGCAATACCGCGCTCAACGTTGTAGTTCTCGTCGCCCTTCTTGAAGTGCCAGTACATGTCGGCATCAATGAGTCGGAAGATGATGGTCTTGTCGCCCACGAGTGCCTGGTCGTGGCTCTCGCAGTAGCTGATGGTCTTCTCGTCGGCACGGCGGTTCTTGACCTCCCAGAACATGGAACTCGGCTTCCAGTCCTCATCGCGCAACTCCTTGATAATCTTTATCCAGTAGTCGGGAATATTCATGGCCATTCGATAGTCAAAGCCGTAGCCACCGTCCTTGAAGGGCATGGCCAATCCAGGCATTCCACTGACTTCCTCTGCGATAGTGATAGCGTGGGAGTTGACCTCATGAATGAGGAGGTTGGCCAGAGAGAGGTAAGCAATGGCATTGTCGTCCTCGTTGCCGTTGTAGTAGTCGCCGTAGCCGAGGAAGTTGTCTCCGAGCCCGTGGCTGTAGTAGAGCATGGAGGTGACACCGTCGAAGCGGAAGCCATCGAAGTGGTACTCATCGAGCCAGTATTTGCAGTTTGAGAGGAGGAAGTGCAGGACTTCGTTCTTTCCGTAGTCGAAGCAGAGGCTGTCCCACGCGGGATGTTCGCGCCTGCCACCAGCATAGAAGTACTGGTTGGGGTCGCCGGCGAAGTTGCCCAACCCCTCGTTCTCGTTCTTTACGGCGTGGCTGTGGACGATATCCATGATGACGCTGATGCCCTTCTCGTGGGCAGCATCGATGAGCTGTTTCAGTTCCTCGGGAGTGCCGAAGCGGGAGGATGCTGCGAAGAAACTGCTGACGTGATAGCCGAAGCTGCCGTAGTACGGATGCTCCTGAATGGCCATGATCTGAATGCAATTGTAGCCGTCCTTATAAATTCTCGGGAGCACATTCTCGCGGAATTCATTATAGGTGCCCACGCCTTCCTTGTCCTGGGCCATACCAATATGGCACTCATAGATGAGCAGCGGCGAGGTGTTGGGACGGAATTTCTTCACCTTCCAGTCGTAGGGCTCCTCACTCGGCATCCATACTTGAGCGGAGAAAATCTTCGTCTCCGGATCCTGAACAACGCGCGTTGCCCAAGCGGGAATGCGTTCGCCTTCTCCCCCCTCCCAGCGGACGAGGAGCTTGTAGAGCTGGCCGTGCTTCAGGTGCTTGGCGGCCATCTTGATTTCCCAGGCTCCGTTGCCTTTTGGCAGTCGACGCATAGCATAGCGCTCATCTACCTGCCAGTTGTTGAAATCGCCGATGACATAGATGGCGGTAGCGTTGGGTGCCCACTCGCGAAGGACCCATTTCTTGTTCTCGAAATGGAGGCCGAAGTAGAGGTAGCCGGTGGCAAAGTCCGAGAGCTTCTGTTTGCCACCGTTGGTGAGCTCGGCAAGTTTGTCGATGACGTGCTGGTGACGTCCCTCGATAGCAGCAGCAAAGGGCTGCAGCCACTCGTCGTGACGAATGAGACGCAACTGTTTTGAAGCAGCGACAGCAGCATGCTTGTCAGCGCCCTTCTTGGACGCAGTTTTCGACGACTTCTTGGAGGAAGCTTTTGTAGAGCCTTTCCCCTTCGCTACAGGGGTCTTGGTCTGTTCTTTTTTAGCCATTATATTGTATAGTTTTAAGTTTTTAAGGCATTGAGAAAGGACTTTCAACTCGCAGGGGACTTGAAAGAGCGAACCCCGCGCATCAGGCCTTTACTTTGAAGATAGCCTTGCGGAGTCCTGTGGGAGTGACAGCCGGTGCGTGGCCGTCGGAGGGAAAATAGATGGCAAACTGTCCGCGACGGAGCGTGAAATAGGTCGTGGCCAACGATGGATTGGTGCCAGGCGCTACCGGGTCGTACAGCGATATATCAGCTGCCTCATCATACTCAGCCTGTGGAAGTAATTCAGCGGGGCACCAACCGTGCTCCTCGTCGCCACTGACGGGAATCTGGATGTCAATCATCCGGCGGTGTGTCTCGAAACGGGCCTGCTCACGAGTCTTGGCAGGAGCATCTTGAATGTTGACAAAAAGGTCGTCGCCCTGAATATGATGGGTGCCGGAGGGCATCGTTGCGAGGTCATGGGTGCGCAAGAATTCTGCGACTGCGGCAAACCGGGGATTCAAGCCGGCGTACCGCCCAAACTGTTCGATGGAATCTAAAATCATAAATTTTGTTTTTGCGCGACAAAGGTACGAATAATCTTTGACATACGAAAATATTTCTAAAGAAAAGTGCCCCACGCGGACCGCAGGGCACTAAAAGAAGTACAAAAAGTACACTATATATCTAAAAAATGCTAATTCTTTCTCACTTATCAAGCACTCCATTCGTGTAGTGACCTCTGCGTACTACATTCCCGTTGGCGTCTTTTTCCACAAAATCGCCGTCACGTTCGCCCGCCTTGAAGGAGCCTTCGAAACGCATTCCGTCGGGCGATTCCATGACACAGGGCCCGTCTTTCTCGCCCTGACTGAAGTGCCCCCGGAACTTGGTGCCGTCCTTCTGTCGGAGGATGCCCTCGCCGTCCATCATGCCATTAGCCCACGAACCGTCGTAAATATCGCCGTTCGCCCATGTGTATTTGCCGCGGCCGTGTTTCTTGTCGTTCTGCCACTGGCCGACGTATGAGGCGCCATCGGTGGAGGTAAAGGTGCCGTGACCGTGTTTCACACCGTTCTTGAACTGGCCCACGTATTTGTTCCCGCCCGCATAAATGAAGATGCCGTCGCCTTCGCGCTGACTCATGTTGTATGCTCCCTCATAGCGGTCGCCGTTGTTGAAGAGATAGATTCCCTTTCCCTGCAGCGAGTCGTTGCGGAACTGGCCTTTGTAGACGTCGCCGTTGGCGTAGTGATACGTACCCGTGCCGTTCATCTTTCCTTCGCGCCAGCCACCCGTATAATGAGAACCGTTGGACCAGACGAAGGTACCCTGACCGTGCTTGAGGTCGTTGTGCCATTCGCCCTGGTAGCTGTCGCCGGTGACGAAGGTGTAAGTGCCCTCGCCCTCACGCTTATCCTCTTTCCACGTGCCTACGTACTTGTCGCCATTGAAGTATTCCATGGTGCCCTGGCCGCTCTGGTAATCGCGGTACCAGAGGCCGGTGTACTTGTTGTTGTTCTTGAAGTAGAACGTACCCGTACCGTGCTGCTGATCCTGGAACCATTCGCCCTCGTAGCGCTCGCCGTCGATGAAGGAATAGACACCGTAGCCCTGGCGTTTGCCCTTGACATACTCACCCTCATAACGGTCGCCGTTGACGAAAGTCGTGGTTCCCTTGCCGTAGGGTTTCCCACGGAACATTTCGCCCTGATACATGCTGCCATCCTTGAACTTGTAGTTGCCAATGGTGATTTCCTGCGCTAATGCGCTATTTGTCAAGGCAGAAAGCAGTATTATAAAGAGGAGTTGTATCGTACTTTTTATAGCGTTTTGCATATCATTTTCACGTTTTACCGCACAAACATAGTAAAAATCTTTCAAGTGACGAAATTCGTTAAGACCTTTTAACTTTCAATTTTCAACGTTTCAACTTTTCAACCTTTCCGCTCGAGCTTGCTCGCTTGATACTTCAAGCGCTCGGCGCCTTGCGACGCTCCACACTTGGAGAACTTTTCAACCTTTCAACATTTCAACTTTTCAATTGAAGTTTCGGAAGTGATGCCGTAGGCATCTGACAATGGTTCTTCAGGTATGAAGCGACCAAGGTCGAGCGGCCAGCCATTTCAATGGCTGGTAATGAGGATGTTGATGGATAGCGTGCCGTAGGTACGCGACAGGGATTTGATGTCGCGTACCTAAAGGCACGCATATTCATTGCCATTATGTACCAGCCATTGAAATGGCTGGCTACCTCTATTAAGCCCCGCTGGGGCTTTCTTTTCCAACTAATTAGCCTCAAATTAATTCAACCAACTGGTTATTTAAACATTTCAACATTTCAACTTTTCAACCTTTCAACATTTCAATTCAAGTTTCGGAAGTGATGCCGTAGGCATCTGACAATGGTAGCCAGCCATTTCAATGGCTGGTAATGAGGATGTTGACGGATAGCGTGCCGTAGGTACGCGACAGGGATTGCTGGCTACCCTTGTCATGCCCCGCTGGGGCTTTGTATTACAGCTGGTTAGCATACTTGCGAAACTTGAAATTTCAACTTTTCAACATTTCAACTTTTCAACATTTCAACCTTCCTCACACCCTGCTCACTCCTTTCACCCCCTTCACTCCCTCCAGCTTCTGAATAAGCTGCTTCAGTCGCGAGGTGTCTTCGAGCATGATCGTGAGCGTTCCGCTGAACAGTCCGTCATCCGAATCGATGCTGATGCTGCGCAGCAGAATCTTCTCCTCCTTGGAAATGATACTGGTAATATTGTTGACGATACCAAGATCATCCTGCCCCACCACACGCAAAGTCACAGCATACTGGCTGCTCCCCTTGCCGTCCCAGCGTGCATCGATGATCCTGTAGCCGTAGCGCTGATACAAAGCCGGAGCATTGGGGCAGTCCTTGCGATGAATCTTCACGCCGCCGCCCGCCGTGAGGAAGCCGAAGACCTCGTCGCCATAAACAGGATGACAGCATTTGGCAAGTGTATAATCGATACCGCGCAAGTTCTTGTCGATAACCATAACGTCGCCGCCCTTACGCTGTATCTGCTCATCGTTCTGCTGGAGCTGGAAGGTGTCGGCGCTGTGAGGCTGCTGCTGCGAGGGCAGTTCGCCCCGCTCGTAGCGCTGCTGCATGAGGTAGGCTTCCATGACCTGATTGATGTCGAAGACGCCATCAGCCAGTGCCTTGTAGAACGCCGTAACCACACGATACCCCATGCGATGCATCGTATGCATGAGCGTAGCCTCCTCGATATCAATCTTGCGGTTCTTGAACTTACGTTCCAGTTCCTCCTTGGCATACGCGGCCTGCGTGGCTGCCATCTCCTTCAGCGCCTGACGTATTTTGGAGCGGGCACGGCTGGTCTTGGCCACAGAGAGCCAATCCTGCTTCGGCACCTGATTGACGTGGGTCATGATCTCCACCTGATCGCCGCTTTGGAGCACATGGCGCAGGGTAACCATCTTTCCGCCAATGCGTCCGCCCGTGCATTTGTTGCCGACTTTGGTGTGGATAGCATAGGCGAAATCAAGCACCGTGGCACCTAATGGCAGCTTGAAGAGATCTCCCTTGGGGGTGAAGACAAAGACCTCATCCTCATACAAGTCCATCTTGAACTGATCCATCAGCTGCGTGTCGTCGCCTGCCTCCAGGGCACTACGGATATTCTGCAACCAAGCCTCCACGCCGGCCTCACCTCCCTTGACACCCTTGTAGCGCCAGTGGGCAGCCAGACCACGCTCGGCGATCTCATCCATCCGTTCCGTGCGGATCTGCACTTCCACCCACTTGCCCTCGGGGCCGAGGACGGTGATGTGCAAGCTCTCGTAGCCGTTGGATTTGGGAATCGACAGCCAGTCGCGCATACGCTTGGGGTTGGGCTGATACATATCCGTGATGATGCTGAACACCTGCCAGCAGTCCTGCTTCTCGCGCTCGAGCGGAGAGTCGAGAATGATGCGAATGGCAAAGAGATCATACACGCCCTCGAAGGGACAGTGCTGCTTCTTCATCTTCTGCCAGATACTGTGAATGGACTTCGTGCGCCCCTTCATGTGGTACTTCAATCCCGCAGCCTTAAGTTTCTCATCTATGGGACCAATGAACCTTTCGATATAAGCATCGCGGCTTTTCTTTGTGGCGTTGAGCTTCTCTTTAATATGGTAGTATGCATCGTGCTCCAGGTACTTGAGCGACAGGTCTTCGAGTTCGCTCTTCAGTTTGTAGAGTCCGAGCTTGTGAGCCAGCGGAGCATAGAGGTACGCCGCTTCTGTGGCCACCCTCCGCCGGGCTTCGTCGTTCTCCGACTCCTTAATATTACGCATGATGCACACGCGCGAGGCGATGACAATAAGTATGACGCGCATATCCTCTGCGAAGGAGAGCAACAGCTGGCGGAAGTTCTCGTTCTCCACAATAGGATTCTTTTCATAAAGCTCGCTGATGCGCGCCAGTCCATGTACGATTGCGGCCACATCATCGCCGAATTCTGAGCGCAGGTCGTCGGTCGTCAACTGTCCGCGAATGACCAGTCCATTCAGCAGCACACCAAGGATGGCTCCGCGGGTGACGCCAATTTCCGTGGCCACGATGATCGCCGTCTGCAGGTCGGTCAGCAGGGGATGCTGCCCGAAAGCATCGCGGCGCATGACATCCGTGTTCATGGCCTCTGACAGATAATCCCACACCTTCTTATATTCGTCGTCCCGAATCTCCTCCTTGGTCAGTTGCTGCAACTCGGCTTTCAACGTGCCCAAGAGTTCGATTTCCGAGGCGCTGAGGTCTCTCTTTTCGTCCATAATCTTAGTTTGTGTTAAGAAATCAAGGGCGAAGATAGAGTTTTTTCTTCAATTATGCACTACATTTGAACGTTTTTTACTACTTTTGGCTCGAAATTTATAAACTTTAAGCCCAATAACACACTATGCTTACCGCAGAAGACAAAAAACAGCTTGCCCAGAAAGGCATCAGCGAACAGCAAATCGAAAACCAGCTGCGCCAGTTCCGCGAAGGATTCCCCTACCTCAAACTGCGAGCCGCAGCTGCTATCGGAAACGGCATCATCGCCCCATCCGACAGCGAGAGTCAGGCCTTCGTAGAAGCCTGGGAAGCCTACAAAGCCGAGGGACACCACATCACGAAGTTCGTGCCCGCCAGCGGAGCCGCTTCCCGCATGTTCAAGAACCTTTTTGAGTTCCGCGATGGAGACCACGATGCTCCACAGACGGACTTCGAACGCACATTCTTCAGTCGCATTCACGACTTCGCCTTCTTCCCCGCCCTCGACGACGCCTGCGTAGTGATGTATGGCGAACCCGCCGACAGCCTCATGGAAAACGGGCGCTATCGGGAGGTCGTCTGTGCACTGCTGAACGAAGAAGGACTGAACTACGGCCAGCTGCCGAAGGGACTGCTACAGTTCCACGAATACCCCGACAGCGCACGCACCCCGCTCGAAGAACACCTCGTAGAGGCTGCCCTCTATGCCACCTCCGACGGGCGCGCCGACGTACATTTCACCGTTTCTGCCGAGCACCGCAAACTCTTCGAAGAGCTGGTGGAACGCGTGAAACCCGAGTATGAGCAGAAATACGGCATCCACTACAACATCACCTTCAGCGAACAGAAGCCCTCGACCGACACCCTCGCTGCCACCCTCGACAACGAACCCTTCCGCACCGAGGACGGACGTCTGCTCTTCCGTCCCGGAGGTCATGGCGCTCTCATTCAGAACCTCTCTGACCTCGAATCAGAAATCATATTCATCAAGAATATCGACAATGTAGTGCCCGACCGCCTGAAGCCCGCAACGACACTGTGGAAGCAAGTCATCGCAGGCGTCCTCGTCACCCTCCAGCGCCAGGCTTTCGACTACCTGCGCCGTCTGGACAAAGGAGGACTCGGCCGTGCCGAACTCGACGAGATGTGCCAATTCCTTCATCGCGAACTCTCGACAGAAGTTCCGGGAATCACCGAACTGCCCGAAGAAGAACTCATCGACACCCTGCGCCGCAAGCTCAACCGTCCCATGCGCGTTTGCGGAATGGTGCGCAACGTGGGCGAGCCCGGCGGAGGACCCTTCCTGGCCTTCAACGCCGACGGCAGCGTAAGCCCGCAGATCCTCGAGAGCTCACAGATCGACACCCACAACCCCGCCTATATGGCCATGTTCCAAGGCGGCACGCACTTCAACCCCGTGGACCTCGTCTGTGCCACCCACGACTACAAGGGCAACCGCTTCGACCTGCCGAAATACGTTGACCCCGCCACAGGCTTCATCTCCTCGAAATCCAAGAACGGCCGCGAGCTGAAAGCCTTGGAGCTGCCGGGACTGTGGAACGGCGCCATGTCTGACTGGTCCACCGTCTTCGTTGAGGTGCCCCTCGAAACCTTCAACCCCGTCAAGACCGTCAACGACCTCCTGCGCGAGCAACACCAGCCCAAAGCATAAGGCATACACGGCGACATCGCCAGTTCATTCCCGATGACATTTTTGCTCATCAGATACCATTAAATCTGTTCATCAGGCACCATCGAAAGAGGCCATTTCATGCCCCACAAGGCTAAAAATGGTCTCTTTTCCGCATGAAAACAAAAAAACTTTAAACTTTAAACATTAAACATTAAACTTTTTCCGTACCTTTGCACCCGCAAAAGCAAAAAGCACTATCGGCTCCGTAGCTCAGCTGGATAGAGCAACAGCCTTCTAAGCTGTGGGTCTTGGGTTCGAATCCCAACGGAGTCACAAAAGAAAAATTCCATGGAAAGAAAGCTTGCTTTCAATTTCCCTACGGAATTCTTCTTTTGTTTGATTAGCCCGTGGCAGGGTAAAGGATCGACGACGTCAATCCCAACGGATTCACAAAAGAAGAATTCCATGGAAAGAAAGCCCGCTTTCAATTTCCCTACGGAATTCTTCTTTTGTTTGATTCGCCCGTGGCAGGGTAAGGGATCGACGACGTCAATCCAAAGGAATCACCTGGCATCAATCGCCATTTTCATAGTGTCGAATTAAAGGAAGCCCCCAAACAGCTTCCTTTTTTCGTATTTATGTAAAGGATGAGACATATATACTTCAAGCCCCACACATATATACGTAAACGCCGAGACATACATACGTCACGGTCCTCACGTCCTGTCATGTTCGCCGCAACGTCCTTTCTTGGAAGAGTCACGTTTTATTGCGGAAGACCATACGTCTTCCGGCGAAAGCCCTTACGTCTTCCAGCCGACGCCCCTTACGACTTCGTTTCATAGTTCTTTTCCTTTTCCGCATTTCACTTCATTCTCTCAAAAAAACGGAGAATTATTTCAAAAACACTACACACTACACTACTTCCCCCTCCTTTTTCCCATAAGCAGGGCAAATAGTGAGCCAATAAGCATGTTTTTGTGTAGTGTGTAGTGTTTTTGAAAAACTTTTCTGTTTTTAATGGTACAACTCAGGCACTTTTTATGGCAAAAACAGGCAGGAAAAGGGTCAGATGATGAAAAAATGAGCGATTTTCTTGGTTGATATACAGAATGATTGTACTTTTGCAATCAAAAAGACAACGAATTATGCTAGAAGCCTCCACTTCAAGGAAACAAACGTTCACCCCGTTCCAGATTCAAATGCTGGAACTGATGTCCCACGTGCAGTCGGAAGATGAGATGAATGATATCCGACGAATGCTAGCTGAGTATTTTGCAAAGCGGGCAGAAGACGCCATCGATCAACTCTGGGACGAAGGCGTCTTGAATGACAACATGATGGAAGAATGGAAGTCTGAACACATGCGGACTCCCTACCGCGAATGAATATCGTCCTGGACACCAACTGTCTGCTGATGTCGCTGTCGCGCCGCAGCAAGTATTTTCCTGTTTGGCAAAAGCTGAAACAAGGAGAATACACTTTGTGCTACACCAACGAAATCCTGACAGAATACGAGGAGATTCTTTCGAATAAGCTGGGCCCAGCAATAGCAAAGAATATCATATCAGCGCTACTGAACCTGCCCAACGCCCATCAAGTACAAGTTTTCTTTCACCTGCACCTCATCACGGCGGATCCCGACGACAACAAGTTTGTAGATTGTGCCTTCAAATCAGGGGCCCGTTATATAGTGACTCAGGATCACCACTATGATGTCCTGCGTCAAATAGAATTCCCATTAATTGAGGTTATCGGAATTGATGAATTCCTGCGTTTGTTGGTTTAAATCATAGATGAAAAGCTGCATCTTCAGCTGTCGCACGGCATCATTGTTATTAGTCCTCCTCTTCAACCTCTTTACCGTTTATAAGTTTCAGCATTTTCGAGACATAGCCCTTATGAGCGTATAGTTGCTTAAAGCGATGCACATTATTTGGCACAATCTCTATACGTCCATCATCTGTCTCATGGATAACGAGGTCTAACAGTCCGATAATATGCCCAGCCTTTGCGATGGAGATGCCATATTTATCGCCCAAAGCCTTGCGTCCTATATAATAGGTAATGTCGCGAATACACCTTGGATTGATATCATCAAGACTAACGCCAGGATTGTTCTGTCGAATAGTAGCTATCAACTTATCCTTCTCTGGCAATCTTGCACACACCCCAGGCCAGGCAATAGCACTAAAATCCACATGACCATTCTGTGCTGGCTGAGGTACCCGACTCGAACCCATCCGAGCCAAATCTGCCTTTATCCTGCTCGCCACCTCAGGAGACAACCGCTCTTCATCCAATTTCTTAATCAGATGCTCTGGAACAGGGCGCTCACAAATCTCTCTCAGCGTCCTGCCCTCACCGTTGATGCCTCCGTTGCCAGAGGGAATGATACTGTCGAAATTCATTATTTCATTATAACCTATTTAAGATAATCATCGATGTTTATGTCGTCATCCAATTCTAAGGCATTCTTCCATTCTGTATAAAACCTTGCTTCCTTAAGATGAAGAATCCCATCTGCAATGATAATTTCATTAATTAAATAAGACAACGTCTTCAGAAACGGAACTTTCTCTTGTTCTTCAACGGCATCTTTCATCCGTTTCGTCTCCATAATAAGATACTCAATGTTGGGCATCTTATTTATGCCATTCTTTATCTCTTCAAGTTCCTCTCTCTGTTCTTGATCTGATGCTATCATATTATCAATGTAGTTATCTAGGAATTTTGCTTCTCTATCGTCGAAATCCCCATCACAATTAGAAAAGAAAGAACCTAGTTCCATTACGAGTTTTATGAGCTGTCGTTTCTTTTGTTCCATTTTAAAACACAAAATTTGTTTCAATAACGATTTTCTTCCTTTGAGTTAAAACTTGATTATAATTGGCAGTTAAACTAAATATGCTTGCAAACTTTAGGTTGAATGCAATATCAAGTGATTTATTTAATTCTCTGGTTAATTCGCACTTTACCTTGCGGTTTGTTAACCGATTCCCATAGCGAGGATTCCTTGTTTCTAGAAGAAATTTTACTTCTTTATCATAATAAAGGCCATACTCTTTTGCCTTGTCAACAGCAATAGCATAGCTATCTTCTGTTAACAAATTACCTTCAAATGTATTTTGGCTCCAATATTTACCTGTTTTTACATTTTTTTCTTGAATATCAAATTTTAAGCCTATTTCTGCGAATTTATAATTTGCTTGGCCATCAGCGCCCATTTTAGCCTCTTGCGAATCTTCAAAGCCGTAAAGAGTTTCATACCCTCTTGCGCCTAAGTGGAAGGCAATTATGCCCAAACAAGTTAATTTTTCTTTGGTTATCTCGTCTTCAAGCTGGTCTATTTCAATATATTTCTCCATGAAAGGATGCTTCACCAAAATAGTACCTAAACCAACCTTTGCGTCAACAATATCTCTGTCCAGTTTTTTAACATCATCAATAGAAACCACTTGAACCTCCGAAGACAATTTGTCTGCTGTTTTCTCCCACTTGTAATTATAAGCACGTTCTTCAGTAGTTACGTAAATGATATCTTTTGTTAATGTCCGATTTTCCATAATATAAATGCTAATAGGATAAAACTTGCTAAAATGCCACCATAAATATACTTATCCGAAAGATAAGGAAGTATTTTTATTTCATTATCAAAACAAACACGCTTAATCTTAGTTGCATAATTTCTAAGAGTCTGGCAGGCTTCATTTATATCTGTCGTTTGTGAATAAAAAAGGAATGGCATATTCCTTCCTAGTTCATCTTTCTCTTGAAAACAGGCTTTAATGAGAATACCAGAAGAGTCTTTAATAAATTTAAAATTTTTAGATTTGATTATCCCATGATTCTTTAATAATTTAATAAACCAAACCAAGTCACCATTTTCAGATGATTTCTTGTTGATTAGTTTAAATGCGTCATATGCAATTCCAGTGGACATATCAGTATACAATTCTCCATCAACAATAATGGAATTATTCTGATTGGCATATTCATTTTGGGTATAAAGAGTACTTTCCATAATATCTAACTAAATATTATTTCTAACTTTTCCATTAGGAGTTTTTTGTTTCTCATATCTTGCATAAAAAATCTACTAGGGATAAATAACCGATAATAATCTTTTCCCGAAACAGAATTCTTTATTGACGCATATGCATTACTTCTTTCATCATCATTAGAGAACATATCTGCAAATGTAGCGAAAACATTCACTGTGCATTTACTTTCAAGCGAATGTCTATTAATAAACTCTAAACGATATTGTGTTTGCTTTCTATATTTCTCTTCATTGATATATTTAAATGCGTTGAAAAGAAAAAACACTATATCATTATTCTTTATCATGTCCTCATAATAATCAAGAATTAATTCCTCGCCTCCACCAATATCTTTACCTCCTTCTATACATACTGTTCGGTTACCCAGCATAATATTGAATTTCTCATAATCTTCTTCACCTATTGTTGCTGCACAATCCTTATAAGTTTTGTTTCGGATATTTGCCAAGAACTGTGTCTTTCCAGCACCTTTCATTCCAAGAACCGCGATGGTTTTACCCTTCTCAGGTTCTGGTTCACCACAAAACCAGTCTATTAATGCGCCAAAGACAAAACCAGCAGCACCACCTATTAGTGCATAACCAATAATAGGTATAAACCACCATACAGCTTCTTGCTGTTGATAAACTGGTATAGCGCTAGATTGTAATAGTAAAAATGAATAATACATAATTAATGATGCTTTATGATAGTTGCTTCCAAATACCTTACTACATCTTGAATTCCGAACTCTTGACGTAGATGCGGTACTGGCGGATGCTTTCGGGCGCTCCGGCCTCAACCCGAGGCAGATACTGGAAGCCAGTGAAGGTCTGGTCTTGACCAAGGTCGATGATGAGGTAGTGGGGGAACTGGACACCGCGGTTGGTGGACCAATAGGTGGATTCCTGCAGGTCGAAGATCTTGTCGGCAGTCTTGTTGCCGCTCTCGATGTCCTCGTCGTCGCAGTAAGCGACCTGCCAGGGTTCGCGGCTGAGGCGTGTGCCGTCGGCACCAAGCATATACCACTCGGCAATGCAGCAGTACTCGCGGTTGTTGTGGCTGTTGAGGGCTTCGATGCAGACGTAGCGACCGCTGACAGGCTGCGGGAACTTCACTTCCTGCCAGCCGTTGCCGGGCTTGAACTCACCTTCGAGGACGGGCTTCTCGCCGCTGAGGTCAAGCGTCTGTCCTTCCAGACGGTGCGTCTGCGGGCGGTCGAGGTTCAGCTTGTCGATGATAGGCTTCTGCAAGCCTTCTATGGTCTTCTCACCACGCGGTCCCATGACATCGAGGACGATGACCTCATTCTGTCCCTTCTTCAGCCAGCAGCCAGGCACATACAGCGTCTGCTGCGGACCAATATACCAGTGACGACCGATAGCGTGGCCATTGACATAGACTTGTCCCTTGCCCCAGTTCTCGAGGTTGAGGAAGGTGTCGCCCACCTTCTTGAGGTTGAAGTAGCCGCGGTAGTAGCCAACGCCCTCGGGCATGAACTCCTTGCCTTTCGTGTATTCGGGCTGCAGGAAGGCGCGCACGGCCGTAGCATAGTCGTCTTGGATACGCAGGTGATCCCACTGGCGGGGTGTCCAGGTGGTCTCTATGTTATCGATCTCGGCGGTGATGACCACGTCGGAAACGAGTCCCTTGAAGTCCTTGATGGCGCGGCCGAAGTTGATGCGGCCCATTCCCTCCACGAGAATCATCAGATCGTCGTTGCGCTGCACGGGCGGCAGGATGAGCGACGTCTCGTGTTTCACGCGGTCGATCTTACCGATGAACTTGCCGTTGATGAATACCTGTGCGTAGTCGTGGGCTTCGAGCTTCATGACGCTCTGCACGGGAATATCAGGCAACTCGGTAACGTACATCATGGAGCCCCAGCCAAAGTTCATCTCCTCGAAGGTCATCCGACGGGCCCTCTCCACAATGCTGTCGGCACCCCAGATGAGCGGCTTAAACTCGTTGAGTCCGAACTTGGGAATAGCAATCGTCGGGTATTCCTTCGGCACGGCGGCAAGCTTCTTGCTGCCAACCCATTTCTGAGCCACGGGATCCCACTCACCGCTGTATTTCTGCATGGCCTCGCGAAGCTTCCAGAACTTATCGGTGACCTGACCTGCCTCGTTGATGGGCGCGTCGTAGTCGTAGGAAGTCACGTCGGGCGCAAAGCCGGGACTGTTGGCACCTGCCCAATGGCCCCAACTGGTGCCGCCGTGGGTCATGTAGAGCGAGAAGCTGATGCCGCGCTCCAGCATCTGCGAGATGCCATCGACCATTGCCTCGGCGCCGCGCGTCTCGTGGCGACCGCCCCACTTGTCGAACCATCCGCTCCAGAACTCCGAGCACATCTTCGGGCTGTTGGGACGCAACTCGCCAAGACGTTTGAACTCGTTGTCGATATTAGCACCCGTGCCGAAATTCATCGTCCATGTGAGGTCATCAAGGCCGTTCTTGGTGAAATTGGAACTCCAGTCGCACTGGAAGAGCGTGAGGTCAGGGGCTTGCCATGCT
>CACZAN010000020.1 GCA_902779165.1 uncultured Bacteroidales bacterium
GATGGTGAATTCGTTTATTACAGGGAACTGTATCTTCCCAGTGCAGTTCTAAACAAGGTCTATATTAAGGATGCCAAACAATTGTCGATAATAGAAAACATATTAGCACATAAGGGGTTTGGTGACAGAGAAATAATAATGATCAGATGAAAATTGCCACATAACCACCGTTTCCTGCGTTTATTAATAAGTTGATGTAGTCTAAAACAAGGCTGTGGTATAACAAAAAGAAACGATTTGTGATGAAAAATGACTACCTTTGTACCCGCGAATCAGATAATTGGCGAATATGACAACAAACAAGCACTTCAATACCTACAAGGAGGGGCTGGACCTGGAGTTCCTGCGGGAGTACTGCATGGAGCATGGTGAGCGGCGCGTGATGGAGCGCGGCGAGACGCTGGAGGAGGCGGGCGAGCCTGCGCAGTGGGTGGCATACGTGGAGCGGGGCTGCTTCAAGTATATGGTGCATAACGACGAGGAAGGGAAGGACTACTGTACGGGCTTCGCCTTCGTGGGTGAGTTCGTAGCCGACTTCCCGTATTGTCTCGACGGCGACACGTCGGAGGTGAGCTTTGAGGCGGACATGCCGTGCGAGGTGCGCATCATAAGCGGACAGGAACTGCAGGCACTGATAGACAACGACACGAAGATGGCGAAGATGGACGTGAAGATTCTGAAGCGCTCGAACTTGTTCGCTTACTACCAACGGGACGCAAGAACCTGTTCAAGATGGTCTATGTCCGCAATCTCGACCACTACCGCTACACCACCCGCAGCCGCTACCGCCGACTGCTCGAACGCTGTCCGCAGGTGGTGCAGATGCTCTCTCTGAAGGACATCGCCTCATTCCTGAACATCACACCCAGCTATCTGAACACACTTCGCAAGGAACTCACCTCCGGCGAAGAGAAATAACCGCTTATCGGCTCAAAAGACACCAGACTGAGCCAAAATCTCCCCGTATTTCTTTAACTAGTTTGAGAGTTGCACCCTTGGCACCCGATTTCCGGGCCACACCGGGGGCTTTTTCGTAACCTTGTGAGAAAAATGATGAAATTATCAAAAAAAGTTGCTTTTTCTTGTTTAATTTCAGCCTGTTTCTTCGTTATATAAATAGAATGACACAAGAAGAGTTTACACATATAGCCAGCGAAATGCGGAAAAACGCCGTTTCTGTAGCCCAGAAATACGGGTTTGCACCTGACGATGCCGAGGACATCGCGCAGGACGTGATGCTGAAGCTGTGGTGCCTGCATGAGAAGATGGACGACATGGCTTACATGAAGGCATCGGTGGCGATTACGACGAGGCATGTGTGCATCGACCGATGGCGCACGGTGCACGTTCATGCCGATGTGGGCAACGCGATGCCTATTGTGGACGAGGACTCGATGTACGACCGTCTGGAGTACGCGGAACTGGAGCAATGGATGGACGAGCAGATTGGCCTTCTGCCCACCACGTCAAAAATCGTGCTGACGATGCGGCAGCTGGAGCATCGCGAATTGAGCGAAATAGCAGACATTCTGGGCATCAAGCAAACATCGGTCTCAACGCTGCTTGCACGTGCGAGAAACGAACTAATGAACAAACTAAAAAGGAGGAACAGATGATGAGACAGTACGACAAACAGAAAATCGCCCGCATCCTCGACAAGTTCATGGCCGGCGAAACCAGTCTGGACGAGGAGCAGCTGTTGGCAGAATACTTCCGCACCCACGAGGTGGGCGACAAGTGGCAGGAATACAAGGAGATGTTCGCCCTGTTCGACAGTGGAGCGGTTGACATCGAGCCAGAGGAAGAAACCAAGCGTCAGGCAAACGTCACCGACGCTAAAGTAAGGAAACTGCCGAAGGCCGTCAGCGAGAAGCCTAAGATAATCCCCATCAGATGGCTCATGACAGGCATTGCCGCCAGCGTCCTGCTCCTGATAGGCTTCTCCCTCTTCACAAACGACGGAGAGCCGAAGAAACAGATTCCGACGGTGGCACAAGTCAGCAAGCCTGCCGAAGTGAAGCCAACAACGGAAATGCCGCCAGCCATATACGATGTGCCTCAGGTGCAACAGCAGCCAAAGAGAATCAGCCGCCGCAAGCACAGAGCCGTCACCAAGCCGCAAGAAGCCCCCGTCCAATACATGACGGACGAAATGGTTGACCAACTGCTGGCGATGAACCATCAAGTAGCGGCACTTCAGCCGACATCCGACAACAAAGAGATAGAAAACGAAATCAGAAGGCGGGGCGAGCTGCTTACCAACGACTTGCTGGCCTTCGCAACAAACAAATAAAAACGAACAACAATTATGAAGAACTTATTGATAATATCATTACTGAGCCTGGCATTACAGGCAAACGCGCAAAGGCTACGGGTAGGCGAACAAAGTTCGGGAATGAGGCTCAACGAGCGCATCGTCAGGCTCACCGACCAGCTGGACTCCATCGGAGTGGCAACCCTTGAGACAAACTATTCCCATGGTCTTAGGACAGAGTATTTCGTCACCGTCAGCTGCGACCTTTACGACGACTCCCCTGAACCCATCAAGTATCAGGACCAGCAGGGCAACATACTTTCCGTAACGCCGGAGCAAGACAAGAGAATACGTGACCTGTGGCGACGCAGCCATGAGAGCTACGACCTGATTCGCTCCACCTGCCGCCAATTGGCCGAGGAAGGAACAGAGTGCTACATCTGGGAAAGCCACCGCAACGGCATCGACAGCCTGCTCTACTCCGTGGCACTCAGAGACTACACAAGTCCACAGGAATACAAGCCAGATCCATCGGCCAATCCCGAATGGAGCAAGTACGGCGGTGCCAAGGAGGGCTTTATCCTGAAAGCCAATCCATTGAGCTTCCTGCCTGACAACGGCACGGAAGCCTACAAGAAGAATCGGTTCTTGCCCAAGAGCGAAATCAGCCTCACCTACAGACTGACGGTCGAGGAAGAAGACGAAGACACGGTTTACTACGTGGACTACAAAGAGTTTGCCGGAATGATTGACAAAGTGCTGCAAACAGACGGTGTCAAGAGCCATCCCATCCTGATTACCCACGACAAGGGGGCGAAATTCGAGGACTTCAAGCCAGAAATAATCTCATACGACATCACCCATCCCGACCTTGACGGCGAGACGCGCGGCACAGTCTATGAGATAGAAACCGCAGCACAGGCCAACGCCCTTCGCCGCCTGTTGTCCGCCGAGATAGGCAACTACGTCGACCTGCACAGAAAGCTGAACTACCTTTATCGCCCCAAACAAGACTACTCCGGCGACATGCGCGGCATGTTCAGCAGCAACAACTGGCTCATCCACACAGAGTTTCACACCAAGCACTGGTACACCTACGACAAATACCTGTCGTGCCGGGTACTCCTTCACCACGTCGGCACCAAAGCCTACATCCTCGTCCTCGAATCCGTCAACGACTTCTGGCTTCCCAAAGACTGGGACAAACTGAAGAGTTGGAAGAATGGCGTAAAGGAGTTTCTATGATTGCATGCCTAAAAGCTTTCGCCCCGCCGACCGCGTTTCTTCCGTCTGCGGGGCGGGTTTTGTTTTGCAGGAATAACACACCACCCTTGAAATAGGCTGCTGTGGCTTGCAAAAGCAACACTCTGCCGTCAAATATAATAAAAGCCCTCAAAATTCTCCGCGGTAGAAATGCGTTGCAAAGGTAAGCGGATTTTTGAGAACTACCAAAAAGCAAGTTCAAAGTGTTAAAATCTAAAAATGGTTGATATACAGTGGTTTATCTCTATGTGTTTTTAATTGTTTGTGGTTGTTTAGAGGTCTCTAAATACAACTCCCGAATGCATGATTTCCAATACTCGTCACACTGTTGGGGATGGTGATAGAGGTCAGATTCGAGCAACCGGAGAATGCTTGATCCCCAATACTTGTCGCGCTGTTACCAAGTGTGACGGAGGAAAGGTTGGAGCAACCGGAGAAAGCCCTATTACCAATACTCGTCGCGCTGTTCTGAATTGTAATAGAAGTTAGGCTGGAGCACCGACAGAATACAGCATCACCAATAGTCGTCACGCTGTTAGGAATTGTAATGGACGTGAGGGCGGTGTTGTAATAGAAAGCATTATGATTAATGATTGTCACACTGTTGGGAATAGAGATTGAGGTGAGTCTGGTGCATTCATAGAAGGCAAACATGCCGATGCTGGTCACACTATTGGGAATTGTGACAGAGGTTAGGGTGGTGCAATTATAGAAAGCCGAATGACCAATGGACGTGACTGTATATGGCGTATCTTCAATATAAACCGTAGACGGTACAGTCAGGTTTGCTGGAATCGTCCCACTGATGCAACAATGCTGATTACTTCCATAATACAAAGTGGCATTACCTTCCGACGTTGTAAAACTCCATGTAGTTCCATTCGCATCTGTCCACTGATAGGCGGCCGATGCTCCAATACTAGTCAAAAGAGCCAGCAATGTAATAATTAAATTTTTAGCTTTCATAGGGGTTGTGAATTATAGTTATTACTTTTTTATTTTATTAAGGAAATACTTTGTCAAATGAGGAGCGATATGGCTCGTGGCATCTTTAAAAAGAGACTCTATCAGTTCGAGACCTTCTTCTGTAAGGTCTTTGGGTAAATCTTTGTTGTTTTGGGCTATACTTTCTTTTACACGTTTAACCAGTGTGTCCTTCTTTTCGAAGTCTGCAATAAGAATAAGAAAGTCCGCTGGTGTTACGCGAATGATATTACTAACAAAGGAACTATCAAAGAAGCTACCGGATTGCTCAAGTTTATCACTTAAGAACTCTCTTAGGGCTTTGTTATTTACAGAGAATAAGATATTGCCACTATTATCCGTCTTAAATGAGCTGTCCTTGACTATACGATAAAATGCGTCTTTGTAATAGTTTTCATCATCCTTGGGATAGCGTAAATCGACCTCGTAGCGTAAGCGCTTCACTTTACTAATCGGCATTCTAAGTCTCGTACTCAAATAATGGTCTGACTTTTCTTCGTTGCCATTCTCAAGCAACAAGTGCATAAGTTCCACTTCGTAATCATTCTTAGTCATTGATCCGAAGGGTTCAAAACACAATTGGACAAATTCATCCATGTGTTTCCATTCTCGTACTGAGATCTTTTCCATAGGCGCTATATATTATTTATGTTAATTGTTTAATGAATCCCGCTCAACTCCTTGCAGGCCTGCTATATGCAATATTGAAGCGTGGAACTGTATGTTCCATCTTCAAGTCGAAGGCCCTAGGAAAGCCCAAGTAGAAAAGATGATAGTTCAGTTCCACGCTGACGCGTGAAGCTACTATGTCGTCTTCGTTCTACTTAGAGCCTCATTAAAGGACTCCAGGGATTCTTTGCAAAGATTGAAAATTTCCTAGGTTTTCGACTTGCAAGAGAAGAGCATAACGCTTCGTTTTAATTCGATAAGATGTGCTGACCGCTGTCAGCTGTGAAAGTCCATCACAAACTGCCTTCAGGTATATCTAAAAGGCAACTATTGTGAAGTATCACGCTGCAAAAGTAGGAATAAGTTGGGAATCAGCAAAGAAAAACAGCAAAAAAGTGACGTTAGACCCTCAAAATGCATCAAAATCAGGCGTCGAGGCGAAGAAAAGGGCAAAAGAAAGCCCCTCCGAGGGTTGGGGAGAGGCGGAATCTAAGTGGGTGCTTCTGTCTATATGTCTTTATCTGTTATCTTAGCCCATAGGCGACTTTTTTAATGGATAATTGAAAATTGATAATTGGATTACAACTCTTCTTTTTGATTTAGCAGATTCTCTACGACATCAATAAATGCTTTTGAAAGAGTTACAAACTCGCCTAAATCTTTTTCTGTGATATCAAAGGCGCAATTATAATCTGCCTTCTGCCTCAACTGCATCATTCGGGCAAGGAAACTACCATAGATGGGTTCCACAATTCCGGTCTTTACGAAATGTAGGCTGAATTGAGTGACAGTCCCTGAATGCTTCCTTGTTGCTGGGAGTCCTTTTGCGATAAATAGTCCTTGAACAGCATGATAGCAAGCATAGTAGTAGCGGTTGGCTGCCAAGTCCCAGTGCTGCATTCCGTACATTTCGTCAGCTTGGATAAGGAAGCGATGGGCCTTCTACATTTGGAGGGTTATAAGTGTCTGCTTTGTTTCGTTGTCCATACTTCTATACCAAATTTATACTGTCCCGGGTCACATTCTCATAGAAAGGGGTGATCTTGTAGGATTCCCATTCTTTCTTGGTGTACATTATCGGGTTTATTTCTTCACCAATATCACATCCTAAAAGAATAAAAGGATAGCTGACCTGATCGAAGTCTGTTTGCTCCAGATTGTCTTTGTCCAGAAGGATGAGTATGTCCCAATCAGAACCCTGATGGGCATCACCTCTTGCGTATGAACCATAGAGATGAGCGTGCCCTCCTTTTGGGATGGAACGATGTGCGACCTCACGGATGCGCTGCATTACTTTTTTCTCTTTAGAGCTCATATTTTTCTTCTTGACGCTGCAAAAGTAGGAATAAGTTGGGAGTTGGCAAAGAAAAATGGCAATAAATTGTGTTTAATGGATAATTTTATTGAATAATTCTTGAAGTATCAAGCGTCGCATGGCGCCGAGCGGATAATGGAGGGGAGAAAATAAAGTAAAACACCTCCTTTTTACCCTTCGATGTGAAGAAATCTGCAAAAAAAGTTTGGAGGAATCCGAGAATTTGCGTTACTTTGCAGCGTGAAGAGGGAACCAAGTAGAGCCACTGTGGAACGGTGGCAGGTGCGTCCTGATGAGCAATTCGACCTTGCCGCTTGGTTTCTTTCACAAACAATTAACCGACCGTTATGCTTATGGCTGACGGTCGGCTTCAATTTTGATATATCGTTTGCCATTGAATTCCTTCTTGTCTTTAGCTTTCGTGGCTGTTATGAAGTTGATGACCTTGAACTTGTCGCGACTGATTTTTATTTCATAGTTGGGATGTACAATGAACTTTGAGCGGCCATTTGTGTAGATGAAGCATTCACCGTCAAAAAACGTCTTGATTCTGATGTTTTCATCAAGCTCGTTGTAGTTATTACCCAATCCCCACTCGATGAAATCCTGCATTCCTCCACCATTCACACTCACTTTGACGTAACCTATCTGAATACCCTCATTCTGATTACCGTCATACTGCGTGGGCAAAGTGAAGCGGATGCGGTCAATGCCCTGCACCACAGCAGTAAATCCGCTCGCGTCTTGTAGGAATCTGTCGGCCCCAGCGAGGCTAAGGTGTTAGCTAATGTTAGCTGTCATGTATTGATTGGGTGTTTTTCCTGTGAGTTTCTGGAATACTTTATGGAAGTAGTTGCGGCTGCTGAATCCGCATTGTTCGGCAATGGCCTCGAGAGCCCAGTCGGGGTGTTGGGACATGAGTTTTTTGGCATGTTCCACTCGCAGCCGTTGTATCCAATCGGGATACGATTCATAGCCGGAAGCGTGGAACCAGGAGCGGAGTAGGGGTTGGGAAATATGCATTTCGCTGGATACCTGTGCCATCGTGATACCGCTGTGGAGATAGTTGCCGTTTTCAGTCCATCGTTCCACTGCCTGCTGCACCCGTTTCATGTCGTCTTCATTGATGGTTGGTGTGTTGTTGGCATCGTTGTCGATTCCTGCTTCAGCTGCATTCTTTTGTGCGGCCATCACCTGAACGATATTGCGTCCCTGCACATAATCCTTGAAGCTGAGTACGAGATAATAGATGCCTCCAATGCAGAATACTCCGAAAAAGGAGAGCTGACGACCAGGAAGGAGAATAGCAGCAGGAATAAAAATGGCCGTGGCAGCGAGCACCCAGATGCAAAGTTCCATCCATCTCAACAAGTTGCTCATATCGTGGTCATAGAAGTTCTTTAGCGAGCGTCGTATGTGTCGTAATTCGGCCAACTGAAGATAGAGATAGTAGAAGAGTATGATAAAGAATATTACAGCTCCAATGTACTCTGCACGGCGAATGGTAGGGGTGTCGCTGAAGAAGGGCAGGTCGTCGGACAGCGTGGCAGACAGAATGAGTATTACAATAATAATCCATCCGACAGGGCCGGCCAACCACTCATACCACGTCAGTCGTCCTTGGCGCTGGAGATAGAGTACTGCGATGATTAGTAGCCAGGCGGCAGGTATCAGCATGAGCATGTTGAGAATAACAGCCTGCGTCTCGCCCATTTCACGCAATCTCAGAGTGAACTGCAACATAAACTGAAGTCCGAGTAAGGTGGTTCCGGCAGCCATCAGCCATCGTGACTTGTTGGGCACACTGTTTACCTCCACCCTGCGGAACAGCATGAAGACCAGTGTCAGTGTAAGCAAAAGCATCAGCACGACAGCAGAAAACTGGAAATATCGTATTAAATACATATCAGGTAGGTATTCTCCACAATTTCGGCGACAAAGATACGGAAAAATACGTTTTTAAGTGTAATATGGTGTATAAAATCACGATTTTGCACATCAAAAATCACGATTTTGTACATCAAATTAAGAAATTATACATTCTGCAACGCGCGTAAAAAGTACTTTTGTGGCAGATTTCAATACTTTTACTCGTTTTTATGATAGAAATTCAATTCTACGAAACCATGTTGCTGCTGTCGGCAGTAGTGAATTTGATGATGGCAGTCACCCTGATTCATAACAATTATGCCTACAGCTTCTACGAGGTCTATCATCGTGCCCGTTGGATTGTGGCACTCTGTTTCACTATTTTCAGCATAGGATTCTTTATGCACTACCTGTTTCAGTGGCGCACAAACTGGCCGGATGCTGCCTCGGCTCTTACGGTGAGTTATTTCCACGTGGGAGGTGTGCTCTTCGGCTGGAGTCATATCTCGCTGCTGAATCCCAACTATCTGACTCGGAAAGTGGTCATTCGCGACCTCCTTATATTATTTATAGGTATAGTCAGCTATTGGGCAGTAGCTATTACAGGTATTGAGAGCTATGAATTGCAGTTCGCCATCTTTTTTATTCATGCCTTATACATCTCCTATGTGCTGTATCAGACGTTAAATCGTGTTCGCCGATTGACCAAGGATTTGCCGCAGAATAAGAACAACGCCCGTTGGTGGACAGACGGTAACCGCACCCGGGTCATCGGTTTTCAGCGTTCGATACGCATAAGCTGTCATCTCATCGTACTTTTCGGTATCGGAAGCATCGTCGTCACAGCCTGTTTCCCAAATACGCAGCACTGGCCCTACAGCGTGCTGCTCTCAGCAGGAATAATTGTCTTCATCTATATCTTCTATGCTCTGACGGAATACGGCACGGTCATAGAGGCAGGCACAAATGCCACAGAGGATGTGGCCTCTTATTGAAAGGAAGAACTCAAAAAAAGATAACAAACAAGAAAAATCTGACAATATGAAAACAATGCACTTTTATTCGAAAGCATGGTGGCAATCGTTGCTGTTGTTACTATTTTTTATGTTCGCTATGAACAATGAGGTTCAAGCCATCGTACATTTCACCGATGATGGCATGATGAAAGTGGTTCATTCTCCGACCATCAGCGAACCATACATCAAGGTCGATGTGTTGTATTTCGACGCCGCCAGTAGTGACAGCTATTTCATTAGCGACGAAGTGCACGATAGTGCTTCGGTCTGGGTTGATGACATTTTTATTTGTAAGCCCAAGGAACTGACGTGGAATAAGGATCAGAAAGCTGCAAATAATTTTCGTGATGAAAACGACTGGACGGATAACGTGTATGAGACAGACTATGCTACCATCCGTTTCTTCGACCCTCACCATGAGGCCTCTTCTGGTCAGGCAGAGCACAGATACCGTATTTATATGTATATATTCCTGAAGGCGTGGGAAGCAGGAGCGCAGCATTCAGTTTGTGTGAAAGGTACTTGGAGAATAAACGATAATAAAGGTACCTTCGAGGAGTCGATGACTGTCAATACTGATCCTTTCACAAATCCTTCCTGGGGTGGCTTGTCTTACAAGATGAGTGACCACGAAACGATCAGTGTTAGTGGTAATCTGTCGAAATCATACGGCCCCACTACTGTTGGTCTGTACACCAAATCGAGCACGCACCCGAACGGCTACACGGCCAACTGCGATGTAGAACAGGAGTATCGCATCATGAAGGAGAGTTTCGATAAACTGACCACCACCTTGGAGGACTGGGACTATGTCAGTCGCATCACGTTGCCTGTTCAATACAGCATGAATGCGAAGTTCACCAAAGATGCCACAGAAAAAAAGATGACGGCTTACACTCAGGAGATGGTGGTCTATAAATGGTACGACCTGCTCGTGTATGGTTTCGCCAGACCCAAGGACGTACGCTGCGAGCTCTCGGATCAATGGTCAAAGAAGGTGAAAGTGAGCTGGCAGGTGGAGGACAAGCAGAAGGTGGATGCCGATTCTGTTGCATTGAGTACATGCGGCACATGGACCATCAAGAACCTTACCACCAATAATGTGCTGGCCTCGGGTATCTCCTACGACACACACAGTTCTGAGGTCATTCTTGAAGACTATAGGACGGACTATGAGTTGGGTGTGTATTTCGTTCCCAAAGACGAGACGAACCTTCCTGAAGGCCTTTGCTCAAAGGCGGTGACCACGATTACGCCCAATTGGCAATTCACAAGTTTCACGGCTGAAGAGAATGCAGATGGAAAGATAGACCTTGTGTGGAAACATAACGCTATCAACGATGCTTCCAGCACCAAGCAATATACGCTTTTCATCCAGCGCAGGACCAGTCCCGACAAGGAATGGGAAAACATCGCAACCCAGTCGATAGCCACCAATGATACCATCAGAGGGACCTATACCGACGGGTATGAGCTGGTCTCGAACCAGACTTATTACTACCGCCTGAAGGTGAATATCTTCGGTGAGGATCAAATCAGTTCTGAAGCCTTTACGACGATAGGCGGCTCAAAGATTACCTCCCTAACTGCTTCGCGCGGTACCTATAGTACGATGGTGAAGCTGCAATGGAATGTCTTGCAGGTGGGCACGAATGTGACCAACTTCACCGTTCAGCGCCGTCCTTTAGGCAGCTCTGGAGACAACGGCTGGGCAAACATCTACTCTACTTCCGGCACCGCATCGACCTACAGCTATGACGATGTGACAGCACTTCCTGGAAGTTACAACGAATACAGGGTACTCGCCTGGAGCATGAATGGCGATGTAAGGACGGAAGACAGCTTCATGAAGGCCGACGGTTTCAGTGTAACCACCGGCAGCATCAGTGGTAACCTGACCTATGGCACGGGAACTGCGGTGTCCGGTGCCAAGGTGACGCTGAAGCAGCAGACCACCGACGGCGACATCAGCAGCGGACTGCGTTCTGTCAAGATGTCCAGTTTCGGAACAGGTTTCAAATATGACTGCAATCAGGAGGCTCTCAAGGAACTCTTTGCAGAGAACTTCTCGGTGCAGATATATGTGAATCCTGATTCTTCCGTGATGAACAACGATACCAAGTTGTATCAGCTGATGGATGTTTACAATTCATTCGGCCTCTACTTGCATTACGACAAAAATCAGAATCAGTACTTGTTGGGAGTATCGCTGAACAAGCAGAACTACGATTCTCATCTTATCATCAAACCCGGCACCTGGACTCAAATAAACTGCGTCCACAGCAAGTCCAACCATCAGACAGTGGTCTGCTTGATGGACGGCAACGTCGTCAAATGCGATACCGTCATCAGCGGCAAGGAACTGGCCGAGGTAAAGATTCCGCAAATCGACAAAGAGGCCAATTGTCTCTCTATCGGCAACAACTCGATGTTCAATAGTGAGGCTTACTTCAGTGGTTATCTCGATGAGTTCCGATTCTGGACAAAGAACCTCACCGAGGATGATATTCTGAAGAACTATAACCACCCACTGGCAGGCAGCGAACAGGCACTGGCCATCTATTATCCGTTCGACGAGGGTCTGAAGAATCAGACCATGGCCTACGACATGTCTAAGAAGAATGGCATCGTCAACGGCCGTCATGCTTCTGCAGCGGTGGGCGCCAGCAGCTCCACCTACCTGCCTTCGGAGGATCAGATGAGCCTGATGGCTTACACCGATAATGACGGATACTACGAGATTCGCGGCGTGCCGTTTTCTGGCGAAGGCACCAGCTATACGATTGTGCCGACCCTGGGCATCCACGAATTCTCGCCCACCACGCGTTCGCGCTATGTCAGTATGTCGTCGCTCAACCACAGCGGCGTAGATTTCGAGGATGTATCTTCATTCCCCGTCAGCGGTAAGGTCTTCTACGCAGGCACCGACTATCCTGTGGAGGGAGCCAGCCTCACCATCGATGGTATTGTCTGTTCCAAGGACGGCGAAATTATACATACCAACGAGAAGGGTGAGTTTACCATCAGCGTTCCCATCGGCGACCACTTTGTCTCTGTAGAGCTGAACGGACACAAATTTGCAGACAACGGTCGCTATCCTGCCGACCCCAACGGCGTGGGACTGAGGCATACCTTTAATCAAGAAATCAAGAATCTGGAGTTCTACGACGAAACACTGGTGAACTTCACGGGTCGTGTCGTCGGTGGTGATATCGAGGGCGGTAAAGACTTGGGCTTCGGACTCAGTCAGAATAATATTGGTATTGCCGAATTGGTGCTGACTCCGCTGAACGAGACACCTCGACTGAATGTGGTGAAGGAAGAGAAAGAGACCAGCTATAGTTTTGAGACCAACACGAAGACGGTGCCTGTGGTTTCGGCTACCGACAAAATCAACAGCAAATCATGGCGCGGAGCTGGATCTGAAGACTGCCGCAAGATCATTATTCATACCGACTCCCTGACGGGTGAGTTTTCGGCTATGGTGCCGCCACTCCAATATAAAGTAGATGATGTCAAGGTGGTGAAGACCGGCCTGCAAGTAGGTTCATCCAGGACGGTTAATCTTTCAAATCCCTTGCTGGAACGTTCTGATTCGCTGCATCAAGACAAGAGCATCGATGAAACCTATTCTTATAATACCAAACTGATGCTGACCTATCACAGCACTCCCGTGTTCAATGTCAAACAGGAAAATCACACAGACGGTGCTTTCGGTGTGGATACTTGCACTGTAGAGGATGATTTGGGCAAGATAACAGTTGATGATATCTATACTATAAAGGATGGTAAGCCCGAATATAAATACGGCGGCGCTATCTTTGAAATATATAGCAACTATACCTTCAATATCGAAGCACACGAGGAATATGTCAATAGCGATAATGGCACTCCCATTACCTTCAATGTACCTCTGCAAGGATTGGTCGTGACGATAGACAATGCGCTGTCTGTTGATCAATCTGTAACGAGTCAGGAAACCACGGTAGAAGGTGAGACCTACAAAACCGGTGAAGTGGTTCAATTGAAGAGCAATCAGCTTAGGCTCGATAGCCTAGGTTGTGCCACCTATACATGGATGGCAGGTCTGCCCAATATAGCAGCACCCTACTCACGCACCATCTCCATCAGCTATGATATCGACGGGCGCACTTATCTATGGAACGAAAGCGGTCTGACAGGAATCATCCTGGGTGATATGCCTACGGGTAACAACTTTGTTACTGCTGGACCTGATATGTTGGAGATGATTCTGCGCGATCCTCCAGGATCCAAATCTTCGGCAGAATGGTCTACCGGTATGATTACTACAAAAATGCATTCCCACTCTGGCCAAATCTTGTTTGATGGCCACATAACAGGAAAAGGCTCGTTGAGTCCCACGGTCGTTACGGGTGCGGGTATGGGAGTCTGGACAGCTGTTGTGACTGAAGTTCAAGCCGACCTTGAAGTAGGCATAAAAACTCATTTAGATTATCAAGGTGACCACAAGATATCAACGACCATAGAGAAGACCAGAACCATTGCTACCAGCGATGCCATAGAATATGTGGGTTCTCCAGGTGATCTCTTCATAGGATCTGCCACCAATATCATCTTTGGAGCTGCTAATAATGTAGGTTTCCACCGCGTGGGAAACAGCGAGGAGGTGCAATTAGATGTCAAAGAAAGTGTCTCCACGGGAACGTCGTTCACCACCAGTTTCAGCTACACTCAAAACTACATTGAGAACATATTACTCCCGAATCTGGAGCTCATGCGAAATAATATGCTGAAAACTGTCACCCAAGATAAAATGGACGGTTATATAAACACTGAAAAATACCCAGTCTATCTGACAACGCTCACACCCGATAATTCGGAATATGGTAAAAATGGTACTTACACCATGTTTGCACCTCTAAATTCCACAGAGAGTTATCAAGACAGTATCAGTTGGTGCAACACTCAAATGGACGCTTGGATAGGATATTTGAGATACAATGAGGCTAATAAGGTGTATGCTAACGAGAATCGCGAAAACTCCAAACGCGTTACTTATTATCAAAACCATTCTTTTACTTCAGGTACAACTGTTACCAACACGTATGAGAAGCAGCACTACGAGGATACAGACCATATTACGTTGAATTTTCAAATAGGAGCTCACTTAAACTTTATTGGGGGCATGTCTGTCAATGGAGTCGGTGCTTCCTTAGATGTTGGTTGTGATATTCTTCCTGGTTACCATTATGATAGAGAAGAAGGCGAGACCGAAAAGGTAAGCTTTAAATATACTTTGGCAGAGGATGGCGATGATAATGCTATCACTGTGGATGTATATGATTGTGGTGGTTTTGGTCCTATCTTCCGCACCCTTGGCGGACAGACCAGTGCTCCGTATGAGGGCAAGGAAGTTACGAAGTACTACGAGCCTATTAGCACCCTTAATGAGGCTACCATGCAAATTGAGGTGCCGCAGATTGATGTCGACCAGCCTGTAGTCACCGATATCCCCTCCGGCTCCACCGCCACTTACACCCTGCGACTGAGCAATGCCTCCGAGACCAACGAACTGCTATACTATCGTTTGGGACTGGCTGAAGATACCAACCCCAATGGTGCTATGCTCTTTATCGACGGCACACCGGTTACAGATGTTCGCACGATCCTGATTCAGCCTCACGAGACCGTCACCAAGACCCTCTTGCTGAAGCAGAGCGACCAGAGTATCCTCGACTACGACCGCATCGGTATCGTGTTTGCTTCGTCCTCGCAGTATTATCCGACTTACACGTGGGATGTCATTGCCGACACAGCATTCATCTCTGCCCACTACGTTCCCTCTTCATCACCTGTTTCGCTGGAACTCTCCAGCACCCTGATGAATACCCAGACAGGTACCGATCTGGTGCTGACGATGAAGGACTTCGACCGCAACTATCGAGGCTTGAAAGCCTTCCGCATGCAATATAAGAAACAAGGTGCTACGGGTTGGACTCAGATCCAAGAGTATGTGCTCAATGAGGCCGATAAGACACAGAACAACGAGCTGTTACCCAGCAGTGGTGCCAGCGTCAGCTACACCTTGCCCATGAGCAGCTTCTCTGACGGCGACTACCTCTTCCGCGTCGTTTCTGCCAGCGCCTATGGCGCAAGCGAAGTGACAAGGTATTCCGACGAGGTCGCTCTTGTTAAAGATATGCAGCGTCCCACGCCTATCGGCATTCCTGAACCAGCCGACGGCATCCTGAATATCGGTGACGAGTTGAGCGTGACTTTCAATGAGGCTATCCTTAAGGGTGAACTTACCAATGAGGCTAACTTCAAGGTGACAGGCGTACTCAATGGCGCAGAGGTTGACCACGAGACCGCACTCAGCATGACAGCTACTGAGACTGCTGCCGCTACGGATGCAGACATTAATCTGGCCGGTAAGGATTTCGCTTTCGATATGTGGGTGAACCTCACTCAAGGCGCACGCACCTTGCTGAGTCACGGAAACGGAGCATCGAAGCTTACCATTGGAACCGATGCCAGCAACAAACTTGTAGTCACCATCGGTGGCACCAGCTATAACTCAACGACTGCAATACCCGCTAACAAGTGGTCATTCCTCAGCCTGAGCCTCACGGCCGACGGCAAGTTGAACGCCGCTGTGGCCTACGACGACAATCAATCCATACTTTTCAACGGCAAGAATGTGGGTGCTTACAGCGGACAGGGTCCGATTGCCCTCGGCGGTGGAGCATCTGCCGCACTCCACGAACTGCTGCTCTGGGATGAGGCTCATGATATGACCACCGCATTGCTCAACCGCAGCAAGACAAAGAATCCTTCCACACGTCACCTGATTGGCTATTGGAAGATGAACGAAGGCGAGGGCACCACCATTCGTGACTACGCTCGCAACCGCCACATGACCATGTCCGACGAGACTTGGTATCTGAATAATGAGAACAAGGCTGTCAGCCTCAACGGACAGACCTACGTGAATATTGATGCTTCGGAACTGCCCACCTGCGTGGACGATGACTACGCTGTTGAATTCTGGATGCGCGGTGCTGCTCAGACGGGCGAGGCTCAGTTGCTGCAGATGGGCGACATCGCCCTGTGGCTGACTGCTGACGGCACACTGACATTCACGAGCAAGGAGGCTTATAACAAGGGTCAGCGGGCTTATGACCAGACGACCAATGCCACCAATCTCACCGACAACGCTTGGCACCATATTGCAGTGAATGTCCTTCGTCAGGGGACTGCTGCCATCTATGTTGATGGCCGCCGCTGCCTCACCACCAACTCCTCCAATGTAGGAAGCATCACTACCAACAATCTCATTGTGGGTGCCCGCCGCTCCACCATCTCTGCAGAGAACGCTGAATATGCCTTCGACCGTGCCTTCAACGGACAGGTGGACGAGGTTCGCGTGTGGAATGCCACCATGAACGGCGACCTGCTCACCAGCAACCGCAAGGTGCGTCTGACGGGCAGTGAAGATGGTCTCGTGGCCTACTATCCATTCGAGAAGAAGACCCTCGACTCCGGCAACCAAGTAGTGACCCTCGGCGACAACGCAGACCTCACCGGTAGTGGCAAGACGGCACAACTTTCAACTTTCAACTCTACACCCGCCACGATGAACTATACCGATGAGGCTCCCGCCCTGCGTACGAAGCCCACGGAGACCAATGTCAGCTTCTCCTTCGTGGCCAGCAATGAGAAAGTCGTCATTAACCTTGATGAGGATGCGGCCATTCTTGAGGGTTGCACCCTGAACTTCACAGTTCGCGATGTTCGCGACGAGAATGGCAACTATTCCGTTCCCGCCGTCTGGACTGCCTTCGTCAACAAGAAGGAACTCGAATGGCTGGAAGATGAAATCAGCCTGACTCAGGAGGTGAAGACAGGAGGCGCATTCGATGCCACCATTATCAATAAGAGTGGTGTCCAGCAGATGTGGTCACTGAGCGGAATGCCTTCATGGCTTAGCGTCAGCGAAGACTATGGAACCACGAATCCTCAGGACGAGACGACGGTGACCTTCACCGTCAGTCCCTCAACACCTATTGGCAAGTACGAGGAGACCATCTACTTGCGTGCCAACAACGGCATCGAGATCCCACTGATTATCCATGTCAACGTGACAGGTCAGGTTCCCGACTGGAGCGTGAATCCTGGTGATTATGAAAACTCCATGAATGTCATCGGACGCGTAGAGGTACAAGGGTTACCGATGGATGATGCCGATGACCTCGTGGCCGCCTTCATCGGTGAGGAATGTCGAGGTGTGGCACATCCTGCTTATATCGAACGTTATGACAGCTACTTTGTCACCATGAATATCTATGGAAATGACGATGCCGGCAAGAAGGTCACCTTCCGTGCCTACGACGCTTCGACCGGCACCCTCTATCCTGAACTGACGCCAGACACCATTACCTTCGCAGCCCTGAAACTGACGGGCCGCTACGAGAAGCCTATTGTGTTCACTGCTCTCGATAAGATTGAACAGTCCACAGAGCTCAAGGAGGGATGGAACTGGATGTCGCTCTTCGTCAAGGCCGATGATATGGATGCAAAATCCATCCTCAGTAAGGTGGCCGACGACGTACTGGTCATCAAGAGTCAGGCCGACGGATGGCTGATGCGCGAGAATGACAGTTGGAGCGGTAAACTCACGAGTCTCAAGAACAATCAGATGTATGCTGTGCAGATGCAGAGCGACCGCACCCTGCGCATCGTAGGTCAGCCTGTGGATCCCGCCAACTGCCCCATCAATCTTGCCAGCGGTTGGAACTGGGTAGGCTACTACGGTCATCAGGTGGCCAGCGTCTCCGATGCTTTCGCTGCTATGAGTCCTGAGGACGGCGATATCGTCAAGGGACAGAGTGGCGTCACCTATTTCGACAGCTACGAATGGGCAGGACCTCTGATGGTGATGGAGCCGGGCGTGGGTTACATGGTTCATACCCTGACAGCTCGTCAGTTCGGCTATTCCAAGAATCTGTTGAAGGCGCCCAGCGTTTCTGTCGCTGAGTACCCTCAGAATACCTTCTCCCCGGTTGACTACCACAACTATTCCAACAATGCTATCATGGCAGTCCGAGTGATGAACTCCGGCAAGCCTGTGGCTCATATGGAATTGGGTGTCTTCGTCGATAACGAATGCCGCACAGCCGACGTCACCGATGAGAACGGCATCGCCTTCCTCACCATTCCTGGTGATCATATCGGCACGATGAGCTTCAAGCTGGCCGTAGGCGATGAGATTGTTGAGGCTGCGGAGTCCTTTACCTATGAGGCAGACGCCATCTACGGTTCACCCAGTAATCCTGTTGTCCTCGAACTTGGCAATGCTACAGGCATAGGAACAATAGACAACTCACAAATCACAATGGACAGTTATTATGACCTCAGTGGTCGTAAATTTGTGAAACCGTCCACTCATCAAATGTCAAAAGGAATCTATATCATAAATGGCCAAAAACAAGTCGTCAAATGAACCACAAAAAATCAATATCTATGAAGCACGCCCTGCTGGCGCTCCTACTCTTGGGGAGCGCCGGCCTCAGGGGGGCAGCTGACGACCCCTTCCCCGATGTGAATCCTCATGGCTACTACGGAAGCATGATCATGACGGCGAAGGTGACGATGGACGAGGAGGTCTATACCCAGAATGTCGTCCTCGCGGTCTATGCCGCCGACCAAATTCGAGGCAAGGGCAGCCCCAGCGATTCCAACCATCCGGGTGCCATCTACTTAGACGTCTATGGCGACGAGGGTGGCGAGCAGCTGTACTTCAAGATAAGCGTTCATGGACACCTGTTGGAGATTCACCCCGACCTCACTTGGCAGTTCAATGCCGTTGTCGGTACTCCCCAAGCACCTTACATCCTCGATATTGGTGACCGTGTTCCCCGACGTGAACCCACCTGCACCGAACCCGGCTCCATTGCCTATTGGCGACGCATCGACGAACGCCTCTTTGCGGATGTAGATTTCCAGACCGAACTGACGCCTCAGCAGTTAACAATCAGTCCCCTTGGTCATGACTATGGCTCTGATGGCAGCTGCACCCGTTGTGGCCAACACTCTTATGAAGGCATCCGTGTTTCCACTACCGACGGTAAGCATACCGTTATCTTCGAGGACAACTCCGAACAGACAGTCAGCATCCCTCTTCCCATCACCGCCAGTGCTGTGGTCTACAACCGTAGGTTCGAGCCGGGCAAGCCTATGGGCATTTTCCTTCCCTTCGCCATCACAGAGGAGATGAATGTCAGCGGTGGAAAATTCTACCACTTCACAGATATCACCCGCAAGGATGACAAATGGGTGGCGACGATGACACAGGTCAAAGAGTTAGAGGCCAACATGCCTTATCTCATCATGCCCGATGCTGACCATCTCTCCATCGAAGTCCTCGGACAGCAAGTCATCGTACAAACCGAGGCGAAGTCACCTGCTACTATCAACGACTGGAGCCTCTGCGGAACCTATGAGAAAATGGTCTGGCATGAGCTTTCCACCGACTATGGTTTCCCTGCTCGCGAGTATGAAAGCGGCCTGCCACATAGGTTCGTGCGCCTCACTACCGATGACTACATTCTGCCCCTCCACTGCTACCTCTCGTATCGCGGCAGCCTCTCTGCTTCTGCAACCCCCTTTTCCTCCCAATCCTTCGCCCCCCCTCATCGGCTCTCCAAGCACGAAATGCCCGAAAGTATCGAGGTCGTCTTCGTAGATGAGTACGATGCCATCAGGTCTTATGAGGCAAATGAGGCCAAAGGGGCCAATGGGATTAATGGGAAGAACACTTTGCTCGACCTCAGCGGTCGTTCTATCGTTCAATCGTATAATCGTCAAATCCCTCATGGAGTATATATATATAAAGGTAAGAAAGTCGTGATAAAAAAATGAATAAGAACACAAGAAACTCAATGTATTCATTGCTGCTGACTATCGCAGCAATGATGATGGGGCAGGGTAGGGCCTGGGCCTCAAGTACATTCAGCGTGACAAACGCCGACAACATCTTTACTATCACCCGCACAGAGACCGTGGAGGTAGAAACCGTCAACTATCGTACCGTCAGCCTCTCGGCATTGGCGGGTAAGCACTTCACCGAAGCGACGGGCTCACTTGAGTTTGCCGTAGGCGAGAGTGAGAAGATAGTAACTGTCACGGAGACAGCCGTCGGTGACATCGAAGCGAAGTACCGCTACCAGACCGGATTATTGCGCAGCTACCGCTTCGAAGTGCTCAACGCGGCCGGAGCCATAGTGGCCCACTGTAACCGAGCTATTGTATACGGCACAGGCTATCAGGTAGAGTTGATGAAATTCTTCAAGAACGTAGAGATCAAAGCCTTCTCGGGTCCTGTGACTGTTGACGATGTCGGTTATGGTACCTCTCCCAACACATACCATAGTATAGATATCGCGGAATATTTCGCCGCCACCGCCCCACAGGAATATTTCGCCGCCATTGGCACGCAGCTCGGCATGACTTTCGACTTCCAAGCCAAGGAGATAGAAGACGGTTACCAGTACCTCCAAATCTTAGTGGACGAAACCGAGAACTACGACAGCGGTAATCATGACGGCGAGGTGGGCGAACTCCACTACGCGCAGCTCTTAGCTGGCTTCGGTCATGACCCAGGTGTGGTGAACACCGATTATGCCTACTATTCCTTCCCCGTCGGTGCCGCTGCCGACATCAACTTCGGCTGTCATGACATGGAATGGCAGAGATACAAAAACACGATAGGACGCCTCTACACCCAGAGGATTAAGCCGGGCTACCAATACAACTACCAACTGAACACTCGCATGTTGGCAGATGCCAACCTTCAGACACTCGGCGTACGTTTCGATGCCTCCGGCAAGCACGACGACAGATGGCAGGTCAAGGACTTCAAGGCCCACATCCAAGCCATTGACAACGTCAATCCTACGGTCATCGAGGGCGATGTCAAGATCTCTGCAGGTCCCTACAACGCGGGTAACACGTTCTACCTCAGTGTGCCTTTCAGCGAAATCGTTTATGTGAAGTACACACCTACTATCGTCACCACATGGGGTACTCTCACCTACGAAGCGGGCGCCGGCACCAATGTGCTCACCTTCAAGGGAGAAATCAGCTACAGCCTCGATACCAGCACACCATTGACCATTACCGGCCTTAGCGGCAGAGTCCATGATATGCGGGGCAACCCCTACAAGGGTACTGCATCCATCGGTGTGACCTTCCCCGGCTATAACACAGGTGGTAATTGGGGCAGCGAAGCAGGAGCCGACGGGACCGAAGGTTCGCCCTACATCATCTCTTCTACGAACGATCTCGACCGGCTGGCCACCTGTGTAAACAACGGCGATGACTTCGGCCCAGACGCAAGCCACCCCGATGGTTATTTCTTTAAGCTCGGAGATGACATCACTTTTACAAAAAACGGCAGTGGCAACAACTATACCGCTATCGGCACTCAAGACAACCCCTTCTGTGGTAACTTCGATGGTTATAACCACGTCATAAAAGATATTCAAATCTATCTGCCTTCTAACAACTACCAAGGTCTTTTCGGCCATGTCGTTGGCGGCACCGTGAAAGACATCATCCTTGATGGTGCCGACATCTGGGCCGACAATTATGCGGGCGGTATCGTGGGTTGCTGTGACGGCGGCACCATCAGCGGCTGTTTTGTTATTGACTCGAGGATTATCGGAGGAAACCATGGTGTCATTGTCGGCAACAATAGCGCCACACTCACAGGCAACTACTACCGTAATTGCCAAGTGAGTATAGACCCCGCTGTTTCTACCACCAATATCGGCTACTATGACGACGTCAACCTTCCTCATGGCTTCACCGACAAGTATGGTGCTGCAGAGCCTGTATATACAATCACTCCCGAAGCCAATATAAGTGCCAGCGGAGCCTCTGTAACCTATTTGAGCGTGCCGTATTTCGCCAAGAATGCTGAGGCCAAGCTGAGTTACAGCGGCGATATGACCGCAGGCTATAATGCCATCTGGTACAATGTGACATCTTCCAGCGGCACCACAGACGTTAGCAGCTATGGTCTCGTCGATGGCTACTCCTTCCTGATGCCTGCTGTTGATATGTTAGCCAGCGTCAATACGAGCGACCTTGCCCTTGCCCTCTTCGATGACGACAGCGCAAGACCCGATGGCAAGAAGAATGCCGACTACATTGCTGACGGTGGTACTAAAAAGGTTGAACTCCATGGACGCAGGTTCTATCAGGACGGCGAATGGAACACCATCTGTCCGCCCTTCAGCTTAGATGCTGAAGCATTGGCCGCCTCACCCCTCGCTAACGCTACGCTGATGGAACTTGATGTGACCGGTACTTATGATACCGACAAGCAGACGGGCTTCGATGCCAGTACGGGCACTCTCTATCTCTACTTCACGCCTGCCACCAGCATCACCGCCGGTACACCTTATATTATTAAGTGGGGTTCCCCGGAAGGCGAAGCCGGTTATCTCGGCACCGCCATCGATTCTCCACGCTTTGCAGACGTCACTATCAACACCGCAGGTCCCACTCTTGTGCAGAGTGCAGACAAGACGTTGACTTTTAAGGGTACCTATACCTATCTTCCCTTCGCCGCAGAGAACCAAACCATTCTCTTCATGGGCGAAGAGAACACGCTCTACTACCCCTTGCCAGGCGCCAGCATCGGTGCCTTCCGCAGTTATTTCGAGCTCGCTAATCCCACCATAGAAGTCAAGTCTTTTGTACTGAGCTTTGGAGAGGAGCTACCCACAGGCTTATCAGATGAGACCAATGGGGCTAATGGAACCAATGAGAAAGGTCTGTGGTTTGACCTCAGCGGTCGTGAAATAGTGAAAACGGCCAATCGGACAATGCCGCGAGGCATCTACATTACCAATGGAAAGAAAATCTTAATTAAATAAAACAATGAACAAAACAAACAGAATCAGTCAAGTACTTGCTGCAGTGCTGACCATCGCAGCCCTGGCGATGACACAGGCAGCCATGGCTGTATCGACGTTCACCATCGAGCCCGAAGGCAACGGCAACACGTTCAAGATCAGGCGGTCGGACACCTCCAAAGCCGAGACCGTGAAGTACTACACCATCAGTCTCTCCGCCCTCGCCGGCGTGCATTTCACGAAGACGGACGGCGAGTACACCTTCCCCGTGGGCACCGACTCCTACTCTGTCACCGTGCCGGAGACCGCGGTAAACAACATCGCCGCGAATTATCTCTACTACTCGGGCAGCGGGCATACCTACCGCTTCCTCGTGGCCGACAAGAACGGCTTCGAGTACGCACACCTCGACCGCACCCTCACCTACGACGGCTATGCGCTGACCAACGATTCGCCCTTCGGTGTGAAGGACGTGGTCATTCAGACCGCCGAATACACCGCCGATGACAAAGGTTACGATAAGAACGGCTATAAGTCCGTGTCCAGCAGCGACTACTTCAACAATGCTGCGCCAAAGGGCTACTTCTCGGCCATTGGAGCCCAACTGCGCATGACGCTCAGCTTCGAGGCCAAGGAGAACGATGACGCCTACGAGTACCTGCAACTGCTGGTGGATAACACCAGCAACTGTGACAACCGCTCCGGCAGCAGCAACGGCGACCCGGGCAACATCAACCTTTCCAAATATATGGCGGGCTTCGAGATGAACACCGGTGCCAAAGACGATACCTACCGCAGTTATACCTTCCCTGTCTTAAGTGCAGGCAACAATGAAGGAGCTACCAATCCTTGGAACCACGGCACCAAATGGCCGCTCTGCAAGCAAAAGTTCAACGGCAATCGTGCCACCGACGGCCGCATCATCATCCCCACCGATTTCTCTACTCTTGTTCTCCGTCTGAATGCCAGTGGTTCAAGCGGCAGCGATGAGTGGGCGGCCAAGAATGTGAAAGCCCATATCCAAGCCGTGGACAATACCGCTCCCACCCTCAAGAGCATCACCCTCGCCGGCGGCACCTACGTACGTAATACCTCGTGCTATATCACCCTTGCCTTCAGTGAGCCGGTCATCGTGACGGATACACCTGAACTCGACACCTCGTGGGGAAGTTTAGCCTATCTCTCAGGCAGCGGAACCAACGTGCTCACCTTTTACAGAAATGAACTCAATGGTATAGATCTCGCTCTCACCGTCTACAGCCTGATGAACGTAAACCAGGTGTCGGACCTTGCCGGTAACGCTTTCAGCGGCAACGTTTCAATGTCCTTCCCCAGCGTCAGCGCTCAGAAGATTACCCTCTTTGACGACTATGTTAAATTCAAAGATCTCGCCGGCTCCTATCCCGTCAGCAGCACGCCCGCAGAGCCCAAGCCGAGCATAGGTGTTTATTGTGGCCCAGAGGTTAGGTCTCTTTCATTGAACAGCAGTTACACCCGTACCTATTCGAACAACACCGAGAACGACATCGTGCCGGGCACGGGAATCATCACCATCACGGGCACAGGGATATATACCGGCACCGTCAGCGCGGAGTTCAACACCCGCTGGGCCACCAGTAGTGTCGCCTTCAAGAAGAATCACGACGGTCCCACCATCACGATGACAGACCAGATCTTCACCTACAACCAGCCGCAGGCGCTCAAAGTCAATATCATGACGCACAGCGGCTATGCCTTCAATGGTTGGAACACCGAAGCCAACGGCAGCGGCGCGGCGTATGACGATGGACAAGAACTCACGAACCCATCCAGCACGGGTACGTTCACCAACGGCGCCACCCTCACACTCTACGCCCAGTGGACCCCCATCACCTACACCCTGCGCCTCCATCATAACGACGGCACAGATGCCTACACCGATATGGCCATGACCTACGACCAGCCGAAGAACATCCAGAGCATCTCCCGTACCGGCTACACTTTTGCCGGATGGAGCACAACAGCAGATGGTGCCGTGGTTTATACCAACGGGCAGGAGGTCTCGAACCTCACCGCCACCAACGGCGCCATCATTGACCTCTACGCTAAGTGGAACCCCATCACCTACACCCTGCGCCTCCATCATAACGACGGCACGGAAGCCTACACCGATATGGCCATGACCTACGACCAGCCGAAGAACATCCAGAACATCCAGAGCATCCCCCGCACCGGCTACGCCTGCTTGGGATGGAGCACATCAGCAAATGGCGACGTGGTTTACACCGCCAGGCAGCTGGTCTCGAACCTCACCGTCACCGACGGTGCCATCATTGACCTCTACGCCAAGTGGGGGACCGACGTATGGGGCGTAACGCAAGGCAAAGACGGAAGTTCAGCCGAGAAGGCTTACATCATCACCACCCCCGCTGGCCTCGATCTGCTGGCCATGAACGTGAACGGCTCCGACGGCTACACCGCCAACAACTTTAGTGGCAAGTACTTCAAACTGGGCGCTGACATCACCTACCTCCACACCACCGATTGGGACGATGCCACCAGCAGAGAAAACAACTTTACAGCCATAGGAGGCTACGGTCACAATTTCCAAGGCTCCTTCGACGGCGACGGCCACACCATCAGCGGCATACGCATCTACAAGAGCGGCAGCGACACAAACGACGACAGCTATCAAGGTCTGTTTGGTTGTACTTTTGACGGCTCCGTGTTGAACGTCACCCTCAGCGATGCCCGCATCACAGGATACCGGAACGTTGGCGGCATCATAGGCGAGAGGAACTATGGACAATTCAATAACTGTCATGTCACTAATACCGTAGCCATCCATGCCGTTGTCAATGATTCCAGAAATCACGGCGGTATAGTAGGATATAATATTGATAATGGAAGTCACAAGATAAGCGGTTGCACCAGTGCCGCCACCATCAGTATCGCCGATAGGCTGACGGGTTGCATTAAGTATGGCGGTATCGTAGGCCAGAATGACAAAGGTACAATCGAGAACTGCCGTGCTGTCGGTGCCACCGTGAACGGCAACGACAACGTGGGAGCCATCGTCGGAAACGATGGCAATGGCACCTACACGTCCAACTACTACCTCGGCTGCACCGTGAACGGCACGGCGAATGCCACCAATGTGGGCATTGGCAGCGGCGACCGCGACGGCGCCCGCAGCGTCCATGCCCTCACCCTCGCCGATGGCATCACTGCATCGGGCCAGAGCGTCACGATTAGCGGCGTGACCTACTACGCCAGCAACACCACCGTCACGCTCACCTACAGCGGCAGCAGCGAGACCTTCACCATGCCCGACTGCGACGTAATTCCCCTGCTCAACGGTTTCGACAACAGCAGCGTCATCAGCAGCCACGACGGCGAGACTGTCAACGTCGTCCTCGCAGGCCGCACGCTCTACAAGGACGGCTCGTGGAACACGCTGTGCCTGCCGTTCAACCTCGACGTCTTGTCCGACATCAAGAACAACGAAGAGAACCCCCTCCACGGCGCCACCATCATGAAGTTCGATACAGAACTATGGTACAATGCCAACGGTGAAAATGTTGTTGATGAATATGCCGAAGGCTGCCACTGCAGCGGACAGATAGAGAACGGCAACCTCTACCTCTACTTCTTCAAGACTATGGAAGGCAACTATGGCTATTCCTCTAACATCGCCGCCGGCGAGCCCGTTCTTGTCAAGTGTGACGGCGACGGCACCAATAACATCGTGAATCCTGTCTTCACTGGTGTCACCATCAGCAAATACACCGGCTGGATGAACCAAACCACCGATGAAGGCAGCGACGACTACACCCACGACGGCAATGTCACCTTCAAGAGCACCTACGCCCCCATCACCTTCGATGCAGCCGACAGGAGCGTCCTCTTCATGGGCAGTAACAACACGCTGTACTATCCGCGACCCGGCGCCTCCATCGGTGCCTTCCGCGCCTACTTCCAGCTCAACGGCATCAGCGCCAGCGACCTCTCGGCCAGAAACGTGAAGATGTTCTTCGGCGACGAAAGTCCTACCGACGGAGTCGGCGAGGTTCAAGGTTCAAAGTTCAAGGTTCAAGGTGAAGACACCTGGTATGACCTCGACGGCCGCCGACTCAGCGGCAAGCCAACACAGAAGGGAATATATGTCAATAACGGACGTAAGGTCGTGATGAAGTAAAAGATCCATCCCCCCACGGCCCCCTAAGGGGGCCTGCGGGCAACGAAACATGATTCCTCTGTGTTTCTGTGTCTAATGACAATTCCGAACGATAACATGTAAAATGATAAGAAAATGATAGGGAAACGGCATAAAATAGTGATTTTCTTTTGCTGGAAATGCAACCTTTAGTAACTTTGCACCAGTTTTTAAAACGCCGTTGAAGAAGATAAAACCGGAAACTCGGTAACCTTTTTCAACCAAAGTGATAAATTTGAAACCAAAACAAAAAAAGCTATATGAAAAAGATGTATCAGACACCCACGATGAACGTGGTGGATATCGAAGCTGCACAGATGCTGGCCAACAGCTATGTCAGAGAAGTCAGCAGCAACGAAACAGGCATCACCTATGGCGGCGGAAGCAATCAGGCTGCCCGCGTGAAAAGCAACACCGTTGACTGGGACGAGTGGGAATAAGAATGCCCCACAAAAAAAAACTTTTTTTCAAAAATCCCCCGAATCCACCGATTCTCCCCTCTCAGGAAACAAATTCCAGCAGAAAAAATATAAACCACTATCGGTGGATGCGGTGGATTTTTGAAAAAAAATAATTAAATCCATTCAGAATCCGTTACCTCTTTCGCCGTAATCCGTCACGTCCTCCACGAAAGGACGTCACGACCTTTATGTATATACATCTCCGTCTTCACGTATATACATCTCGGCCTTTACGTATATACACCTTCCCTCTCACGTCAGGATGTCTCATGGATTCTCACTTGTGAGACACGGCAGTCTCACTGATGAGACAGCGCTGTCTCGCCCGTGAGACACGACTCAATCCATATTGATGATTTGAACAGCCTGACTTAATACAAAGAAGTACGCATTGAGCTACGGTTGTGTAGAAAAATGGAAAAAAATGCATCCGTTATCAGAAAATTGCGTATCTTTGCCGCCGGAAACCGTCAAACGAATTTCCTCGTCTGAAGGATTCTATTCAAATCAAATATATATGCCTATGAAAAAAGAGCTATTCATTTCATTATTAGCAACAGCGGCAACTGCCGCCCACTCGCAAGCCATTCCGCGCGATGAACGGGTGGAACAACTAGTGGAGCAGACGCTGGCGCGCCTCTCGTTGGACGAGAAGATAGGTCAGATGTGCGAGCTGACCATCGATGTCATCACCGATGGACAAAGCCGTGACTTCTGCCTGAATGAGGGAGCACTTCAGAAAGTGTTTAACCAATATCATGTGGGCAGCATTCTGAATGTTCCCAAGGGTGTGGCGCAGAAACCGGAAGCATGGAGTACCCTCATCCGGCAGCTCAACCAGCGGTCGATGGAGACGTGTGCCGGTGTGTCGCAGATCTATGGTGTAGATCAGATTCATGGTGCCAGCTACACCTGGGGGGCTACCCTCTTTCCGCAGGAGGTGGGGCAAGCGGCTTCCTTCAATCGCGACATTCCTCGCCGCGTCAGCGAAATAGCGGCCTATGAGAGCCGTGCGTGTCTCATTCCGTGGGTCTATTCGCCCGTGATGGATTTGGGGCGTCAGCCTCTGTGGAGCCGTATGTGGGAAAGTTACGGCGAAGATGTCTACCTCAATTGTGAGATGGCGCGCCAGGCGGTGCTCGGCTATCAGGGGGATGATCCTAACCATATCCCTTCAGACCGCGTTGCGGCATGTCTGAAGCATTATATGGCCTACGGCGTTCCCGTCAGCGGCAAAGACCGTACGCCCAGCAGCGTCACCGAGCGCGAGATGCGCGAGAAATTCTTCCAGCCCTTCCGTGCTGCCATCCAGGCGGGTGCCCTCTCATTGATGGTCAATTCAGGAGTGAACAACGGTGTGCCTTTCCATGCAAACTACAAGTACCTCACCACTTGGCTGAAGGAGGAACTGCAATGGGACGGGATGATCGTCACCGACTGGGCAGACATTAATAATATATGTACGCGTGATCATGTGGCCGCCACCAAGAAAGATGCCATCTGCATGGCCATCAATGCCGGTATCGATATGTCGATGGTTCCCTATGAAGTGGATTTCTGCGATATGTTGCGCGAGCTGGTGAACGAAGGACGTGTTCCGCTCACTCGCATTGACGATGCCGTGCGCCGCATACTCCGGCTGAAGGTGCGCTTAGGGCTACTGGACAAGCAGACATGGGACAAGACTCCTCAGCAGTTGGCTGCCGAATTTCCGGATTTTGCCAGCAAGGACTTTGCCCGTGAGGCTGAACAAATGGCAGAAGAATGCATGGTGCTCCTCAAGAATGAACCGTCTGAGGGAGCGAAGTTGTTGCCGCTGAAAGAGGGCACGCGGATTCTTGTCTGCGGGCCTAATGCCGACAACCTGCGCGGCATGAATGGCGGATGGACCTACACGTGGCAAGGTAACCGCACCAATGAGCTGGCTGCGCTGATGGGGCATTATCCCACCTTCCAGCAGGCATTGAAGGAACGCTTCGGAGAGGCGAATGTGCAGTATCTGCAAGGCGTGCGTTGGGACGCGAGGGACTTCAATCTCGACCATCGGGCTGAGGACTGGAATCAGCTTACCGCGGCAGCAGAACGGGCTGATGTCATTATGGCCTGTGTGGGTGAGAATTCCTATTGCGAGACTCCCGGTAACATCAATGACCTCAACTTGAGCGATAATCAGAAAGAACTGGTACGCACGCTGGCAGCCTCAGGTAAGCCCATCGTTCTCGTACTGGCCGAAGGACGCCCCCGCATCTTACGCGACATCGAGCCGCTGTGCAAGGCCGTTGTCCACACCTTCCTGCCCGGTAACTACGGGGGCACAGCGTTGGCTCGGCTGTTAGCGGGCGATGGTGACTTCACGGGGCGCATGCCCTACACCTATCCCAAGTATACTGGAGCGCTTGTCACCTACGACTACAAGCCCTGTGAGAATATGGGACAGATGGATGGTAACTACAACTATGATGCTGTGATGGACGTTCAGTGGCCTTTTGGTTATGGCCTGCACTATTCCACTGTTGAATACAGTAATATGCAGGTGGACAAGACTACCTTCACCGCCGACGATGTACTCACAGTCAGCATCGATGTAAAGAACACGGGTCATCTATCTACCAAGGAGAGCGTACTCCTCTATAGCAGCGACCTCGTAGCGTCTATCACACCCGATAACCGCCGGCTCAGAGCCTTTGTGAAAGTAGATTTGAAAGCTGGCGAGACGCGAACGGTGACGCTACAACTGCCTGCCCGTGACCTGTCTTTTGTGGACTTCAATGACAACTGGGTGCTGGAACCCGGCGATTTCCGCCTGATGATAGCCGACCAGCAGGTGACGGTGCAGGCGATGAACCATTAGTCAGGTTGTCAGCCGCTGTAGAAACTCACGGGGTGAACAACCCTGGAATTGTCGGAAGTTGCGATAGAAGGAGGCACTGGAGAAGAAACCCGACTGCACGGCAATCTCATCGAGGAGGGCCTCGGGCGAACGGCGCATCAACTGCACGGCATGTTCTATGCGTAGACGGTTGACCAGTTCCGAGAACGAGAGTCCCCGTTCTACGTTAATGGCTTGATATAGGTACGTGCGATTGGTGCCTAACAGGCGTGTGAGGTCCGTGATTTTCAGGTTCGGCTGAAGGTAGAGGTGTTGCTGTTGCAGGACCTCGACAGCGCGGTCAAAAAGTTGGTTGTAGGCAGCGGGTGATACTTCGTTGTCTGCAACCAACTCTTGGTGTTCAGGAACTGCTAACGTTTCGGGCTCTGAGAAGCTTTCCAACCGTCCTTCCTCCGACACTTCCATATTCCTGATGTTCCATTTCATACCTTCGAAGCCCGTCAGGAAAAACAAGATAGAGTAAACCAACGAAAGCACAGCCAGCATCCATTTGTGCCGGTCGAAGAAATTGCTGCCGAGGAACATGGTGACGAGTGTTATCACCATGCCGATAATCATTAGTAGCAGCAAGACGCGGAAAGGTTTCATGCTTCTGCCTTCTACGTCGGCATAGTAGTTGGCGATAGCACGGTCATGGCGTTGCATGATGCGGAAACAACGTACGAAGCAGATGACCCATATAATGACGAAGGCGGCTTTGTCGATGGTGATGATAGTAGGATAGAGCCTGCTGGATAGCTCATCGCTTACCAACAGGTTAAGGACCACTGCCAGCATCAGCCTCACCGCCGCAGGTAGAAACAGTCCCATCCATCGCCACTGAAATAAGGTACGTAAACCTGCACACTCTCCCGCGAGCGTTCCTATATATATAAGAAAGAGGGGGAAGACGGCAAGGTTACACGTTGCATAGAATATCCTTATGAAAAGTATCCCCTCGCCCGCTTCGTCAAAATGCAAGGCATGGCAGATAAAGATTAGGGTGGCTGTGCCCATGTATAGTGCCAGACGTCTGCGCCCCATCAGCACTTGTTCCGAGAGCCGATAACGCAGTGCATCGCGTGCGTCGATGACTCCCAGAATTAGTACCACCACCCAAAAGAGGGAGATGAAGGCAGGCATGAGCGATATCACATGGTGGAATAATACCATTGTTGTACGACGTCAGGTGCTTTCGATGTTAGCAAAACCAATTGAGAAGGATGTGAAAAGGAGCTTTTTGTGAATTTGAGAGTCGTTTTTTGTGAATCTGAAAGCTTACTTTCATTAGAAAGTGCCACCTTTGCAGCGTCATTCTAATCATCACTATCGATTCGTAGTTCGAAAGGGAAGTAATTCCTGCGACAGGATATTACTTCTTGCGCACGCACTCCCCCTCATGGTGCGTGCGCTTTTTTGTATGCATGGGCGTCCCTAATTCTGAACTGTCTTCGGTAGCGTATGGTTCAACATCAGGCATCCCGTGAGTGCGGATGCGATAGTTCCGCAGAGGATACCAAGTTTGGCTTCGTTCAGCATCTCGGCAGCCTCGTGCCCAAGATGAGCGGGATAGCTGAGGGCAGCAATGAACATAGAGACGGTGAAGCCGATGCCGCAGAGCATGCAGACGCTGGCGAAGGAGCGCCAGTTGGCTCCCTCAGGCATCTGGCACCAGCCCAGCTTGATGCTCAGCCACGAGAAACTGAAAACACCAGTGAACTTGCCTATCAACAGACCGAGGAATACGCCGAGGGCCACACCATTGAACAGACTCATAAATGACAAATCGCTGAAGTCCACACCTGCGTTGGCGAATGCAAAGATGGGAATAACGACGTAGTTAATGGGCATTGCGAGCTGGTCTTCGATATCCTGCAAGGGGGAGATGAGGTAGTCGGAAGCCTTTTCGATGTGGCGCAACATCTGGATATCGCTCTTATCCAGCACCATTGCCCGCATTTGGTCGTTGATGTCGGCATTCTCGATATTGGGATACATGTCTGTGATGCGGCGGATGCGGTTGAGGTAATAGCGGGTGCCTTTGCCCAGGTTGGCCGGGATGCAGAAGGCCAGGATGACACCGGCAATGGTGGCGTGGATGCCGGAATTCAGCACCATGAACCAGAGTACGAGTCCCAGATTGATGTAGAACGCCTTGATGCGCACTTGACGATAGTTACCGATGAGCAAGGCTGCTACTACTGCGGCTGCTCCCAGGAGATAGGGCCACGCCAGTCCTTTGGAGTAGAAGAGGGCGATGACGATGATACCACCCAAGTCGTCGGCCACAGCCAGTGCTGCCAGGAAGACTTTCAGTCCCAAAGGCACACGCTTGCTGAAGAGCGAAAGCACACCCAGCGAGAATGCGATATCCGTAGCCATGGGGATGGCACAGCCGCGTTCCATCAACGGATGTCCCAGACACACGCAGAAGAATACGATGACGGGCAGCAACATACCTCCACAGGCTCCGATAATTGGCAACATCGCCTTCTGGCGGCTGCTGAGTTCTCCGCAGAGGATCTCGCGCTTGATTTCCAGTCCTACGCTGAGGAAGAAGTAGAACATCAGGAAGTCATTGATGAAATCCATCAGCGACATCGGATGGCCTCCGTGGCTGAAGACGTTGAAACTGCCGATACTCAGCGATATGGGAAGCTCCCATAGCTGGGCATAGAATTCGCGCGTGGCGGGTAGGTTGGCAATGATGAGGGCCAGCACAGTTGCCCCTATGAGTAGTGCGCTGGCGCTGACATAACGGCGGATAAGTCCACCGATAGAAGTAGTTTGAATGTTGTCTGTCATAACTGTATGTAATGAATAATTATTTTACTGTTCGGCAATGAAGGCAGCCATCTCGGGCTTCAGGGCATAGGCACTCTTGAAGAGGGCGAGCTGGTTCTTGACGCGATCGAGGTTGTGCTCGGGATATTTGCACTTCCAGTATTTGTCGCCGCTGATATAGTCCCAGAGGAAGCGAACGGCCTGCATATAGGGGAAGAGGGTGGCGGCGTAGGGGAGCAGTTCCTTCTCGGTAGGAGTCAGGAAGCTCTTGGCGGAGCGCAGGTAACCGCGGGTGAAGGCTTTGAAAATGTCCATGTTGAATCCTACTTTAGAAAGGTCTGGATCATCTTCGGCTGTGAAATTGGCAGCTGTACGGAGGAAGTCGCCGTAGTCGGAGAAGATGAAGTTGGGCATCACGGTGTCGAGGTCGATGACGCAGAGAACCTTGTCGTTCTTATCGAACATCATATTGTTAACTTTGGTGTCGCAGTGGCAGATGCGCTTAGGCAATTTGCCTTCGCGGCCGAGGCGCTCGGCAAGGGTCATCTCATCGGCGTAGGAGAGGAGCTCATCAATGATGGGTTGGACAGAGGCGACGCGCCCTGCGGGATCCAGGGCAATGACATCCTTCAACTGCTGAATACGGAACTCCATGTTGTGGAAGTCCTTGATGGTCTCGCCCAGTTCCACGGGAATATCGGCCAGCATGGCTTGGAATTCGCCGAAGGCTTCGCCAGCAGCTTCGCTGGATTCTGGGTTCACGGCCTGTTTGGTGATAGCATCGTTGATGAAGACCATCAGACGCCAAGGCTCGCCCTCAACGATGGTGTAGAGTTTGGTGGCATCATTCTTCAGGGGTACGAAGGTAAGGACCTTGCGGTCGATGTCGTCTTCGCCGCGTGCTTCGAGCTTCTGACGGATGTGGGTTGTCACAGCGCGGATGTTGTTCATCAGCATATCCACATCGGGGAAGACATTGGTGTTCACATGTTGGAGGACATAGTTGGGAGCATCGGCCTCAGCGGTCTTGACGAGGAGGGTGTCGTTGATAAGTCCCTCGCCGAGGGGCTTGATTTCAGCGACCGTACCGCAAATGGCGAACTGGTCAACGATGGATAGAAGTTTCTGGTTCATGAGGTTATAGAATTAATAATTAATTATGAGGCTTATGGGGCTTATGGGGCCTATGGGGCTTATGGGGCTTATGGTGTTGTGAGCAGTGTTCCGTCGCTGGCCTGTCCCTGTGCATCGACAGCGATGATGGTGGGCTTGCTGCCGGTGAAGAAGTGGATGGTGGCCTGTCCGTTTGCATCTAACTGGACATTGGGGTTCCAGTAGAGGGTGCGGCGGTAGTCCTGTTGTCCGTCTTTCGGCGGATTTAGCTTGTAGTTGGGATGATAGAAATCATCAGCCACGTTGAAGCCCTGAAGGATATAACGGCGGTCGCGGTAGGTGACGCGCATTCCCTCGTCAGGCAGTTGTTGTAAATCTATGGAGAGCCGCTCTACGTTTTCTTCGATAGCTCGCGGGTCGCCTCCTGTACGGGGACTGTAGTCGGTATAAATGCGTACGCTATCAAGATTCATGAGATAGTTGAAGCGGTCAATCTTTGTGGGTGAGATATTGCGTGAGATGTTGTAGCCATCATATCTCGGTTCCAGCAGATAGGTGTTGTGGGTGTTCATGTCACCAGCGAAGAGGCGTGCCAAACTGTTGATGAAATGAAATCGTCCGATGAAGCGTCCTTCCATGAGGCCTGCATCGCAAGCGTCGTTGAACGCTGTATATGCATCGATAATATACGCAGGTTTCGAGCGGTCGAAATGTCTCAGTCCGCCTCGAGCGGCACGTACGGTTATTCCGCTCATTTCCGTTTCAAATTTGGTAGCATCGAAATGACTGGAACCCATGGTTTCCTGTTGTTTTTCGGAGTAGAATGCCGTCTGATAGTGGTCATAGGGTTTGGTGAACCGAGGATAGTGCTGGTTTATGCGGACATAGAATTCCGGCTCGTCCTTCTCTTCCATACTTATCCAACTGTGCGGCTTGCCAGCTTTCCATTTCGTAGTGTCGGAAGCTGCCAGAAAAAAGACGCAATAGCCCTCAAAACGAGGAGCTTGTATGGTAAACTTACCGTCGGTAGTCTGCATATCACCTAAGATGCTTTCGCTCTTCGGTTGAGTAAACTCGGCATGGATTCGCACTTCGTTTTTTAGAGGATTCTCTTTCTCGTTGAAGCGGGCTGAAGCGATGTTCCCTCGAATGCGATAGCTCCCTGAAGGATAGTGAGATTCATGGGCATAGGTTTCTGCAATGATGCTCTCGAATATTTCGCCCTGGCCCATTCCGTCATATTCCGCTTCTACGGACAAGCCCTCGGAAGACGGATCACGTAAGGAATCACGATAGGCAGCCTCTGGTGTCTTGCCACCGCTGGCTGATGGTAGAAGCTTTCTAACAGAGTCTTCCATCTGAAAGGGAGTTGGTGTGTCGCCAAAACCGCTCACGTCATCTTGCCACATGCTTACTTTGTAGTTCAGCACTTCTCCTCGCAGTATCTGTGTCTGTTGCTCTGCGGGCTGTGTGAGTTCGAATGCCCCAGGTGTCGCCATTGACTTCCAGTCGAAGCGGCGCCAACCCTGTGTCATCATCAGCAGGTCCAAGGCCAGACGATGTTCTTCATCATCGGCTTGGAAGAAATATTGAGGTTGGGGTACGAAACCCTTAATTTCGGAAGCCAACAGCATCTCGGTGAGGATATTGCCAGAGTCGTAGGTTGCATCTTGAGTGGCAGCATCGCGAACAGCTAAAGAGAAAGACTCACGTCCTGCCTTCCCTTGTAGGGAGGGTGTTGATACCATTAACTCCACTTGCTCAAAGGGAGAATATTCCTCTTTGAGACCTGTGATGGTGAGCGTAGGTTGAAATAGGGTGGGAGAGGTGATGAAAAAGAGCCGGTCGGCCCATGCACGGCCTTCGGCATCGAAAACCGTAATCTGGTGTACGCCGGCAGGCAATTCAGAGGCGGGAAGCAAGAAGTCCGCGTCTTTGGCGTTAGGTTCTATGGTTTCGTACTTCTCTACAACTCCCTCACGCATAATGGTCATTCCGAGAGATTTTGAAGAAGGTGCGCCTTGCATGTGTACATTTATTAAATAGCCATTGGTCTGCCGTGCGACGGAGAGTGCCACGCCATCGGTGAGTACACGCTCTATCGAGGCTTTAGCCGTGCGACCGTCAGTAGTTGTGAAGAGGGCTGTATAATTTTGTCCTGCCTGAGGGATGAAGGTGAAGAGTCCGCGTCCTCGGCTTACGGTAGCTACAGCCTGTACTTCCTCTCCCTTTTCATTCTTCAACGTTTCAACACTTCCGTCTCTTTGTAGTTCCACCTTGCCTTCCAGCCACTTGCCGTCTTCTGTTGCAGCCTCAAAGGCTATGCGGCACGGAAGGCCTGCCACCAGGTCGCCTCCCTCGGGGAACAACGATAACATAGGCATCGGTTCCTCGGCACCGCTCTTGAAATAACGGCGCAAAGGGCGTGTGGTCATATCGCGGAAATACTCGCCAGGCTGCTTTGGCTTGTCATAAACGGGGAAGACGCGTGAGTACAGCTTATCATAATCGCGATAGAATTCATGGGCCATGTCGCTGTTGAAGAACCATGCCTCGGCATCTGAAGTATGTTCATGTTCTGTAATGCCCCAGTTCAACTGCCAACGGGTGTAGGCTCGTAACTCATAGTATCCGCCATAGAGTGTATCGTTCAAGGCAAAACACCCGTTGCCGCGTCCGTTTTTCATTTCCACTAACTGCCGCTCCACCAGAAAGCCATCTTGATTGTAGAGTTCCGCATAAAGAATACGGCTGATACCTGAAGGCATATCCTTGTCGGTGCGACGTGTATAGGCAGCATACCAGATGGTATCGCCAAGGAAATAGCAGGTATTGTCGAGGTGCACAAAGACCTTCTCTTGCGGAATGGCCTTACCGAAGCGCGCGAGGCGGTCGGCCCATCCCTCAATGGTGGTGGGCTTTTGGGAGGCTGTTGGCTGTGCTTGTATTCGTGGTACGCAGGCCAGCAACATTAAGAAAAGGAGCGCGCGCGTGAGTGTTTTTTGCAGTCTCATGAATGAAAATGACGTTTTCTGGGCACAAAGGTAGTGTTTTTTTTGCTTCTTTGTGCGAAGACTAACAAAAAATCGCTACCTTTGCCCCAAATTCATGTAAAATATCAAACTCATAACATTAAACATCAAACTCTAAACTCTAAAATATGACACTTATTAAATCTATTTCTGGTATTCGCGGCACTATCGGTGGCCGCGCAGGTGACACCCTGAATCCTCTGGATATTGTGAAATTCGTTTCGGCTTACGCCACATTAATCCGCAAGACCGATAAAGTGGGTTCCAACAAGATTGTGGTGGGTCGCGATGCCCGCATCTCTGGTGAGATGGTGAAGAATGTGGTATGCGGAACGCTCATGGGGATGGGCTTCGATGTAGTGAACATTGGTCTTGCTACCACGCCCACTACAGAGTTGGCTGTGACGATGGAAGGTGCTTGTGGTGGTATCATCCTTACTGCCAGCCACAATCCACGTCAGTGGAATGCCCTAAAACTGCTGAATAGCGATGGTGAGTTCCTGAATGCTGCCGAAGGTGCAGAAGTGTTGCGCATTGCTGCTGCTGAGGACTTCGAATATGCCGATGTTGACCACCTCGGCAAGTACCGTGAAGACGGTAGCTATGACCAGAAACACATCGATCTGGTCAAGGACTTGGCACTTGTGGACGTCGAGGCTATTAAGGCCCGCAAGTTCCGTGTGGCTCTCGACACAGTGAACTCTGTAGGTGGCGTCATCCTGCCGAAGTTGTTGAAACAACTGGGTGTAGAGACCGTAACCTGTCTTTATGGTGAACCTACGGGTGACTTCCAGCACAATCCCGAGCCGCTGGAAAAGAACCTCGGTGACATCAAGGCGCTCATGCAGAAAGGCGGCTACGATATTGCCTTCGTCGTGGATCCAGACGTGGATCGTTTGGCCTTGTTCTGCGAGGACGGCACGATGTATGGTGAGGAATACACGCTCGTCACCGTCGCAGACTACATCCTGCAGCATACTCCAGGTAACACCGTTTCTAACCTCAGTTCGACCCGTGCCTTGCGTGATGTGACCCGTAAGTATGGTTGCGAATACAATGCTGCTGCCGTAGGTGAGGTTAATGTGGTTACAAAAATGAAGGCTACTAATGCCGTCATCGGCGGTGAAGGCAATGGCGGAGTCATCTATCCTGCTGCTCACTATGGTCGCGATGCTCTCGTCGGCATCGCCCTTATCCTGACCTATCTGGCTAAGAAGGGCATGAAGACCAGTGAACTGCGTGCCACCTATCCACCTTACTGTATTGCCAAGAACCGTATCGACCTCACGCCTGAAACCAATGTAGATGCCATTCTCGCCAAGGTGAAGGAACTATACAAAGATGAGGAGGTTAACGATATTGACGGTGTGAAGATTGACTTCCCCGACAAGTGGGTACACTTGCGCAAGTCAAATACCGAACCCATCATCCGCGTCTATTCAGAAGCTGCCACGATGGATGCTGCCGATGAAATCGGTAAGCAGATAATGGATGTTGTTTATTCAATGGTCAAGTAACAGCCCCCCTGCCCTCCCTTTAGGGGAGGGAGCAATTACATTTGACTGCTTGAATCCTATTGTCATATTCTATTCATGAATAGAGTCAAAGGTTTATTATTCTTTTCCATTCCTGCTGCCCCCCTATTTGCACAGGTGACCGCTCCCTCCCTAACAGGGAGGGCGGGGGGTGGGTCTCCTCCCAATATCGTCTATATCATGACGGACGACCACACGGCGCAGATGATGTCGTGCTACGACACTCGCTTTGTGGAGACTCCCAATTTGGACCGCATTGCCCGTGACGGGGTTCGCTTTACGCACAGCTATGTGGCAAATTCGTTGTCGGGCCCCAGTCGTGCCTGTATGCTCACGGGTAAACATTCTCACAAGAATGGGTTCACGAACAATGAGCACGGCATCTTCGACGGTTCACAGCAGACAATGCCGAAGCTCTTGCAGGCTGCGGGATACGAGACTTGTCTCATTGGCAAATGGCATCTTGTCAGCATCCCAACGGGTTTTGATTATTGGGAGATCCTGCCTGCACAAGGCGACTACTACAACCCGATGTTCATCCACATGGATGGCACCCGCTCTGTCGATAGTGGCTATGTTACTCGAATCATTACGGATAAGGCTATTGAGTGGTTAGAGGAAAGGTGGAAAGGTGGAAAGGTGGAAACGTGGAAAGATTCTCCTGTAACAGGCTTACAAGACGAACCTTCAACGTCTCAATATTCCCAATCGGTGCCGAGCGACGCTTCACGCTTGAAGAACGTTTCAGCGTCCAAGCCTTTCGCCCTCTTTATCCACCATAAAGCCTGTCACCGCGCCTGGTTGCCAGCCATCGAGGACTTGCGTCTCTATGAGGATAAGACTTTCCCATTACCTCCTGAATTCCATGATGATTATGCTACCCGAGAGGCGGCTGGAAAGACGGAGATGGAGATAGGCAAGGATATGGACATTGTCTATGACACCAAGATGTTTGTGAGTGCCGAAGAGACTCCTCGCACCCGTCTTTCTGCCTCTTATCAAGGGATGATAGGCCGACTCTCAAAGTCAGAGCGCAAGCAGTATGACGACTTCTATGTACCCCTCTCCCGCGACTTCTACGCCAAGTGGGGCACCGATTACAACTTCCTACCTCGTCAATCACAAAGTAGTATCGTAGGGAGTCGTGATGCAGCACTCCTGGAATGGAAGTATCAGCGATATATGCGGGACTATGCAAAGGTGGTTCATGCCCTTGACCAGGAAGTAGGACGTGTGTTGGACTACTTAGAGGCAAAGGGCCTGCTCGACAATACGCTTGTTGTCTATACTTCGGATCAAGGTTTCTATATGGGCGAGCACGGCTGGTTCGACAAACGTTTCATGTACGAGGAGAGTCTCTCTACACCACTTGTGATGCGGCTGCCCAAGGGGTATGAACGCCGCGGTGACATCGATGAGATGGTGCAGAACATCGATTATGCTCCTACCTTCCTTGACTTGGCTGGAGCTGCTATTCCTGAAGATATTCAAGGCGTGTCGCTGCTGCCACTCTTGAAAGGCAAGGCTGCCACGAAAGAGGATAAAGCCGCTATCAAGAACTGGCGCGATGCTATCTATTATCATTATTACGAATATCCCGCTGAGCATGATGTGCGCCGCCACTATGGTATGCGCACAGACCGCTACAAGCTCATCCATTTCTATGGTCACGACGTCAATTCCTGGGAACTCTTCGACCTGAAGAACGACCCGCATGAGCTGCACAACCTCTATGGTAAGTCTGGTTATGAGTCGCTGCAACGTCAGCTTCATCGACGTCTTGAGGCTTTGCAGATACAATACGACGACCCTCAGCGCTAAAGCCAATAGGATGCATTTCATATATAATCAGCTAATTTGCTTCGTGAGCTTCATCTTTGCTCGCCTGGCCCCTCACCTGAAGCCCAGTACCAAACTGCGCCGCTTTATTTGCATGCAGAAAGGACTGATTCAGGAGATCGAGAAGGTTATGGCCTCAGTGAACGATGAACGCCCTGTCATATGGTTCCATGCTGCATCTTATGGTGAGTACAATATTGCCCGTCCGATAGTGCGACATCTTCATGCCTCAGGGCGTTGGCGTATCGTGCTAACCTTCTTCTCACCCACGGGCTTGGATATGTATCACACCTACAAGGAAGAGGTGGATGCCGTGTTTATGCTTCCCTTGGATACTGAAGCGCAAGCTCATGCTTTCCTTGATGCTGTGAATCCACAGAAGGCGGTGTTCCTTGTCTCGGAATATTGGGCCAACTACTTACTGGAACTGCGTCGCCGACAGATTCCTGCTTTCCTCATCTCGGCTAATATCACTCGCAAGGCATTGCCCGTTCGCTGGTTCGGCGGTCTCTGGCGCGAAGCGATGCAAGCTTTCGAACATATTTCGGTTCTTAATGAGGCTTCCCGCCAGCGCTTGTTGCATGTAGGTATCCATCGCGTGAGTGTTGTTGGCGATCCGCTCTTCGATAATGTCCTGTCCCGTGCTGCCAAGGAATATCATAATACCATCATTGAGCATTTTGCTGCTCAGGGCGATGTATTCATTGCCGGTAGCATTCATAACGACAAGGACCTTCAACTCGTGACCAAGTTGGCCAACCACCATCCTGATATCCGTTTCCTCATAGTGCCCCATGAAATCAGCGAAGAGATACTTTTCAATATCATGCGCCGACTGAAAGGAGCGGCCCGTCTGTACTCGGAATGCAACGAACAGACGGATTTCGGTTCCACCCAGACTCTGATTATCGACTTTATGGGAGCACTAACCTATCTTTACCGCTATGCCCGCTGGGCCTATGTCGGAGGAGGTTTCACGCCCTACCTCCATAGCGTCATCGAAGCTACGGCCTATGGTTTGCCCGTAGCCTTCGGTCCTCGTGTGGAGCGAAAACTGGTAGCTAAAGAACTGATAGCAGAAGGCATAGGTCGTTCTGTACGCTTCTGGATGGAATTGAACAAGTGGTTCTGTGATCTGAAGAGCGACAATGCCCGTATGGATGTCATTGCCTCAAGAGCGCGAATGTATATGCAGGCTCATCAGGGCAGTACAGAAACCATCGTAAAAACAATATCCGCTTATGAGAGATAAAATCCTATATTATGTATATCGCGGCTTCTTCGGCGCGCTGGCATATCTGCCTCTGTCGTGGCTCTTTGTGCTCAGCGACGGCATATGCTGGCTCGTGATTCATGTCTTTCATTACCGTCGGCGTGTCGTTCGCGAGAATCTCTTGCGAGTATTCCCCGACCGCAGCGATGAAGAACGGTATAAGATAGAGGTGGCTTTCTACCATCATCTGTGTGACCTCTTCTTTGAGATTGTGAAGCTTCTGCACATCTCCGATGAGGAGATGGCCCGACGTGTGGAGCCCGAGGGTGTGGAACTCGTAGAGGAATGTGCGCGTCAGGGTACGCCAGCCTTCATCCTCTTCGGACACAAAGGTAACTGGGAATGGGCCGAGCAGATGTATGTCTATCTTCGCGAGCCGATGACTTGCTGTCAGGTCTATCGCCCGCTACGCGACAAAGCATTCGACCATCTCATCCTGCACTTGCGTAAGCGTTTCGATAGTGTCAGCATCCCGCAGATGCAGGTACTTAGAACCGTGTTACGTTTGCGACGAGAACCAAAGCCTTTCTTGGTGGCCTTCAACTCCGACCAGCATCCCAACAGCGATGTCCAGACGCATTGGACGACGTTCCTCGGTCAGGATTCAGCTTACATTACGGGTGCCGAAGAAATTGGCCGCAAGATTGGCGCTAAGTTCCTTTATATGGATTTTGAGCAGACACGGCGAGGCTACTATCGTATCTCGATCCACAATATAGAGCCTGCTGAGGGCGAGCAGTTCCCTTATACGATCTCTTATCTTCGCATGCTCGAAGCCTCAATCCTCCGCCAGCCTGAGCAGTGGCTTTGGTCACATCGTCGCTGGTATCTAAGTCGCGAGGAGTACAACCGTCAGCAGGCACATACATCCAATCCGCGTCTGGCGGAGTAGTTGATATGGGTCTAATGGGTCCAATGGAGCTTATGTATTAGGAATTAAAAATAAAAGATTAAACGATATGAATATCATTTGTGTGATTCCCGCCCGTGGTGGCAGTAGCCGTTTCTTCGAGAAACCTCTGGCTCTCATCCTGGGCAAGCCCATGATTCAGTGGGTATATGAACATTGCAAGGCAGTGCCTGAGTTCTCAGAAGTCTATGTGGCCACTGACAGCGACCGTATCCGCGAAGCTGCTGAGGCTTTTGGTGCCAACGTCATCATGACTCGAAGCGATCACGACACGGCTACAGAGCGCCTTTATGAAGTCAGCACACGCATTCCTGCTGACCTCTATGTGATGGTAAATGGCGATGAACCGCTGCTGACTCGCGAAGCTATTATTCAATGCATCCCGCAGGAGATCAAAGAGGGCGAGCTTTATGTCTCGAACCTTATGACTGACTTCGAGAATCCCGTGGAAGTCGTCGATGCGACAAACCTGAAGATTGTGACAGCTAAAGATGATCGTTGTCTTTTCATCTCGCGTTCGCCGATACCTTATCCGAAGGGTGCTATGGATTATGTCTTCCATAAGTTTGTAGGCGTAGGTGCTTTCAATCGCAAGGCGCTTGACTTCTATCACAACACCCCGCGTGGTCCTATCGAGAAGATAGAGGAGAACGACAGCTTCCGTTTCATTGAGAACCACGTTCCTATTTATTATTATAACGCACACTGCAAGTCGCTGTCAGTGGATACTCCCAAGGATATCGCGGGTGTGGAGAGCTACCTTTCCCAAAATAGTTAGTTGACCATCTGGATGGAACAGCACAGCCGACACCTTCTTTTTATCCATAAAGAGTTCCCATTCGGCGGAGCGGAACGGGTGACACTGGATATTGCCAACTACCTCTGTGCTCACGGCTGGGAGGTGACGGTGGCAACATCCGTTCATCATGTGGATGATTATCCTAAAGGGGTGCGTCCGTTGTTTCATGTAGTACTCCTGCCGCATGGCAATGTGAAGTTTGCTCCTCGTGTGGCATGTTTTTTGCGACACTACATCCAGCAACACGACGTTTGCGCCTTTGTTAGCTACCGCGAACTGCTGTATGCAAACTGGCTAAAACGACAGACGGGTGCCGCTTTCGTCTTCGCCCTGCAGAGCATGCCCTTTTATGAGATGAGTCATGCAGGGTGGTTGAGCCGCTGGTTCTATCTTCAGAAGTATCGCCGTGTGTATCGAGCTGCAGATGCCTATGGGGTATTATGTGAAGGCCATAGAAGCAGGCTGCGCGCCGTCTTACAGCAGGACGCTGATACCGACAAGCTATATGTTCTTCCTAACTCGGTGCAGGCTGTGGACCATATTGTGTGGAAGAAACAGCCGACCATACTCTTTGTGGGACGCCTTTCGGAACGTGACAAACGCGTTGACCGTTTGCTACGTATCTGGGCCTTGGTGCAGGATAATCTTCCAGAATGGCGTTTGCGTATTGTGGGTGATGGGCCTCAGCGGCAGGCCTTACAAATCATGGCAGAGCAGCTTCATCTACAGCGTACATCGTTCGAAGGATTCACCAATCATGTACAGCATTATTATGATGAGGCTTCGCTACTGTGTATGACTTCCTCTTTCGAGGGATGGCCGCTCGTGCTGGCCGAGGCACAGGCCAATGCTGTCGTGCCCATTGTCTTCAACAGTTTTGACGCCGCCAGTGAGATGATTGCTTCCCCTGATGAGGGGGTGCTTGTGGCTCCCTTCGACGAACAGGAATATGCCTGCCAGCTGATGGCTTTGGTTCAGGACGAGGACCGATTGCAACGAATGCAGAAAGCTGTGGTCAGTAGGGCCGGCACTTATACCATCGGACGTACCGCACAGGCATGGATTCAGTTGCTTAATCGCATTACCACTTTATAATTACCACTATGCACGTTCTTGTTCTCCGTCTTTCGGCCCTCGGTGATGTCGCAATGACCATTCCTGCGATATACAGTGTTGCCCACACTTATCCGCAGCACCGTTTTACGGTGGTTACAGCTGCTTTCACGGCACGTCTGTTTGTGGGGGCACCAGAGAATGTTCATGTGCTGGCTTTGGAGAAGTCCGAGAGTAGAGGCATTGGGGGAACCTTCTGCCTATTGCGTCGTCTGTTCCGTATAGATAAAGGCCAGAACGGCGGATTTGGACATGTCGATGCTGTGGCAGACTTGCACAACGTATTGCGCTCGTGGATTGTCGATGCCGTCTTCTTCCTTCGTTGGCGAAGGGTAGCATTGCTCGATAAGAGGCGTAGCGAACGGCGAGCTATTCTTCACGATCACTCCTGCTCCGCACGTCCCTTTACACAACGCTATTTCGATGTCTTCACTCAGTTGGGACTGAAGGCAGAGCCTGAGTTCGGCAGACTGGAGGAAATCGGTGAGCCAACAGGATTTGAAATAATAGGGCATCCGGCTGTAGGCATAGCTCCCTTTGCCCGCTACCGCAATAAGACTTACTCCATAGGACTCATGCAGGAGGTGGTGCGGATGCTGGTAGAACGTGGAGCTCATGTCTATCTTTTCGGTGCTCGTGGAATGGAGGCCACAACCTTGGAGCAATGGGTACAAGGAGATAATAAGGTGACTGTCGTTGCTGGCCGGCTGCCGTTGGAACATGAATTAGCATTGATGGCACGGCTGGATGTGATGCTGACCATGGATTCGGCGAATATGCATCTGGCTTCGCTTGTCGGCACTCGTGTTGTCAGTTTCTGGGGCGGCACCACTCCTGCCTGTGGTTTTCTCGGTTATGGTCAAAGCCCGAAAGACACCCTCTTGGCAGGTCTTTCGTGCCAGCCCTGCACCATAGCTGGCTCCGACTCCTGTCCTCTGGGTCACATGCACTGTACGAAAGGTGTCAAGCCCCAGGCGATAGTGCAAAAATTACTTAATTAGTCATTCGAAAGAACTATGAAGAAAGATATTTGCTATTTGGCGTGGCTGTTTTGTGGGTTCCTGCTCTTTTTCTTAGGAGTACAGAAACCCCTCTTCATGCTCTATAACCGCGGATTCGGAGGAACGTCGATGACAAACTCCGATCTGATGGATATCTATAGTAATGGTCTGGCAATCGATGTAGCAACAGTAGGATATCTGTTGGTCGTACCTTTACTCTTGATAGGGCTACATTGGTGTTTCACAAGATGGAATCCCCGTCGCTGGCTGATGGTCTACTGTGGAATCATGGCCGTGGCTTTGTCACTGGCGGCACTGGCTGACGCCTCGCTCTATGAGTTTTGGGAGTTTAAGCTTGACCGTATGGCCTTCTTCTACCTCGGTGACCCCAAAGATGCTTTCGCCAGTGTTTCTGTCGGCTACTTGCTTCTTCGCTTTTTGGCGTGGGTGCTGTTGTCGGTGCTTACGTACTTTCTGCTGGCTTGGCCGATGATTCTATCTGGCAGGAAAAGCGTCAGGAGCACGGGGAGCAGGAGCCGCAAGAAAAGACTGTGGGTGGTAAAGGTGCTGCTGTTCGTGGTGTTGTGTGGTGCTGAATTTGCCATGATTCGTGGCCTGCGTATCTGGCCGAACACGCCTGGCCGGGTCTTCTACTCCAAAATCACGTACTACAATCATGCCGCTCTGAACCCTGTCTTCAACCTCTTTTATACGTTGACGAAGAAGGAAGACGACTATCGTCAGTTCGATGCTTTCGACGAGGAGGAACGTGCACGACTGATGGAAGGTCTCTTTCCCACTTCTGCCGATTCCACCGAGATACTACTGAACACTCAGCGGCCTAATGTGCTGGTGATTGTTCTCGAAGGTTTTGGCTCCTGTTTTGTCGAAGGACTGGGTGGCGATGTGAAGGAGGTTGGAGTGAACATTTCGCGCCTGTTGCCCGATGCCATCTGCTTCACGAACTGCTACTGCGGCAGTTTCCGCACCGACCGCGGAATCGTTTGCAGTATCAGTGGTTACCTCGGACAACCCACAACCAGTATTATGCGCTATGCTCATAAGATTAAGAATCTGCCAGGACTCCCTAAAACGCTGAAACAATATGGCTATCCGACACAGGTGCTTTATGGTGGAGATATCTCGTTCTTCAATATGAGCGAGTACTTCATTACCTCCGGCCACGACCGTTTGGTCTCTCAGGACAATTTCCCGGCAGCCGACCGCAGTACGAAATGGGGAGTCCCGGACCACGTGGCATTCCAGTGGCTCTTTGAGGATATTCAACAGAAACACCAGCAACAGCAGGAACCGTGGTACACCACTTTCCTGACCATCAGTTCGCATAATCCTTTCGACGTTCCTTACCATCGTCTCTCCTCCAGTACTGATATCAATGATGATGCCGTAAAATTCAATGCGTTCGCATATACCGACAGCTGCTACGGAGACTTTATAGATCGTTTGCGCGAGACACCGGCGTGGGACAATCTGCTGATTGTGACGGTGGCCGATCATGGCTTCAACTGGCGACCGATGAACTCACCCGATTTCCCCAGGATTCCGTTCCTGATGATGGGTGGTGCAGTGCGCGAGCCTAAGCGTATTGAGACCTTGATGAGTCAGACCGATCTTCCAGCTATTGTGCTCGGTCAAATGGGCATACCACATGAGGACTACACCTTCAGTCGCGATGTACTGGGCGACACCTATCGCACACCTTTTGCCTTCAACACCTTTAACAACGGCTTCAACCTTTGTGATACCACAGGGTGTACGGTCTATGACAATGTGGCGCGCAGGGCCGTAAGCGGAGCCGATCCCCACCGCGAAGCGATGGGCAAGGCTATTCTGCAAACGCTCTATCACGACATGAAAGCGAGATAATACAAATCGAAAGCAATTATATAATCGTTGTATAATGATCTGAACTCCCAATGAAACGAATCTTTTTACATCATGCATTCTTTGTAGTTCTATGGAACCTGTTGCTGGTACTTGTCAGCTACTCGGTATGCCGTTTGGAGTTCTTGCTGGAGAACTGGTCGTTGTTCAGCCCAGACCTGACATGGGGCGTGACCTTCGATTTGTTCCGTGGCGGAATGCTCTTTGATGGTGCGGCATTAGCCTATACCAACCTCCTATATGTTGTGCTTGCCCTGTTTCCTCTTCACTGGAAAGAGCGACCAGTCTATCATACCTGTTTGAAGGTTCTTTTTGTGTGCATCAATGCTTTGGCCATTGCCATTAACCTGGCCGATTCTGTCTTTTTCCCCTTCAACAAGCAACGTGCTACGGTACTTATCTTCGATGAGTTTCAGAATGAGAATAACCTCTTTAATATTATCGGCGTTGAGCTCGTTAGACATTGGTATCTGCTGCTACTGGCTGCATTACTCATCTATGGCCTGTGGCGTTGCTACTGTCCCTTGCCCGCCAGCAAGCGCCCCCTTTGGCGCTATTATCTCAGCCACAGTCTTTCGCTGATTGTACTGGTCTTGTTGGGAATATGTGCCATGCGCGGAAAGTATTTTGACACCCAATCTCGACCGATGGCCATCAACGATGCTCATAAGTACACTGTCACTCCCATGCAAACGGGAATTGTACTGAACACACCTTTTGCCATTGTGCGTACTCTGCACGAGAAGCCGATATCCCTGCCTACTTACTTCACCAATCAGGCAGAACTCGACAGCCTATACTCGCCGTTGCATCAGCCTGATTCCAACCGCATCGAGCGTCGAAAGAATGTGGTCATACTGATTGTGGAGAGCTTTGCCCAGGAATTCATAGGAAGTCGTAACCCCCAGCTTGACGGAGGTTCCTACCGCGGCTACACCCCCTTTGCCGATTCTTTGCTGGCCAGAAGCCTGACGTGGCGCGAGACGTTCTGTAATGGAGGAGTCAGCATCGATGCCATGCCTTCCGTGCTTGCCTCCATCCCACGAATGGATCGTCCTTATGTCTTGCAACCCTATTCCTTAAACGACATCAACAGCATTGCTACTGAGCTCGGCCGATGGAACTATCACAGTGCTTTCTTCCACGGTGCGCCCAATGGTTCCATGGGCTTTGAGGCCTTTGCTCATTCAGCAGGTTTCGATGAATATGTAGGACTCACAGAATACTGCGAAGACAGCCGCTTTGGCGGACGTGATGATTTCGATGGCACTTGGGCCATCTGGGATGAACCTTTCCTACAGTTTTGTGCAACTCGTATGAGTGAGATGCAGGAACCCTTTGTAACGGCCATCTTCACGGCTTCCAGTCATCATCCCTTCGAAATACCAGAGGCCTATCGCGATACCTTCCCTGATGAGGGACTTTTTCCTCTGCACAAATGTGTCCGCTATACCGACCACTCCCTGCGCCGCTTCTTCGAGACAGCCAGTCAGCAGCCTTGGTATAGGAACACCCTCTTCGTACTCACTGCCGACCATGCCAGTAGCCGCATCACTCACGACGTATACAAGACTCAGGTTGGACTATTCCGTATTCCTATCCTCTTCTTCGATCCTTCTGGCGAAATGCCTGTAGGATGCTGTGATGGAATAGCGCAGCAGATAGACATCATGCCCACCCTGCTCAATTACCTGGGCTACGATCATCCTTACATCGCCTTTGGCAAGGATCTCCTGAACACGTCTCCTGAGGAGGCATGGGCTTTCAACTGGGAGCACATTCCGCAGTTCATACAGGGAGACTACACTCTGCTCTTTGATGGCGAGAAGGTGAAAGGCTTCTACGACTATCGCGATGACCCGCTACTTCAGCACGACCTTCAGGGCACTTCGGCTGAGCAGCAGCAGATGACCCGGCGCATAAAGGCAATCCTCCAAAGCTATATGCAGCGCATGAAGGATAACGATATCACAGTAAAGAAACAGTAATTATTCAAGTCTTATGGCAATCAAAAAAGGATTCGTTTACTACATACTGAGCACTTTATTTATTTCTGTGCTGCTCTTCTCCTATATAGTGGGAGACGTTGCCGTTCAGTTGATGGACTTCACGGGTTGGCTATTCTTTGTGCTATCGTGCCTCTCCCATTCCGCCTTGGTGATGTTTGTGGTTTGGCTCGTGATGTATCTGCCCTGGGCATTGTTGCGTTTGCCTCGAGTGGGGGCTGTACTCCTCGTAACAACGACCAGTCTTCTGGCCATCCTGATATTCCTGAATATGCAGGTCTATCACATCTATCGCTTTCATATCAATGGTATGGTTCTGTCGATGGTGATGGGTGAGGGCGCTTCGGATATTTTTGTCTTCAGTCCTCTTCTCTACTTAAAGGAAGTGGGCCTTTTGGCACTGATAGCCCTCCTGTGTGTAGGCCTTTGGTTTGTGGCGGTTCGCCTGTATCGCCGTTTCGGGAAGCCCCTGTTGGTCAGTTCCATTACACTGTTTTTAGTTAGTCTCTTATGTGCCAATGCGCTCCATGCTTATGGTGCATTCGTTCAAAAGACATCCATCCTTCAAAGCGTCAGGATGATACCCTATTATTTCCCGATTACTACCACACGTTGGCTTATCAAGCATGGTGTGGTGCCGCCAGTACCAAAAGTGACTGTCGACTCACGCACCGGTGGCATCCTCAACTATCCTCGCCATCCGCTCCAGATTACACCTCCTCAACAACCCGATACCAATTCCGCGCCCAATATACTGTTCTTACTTATCGACTCTTGGAACCGTCGTTCGCTGACACCGGAGACGATGCCCGTTGCTTACGCTTTTGCCCAAGAGAACGAATGGTTCGCCGACCACATCAGTAGCTGCAATGATACGCGTTACTCCGTATTCACACTCTTCACAGGCCTGCAGCCCTACTATTATCCAGCCTTCGAGGCCAGCCACACCAGTCCTTTGCTGGTCGACCGCCTTCTTGACAGTGGTTACGATTTCCGCGTATATCCCAGCTCGAATATCCTGAATCCTCCATTCAACAGGTTACTCTTCCAGCGCGTGCCCAACCTGCGTGTAGAGACTCCAGGTGATAACGCTTTGGAGCGAGACCAGCGCATCGCAGCAGACTTTGTGGCAGACCTTCCAGATCTGAAAGAGGCAGACAGACCCTTCTTCGCTTTTGTCTTCTTTGACCTTCCCCACAGCTATGACTTGCCCAAGGACAGCCTCAACCGCTTCCTGCCAACGTGGGAGTTTGCTGACTACGCCCGCCTTACCAACGATCTCGACCCCACACCCTTCTGGAACCTCTACCGTCATACTTGCTATCAGACCGATCTCCTCTTAGGTCATATTTTCCAAAGACTGAAGGAACTGGGGATGTATGACAACACCATAATCCTTCTTACTGGCGATCACAGTCAAGAGTTCAATGAGAACCGCAAGAACTATTGGGGACATGCTAGCAATTTCTCGCTTGCGCAGATTGGCGTACCCCTCCTTGTGCGTCGCCCAGGATATGAATCCCGGAAGTACAACCATCGTACTACACATTATGATATTCCAGCGACATTGATGCACGATTATTTGAATGTCACCAATCCCCTTGAGGATTACTGTGCCGGTCATCTGCTGACCGACTCTGTATCGCGTCTATGGCACTTCGTAGGCAATGAATTGCGCAATGCTTTTCTCGTTGAGGGCGACACGATTATTATCAAAGAAGGCAATGGATGGATGGAAGTCACCGATGCCCACCTGAATCCCGTCAAGGACTATCATCTGAATCCTCGAGAGCTGGACCAGGCCTTCAAGAAACTCAACAGCTTCTATAAGTAACCCCCCTTCAGGTATACCGGATAAGCAATCTAAATACTAAATATACTAAACCAAATAGTAAGGTCGCGATGATTACTATTGACAGTTGTTAAGATATACTTAACAACGGAATCTGTACGTACATGCGTACCTTATTATAAATACACGCGCGAACCTTATTATATATTTATGGATGCGTAGCTGACTCTTATTATAATTAGGTAAAGGAGTTTTGTGGACGTGTGGAATTGGGTCGGGCGTGAGAGAGTATGATTCAAATGGCGGGGCGTCGCAGGGGTGGAGGACTGGCGGGATTGGTGAAATGGGGCCGATTTAGAGGTGTTGAGGTATTGACGTTGGGGCTGGAATGGGCAGAGATGTTGCTTGGCGACCCTTGGGTCGTCAAGCGGAAGAACAGGAGGTGGGGGGCGGAACGGCCTAATGTGTTGCTTGACGACCCAAGGGTCGTCAAGTGGAAGTTCTGGATGTTACAGGGAAAGTGTATTTATGTCCTCCGGAAAATCGGGGGATGGAAGCATGGTTTTTGGCTGTTGTCGCATATATAATAAGTTAATGTACTACACAAATTCACTTTAAATTTGCTAATTTGCTGTTATATATGGAATTAAATACTTTTATAAAGTGAATTTGCCGAATTTAACGTGTAGAAAATGGGGTATATATCTCGGATTTTATACTGGTAAAGTGAATTTTTGATGAATTTATGTGTAGAAAACAGGGGTATATACTTCGGAATTTATACTGGTAAAGTGAATTTTTGATGAATTTATGTGTAGAAAACAGGGGTATATACTTCGGAATTTATACTGATAAACTCAAGTTTCGCTCGAACTTTGTTCGCTTCGACTCTTCGAAGAGCCAGCTGTAATACAAAGCCCCAGCGGGGCGTGACAAAGGTAGCCAGCCGTTTCAACGGCTGGTATAAAGCGGCCAGGAAAAAGCGTGCCTTTAGGTACGCGACATCAAATCCCTGTCGCGTACCTACGGCACGCTACTACGGCATCACATGCGAAACTTAAACTGATAAAATGAATTTTTGATGAATTTCTGGGCAAATAAGGTGGATTATAGGGTCAATATAGTGACCATCTGGCGGCTAAAATGTATTTGTAAGGGCAAAAGCATGAAAATAGACTCTTTCATGCTTCTGCCCTTACAGGTCGAAATGTAACTTGCTGATTATGTTCCAGGCCGCCCAATACTGCTTGCAAAAGTAATGGCCATTCATTCCCAGCTGCAAAAGTTGAAAAACGTGAGTTAATCATCCAGCATAATGAATGATGCCCAATAGAAAGGATCGTTGTAACCCATTTCCCGCATAGCTTGTTGGGCCTGTCTGAATGCCAGAAAGCGGTTGTGGGTCAGCATCAGTTGTTGATAGAATTGGGTCATCATCACTTGTGTGGCATGATCGTCAACGCTCCATAGACTCATCAAGAGCGTGTGTGCTCCTGCTTTCTTGAAACCTCGTTGCAGTCCGAAGACGCCATCATCCTTCAATTGGCCGAGTCCTGTCTGACAAGCAGAAAGTACTACAAGTTCCAGACCTTGTAGGTCCATTCCGGCGATTTCTTGGGCTGTGAGGATGCCGTCTTCTATCGTCGAAGGCAGTCGAATGCCTTTGATGGTTGTATTGGAACCTGCCATCAAGAGTCCGGAGTAACTGAGGCTGTTGTCTATGGAGGGGCGCCGTAGGATTTCCATTAAATTGGCGGATTCCTGCCACTGTGACATGTTATCATCGTTGAGTGAAAAGCCATGAGTGGCGATATGTATCAGAGGTATTTGTCTGCCGCTCAATGCCTTAAATGCCTCTTCTGTTCCTCGGGAATCCGTGTAAAGCTCGGTCTTTATTTGTTGACGAAGCAAGAATGTATCGATAGCCTCCACCTCATTGAGCGTACCATCAAGATACTCTATGGCACCACGAGAAGTTCGCAGCATTCGTTGTAAACCTCGTCTTTGAGCAAGAAGGGTGTCTGAGTGTTGTTCGGTGACTTCCCTGTCGAGTTCTTCCAAAGTCGGAACGGTCAGATGCTGTTGGGCTATCACTTGGCTCATGGCGGTTGTGGTCTCGTAGTTCAGTCCTCCAAAGATGGCGGCTAATTCCAGACTCCTGGCGTGAGTGGTGCGCTTTACCAACTGTTTTGTGGACGATAGGCGATGAATGGAGAAAATATCTCCGATGCGCCGTTGCTCGTCGTAACGCAAATATTCTATGCCCCATTTAAAAAGGAGTCCCGATGGCGAGAAGTATACGTTGCGTACCCCTTCGAGGTAGGGTATCAGCGGGCTCCAGATAAGCTGTCCGACAGCGGGGTTATTGAACAATTCGTTTACGCCGTCTTCCGAGGCGAGTGCTTGCGTCAGCCCCTGGCTGCCTTGGAGCAATGGAGCGTCATCCAGATTGAGAACCTGTATGAGTTTAGGCGCGGACCACCCTTTACGTGTGAGCAGTGCCATAAACGTATGACTGTTCCCCGAGATACTATAATCAAAGAACTCTATTGCAGCCTCGTCGTCATGCAAGGCGTCTGCTACTTGATTGTAGGTGATACTGAGGTTTTCTGTAAAGTCACCATATTCCCGGCTTCCCATCACGACAGCTCGTTCCAGCCTACTTGCTTCGTCTTGTAGCGCAGGCACACTTGCCAGTGCTTCAGGTTCTGATGTCTGATAGATGGCATTTATCTGTTCTTGGAGAGCTTTAAGTTGTGCATATTGTTGCTGTAATTCTGGTGATGCGGTTTGCCGTAGGAGCCTCATGAAGTCAATCTCAGAGTTTAGCAATAGACCTTTGGTGAAAAGCAAGGCATTATAAGCATCTACGAGAATAGAATCGTTACCCTGCATCATGCACGCCATCAGTGGCACGGCATTGAAGATATATCTCTTGGTGCTCCAATAATGTTCTCGCCTCTGGGTCGTAAGGTGAGAGAAGTTGCGACGCACCTGTTGTATCTGATGTTGCAAAGCCAAATGTAGACATTGTTGTGCAGAGTCCACTTGGTTGTCTTTCAAATAATAATAAGCCTCGTTATAGAGTGATAGGATGAGGTTTGGATGTTGTTCGCCCAATACTTCCCGTTGGATTTCCACCGCCCGACGACTTAAACTGATAGCTTTTTTGTAGTTGTCGCGATGAGCTTCGTTGTAGGCCTGGTTGTTGAGTACGTCAGCAAAAAAGGACGTCTTCATGTTTCCACTCTGTTCATAGAGCCGCAGTGCTTCTTCTCCAGTTCGCATCGCTTCTTCCTGTCGCCCTATGGTGTGGTAATAGATGGATAAGTCATTCTTTTCTTTTTGTCCATTCTGAAGTTAGGTAGCAAGGTCTTAATGTTGTTATAAAAGAGGCCATGCTTGTGTGCATGGCCTCTTTTATATAATAAAGGTGTAAGTAGAGATTTACTTGGCGATGGCGATGGTGACACGGTTCTTGTCGTTCTCGCTGAAGGGCTGTACGGTATCTCCCTTGGCATCAACGGTGATGCGAGCGGCGTCGATGCCAGCATTGGTGAGTGCCTTGGCAACGTTTTCTGCACGCTGCTTGGAGTACTTCATGTTAATGTTGGGGTTACCGGTTCCAGCATCTGCGTAACCCGTGACAGTAACTTTTGTTTCGGGATTAGCCTTGAGGAAGGAGATGAGGTTGTCGACCTTAGTCTGTTCGGACTTGGCAATGGCCGTCTGGCGGATTTCATAGAAGATCTCGGTCTGCATCTCGGGTTTCTTGACAACGACGGGCTGCGGCTTGGGCTCTTCGCGTACCACCACGGGTGCGGGTGCAGGAGCGGGTTCTTCAACCACCACGGGTGCAGGAGCGGGTGCGGGAGCGGGTTTCGCTCTGTAGCCGAACTTGTATGCAAGACCTACCTGAGCTGTGAGCATCCAGTCATCCTTGGTGCTGTATTTGCTGTTGAAGCGGTCGTTGAGGCTGTTGGCGCTGACTTCGAGGTTTACACTCCAGTGCTTGGCGAAGTTGTAGTCCAACATGGCGCCGACGCGGGCGTTGTGGCTCAGACGATGTCCCTCCCACGCATAAGGCATATTGTAGCCGCTGTTGAGGAGTTCCTTGTTGTCCCATGCATAGTTGAGACCGATACCGCCGATGAGGTATACGTTGAGGGGATAATAGTTCTGCTTGCCAAAGAGGGTGCAGAGATTCAGCAACAGGTCGAGGTTCGTGGTGACATACTTGTAGTTATACTCGAAGTTGGGCTTGAATCCACTGCGTGTCCAGATGCCATTGACATGGAGTCGTGCTCCCACAGAAGGGGTAAAGAAGGCACCGAAGCTGATGCTGGCCGTAGGGGTGATGAGCTTCATCTGGTCGTAGTTTGTAAATGTGGTCTGGCCACCACCTTGGAGGCCGATGAACATGTAAGGAGCAGGCTTGTAGTCGAGCTGCTCGGCAGCGCTCTGGGCACGGGCGGCGGAGAGCGTCAATGTAGCCAAAATGGCCACGGCAATGATTTTCTTCATATACATTATGCCTTTTGAGAAGTTAGATTGCGATTTTGCTGTGCAAAAATACGTTTTTCCAAGGCTCCAACAAAGGTTTTTGCAGTTTTTTTTAACTTTAACCCTTATATTAAGCTAAAAAAGTGGGAAAATGTAGGCTTTTTCTACCAAAAAACGTTACCTTTGCAGCATATTTTTGTGCACAGACCCATGATTAGTATCAAAAAAGTGGAAGGTCGCAAAGACTTGCGCGCCTTCATTCGTTTCAACTACCACCTGTACAAGGGCAATCCGTATGCCGTGCCAGATTTTTTGGAGGACATGTTGGAGACGTTCGATCGCAAGAAGAATGCCGCCTTCGAGTTCTGCGAGGCCGATCTGTTCCTCGCTATGCGCGACGGGGAAATCGTCGGTCGCGTGGCAGCCATCATCAACCACAAGGCGAACAAGAAGTGGCAGACGCGTAACGTTCGCTTCGGATGGATAGATTTCATCGACGATGAGGAGGTCAGCAAGGCACTCATCACCACCGTGGAACAATGGGGGCGCGAACGGGGCATGACGAAGATTGTGGGACCACTTGGATTCACAGATATGGACCCCGAGGGGATGCTGACCGAGGGCTTTGACCAATTGTCGACGATGAGTACGACTTATAATTACCCGTATTATCCTCAGCACATGGAACGTATGGGCTTTGGGAAAGAGGTCGACTGGGTGGAGCGCAAGGTGATGGTTCCTACTCCGGATCATCAGGCTGATATGCAGAAGTACTTCCGAGTGGCAGAACTGTGCATGAAGCGGTATCATCTCCACATGCGTCATTTCAAGAGTCACAAGGAAGTGCTGGCGGCAGACAACGGGCAATATGTGCAGAAAATTTTCGACGTCATCAATCGTTCTTATTCTGAGCTTTATGGCTATTCTGAGATGAACGAACGTCAGATCAAACAGTATGCCAAGACGTATCTCCCGTTCTTAGATATGCGTTTGCTGGCCGTTGTGGAGACCGAAGAGAACGAGCCCATCGCCGTAGGTATCACTATGGGTTCATTGTCTTATGCCCTGCAGAAGGCTCATGGAAAACTCTTCCCCTTCGGTTGGTGGCACTTGGCTAAGGCGATATACTTCAAACCCGCACCGGTGCTGGATATGTTGCTTATTGGTGTTGTGCCCGAGTGGCAGAATAAGGGCGTAAATGCTCCGCTCTTCACTCAAATCATTGAGGTCGCCCAGAAGATGGGGTTCGTATGGGCCGAGACCCATGTGCAGTTGGAAGACAATGAAAAGAGTCAGGGGCAGTGGGCACATCTCGACTGCACCATTCACAAGCGCAGACGTTGCTGGCAAAAGAAGATAGACAATTAATCATAGATAACAAACGTGGCAGAAGAACTGGAGGTCACAAGACCTGTTGACTATACTGATGATAATATCCGACATCTTTCGGATATGGAGCACGTGCGTACTCGTCCCGGTATGTATATTGGAAAACTGGGCGATGGTTCGCATGCGGAGGATGGTATCTACGTGCTGTTGAAGGAAGTCATTGACAACAGCATCGACGAATTCAAGATGAGTGCCGGCAAGCGCATAGAAGTCTCCATCGAAGAGAACTTGCGTGTGACCATCCGTGACTACGGCCGCGGCATACCTCTTGGTAAACTCATCGAAGCAGTATCGATGCTGAATACGGGTGGTAAGTACGACAGCAAGGCGTTCAAAAAGAGCGTGGGACTGAATGGTGTGGGCCTGAAGGCTGTCAATGCCCTCTCCTCACACTTCGTAGCTCAGAGTTTCCGTGATGGCGAGACACGTCGTGCCACTTTTGAATGTGGTGAACTTATCAGTGACGAAGGCAGCAAGAACAGTGGTGCTGCCCGTGTGGTCAGCGACTTTCCCGTTGATACTGAGAACGGAACCCTGATCTACTTCGAGCCGGATAACAGCCTTTTCCGCGGCTACCGCTTCCAACCGGAGTTTGTGGAGACGATGCTTCGCAACTACACCTATTTGAATACCGGTCTGGCCATTATGTTCAACGGGCGGCGCATCCTCTCCAGAAACGGTCTCGAAGACTTGCTGACCGATACGATGACGTCCCAGCCCCTATATCCCATCGTACACCTTAAGGGGGAGGATATAGAGATTGCCTTCACTCATACCAATGGTCAGTATGGTGAGGAATACTACAGCTTCGTCAACGGGCAGCACACCACTCAGGGCGGTACCCACCAGAGTGCCTTCAAGAAATATATTGCCGAGACCATCAAGGACTTTTCCGGCAAGAACTATGACTATTCAGACATCCGCAATGGTATCGTTGCTGCCATTAGCATCGAGATTCAGGAACCCCTCTTTGAGAGCCAGACGAAGATCAAGCTTGGAAGCCTCAGCACAGAACCTGGTGGCGGAGGCGTCAGCATCGATAAATTCATCGGAGATTTCGTCAAGGAACAGGTAGACAACTACCTGCGTAAGACACCCGAAGTGGCGGAAATCATTCTCCAGAAGGTCAGTGAGAGTGAGAAGGAACGCAAGGCGATGGCTGGTGTTGCCAAGCTGGCCCGCGAGCGCTCAAAGAAAGCCAATCTCCACAATCGAAAGTTACGCGACTGCCGCATCCATTTCAACGACCCCAAGGGCGATCGCCAGGAGGACAGCAGCATCTTCATCACCGAGGGTGATTCCGCTTCCGGCAGTATCACCAAGAGTCGCGACGTGCTGACACAAGCCGTCTTCAGCTTGCGCGGTAAGCCTTTGAACTGTTATGGACTGACCAAAAAGGTGGTTTATGAGAACGAGGAGTTCAACCTCTTGCAAGCGGCCCTGAATATTGAAGACGGACTGGATGGCCTGCGCTACAACCGCGTTATCGTAGCTACGGATGCCGATGTCGACGGAATGCATATCCGTCTGCTGATGATTACGTTCTTCCTGCAGTTCTTCCCCGAACTCATCAAGAAAGGACATGTCTACATTCTTCAGACACCTCTCTTCCGTGTGCGTCAGCGCCGTAAGAAACTTTCCAAGAACCGTCTCGAAGCCATCGGCGAAGCCGACAGTCGGGGTGACTTTATCACCCGATATTGCTACAGCGAGGAAGAACGTCTGCAGAGCATCGAGGACCTCGGACCGGAACCCGAAATCACCCGCTTCAAAGGCCTTGGCGAAATATCACCTGATGAGTTCCGTGCTTTCATAGGGCCGGATATGCGCCTGGAGCAGGTATCGCTTCACAAGTCCGACCAGGTGGCAGAATTGCTGGAATACTATATGGGCAAGAATACGATGGAGCGCCAGAACTTCATTATCGACAACCTCGTCATAGAAGAAGACCGCCCCGATGATGAAGAGGAAGAAAAGGAATATAAGGAATTGGAAGAGGTGCAATGAAGACGATATTGTTTCCTGGAAGTTTTGATCCGTTCACTCGCGGTCATTACTCGCTCGTAGAACGTTCACTCGCATTCTGTGACGAGGTCGTCATCGCTGTGGGCGTGAACGAACAGAAGGCTGGGTGGATACCTGCCGAACAACGTGTAGATGCGTTGCGTAAATTATATAAGAGGAACGCGCGCGTACGCGTTGAGAGCTATCATGGTCTGACAACCGATTTCGCGGCAGTCGTGGGCGCTTGTGCCATCCTGCGCGGTGTGCGCACCATCAAAGATTTTGAGTACGAGATGCAGATGGCCGACATCAACCGCCAGCTCACAGGTATCGAGACGGTATGTCTTTTTGCAGAATCTGCGTTGGCTGCCATCTCCAGTTCCGTAGTACGCGAACTCGCCCATTTCGGTAAAGACATTTCACCATTCCTGCCCGACGGATATCACATATTGATCAACGACGAAAACACCCCACTAACATGAGAAAAATATTGAGTTTAGCCTTCGCAGTCTTCTTGCAATCTCTCCTCCTTCAGTCTTCACTGAGGGCACAAATCACGGTGGATACCCGCGAGATGGCAGTGCGCAAGTTGCTGCAGTCCACCATCATGATCAATCAGATGTATGTCGATACAGTCAACATCGACCGTCAGGTGGAAGACGCTATCACGGGCATGTTATCTAAACTCGACCCGCACTCGACCTACACGAATGCTGCCGACACGAAGAAGATGAACGAACCCCTGCAAGGTGCATTCGACGGCATCGGCGTGCAGTTCAATATGTTGGAGGATACTCTTGTCGTCATCCAGCCCGTTTCCAATGGTCCGTCAGAGAAAGTAGGCATCCTCGCCGGCGACCGCATAGTCACCGTCAACGATACTGCTATTGCCGGTGTGAAGATGAGCCGCGAGAATATCATGTCCCGTCTGCGCGGCCCCAAGGGAACAACAGTACGTCTCGGTATTCTCCGTCGGGGAATCAAGGATTTGCTGTATTTCACGGTCAAGCGCGATAAGATTCCAGTCAACAGCCTCGACGCAGCATTCATCATCCGTCCAGGGGTGGGACTGGTGCGTTTCAGCAGCTTTGGCGCTACGACCCATGGTGAGGTGACTGATGCCATCCGTCGTTTGCAGAAAGAGGGCATGCAGACTCTTATTCTTGACCTTCAGGGCAATGGCGGCGGGTATCTCAATGCCGCAGCCGAACTCGCCAGTGAATTCCTGCCCAAGGGAGATATGATTGTCTATACGCGTGGACGTTATAATATGAATATGGGCGAGTTCCGTTCCACCGGAGGAGGTCTCTTCACGGAAGGACGTGTGGTCGTCCTCGTTGATGAATATTCTGCCTCGGCCTCAGAGATCCTCGCGGGAGCCATCCAGGACCACGACCGAGGCACCATCATCGGACGTCGAACCTTCGGCAAGGGATTGGTCCAGCGACCCATAGAGCTGGAGGATGGTAGTATGATCCGCCTCACCATCGCCCGCTACTACACCCCTTCTGGTCGCTGTATCCAGAAACCTTATGAAAAAGGCGATGCCAAGACCTATGCCCACGATGTCATCGACCGCTATAATCGTGGTGAACTCACCAATGCCGACAGCATCCATTTCCCAGATTCTCTGCGTTATAAAACCCTGCAACTGGGTCGTACCGTCTATGGCGGTGGAGGCATCATGCCCGATATCTTTGTGCCGCTGGACACCACACGTTTCAGCCGCATGCATCGTGAACTCAACGCCCGCAGTTACATCGTGAATACCAGCTTGCGATACATCGACAAGAACCGCAAGCAGCTAAAGAAAACGTATTCTGACTTTGCCAGCTTCCAGCAGAACTTCACCTTCCCCCGTGAGGAGCTTGACCTCATGTTTGCCGAAGCAGAGAAGAAGGACAGCATCCGAGCCCGCGATGACGAGGAACTGCAGAAAACCGTTTACACCACGTCGCTCATCCTCAAAGGGCTTGTCGCCCGCGATTTGTGGGATATGTCGGAATACTACCAGGTCATCTACGAAGAAGACCCTGTAGTTCAGAAAGCTTTGGAAGTGCTGGCGAAGCCACAGGATTAGTTTTTGGGGTAGACTAGATGTTCTAGAAATTCTAGATGATCTAGATGTCCTAGATATACTAGATGATTTAGGATTCCTATTTTCTAATTACAGCCCTCACCACGAACCACGCGTGAGCTGCGATGGCTCGTATCCATCCGAAATGCCGGGCCATGATACGCAGCCGTTCGAAGAGCGAACGGCGATGGTTGCGTGTGGTCATCCCTTCGGAGAGGTAATCCGTAAGTATCAGTTCGGTGTTGTGGAAGGTGAGCAGCCGTCGTTCGGCCCGCTTCATCACGCGCAGACACCAGTCATAATCGCCCGAGAAGCGGTAGCGGAGGTCATAGGGATTGGTGCGAGCCAGGTCGGATCGGACATAGAAGCTCTGATGGCATACCAGCATTCCACCGAGGAAGGAACTGTAAGTAAGGCGCTTGGGAGCCCTGAGCCGGCGATGACGCAGGAAGTTTCCTTCGTCGTCCACAAGATCCGTCTCTCCATAGACCACAGCTGGCAATCGGTGTTCGTTGTAGCGCTGCAACTGTTCTGCAACCTCCGATAAGGTGCTCGAATCGTGGAACTTGTCACCAGCATTGAGGAAGATGATATAGTCGCCTTTCGCCTGGGCTATCGCCTTGTTCATGGCATCGTAGAGCCCTTCGTCGGGTTCACGAATCAGGCGGATGGTGTGGGGGTGATTGCTGTCGCAATTGCGCTCGATGTATCGTTGGATGTCGCTCATCGTGCCATCCTGCGAACAGCCGTCGACAATCAGGTGCTCCACTCCCGCATAGGTCTGCTCAGAGACACTATGCAAGGTGCGGTCGATGGTGGACTCGGCATTATAGGTAACAGTAGCAACTGTGAATCGGATCATTTCTCTTTCAGTAATTATTCTTCCTTTGCGATCCTCTTATATAGATCTATGTGTTTGCGCACCACACTCTCCTCGTTCCAGGCCTCTACGGCCTTCCGGGCCGCATTTGCCGACAGTTCATCATAGCGTTGTTCGTCAAGTACGAAGTCGATACCCCGAGCGAGGTCCTCGGCATCGCGGTAGCGGGCCACGTAGCCGTTCTTCTCATGATCTATCATCTCCGGTATGCCTCCGATGTCGAATCCTACACAAGGTGTGGCACAGGCCATTGCCTCCATGATGGTGTTCGGAAGGTTCTCTTCCAGCGAAGGGGTCACGAAGAGGTCTACGGCGCGATAGAGCAATGCCATATCCTCTTCATCATTGATATAATCCTGACGATAGATGGGGAAGGGCACGCTGTAGGCTACTTCCTCCGCCATCTCCCCGACTACTACCAGTCCCAATCGTCCCTGCCAGTGATGGATAGGTTTACTGCGTAATGCTTCAAAGAGGTAGTCGAGCCCCTTGCGCTCGTTGGTCACCTTCTGGCAGGCGAAGAGCAGCAGCCTCAGATTCTTCGGCAGCGTGAAGCGTCGTCGTGCCTCCTCCCTGGAACCCGGGCAGAATGCATGATGATTATAGGTGTTGGGAATGCTGATGACTTCCTTGCCCGCCAGCAGACGGCTCTTGCGTGCCTCTGCAGCCAGCCACTCGCTGCAGGCGACAAAGGTGATGTCGCCCTCAGGATAGATGGCTGCCTTCCGGTCGAACACCCAGAATGAAAGGTCGCGGCGAGAAGGGTAGAGCAGTTGCGGACATTCCTGACAATGGCTCTGGAAACGGTCGCAGTCGCGGGCATGATGGCAGATGGCTGTGCAGGGCCACATGTCATGCATCGTCCAGATGACGGGTTTGCCGCTGCGCAGGATACGGCGTAACTCTTTCAGCGAGAGGAATCCCTGGTTCACCCAATGCAGGTGAATGATGTCGGCTTCGCGGAACTCGGGGGTGGAGACAATATCGGCACCGCCGATGCCCAAATCCACATGCCACAGTCCCTCCTGATGGAAGCGGTTGGCCATCCACACACGGGCCCGTTCCCATAGAAACGACCACTTCAGAAGCATCCCATGAAAGCCCTTGGAGGGTACGACACAAGTCGTCGTGCGATCGCTTTGTTTGTCGCGCACCAACATCCGAGCATTTACCCCATGACGGTTCAATGCTTCGGTCAATCGGCAGGCTGCAATTGCGGCTCCACCGGTCGTTTCGGACGTATTTACTACAAGAACTTTCATTTTTCGGCACAAAAATAGCACAAAAACTTGGAACTTTCAAATTTTTCGCCTACTTTTGCACCGCAAACCACGCCCAGATGGTGGAATTGGTAGACACGAGGGACTTAAAATCCCTTGACCAGTGATGGTCGTACGGGTTCGATTCCCGTTCCGGGCACACTAACTAGAACTTTACTGACATGAAAAATCTTTTCCTCCTTTCCCTTCTTTTAATGACCGGGCAAATGTTGTGTGCCCAAAACCTTCCTACGTTCAGTACCGCCGAGTCCGAGAAGTGGTATGTCATCCGCTTCTGCAGAGGTGAAGCTGCCCTGCAAGATCAGGGAGAGGGGACCCCCCTACAGACCGCTGACATTGATAAGAAAGATGATAACCAGCTTTGGAAAATTGTAGGTTCGCAGGAAAACTGCGAGATAATCAGCAAGGCTGGCAGACACATCTATTATAATGGTAGCCGCTATGCTGCTTCCGCTTCGAAGAGTGGAGAGCTGCAGCTCTTCCCCACAACGAACAGTACTTATGCTCCCGCCTGGGAAATCCAGTCGAAAGCCATTGCCGGCAAGTCCATGAATCAATGGGGAGGTTCCGGTGCTGGCCGTGAACTCGGGTCGTGGGATGCCGGGGATGTCAACAACCCCTTGCAGTTCGTGGAACCGGCAGAACTGCCCGAAACAGACCCGCATCCGTCTAAACTTTCGGAGTGGTACACCTTCCCCTACACGAAGTACGAGACCGAGCGGCCCTTGACCCTCTGGTACACGGTACCCGTCACCAAACAGTCTGTCGAGAATCCCTGGATGGAGTATGCCCTGCCTATTGGCAACGGACAACTGGGTGCGATGATCTACGGCGGCATCCGACAAGATATTGTGCAGTTCAACGAGAAGACGTTGTGGACAGGCTCTTCGACACTCTATAACCGCGACGGTGGCTACCAGAACTTCGGAGAAATCATCATAGAGGATCGTACCGGACAGTTTGCTACCGGCGGATCCAAGGGGGCGCGCGATTATGTCCGCACACTGGATCTGGAGCAGGCTATTGCCGCTTCGGAGTGGAAAAGCAGCGACCGCACCGTCACCTTCCGGAGGGAATACATCGCCTCGGCGCCGGCACAGGTCGTGGCCGTACACCTCACAGCTTCAGAGCCGGCACAGCTCAGCTACCATTTCCGCCTCTGGAACGCTCATAATATCCGTGCCTCCTATTCCGGCACGGAAGCCTCCTTCTCCGGCAGTCTCACCACCGTGAGCTACAACGCCCGGATGAAGGTGATTGCCAAGGGCGGTGTGACTGTCGCTGAGGACAATGGCATCAATGTCACAGGTGCCGACGAAATCCTGGTGTTGCTGGCAGCAGGCACCGACTACGATCCTGTGGCAAAGGGATTCGTTAGTGGTACCAGCCAGCTGAACGGCCGCATTCAGGATGTTATTGATGCTGCCGCACAGAAATCCTGGGAGTCGCTGCTGGCAGAGCATCTGGCAGACTACACTCCCTATTTCAATCGCTGCCGTATGGAACTCGATGGAGCTTCCAACGCCAAATCCACCGACAAACTCGTAGATGCCTATGCCAAGTTAGGCACGATGGCCGCTCTGAGGAGGTCAGCAGATGCCCGCCAGCTGGAACAGCTCTACTTCGCCTACGGACGCTACCTGCTCATTGCCAGCTCCCGCGGTTTAGACCTGCCCAACAACCTCCAGGGCATCTGGAATAACAGCAACAATGCTCCCTGGTGTTCAGACATTCATGCCAACATCAATATCCAGATGAACTACTGGCCGGCTGAACTGACGGGACTCTCGGAGATGCACATGCCTTACCTCAACTACCTTTATAATATGGCACTCGTGCAACCCGTGTGGAAAGACTATGCTACGGGCAGCGGCACCGACGGACGCTATCTGCACCACACGACGGGGTGGGCCTGCTACACCGAGAACAACATCTTCGGATGCTGCACCGACTGGATGGCCGCCAACTATCCCGAGGCCGGAGCTTGGAGCTGCGACCACCTGTGGCAGCACTACCGCTATACACTCGACCAGGAGTTCCTGAAAACGAAAGCCTTGCCTGTGATGATCTCTGCCGTGCGAATGTGGATGGAGCGACTGAAGAAGGCCACCGACGGCACCTGGGAGTGCCCGAATGAGTTCTCGCCGGAACACGGACCCGTGGAGAACGCCACAGCACATTCCCAGCAAATCGTATGGAACCTCTTCGACCAGACGATCAAGGCCATAGAAATCGTTGGTGCCGAAGAAGCCGGCGTCACAGAGAGCTTCGTCAACCAACTGAAAACCAAGTTCGAGAACTTAGACACGGGCCTGCATACAGAAACCTATGAAGGCACCACCCGCAATGGCGTGAAGAAAGGCGACGATATCCTTCGTGAATGGAAATACACCTCCTTTGCCTCGGGCAACGGCAACGAGACAGGCCACCGCCACCTCTCACACATGATGGCGCTCTACCCCTTTGCCAACCTGCCGGCCAGCAACCCCTACTACGAACCTGCCGTGCGCAGCCTGATGCTGCGCGGACTGCCTTCCACAGGGTGGTCCATGGGCTGGAAGGTCAACCTCTGGGCACGCGCCCTGCAACCCGAGCAATGTGTGGAACTCTTCAAACTGGAGTTCAAGCACAGCACCAGCTATGGCACCGACCAGACCAAGGGCGGCATCTACTACAACCTCTTCGACTCCCACGCACCCTTCCAGATCGACGGCAACTTCGGCGTCTGTGCCGGAATGGCGGAGATGTTGCTCCAGAGCCACACCGATACCCTCCAGCTCCTGCCCGCCCTGCCTTCCATCTGGCCGAAGGGCAGCATCAGCGGCCTGCGCGCCGTGGGAGGTTTCGAGGTCAGTGAAGTATGGGACGAAGGCACCCTGATGGCCGCCACCGTCCGCAGCATCAAGGGGCAGCCACTGCGCCTGGCTTATCCGGACATCAGCCAGGCAACCGTCACCCTCGATGGCCAGCCGCTGACGCCCACTGTTATCAATGCCGACCGCATAGAACTTCCCACCACAGCCGAGGCCACCTATCTCATCACGATGCCCGCCGCCGTAGGAGTCCGCAGCCTGCATAGCAACCTCTCGCCCTCCAGCGCGTCCTCTCCCGTCTATGACCTCCAAGGCCGCCCCGTCACCACAGACCGCTCACGCCTCCCCTCCACGTCCCTCCATCCCGGCATCTACGTCCAGAACGGCCAGAAGTTTGTCGTCGGCAAATAGGAACTATAGTCCCTCGCCGCTGGAACTATAGTCCCTTGCTGCTGGAAGTAGTAGTCCCTCGCCGCTGGAAGTAGTAGTCCCTCGTCGCTGGAAGTAGTAGTCCCTCGTCGCTGGAAGTAGTAGTCCCTCGCCGCTGGAAGTAGTAGTCCCTCGTCGCTGGAAGTAGTAGTCCCTTGTCGTAGAGACTACGCTTACTTGCAGCACCCTCTATATTTTCCCCTCTCGGGCGACCATACATCATCGCCTCTACGTTCTCTTTAGCCTGATTTTCAAGGAAAAGTTTTTTTCATGAGCCTTGTTATGTTTTTTTAACAACCTTTTTCACTCCCCCCTCTTATTATTTCGGTAATTTTGCGCCCGCATAGCGCGTAAACGCTAATTAAACAAATAAAGTAACTCGAAATATTCATAACATAATTATTAACTTAAAAACAACAAAATGAAGAAATTCAAAGTCCTTTTAGCTGCCATGGCGGCATAATGAGGAGGTTTGAGGAAAAAAGTTCACCTAATATTTGGCTTATCCGAAGATAATAAATATCTTTGCCGCGGATTACCGCAATATTCTCTATGGAACGTTACATCAACCCCTACACCGACTTCGGCTTCAAGAAGCTCTTCCCTAAACTCTTCGAGCAAGCCGAGATAGCCCGCTTCACTCCGCAGGATGTTCGAGACTACGAAGAGACCATCAAGATCTACCGCGACCTGACCAACGTGGTCAATACCGCAGAGAGAAAAGGACGCGAAGAAGGAATCAAAGAAGGACGCAAAGAAGGACGCGAGGAGGAAAGAATGGCCACGGCCCGACGAATGAAGGCTGACGGACTCCCTTCGGAAATGATAGCGAAATATACGGGACTGACAATCGAGGCTGTTCAGCATCTATAGCGTCCCGGACATTAAAGGAAATAAATTCAAAATACTAACTACACATTTTATTATCTCTTCAAACTTAATTAAAACAACAAAATGAAAAAAATCAAACTTCTATTGGCCGCTATGGCGGCTTTGGTCACGATGGGTGTGCAAGCTCAGTCGTGGACAGCATCTGAGGTTGGAGCAGGCTATGCTCTCCTCTATAATGTGGGTACAGGCCAGTACTTCACCAAGGGTAATGGCTATGGAACTCAGGCAAGTGTTGCTCCCTTAGGCGGTGCAATGACAGTAGAGTTAAAAGCTGTAGGTGACAAGTATGTTATCCGTACAGCTGTGAACGGAACTGATTATGGTTTGGAACATCTCAGTGGTACAATGTACACCGACCAGTCTCGTAACAAGCAATCTACATGGACCTTCACTCAGGTAGGCACAGACAATGGTCCTGTTTATAACATTATTTCCGCCGCCAATCACACTGGTGGTGAAGGTTCTTATCTCACGGCTCAAGGTGGTAATTCCACTATTGTTGGTGAAGGCACAGACGGATCTGCAGCTAATGCTCAGTGGAAGGTTTACCTTTGCACTGGTCTGAAGGTTCAGACACTCGCAGCCATGCAGAATGCATCTGTGGAGAATCCAGTAGAAGCTTCTGCTTTTATTGTAGATGGCAATTTTGCCTCCGTAAAGGCTATTGCTGACAACTTCTGGACGATGGAAGCAAATAACTATAATGCCAATGGTGGTGCTGCAACGAACCCAAATGCAGAGTCATGGCAATCAGCATTTACATTAAGCCAGACTTTAACAGATCTGCCCAATGGCGTTTATCAGGTGACAGCCCAGGCAGCTTTGACTGATTATACTAATAATTATGATGGTGATAGCTATCCAGTAGTTTATGCTGGTGACGAATCCCTTCCTTTCAAGGAAATGGAAGGTGCTGACCGCGGTTCAAGCATGACTACGCTTTCAGGTAGTTTCACCGCTGGTAAGTATGTGGTTGGTCCTCTTACCGTGCAGGTGACAGACGGCAACCTTGCAATTGGTGTTCGCGGTACAAGAACCAACACATGGTGTATTTGGGATAATTTCACTCTCACTTATTTTGGCAATGTGTCAAAAGCAGAAGTTCTTCTTGCAACATACGTGAAGGCGTATAATGAGGCTCTTGATGCAGCTAAAGCCGAACAAGCAAAGGATATGTTCGAGGCTGATAAGACAGCTATCAACAATGCCGTTTCTGAGAATACAGTTGATCTCAACAACGCTACCCAGGAAGCACTTGAAACCGCTACTGCTAATCTCAACTCTGCAGCCGCTGTCGCCGCGAAGGCTGCTGCTAAGTATGCAACTTATACAGGTGTGAAGGCTGCTATCGAAAGCAAAACGAATGTTGATCTCACAAGTTTCGTTGCTAATACAGACTTTGAGGCTGGAAATATCAATAGCTGGACATCTGTTGCAGGTGGTAATGTTGCCAACAATGGTAACTTCTCCCGCCATGCTGGTACATGGTTTGTTGAGCGTTGGCAACCATCTAACAGTGGCGGTTTGAGCGATGGCTCTTTTGCCCACGATGCTCTTTACCTGCCCGCTGGTACGTATGTCATCACCGCCGATGCTCAAAACATTGAACAGCAAAACAATAGTGTTGGTGGTACGGGTCTCTTCCTCTACGCTAACGATGAGAAGACTGAAATCGGTGCTGCTGCAAACTACCTCGTTAGCACAGTGCTTGCCGAAGATGGTGACCTCACCATCAAGTTCGCTTTGGAGAACTGCTCTGGTAACTGGGTTTGCTATGACAATATTACACTTACCTATTTCTCATCTGCATCTGACATCTTTGCAGCTGCCGTTCCAGGTGCAACAGCCATTCTTAACAATGCATCTTATGCAAACGTTACAGGTGCTGAACGTACTGCTTTGAGTGAGGCTATTGCTGCCACTCCCGATAATACAGTTGCAGCAAATATAGCTGCTGTAGAGAATCTGCAGACAGCTGTAAACGCTTTCGTCGCTGCAGCACCTTCCTATGATGCTTACGCAGCATACAAGGCTGAGACCATCGCTCTCTTCGGTGAAGATCTGGCCAATACCGCAGTCGCTACTGCTCCCACCTCAGCTGCTGAAGCTCAGACTGCCATTCAGAATCTGAACATCGCTCAGTACAACAAGGTTGCCTCTGACTATCCTTATTCTCTCACTTCCAAGATTGGTGACTTCTCCACTTGGACAGGTACTGCCGAAGTTGGTACACCTCGCGCTGCTGGCACGCCCAACTCTCTTGACTGGGAACACTGGAGTGGTGTTACGCATCCTTACTATGAGCAGGATGGTAATGGTTATAACAATGCAGGCGGTTGGACCATCAAGTATACTAAGACTACGACTCTGCCCGCCGGTAGCTATGTCGTGAAGGTTGCAGCCCGCTCTTCTGCAGGTGTTACTAGCAGCGTAAGCGTTAAAGATGATAAAGATGCTTCTCTTGCACCAACTATTTCTCTACCATGTACAGGCAACCGCGCACGTGGTATTGCAAAGGATGGAAAGGCCAGCTGGAGTGATAGTGATGAGTTCATCCTCGAGAACCAAGGTGGTGGTTGGGAATGGCGCTTTGTGCCCTTCACCCTCGCTGCTGAGACAGAAGTTACTATGACTTTCTATGCAGAAGCATCTTCTCAGTACCAGTGGATGTCCATCGGTGACGGTGAGCTTCTCTCTGAGACAAATATTGCTACCGCTGTAGCTTACAACGAAACTGCTGACAACACGATTGAAGATGAGGACGTCGCCAACGTGACCATGACTCGTAAAATCAAGGAAGGCTACAACACCGTGGTTCTGCCCTTCGACTGCACCCTTGGGCAGGTAGAAGCAGCCTTCGGCACAGGTGCTGAAGTCTATGCATTTAGCGAGAACAGCGCTGATGCCAACGCCATTACCGTCAACTTCAATAAGGTTGCTGCAGGTACGATCTCTAAAAACGTTCCCGTCCTCATCAAGGCTACCGCAGCCAGCAACGAGCAAGTGTTTAACGGTGTGCAGGTTGTTGCTCCCACAGCAGACGTTAATGTTGCAGGCAAGAACATCGACTTTGTCGGTACTTATGCTCCTATTGCAGCAATTGCAGAAGGTGACTACTTCATCGGCAATGGTGCTATCTACAAGAGTGCAGGCAACACCAGCATGAAGGCATTCCGTGCATACTTGAAGGTTAAACGAGAACGGTGCTATCTACAACCTCGCTGGTCAGCGCATAAGCAATGCTCAGAAGGGTATCTATATTGTCAACGGCAAGAAAGTGATTATTAAGTAAAGACCCACCCCGCCCTGAAGGACCCCTCCCGTGATGGAGGGGACCCGCGGGCAGAGTACATTATTTTAGAAACCATTAAAAGAATGACCCTATAAACTCCCTTAAGCGCCAGCTGCTCTCCTCCCTGACGGGAGGGGTTCGGGGGTGGGTCTTGAAGAATTATGAAAAAGAACTATATTGCTCCTTCTGTGTATGTGCAGATGATACATGCAGAAAACATGATTGCCGCCAGCATCACCACGATCGGAGGTAATGCCGGAAAAGGTAACCTCTTCGAAGAAAACATTTTCGACGAAAGTATCTTTGAAGACTAAATAGTCGGAAACCTTATAGTGATAGAGGATGTGTCTCAAGAAGGCACATCCTCTATCGTTGTATTCAGACATTTTTGTTTATTAGTATCATGACAAACAGATGGCCTAACCTATGGAAATCAATCTATAAAACTCTTATTATGATTTTTTAACACCCCTCTTCCCTTTTTTCTTCTTGTAACGTTGTACCTTTGCAAACAAATATTACTCAAAGAAATATTATTTATAGCTAAATAACTATTTTAACTTATTTTCAAAACAATGAAACTAAAACAAATTTTCGCCGCAGCGCTGCTGTTATTCAGCGTCGGAACGTGGGCTCAGACCAATCTCCTTGTTGGTTGGGATGGTGGTGACGATACCAGTTCGCCTTCCAACTTTGGATGGACATCATCTACAAACAGGACCTTTAATAGTCGCAATGCCAGTGGTGGTGTCCGAATGACAACCACATATTCCGGTTATAAGCTGGAAGATGGAACTTCTTATTCTTATTCTGCCTCTTCTGATCCCAGCAGCGTGTTGTTCTGGATTCGCTATGGCAGCACAGGCGAATCATACACATATACTTTTAAGGGTTTGGAAGCTGATGCTACATACGATTTCTCAGCCCTCGTAGGGTGGCACAACAACTCTAATGCTCCCACGTTTACCATTGTCCTGAACGATGGGTCTAACAATCTGACAACCATGACTAAGTATGCGTCCACAAAGCAGACGCTGTATGCCATTAACTCCAGATTTAAGACACCAAGCTCAATGACTACAGAAACGGATGTCAAGCTTGTATTTTCTTGTAATCAAACAGGAGACTGCATGGAGGCTATCTCTGCTTTGAATTTGGTGAAGGTGAATGTTGTCTTGAAAGACGACTTGGAGGCCGCCATTGCTTACGCTACTACGGTCAACAGCTATCTCTCGGATACCGATTTGACAACTGCCATCGCCACAGCACAAGGAGTATATGACAATGCTGGTGCCTCACAGACCGATGTGAATGCAGCAACCTCTACTTTAGAGACCGCTGTTACTACAGCTATTAACAAGGCCCCCCTCACTTTCATTAACCCAGGCTTTGAAAGCTGCACGGTAACCACTGCGAATGCAGCTGCAACTGGCTCTGCTGCCCCTCTGGACATCGCTGGCGCATGGACTCAGACCAGTTCAGCGGCTTGGAGTAGCTCTGCTGTTGTTGAATATGGTGGTACTGGTCAAGTCAATGGTGCCAGCGCACCTTCTGCTGACAACCTTAACAACGGAGGCTACACACTGGGCGTTTCAGTTGGATGGGGCGGCACTGTTACCTACAAATCCCCAACCACAACATGGCCTACCGGTGTTTATACCTTTAAAATAAATTGCTACAATGCAAACAGTGGTGCCTCTCAGTTCAAATCCTTGTTCGGTTTTGTTCCCACTTCTGGCTCGGCTACACTTTCCACTAAGACCTCATTCACTTACGACACATGGGAGACAGACCAAGTAACCGTCACGCTCGACGAGCCCACCGAGGGTTACATCCAAGTGGGTGGTCAGGCCGTCAGTGATGGTTCTGGTTCTAACGCCAAGGTGTTCTTTGATAATATCACTATCATTTATCAAGATCCCCTTTCTGGCGCACGCACAATCTGGCAGGAGGCCAAGGCTACTGCAGAGGCTGCACGCGACAATAGCGACTACGAAAATGTAACAGGTAGTGAGCGTACTACTCTGGAAGCAGAGATTGCCAAGGATGAGCCCACGACAGCAGAGGGTTACAATGAGGCAGCAGCAGCACTAAGCACAGCCACCACTACCTTTACAGAAGCAAAGGATGCTTACGATACTTACGCTAACTTCTTAAGCAATTATCTACCTGAGGAGGAATTGAAGTATGCTACGACCGAAAAATATACAGCAATCGGTGATGCCTATTTTGGTGAAGGCGAGGTTGTAAATGCCGCTGATGCAACTGCGAGAATTGAGGCAGCTATATCCGCCCTTCGTGCTTACTACGAAAGCCATGCTATGGCCGAAAAGGTTGAGGGAGCTGTCAACTGTGCAGACGCAATAGTTGGTGCAGATCCTGACACAAATACTGGATGGACTGGCGGTATCGGTACTGATAGCAGAGATTGGGAAAAATATACAGATGCTGATGGTAATCTTTCTGGCAGATACTATGACGGTGGTTGGTCAACAAGTGCCGGCGTTAATATTAATATGTCACGTAGTATAGAGATTCCTGCTGGTAAATACCTCTTGACAGTGACGGCTCGTGGTTCTGAGGCTTTGACAAGCTATACGCTATCTGTTGGAGAGGATGCCGTAGATCTTCCCATGAATGGCAGTGGCGTAGATCAGGGTGTGTTCGGTCATGGCTGGGATGACGTTTCTTTGGAATTTGAAAGCGACGGAAATCCCGTCACGCTCACTATTGCAGCCGCTTCAACGGATTATCAGCAGTGGATTTCCTTCAACCGCTTCCGCCTCATGCGTCTCGAACTGAACAACGATGCTTATGCAGGTACAACTGAATACGATGCTCTCAATAGTGCCATTGAGACTGCTGATGCCTACACCCTCGGTTTCGAGGATGGTCAATATGCACCATATAATAATGTAGCAGCTCTTGAGGCTCTCGCTGCAGCCAAGGCCATCGACCAGACGGCTGAACTGACGAACCTAAAGACTGACGTTACTGCTGCAACAACAGCTCTTAATGATGCTACTTGGACCGCCAACGATGGTGACGTTGATGCTATCTACAATGGAACTTTTGCTGAGACAGGCACAGGCAGCAATCCGAAGGGATGGAGCCGTAGCAACAACGGTTGGGGGCAGCAGATTACGGATCTCACAGCCGAAACTAATGGCGTTGCTGATGGAACGACCACGGCTTGGTACTACAACAATAACGGAGCATGGCAGTATGGTAATGAAGGCGTTTACATCATGCCGCTTGCTGGAAACCAACCTTACAAACTTTCATTCAAATATAGCAAGCATGGCAATGACTGGCAAAATTGGATGAAGGCCAGCGTTGTCAATGGCAGCGATGAAGGCTTGGAAGTTATACAGTTCGCAGCAGCAGAGAATGGCACGGATTTCGTTACAGCTGAAGCATACTTCACCACTGGTGCAGCAGGCAACTACATTCTGAGCATTGAGCAGAATGGTAATGCTCACCTAACAGATGTGAGCCTTGTGAAAGCCGCTTTTGCAGCACTTGCATTGAATGAAGGAATCACTTTCGAGCCCATCAACCGCACCTACATTGAGACTGTCACCCTGACCCGCAAGGTTGTTGCTGGCTACAATACTGTTTGCCTGCCATTCGATCTCACTGCTGAACAAGTAGCTTATGCTTTCGGCGAGAACGCTAAGGTTTATACCTACTCTGAGACCAGCGATGACGCAGACAATGTAACCATCAACTTCAATGAGAAGGATGGTAACACCATCTCAGCCAATGTGCCCGTGCTCATCGGCGATGCTACTGCTTCTACAGATACAGAAACGAAGACCTTCAACGCCGTGATGTTCAAGAGCTATACTGGCGATTATCCTGTGGTCACCGGCAATAACGTCGACTTTGTCGGTACTTATGCTCCTATTGCTGCAATTGCAGAAGGTGACTACTTCATCGGCAATGGTGCTATCTACAAGAGTGCAGGCAACACCAGCATGAAGGCATTCCGTGCATACTTGAAGGTTAAAAGATCAACGGCACAGCCGTCGAGAACGGTGCTATCTACAACCTCGCTGGCCAGCGTGTAAGCAATGCTCAGAAGGGTATCTATATTGTCAACGGCAAGAAAGTGATCATAAAATAAAGTCTCTCCCCTGACCCCTCCCCCAAGGGAGGGGAAAGGGAGGTTAAATTCTAAGACATCAAAATTCTACGATAATATGAAAAAGAACTATATTGCTCCTTCTGTGTATGTGCAGATGATACATGCAGAAAACATGATTGCCGCCAGCATCACCACGATCGGAGGTAATGCCGGAGAAAACGTGTTCGACGAAAGTATCTTTGAAGACTAAGTTCTCACCTTGTTATATATATAAAGGTATTGAAAAGGACTGGACGCGCCCGAGGGTGCGTCCAGTTTTGTGTCTTATGAAAAGATGTGGTGATTATCTTGATGCCAAAAGGCGGCAGAGGAGGTTCAGCAACTCGAAAATGCCTTTATGTGGATGTTCGGACTGCGGGCGGTTGGGCCAGGGGGAAAGGAAAAGGAGGCGGCCTTGGCTGATGGGGGCGAGGAAGGGCTCCGACGGTGCCCAGACATCACTCATGGCGGTGGCGAGGAGGCGGATGGCGCTGAAGCCGGCATCAAGGGTGGCACTCAGAACGTCTTTCTCGCCGGGACTGATACCGGGCGTAATGATGACGGCCCCCTCGTTCTCGCAATGCTGCAAGAGAGAGGTTTTCTGCTCCTGGAGTGCTGCAGGCAGGATGCTGCGCGAGATGCGTACCGGCAGGAGCAGGGCTTCGTCAATCAGGAATTGATTCCCCATTGCTTTCATGCATAATGTTGCTCGAAGTTGGGCGCCTTGGACTGCTCGCTCGCCAGGTATCCACCATGATAGTGGCTGCCAGGAGGAGTTGCCAGGTGGTAGTTGTTCCACGCGGAGGACGTCTTTCAGTTCCTGCATGGCTCCTATACTGCGTGCCTCTCGCAACAGCCAGCGGGCTTGGTCGATAGTGAGCGGGATTTGGAGCAGGTGCTTGTTGTAGAAGAGGTCGCGGTGCTGATGCTTGATCCATCCTCGGCGGGGATTGTCGCTGACGTAATGCAACATGCGGGAGAGTTGCTGGCGACCATAGAGGATGCGATCGTGGTAGCCTTCAGACCAGAGGGGAGGAACGAAGTGGATGGAGGGGGAGGAGGAGGGGGACAGAGGGGAGGGGATGGAGGCGGGAATGGAGGCGGGGGAGGAGGCGGACGAACCGCCTCCCACGGAACCCGCGGCAGGCTGGGGGGAGGGAGAGGAGGGGACGGAGGGGGGAATGGAGGGGAAGGGGGAAGTTGGGGGTTGAGTGGAGGGCGGTTTGTCCGCCTTTGTTTGGGTGCTGGCAGCGGCGCGCTGGGTGGCAGAGGGACGGGAGCCGGAAATGCGGTGGGTGCCACCATAGTGGGCATCGAGGTCGCGAAGGTATTTCACGGTGGTGCCGTATTTGAAGCCACGGACGAGGGTGCCGAGGTGATGCTGCAGGGGCTGAGTAACCTGCAGGACTACATGGACGTGATCCGGCATGACTATCAAGCGGAGGATTGTGAGTCCCTCTGCATGTTTCGGTAGTTCATGCAGCTGACGTTCGACTTCCTGCCCCAGGGAGGTGAGCTTCACGATTATCCTGCCGTTTTCCGATTCCGCGAGTTCTCCAAAGGGGGTGCCACGTTGCTCCGCAACCATGGTTATCATATAGACTCCAGGCGCGCTGTAGTCATGCCAGATGGCACGCTTATGCAGGTTCTTCATAATCGGACGGATGGGTTCACCACGTGATGTTGCGCTGGTGGGTCTCGGGGTCCTCTTCGATGGTCACCTTCACGGTGGTGTCGGGCAGGAGTTCCTCGATGAGTTCTGGCCACTCGATGAAACAGAGGGCGCCGCTGTCGAGGTAATCGTCGAAGCCGATGTCGTAGGCTTCTTCGAGGCGGCGTATGCGGTAGAAGTCGAAGTGAAAGACAGAAGTCCCCTGTAGTCCCCCGGTGGGGGATGTTTGGTATTCATTGACGATGGCGAAGGTGGGTGAGGTTACGGGCTCGGTGACGCCGAGCTCGCGGCAGACGGCGGTGATGAAGGTGGTCTTGCCGGCTCCCATCTTGCCGTAGAAGGCGAAGATGCGACGGTCGCCGATGGAGGCGATGAAATCACGGGCTGCGGAAGGAAGTTCGGTTGGGGAGGGAATGAGGAGGGTCATGGGGGAGGGGACAATTTACGAATTAACAGATTAACAATAATGGGCGGGTTATCTTCTTTTGGGTGTCAGTTCGATGAGGGGGATGAGCATCTCTTCCATGGAGATGCCGCCGTGCTGGAAGGTATCGCGATAGTAGCTGACATAGTAGTTGTAGTTGTTGGGGTAAGCGAAGAAGCTGTCGCCGGTGGCGAAGATGTAGCGGGTGCTGAGGTTGGGCGACGGCAGCTGTGCGCTGTGGGGATTGGTGATATCGAATACCTCGCGCGGATTGTAGTCGAGGTTCTTGCCGAGCTTATAGCGCAGGTTGGTGTTGGTGTTCTTGTCGCCCTTTACACGGATGGGTGTCTGGCAACGGATGCTGCCGTGGTCGGTGGTGAGCAGGATGCGGTAGTTGCTTTGTGCGAGGGCTCGGAAGAGGTCTGCAACGGCGGAGTGGCGGAACCAGCTGAGGGTGATGCTGCGGTATGCGGCCTCGTTGCTGGCCAGTTCGCGCACCATGCGGCTCTCGGTGCGGGCGTGGGAGAGCATATCGATGAAGTTCAGCACACAGACGTTGAGGTTGTACTTGTCGAGTTGCGGCAGTTGTTGTACGAGTTTCTCTGCGGCTGAGGAATCGTTGACTTTATTATAGGTGAAGGTGTGCTGCCGGCGATAGCGGCGGAACTGCGTTTGGATGAGCGGTGCCTCGTTGAGGTTCTTGCCTTCTTCGCTGTCTTCGTCCACCCAGAGGTCTGGGAACATCTCGGCAATGATGTTGGGCATGAGGCCAGAGAAGATGGCGTTGCGGGCATATTGGGTGGCGGTGGGTAGGATGCTGCAGTAGAGGCTCTCGTCGATTTGGAACTGGTCTGCAATCTCGTTCATAATGACTCGCCACTGGTCGTAGCGGAAGTTGTCGATGACGAGTAGGAAGACTTTCTCGTCCTGATCCAACAGGGGGAACACGCGCCGCTTGAAGATATCGGGACTCATCACCTCGGGACGTCCTGCAACCTCGGGTTCTGCAATCCATCGGAGGTAGTTCTTGGCGATGAAACGGGCGAAACTTTGATTTGCCTCGTGCTTCTGCATTGCCAGCATCTCTTTCATGGCGCTGTCTGTCTCGCTGAGCTGCAGTTCCCATGCGACGAGGCGTCGGTAGACCTCTATCCAATCGTCGATGCGGGTGGCATCGCTGATGAGCATCGACAGTTGGCCGAAGTTCTGCTGATAAGCGGTCTGTGTCTGTTCGGTTACTATCTCCCGCCGATGGATATTCTTCTTCAGGGTCAGCAGGATCTGGGTCGGGTTCACGGGCTTGATGAGGTAGTCGGCAATCTGACTTCCTATAGCCTGATCCATGATGTTCTCTTCCTCGCTCTTGGTGACCATCACGACAGGTGTAGTGGGCGTAATGTCCTTGATGCGGGTGAGTGTCTCGAGTCCGCTGAGGCCAGGCATATTCTCATCGAGGAGAATCAGGTCATAGGTGTGCTCGGCCACGCGGTCAAGGGCATCGTAGCCGTTGCTAACGGTATCTACCTCGTAGCCTTTCTTCTCGAGGAAGAGGATGTGGGCTTTGAGGAGTTCTATTTCGTCGTCAATCCAAAGTAGCTTTGCGATGTTCATGTTGAAGTGGGGGATGGGGTTAATGGGTTGAATGGGCGGGGAGGGTTAGGGTAGCCAGTCGTCGTCATCTTCTTCTGCTTCTTCTTCAGCCCCTTCTTCCTCGGCGTCCTCAGATAATTCGGCATCTTCTACTTCTTCGCTTTCGGGCACATCGTCGATATCTGTGGGATAATTGTCGGTGGGTTCGTCGAGTATGAGTTCCTCTGGAATCTCGAGGGGTGAGAGTTCGGCATCAAAGAATTCGGCATATTCGTCGTAGCTGTAGCGCGTGCCGAGCAGCTTCAGGTTATGCTCGCTGATGAGGATAGCACGTATGCCATCCAGTCGTTCGCGCATATGTTGGTCGGAGTATAGTTGTTGAGCGTAGGCGTGCACCTCGTCGTAGCTTTGGAAGCCGGAGATGCGCAGTTGCGAGATGGTTCCCGCCTTCACGAACTCCATCTCGAAGTTACGTGCCATGAAGGAGGTGAAATTATAGCGTGCCATCTCATAGAGGAGCATATCTTCATCCAGGTCGCCTGTCGGGTAGGCGAGTACGAAGACATACGGCATGTCGGTGGTGGCAACGAGGGTATCGGCGGCCATCGAGGCACTGTCGCCGTCGGCAAGGAAGGACTTGCCGGCCCAGATATTGCTGGCGTCCCATCTGTCGCTGGCCAGCAGCCTTCCCTCCTGCACTCCCTTGACGATAGCGCTGGCCATTTGGGCAATCTCGTCCTTGGAATATTTCTCTGCCACCAGTTTCATCTCTACGAGGAAGCTGTCGCGTTGTCCGGAGTAGAGCTGGCTCATAGCGTGGATGAAGAGGAACTTGCCGCGATGTGGCCCTTCCTCGAAGTCCTCGCTGCTCTGGCGGAAGCGTTGGTCAACGACCCAGTAGTCGCCCGCCTTGTAGGCATCGTAGGCCATCGCATAGAGGGTGTCCTCAAGATGCTTGCCGTAGAGCGAGAGTTCGAGGAAGCGCGGGTTGGTAACGGTCTTTGTCAGTTTGCTGTCGGGGAAGTAGTCGCGCAGCAGGCTGAGGTAACGTTCCGTATCCGATGGATCGTCGCGCCGCATGGCCAGCAGGAAGAGGTGGTAGTACACATCGTCCATATTCTCGAAGTCGGGGAAGTAATCGACAATGCGGCTCAGGGTCTTCTCGGCCAGCGGGAAGTTCTCTATCTTCTCCATCTCGAGAACGCCACCGTGGTAGAGTCCGTCGAGGATCATGGCGTTGGATTCTTCCACTTGTTCCGGCGTGAATGGAATCTGCTTGAGGTAGAATTCGCGCTGGTGCGGGTCGTTCTCGAGCGAGTCTTTCAGCTTCTGTTCCTCCTCGCTGAGCCCGCCTTCCTCTGAGAAGTCTGAGTCGCCGAAGTCTCCTCCACCTCCGGAATCACCGGATTCTCCAGAAGATTCGGAAACGTTGCTGAGTCCTTCCTTATTGTTCAGTCGCCAGTTATCCTCGTTTGCTCGCTTTCCCCATTTCTTCTGGAATTCCTGCTTACCCTGCTGCACGGTCTGGGCGTTGTAGAAATAGAAGTTGGCAGACTGCTGTCCGCGACGTGCTCCGGCAGTTGTCGGGGGAGTGCGTCCGGCTTGAGCCATTGCGGGATTGGTTGCAGCCGAAGCGGCATTTCCTCCCATAGCGGCCGCCTTCTTCTCCATCTCTTTCTCTTTCTTCTTCAGTTCATCGATGACTCGGTCGATGGCGGCAAGATAGTCTTTCTCCGGCAGTTTGGCTAAAGCTTGCAGGCTGTCCTGCAGTTTCACCGTGGAGAGGTGCGGCTGTATTTCTGTAAGAATCTTGCTTCGGCGCTGTACTTCCTGATAGTCCTCATGTTCCTTGTCCATGAGACCGGCCAACTGATTGTAGCAGTCTGTGGCGTCGATGTAGTTCTCCTGTTCCCAGTAGAGTTCTCCGAGGTGCTGCAGCACCACCGCCTTGGCAAAGCCGTTCTGTGTACTCTCCTCGATACCTTGTTTCCAGGCATAGATGGTGTGGAGGGTATCGTGGCTGGCCATGTAGATATTACCGATAGCGTAGTAGATGCGGTCGAGATAGTTAGCGTTGTTGGGGTTTTTTGCCATTCGGCGCAGTTTGCGGATCATCGCTTTGCCCTCTCCGTCGGCCATCACCTCGGTCTGCAGAATACGGGCATTGAATGCCAGTTCGTAGGGCGGATTCATCCGGATGCACTTCTTCAGCGCATTATAGGCCTCTTCCTTCTCGCCCACCTCGCGATAGAGTTGTCCGAGCAGGTAATAAAGGCGTGCACGTTGCAGTTTATGTGCAGCTTGCTTTGCCGTAGTCTTCAGGGGAGCGATAGCTTCCCGGAACTGTCCTGTGGCCACGTAATATGCGGCTTTCGAGGCCTCGAGTTCCAGCTTTCCGCGTTCGCTGATGCTGTCGCGCCGCATCTTATTGAACACATCTTCTGCATCGTAGGGCCACTGGAGAAGCACGTAGCAGCGAGCCAGTTTGGCGCGAGCCACGCTGGCCACATCCGGCTGAGTGGCATAGAGTCGCATAATGTAGTTGTAACTCGAAGCGGCCTCGATGAATTCTCCTTTTTGGAACTGAGCATCAGCGAACATCAGCCAGGCTTTCTTGAGGGCGGGGTTGAACTCATGTTGATTGAAGTACGCCTTCTCTTTGTTACTCATGCGTCCACTGGGCTTCTTGGGCTTTTGCTTGATGCTGTGTTTCTTGATGGCTTTCTCGCACTTTTCTATTGCGGTCTCGAAGTTTCCCTTGCCGATAGCTGCGGTCTTCTTGTCGCTCACTATGAAGACGGGCAGGATCTCGTTGTAGTTGTCTACATGTCCTTTTTCCTGGGCCTCGATGCCTTCGTTGAATGCCAAGCGGCCATTGTAGAGGGTGTTGTAGCGAGCGGTAATATTATGGTAGCGGCGCGTGATGGGGGTGTTCTTTTTCGTAGAACAAGAAGTCAGCCACCCTGTCAGGAATAGGATGGCCACCAATATAAATATGGAACGCGCGCGTAGCATTTCTCTTGTTAATAACGTTCAGGGGGGGCTGATTATTGTTTGGGAGGTCGCTTTTCTCTCGCAGCATCCAGCCCTTTTGCTGTTCTTAGGGTGCGCGGAGTTCCCCGATGATGAGCAATGCCTCGTCCCTGACGGCCGTCGGCAACTCAATGTTGCGCGACTCCAGACTCTTCACCCAGTCCGCCACTTCCTGCGGCAAAGTGGTGTAGAGCACTTCGCGGAATTCCTCTGTTTCCTCGTCGGTGTAAGCATCGGCGGGTCGTCCGCTGAAGCGGTCGAGTTCCTCGTCGTCGAAGTAATCAACGGGAGTCTCAACAGCCTGCAGCAGTTCCTTCTCGCAGACGGCATGTTGGCCGCAACAGCCTATGGGTCTATTGGTCATGGGGTTGTATGTCAAATCCAGCGTCTTGCATATCCTGCCAAAAGCGGGGGTAGGATTTCGAAACGACTTCGGGGTTGTTGATATCAATGCTGTCCAAGACGAGGGCGGCAGGGGCAAATGCCATTGCCATCCGATGATCGTCGTAGGTGTCGATCGCTGTATCGGGTGCTGGATGCAGGTAGGGCACCTCGCCCTTTGCCTGCTGTTCCGGTCCCTGCCAGCTCATAACGCTGTCGCCTTCCACCTCTACCTGTACTCCCAATTTCCGCAGTTCCTTCTGTAGGGCCGCGATGCGGTCGGTTTCCTTGATGCGAAGGCTGTCGAGGCCCGTGAAGCGGAAGGGGATTCCCTTCAGAGCGCAGGTCACCACCAGCGTTTGTGCGAGGTCGGGAGTCGGAGACAGGTCACATTCCAAGCGGGCTGGCAGCTCTCCGCGACGAATGAGTGTAGTCTTTGGCTGCTGACTGCCGGCAGAGAGGAAGATGCTGCGCACGGACAGCTGGTCGAAGAGTGTGGCTACGGCTTGGTCGCCCTGTAGACTGTGTTCAAAGAGTCCTACCAATGTCGCTGTTTCCTGTGGACTCTCGCTAAGCAGCACGATTTCATACCAGTATGAAGCTGCACTCCAGTCGGCTTCTATTAAATAAGGTGTTGCTGCGTAGGGCTTCGGCTCCACGCGGATGCTGCCGTTGTCGTCGGTCCAGTCCACCTGAGCACCGAAAGCACGCATCATCTCTATGGTCATCTGGATGTAGGGGCGGCTGATGATGTCGCCCGTCAGATGGAGGGTCAGTCCCTCTTGCAACCGAGGAGCAATCATCAGCAGTGCCGAGATGTATTGCGAGCTGACGTTCCCGGGCAGGCTCACTTCGCCTCCAGCCAGCGTCGTTCCGGTGATGCGCAGCGGCGGAAAGCCCGTTTCGCCAGTATATTCGATGTCGGCACCTAACTGCCGGAGGGCATCGACCAACACACCAATGGGACGGTGACGCATGCGTTCGCTGCCGGTGATGAGATGGGTTCCTTCTCCGATACTCAGGAATGCTGTCAGGAAACGCATCGACGTGCCGGCAGCACCGATATCAATGGTGGCGGGAAACGTGAGGGCACGGAGCATCGCTGTCGTGTCGTCGCAGTTCGAGACGTTCGTCAGCAGACGGGTGCCTCCACCGCTCAGAGCACTTAGGATGAGTGCCCGATTACTGATGCTCTTACTGGCAGGAAGAGTGACCTCAGCAGTGAGGTTTCTGGGCTTAGTGATGCGGTATTTCATACCAAATGATGATTTTCCTTATGAATTTCGGCACAAAAGTACGGAAAAGTTTGCACGTATCAAAAAAAAACTCTACCTTTGCACCCGCAAAACGGAAAAGAAGCCTATCTTTGACCATTTGCGACCAAGTTTCGGGATGTAGCTCAGTCCGGTTAGAGTACGCGTCTGGGGGGCGTGGGGTCGCTAGTTCGAATCTAGTCATCCCGACAACTTACAAAGAAACTGACAGCCAAAAGCTGTCAGTTTTCTTTTTGTAGCACGAAGATGGCTTCGGGGCCCATATTGAACAACAGGTCGGCCACGCTCAGGTCGGGGAGGAAGCCGAGGCGGGGAGCAAAGACCTGATAATAGGGGGACATAGTTTCTGGACGAGAGGGGAAGTCTGCAGCGAGATAGCTGTCGGAGCGGGTGACAGGTGTCTCTATATCTATCAGAGCACAGACCAGTTCGCACAGGGCCCAGTTGAAGTCGAAGAGGAATTCGAAGCGACGTTCGAGGTAGAACGGGGCAAAGTCGTCGGCGTAGTATTCGAAGAACGGACTCTTTCCATAAGCCGTGCGCAGGGCACTCCAATGATGATGCCTCCAGTTGCCGTGGTCGCTCAGGCGGATATCGCGAATGGGAGTGTGGTTCGTGGATGCCACGACAGGAATAACCAGATCTTGTGGTCCGGAGGGCATAGCGATGCGGCAGCGGTTGCGCCACGTCTGCTTCACGTAGTGCTCATGTTGGTCAACCACGATGCTGTCTGCTGCGGCGAGGGCGACGTAGTATGAGACGGGAGCGAGGTAGGCTGTGGGCAGGGAGAGCATGGGATCTAATGTATAATAAATAATGTGTAATGTATCTTTGGCTTCAGACTCGTTCCACTCGCAGCAGGAGACGCTGGGAGCCGAGGGTGGTTGCGATCAGATGGGCATTCCCGCCTTCACGCAGATGCAGCTGCTTGCGGAGTGTGGTCACAGAGACGGGGAAGCCGCGGACAGTGAGATCGGCAGCTGGAACTTCTGCAAGCAGGCGGCGGAGTTCTTTCTTGGAGAAGGTGGCACTGTCAATGACCTTCCAGCGACGACCAGGGAAGTCGGTGATGAGATGGTCGGTAGTATAGAGGTGGGTGTCGGTGGCCAGTTTCTGTACAGGATAGCGCTGGCAGACAGTCTTGTAGGCACCAGCCTTCAGGATACTGGCATTGGGCTCATAGAGATAAGTGCCGATGGAATCAGCCAAAATGAATGGTGAGGCGGCCTCTGAAGTACGGGTGAAGAGGACGTCGGAGGATGACATAGCTGACGGGGTGCCCTTCAAATCCACACAATGAATGGGGCAGTCGTCGGAGGTCGGAATGGCAACCTCGGTGGTGTCGCCCATCATCAGCAGTAGGAGTTCCTTGCATTCTCCGTCAACGCTGACGACGTGAGCCTCGATGATGCCGCAGAGGCTGCGCAACGCGGCTGCGAGGTCGAGCATGGGAGAAAGCTTGATGAGGGTGAAGGCTGCAGCGGCCCGCAACAGTTTCTGCAGGGAACAGACGTCTGGTGTGCAGTCCTCAATGCGAGCGACTTTATTGCCAGCGGAATCGCGACGTGCAGGGTCTATCATTAGCAACAGGTCGTCAGGACGAGTTCCACCAGTGGAACTCGCATTTATCGCCAGTGATAAAGACCGAGACGTCAGGTCGTGTAGGACTTCTTCACAGGTCGTGCAGCGCACCACGGCCTGACGTAAGCCGAGGAGCGGCAGGTTGTGGCGGGCAAGATCGCACAACGCTTCCTGCCGTTCGACATAAACTGATTGTGGGAAGAGAGGGGCGATAGCGGCGAAGTCCACGCCCAACCCAGCAGTAAGGTCTATGAAAACAGAAAAGGGTGAATCGGCATTTGAAAGATTCTCCACGACATGGCGCTTATAGCCAGCAGTGGCTTCGCTGGAACATTGCTCCATCGGTAGTCGAGGAGGAAAGAGGAGACCGTCAGCAGCCGCCCAAGTAGGTAACTTGCGGGCGGCCAACTGACGGCCTTCTATCTGAGTGAGTGCGGCTCGCAGATCTACATCGTTTGCAACATGACGGAGAGCGAGCTGCCGCACGTCGTCGTTGGCGTGCTCACGGATGTAGTCAAGCGTAGCTGCATTCAATGTTATTACTCGTCAACTTATTACTTCAGCAACTCTTCGATCTTTGCAGACAGAGCGTCGCCGCGGAGGTCACGTGCCGCGATCACACCATCCTTGATAAGTACGGTAGCGGGAATAGCGCGGACTGAGTATTTAGCAGCGCCTTCGCAGTCCCATCCCTTGAGGTCGCTGATTTGCGGCCAGGTGATACCGAGGTCTGCAATAGCCTGCTTCCATGCATCTGCATCGTTGTCGAGGCTGACACCGATAATCTCGAAGCCCTGAGGATGGAACTTCTCGTAGGCAGCCTTGACATTAGGCATCTCGGCACGGCAGGGACCGCACCAACTGGCCCAGAAGTCGATGAGCAGCACCTTGGCGCCTGCTGCAACCTCGCTGACGCTGAGTTCTGTGCCTTCGGGAGTAGCGGCCTTGATATCTGCAAAGGGTTTGCCGACGGCTGTTGCGGCCTTCTCCTCATAGCTCTTCTTCAATTCTTCAATTTTCGGAGAGACAAATCCTTCAGGCAGTGCGGCAATCTGCTCCATGACGAACTCATCGGGGAAGACAGAGGCATACTGAACCAGGTAGGTCTGACCAGCTACATTCGAGAGGTTCTCGGTGATGAAGGTCTTGATAGTTTCTATCATGCGGTTTTGCAGGTCGTTCAGCTTCTGCTGGATAGCTGCCTGTGTTTCTTCGCTTTCTTCGCCACTCATGCCCCCATAGATAGCTGCAGCTTCATCATTGAAAGTCTGCATTTTCTGGTTCAGGGCGGTGATGGCTTCGTTGGCGGGAGTACCGCTGATGATAGTAGGAGCATTGGCTGTGGTGTCGATTTGAATGTTAATGTTGCCGTTTTCGAGAGCCATTTCAGCATACATATACGTATCTGCGGACTTCCACATCACATAGCAGAGCATGGCGGTGTCCTGTGTGCCGGTGAAGGTGAAGCTGCCGTTCTTGATGACTGCGGTTTGCAGTGTGTCTGTAGCGGTGCCGAGGAATACGGAGTCACCGTCTTGTGCACCGTTGATCGTACCTGTGATCTTGTAGCCTCCATTTTGGCAGGCAACTACGCATAGCATCAGTGCCAGCGCAGCGAGTGAGAGTAGTTTCTTCATAATTGCTTATAGTTTTAGGGGGGTATATTTCGAATATTATGGGAGGAGGGCGAGAGCGCGGTTCTCGGCTGCTTCCATCAGCTCGCGTTCGCCAGGTCCTTTATCATTGAGGCCGCATAGATGCAGAATGCCATGGATGACGACGCGGTGCAACTCCTGTTCATAAGGAAGACCAAGACCTTCGGCGTTTGTGCGTACGGTGTCGAGGCTGATGAAGAGGTCGCCGCTGATGAATTTGGAACTGCTGCTGTTGTCAAAGGTGATGATGTCTGTGTAGTAGTCGTGCTGCAGAAACTGACGGTTGACGCGCAGGATTTCCTCGTCGTCAACGAAGATGTAGTTGATGTCGCCTGTGCGACGACCATAGGTGGCAGCTACAGCACCAACCCAGGCTGTGATGACAGTCTGGTCGATGGGAGGCATCTGGACGTTTATGGTTTGGAATGATAACACTTATCTGTTAATTGTCAATTGTTAATTGTTAATCTGTTAATCGTTAATCGTTAATTGTCAATTCTTACCGATTATTCTTCTGGCAGAGTTTGCAGTCTTCACAGTTGCGGAAGCGCTTTTCGACGAGGACATGCAGCCGCTGTCGTAGGGCTTCGAGAGGGATGGCGGCCAGCACTTCGCTGGCAAAAGCCTGTTTCAGTAGCATACGTGCCTCGGCTTCGCTGATGCCGCGTTGCCGCATGTAGAAGAGAGCATCGTTATTGAGTTGTCCTACGGTGCTGCCGTGGCTGCATTTCACATCATCGGCATAGATTTCCAGCATGGGTTGTGTCCACATACGGGCCTGTTCTGTGCAGACAAGGTTGGCGTTTCGCTCTATGGAATCAGTCTTTTCAGCTTCCTGACGGACGAGAACGCGGCCGGCAAAGGCTCCTGAGGACTGCTGGTCCACAACATATTTATAGAGTTCTCGGCTGGTGCAACCTGGAGCAATGTGTTCGATGAGGGTATTGTTGTCTACATGTTGCTGTCCATCGGTGATGGCGCAACCAAGTAACAGAGCGTCAGCTCCCTGTCCCACAAGGCGTACGTCGGCTTGGTTGCGGCTAAGCCCACTGGCGAGGGTAAAGGTGGTATGCGTCAGATGTCCGCCAGCCGCTACTTGTGCATAGACCTGATGGAAGCGGTGGCAGCGCGAGTGGCTGTCTTCCATGTCGTAGAACTCCACATGAGCCCCTTCGCCGACAAAGATCTCTGTCACCTGAGTGGTGAGGAAATCCTGTCCGCCTTCAGCTTTATCGGTTTGCAGCACTTGTACCTCAGCGCCGGCCTCGGCAATGATAAGAAGACGGCGGTTTTGCATCAGGGGAACGGAGGAACGTAGGGTGTTTGTCAGCTGTACGGGGTGCTCGCGACGCTGGTCGGCAGGAACATAGATTACAATGACATCCTGAACGAGCATGGTGTTCAGTGCCGTTATAGCATCGTTCTGCACGTTGGCCAAGGTGCCGTAGCGTGTGGCTGCCACTTCGGGCAGATTCATTGCTGCAGGCGGCGTGTCGAGTTTCAGCCCATAGTTCGGAGCAAATGCTTCGGCAACGTCCGTGTAGCGATAACGCTCTACCTTTCTGGAGGGGAATCCCAGGCGCATGAATGCTTCTGCCGCCTCATCGCGGTGGGCGTTCAAAAGTGCTTGGGAGTGGCTGTCGAGCAGTGCGCGCTCCGTGCGGAATAGTTCTATGTATTGTGAAATATCTTTCAACCTTTCAATGTTTCAATGTTTCAACCTTTAGCTTCGCTGACTTTTTTCACGACTCGGCCATTTCAAGCAAGCTTGATGGCGCTCGCTGCTCCAAAAGTTCAACTTTTCAACCTTTCAACTTTCAATCTCTTCCTTAATCCAGTCAAATCCTCTCTGCTCAATCTCGAGAGCCAGTTCCGGTCCTCCGCTCTTGACGATGCGTCCGCCAAGGAGAACATGCACGAAGTTTGGCTTGATGTAGTCCAGCAGACGCTGGTAGTGAGTAATGACAATAGCTGACGTCTCAGGAGTTCTCAGCTTATTGAATCCTTCGGCCACAATGCGCAGGGCGTCCACGTCCAATCCGGAATCCGTCTCGTCGAGGATGCACATGGTAGGTTCGAGTATAGCCATCTGGTAGATTTCGTTGCGTTTCTTTTCGCCGCCGCTGAAGCCTTCATTAACCGAGCGGTTCGCCAGTTTGCTATCCAGTTCTACGACCTTCCGCTTTTCGCGCATCAGTTTCAGAAACGAACTGGCGTCCAGGGGCTCCTGTCCCAGATACTTCCTTTTGGCATTCAAGGCAGCTCGCATGAAATTCGCCATCGAAACTCCTGGAATCTCCACCGGTTGCTGGAACGAGAGGAACAGTCCTTCGTGCGAACGTTCATCGGGCGAGAGAGCCAGCAGGTCTTTGCCGTTGAAGGTCACGCTGCCTTCTGTCACCGTATAAGCAGGATGCCCCACGAGGACATTGGAGAGCGTGCTCTTGCCTGCACCGTTCTGTCCCATCAGGGCATGGATTTCACCCGGACGGATCGTGAGGTCTATTCCCTTCAATATTTCCTTACCACTGACGGTGGCGTGTAGATTCTTGATTTCGAGCATTATGTATTTGTTTTATCTAATCTTTCAGTTCTTTCTGAGATAGCATGGATGTTCAGAGTAGTCCTGTCTTATCCTACGGTTCCCTCCAGCGACACGCTGAGTAGTTTCTGGGCTTCGACAGCGAACTCCATGGGCAGTTTATTCAGCACATCCTTCGCGTAGCCGTTGACGATGAGTCCCACGGCCTCTTCTTGCGGAATACCGCGTTGCTGACAGTAGAAGAGCTGATCTTCGCTGATTTTGCTGGTCGTAGCTTCGTGCTCCACGACAGCAGTGGGATTCTGGATATCCATATAAGGAAAGGTGTGGGCGCCGCAAGTGCTGCTGAGTAACAGGCTGTCGCAGGAACTGTAGTTACGAGCTCCTTCTGCCTTCGGTGCCACACGCACCAGTCCGCGGTAGCTGTTCTGCGAGCGGCCGGCACTGATACCTTTGGAAATGATGGTGGATGAGGTGCGTGGTGCGAGGTGAATCATCTTCGTACCCGTGTCTGCCTGTTGGAAGTTATTAGTGACAGCCACGGAGTAGAACTCGGCTTGTGAGCCTTCGCCAGCCAGTACGCAGGAAGGATATTTCCATGTGATAGCCGAACCCGTTTCCACTTGTGTCCACGATAGTTTGCTATTCACTCCTCGAAGCAAACCCCGCTTGGTCACCAGATTCAGCACACCCCCCTTGCCGTCCTTGTCGCCAGGATACCAGTTCTGCACTGTCGAGTATTTTACCTCAGCCCGATTCTCCACAACGATTTCTACGATTGCGGCATGTAGTTGGTTCTCATCTCGCATGGGAGCCGTGCAACCTTCGAGGTAGCTGACATACGCGTCTTCATCACAGACGATGAGGGTGCGCTCGAACTGCCCTGTTCCCTGAGCATTGATGCGGAAATACGTGGAGAGCTCCATCGGACAGCGAACGCCCTTGGGGATATACACGAACGAGCCGTCGGAGAAAACGGCACTATTCAATGCGGCAAAGAAATTATCGCGGTAGGGAACGACAGAGCCGAGGTACTTGCGTACTAAGTCAGGATGTTCGCGCACCGCTTCGCTGATAGAGCAGAAGATGATGCCCTGCTCAGCCAGTTTCTCGCGGAAGGTCGTCTTCACGGAAACGGAATCCATGACCGCATCGACCGCAGTGCCGCTCAGTGCTAAACGCTCTTCAAGAGGGATGCCCAGCTTATCGAACGTCTTCATCAGCTCGGGGTCTATCTCGTCCAGACTTTTGGGCCCTTGCTTCTTCTTGGCTGTGGGATCAGCATAATAGGAAATGGCTTGATAGTCAATTTCGGGCATCTTAAGGTGTCCCCAAGTAGGTTGCTCCAGTGTCAGCCAGTAGCGGAACGCCTTCAGGCGGAAGTCCAGCAGCCACTCGGGCTCCCCCTTCTTCTCGCTGATGAGACGTACTGTATCCTCCGTCAGTCCACGGTCGATGACTTCCGTCTCCACCGTTGTGGTGAAGCCGTACTCATAGGTCCTTTCGGCCACAGAACGCACAAAGGCATTTGTTGTTTCCTGGTCGCTGCTCATTCTTGCTTTCTCATTTTTTTCGGCTGCAAAGATACGCTTTTTATACCGCATACGTGCACAAAAAATGAAAAAACTACTTCTATATCGTCTGAATCCCTTCTTTTCTTATGAAAATCGGCGGAGTTGGCGCAAGTCAATCATATGCCCCCAACTATTTATAGCACTTTTCTATCCTGAACTCGCGTATATTTTAAAGAGGTATAGAATCAGATCTACATTATCTATTATCCGCTCGACCTCTGGTCGCTTCACACTTGAAGCACTCGAACTTGTTCGCTTGACATTTCAAGAACTATACATTATTAGATTTCCTCGCACATACTTTTACGCGCGCGCGTGATAAAATCGTGAAAAAATCAACTGAATCTACTGCAATGTATTATATCACATTGACAGGCAATAGTTTATATTGCAGTAGATTTTCCAAAAAATGTGCATTTTGCAGTATATTTTTCCGCAACAGGAAGTGTTTGCTGATCATTTTCCATGCATTTTGTGCTTACAATCAAGCCTACATTCTCCTCTATAGGAGTCGTCACCCATAAACGTTTAACCATGAGTTCCAGAAAATTCCAAGGGTGGAACTCCTGACTTCCACCAGTGGAATTCGAGAGTTCCAGCAGTGGAATTGTGGAATTCCAGTAGTGGAACTCGATGAAACGCCCCAATCTGCTGACGGGGACAATATGTGTTGAAATGGTGGATTTGTTATCCCTCTTAAAACGATTCGGCCATAAAATCTACTGCAAAATATACCTTTTTTAGAAAATGTACTGCAACATATCTGATTATAATACAGCATATTGACGCGGATTGCAGTAGATTCAGTTGATTTTTCACGATTTTATCACGCGCGCGATAATATGCGGACATACTTTTAATGTAAAATTCTTGAAGTGTCAAGCGACCAGAGATCGAGCGGATAATGTATAATTGAAATATTATCTCACCTTGTTATTTGGAACTATTCTATCACGATACATCCGTGCTCTTCAAAATGTTCGACATGGCTCATGTTTTGTTTTTTTCAAGCAAAAAGATGAGAAAAACGATATTTTAATGAGGAAATGTGTTAATTATCGTGATATTATGAATTTATTTCAAGAAAAATGCGTATCTTTGTAGCCAATAACAATGAAATAATCCATTATGGACAAAGATATAAACCGCATCAAGGTGGTGCTTGCAGAAAAGAAGAGAACGAATAAGTGGTTGGCTGAGCAACTCGGTTGTGCGCCTACGACTGTTTCCAAGTGGTGTACGAACGCTTGTCAGCCTCCGATGGAGACGTATATAAAGATTGCGAAGCTGCTGGAGGTGGAATTAGCAGAATTAGTGAATAGCAGATTTGGTGCTACAAATTGAAAAGTAAAGAATGGAACAAAGATATACATTTTCCGGACATGAATCATTCCCTTGTAAAACTTTGTGGTTGAAGAAGGGGTATGACTTCGTTGTTCAAGGAAAGGATTTCAATAAGCCGGAAGCGGTCATACACTTAGGTGTCGGAAAAAACATGGTGGCATCTATCCGATACTGGCTCCGGGTTTTTGGCATTTGCGAAGGAGACGAGCCTACACCGTTGGGCGATTATCTCTTCAATGAGGTTGACGGCAAAGATAAATACATAGAAGACCTGGCAACCCTTTGGCTTCTGCATTTTAATCTTGTATTCAATCAACAAGCCTCGCTTTATCATACGGTTTTCTGCGGCTATCAAAAAGGACATGCACAGTTTGACCGTGAACAGATAGCGACTTATGTGAAATTGGATATGATAGAAGCTGACAAACAGAATGCTTTCAATGAGAATACTGTTAAAAAAGACATAGCAGTACTAGTGCAGAACTACTCGCTGCCTCGAAAGCCGCAATCAAATGAAGATTTTTCTTCGATGCTGATAGACCTTGATCTGATTAGGCAGAATTCTGAGGGAAAGGGCTATTACTTTAACATTGAGGGTAAACGAAAGGTTACGAAAGAGGTTTTCATGTATGCCCTCTTGAAGTTGAAAGAGCGTGAAGGTGACAACACGCTATCTTACGATACCATTCAAGACGAGGTAGGCCTTGCCTTTTGTATGCAGGATTATGAGACAATAGAAATGCTGAAGCTTTTGGCTAAGGATTATTCTGAATACGTGTCATACAATGACAATGCAGGTATCCGCATTGTGCAATTTACTGAGGAATTGAGTAAGGAACAGGTGTTAAACGATTATTACAATGCGCACATATAGTTTATCTGCAAACATAGCAAACGGTTTTGCTGAAGGTGCACAATACATCGTGACACCCAATGCACAGAAAGCCATTCACAACATAGTGAATGATTTTCAGGCAGGCATACATTCTTTTACCGTCATAGGTTCATACGGAACAGGAAAGTCCAGTTTCCTTTTGGCTTTAGAGTCAGATCTGAAAAGAACAGGCAAAAAGCCTTTCTTGATAGATTCGAAGGTGTTGCTAAAAAACTCCGATATAGAGATTAAGAATATTGTCGGCGATTATACAGAACTTTCCACCCTTCTTCTTCGTAGCTTGAATGCTGAGAGTACGACTAACAGCGTGCTCGACGAGCTTAAATCATATTACAACAGATGTCAGAAAGAGGGGAAATTCTTGCTGATTGTCATTGATGAATTCGGCAAAGTGCTGGAACATGCTGCCAAGAATAACCCTGAGAAGGAATTGTACTTTATGCAAAAGTTGGCAGAGTTTGTGAATGTACCCTCTCGCCAGATACTGCTTTTGACCACCCTCCACCAGAATTTCAGTGCATACGCCAAAGGACTGACGGAAGTCCAAGTCAATGAGTGGAAGAAAGTAAAAGGAAGATTTAAGGAAGTCACCTTTGTAGAGCCAATCGAACAACTGTTGCATCTTGCTGCCAAGCAAATGCAAGGAACAATAAGAACAGACATCCCCGCTTGTGCCAAGTCGCTTTATGGGTTGGCCAAGACAACAGGATTCGTATCCAGCGATTTCCCTGTCGATACAGCATTGCAACTTTATCCCCTTGACCTATTCTCTGCATACGCCATCACGACAGCCATACAACGATATGGCCAAAACGAGCGTTCCTTGTTCACGTTTCTGGCATCGCAAGAGAATACTTCCCGAGAAGCATCTGCGAATAATCAGATTTACAATCTCCAGAAAGTCTATGACTACATTTACTATAGCTTCTATTCTTATTTAAAGGATGCCAATGCAGACTCTATGAATTGGAGTTCTATGCAGGTGTCCATTGAAAGAGTCGAAGGGCAGAGTTGGGATAGCCAAGAGCAGATGCTCCAAGCCATCAACATCATAAAAGCAATAGGCTTACTGAACCTCTTTGGAGTAGCAGGATTTAGGCTGCCTAAGGAATCGCTGTCTGAATATGCCAAACAAGCGATGAATATTTCTGATGCTGAAAAAATTATTGAGAAACTGGAGCAAAAGAAGATTATACGTTATGCCGCATACAAAGACCGTGTGATGCTGTTTGAAGGAACAGATGTGGATTTGGAGGCTGAGATACGTGATGCGGGGCTGATGGTTTCGCGCCCAGCTGCTTTCGTTGATGAACTTACCGTGTTTTTCAATCATCGTATTTCACCAGTGAAAGCTCACTTCTATCAAAAAGGCACGCCACGATTCTTTGATTACAAGCTAAATGACATACCAGAAGATTTGGTCCCAAAAGGTGATACAGACGGCTATATAGAGCTGATATTCTCAACAAGAAAAGATGCTCTTCATGAAATCAAGAAGTTTAGCGCAGAATCAGATCACGCTATAATATTTGCCTACTTCATTGATACGGAAAATATCATTGACCATCTGTATAACATCAAGAAATATACTTATCTGACAGACAAGGTTATCAACAAAGAAGACCTCGTTGCCGTCAAGGAGATACAAAAGCTGAAGGAATACGAAGAGAATCTGCTGAACAAGGCCATCAGTGACAATCTATTCTCTTACAAGAACCGTGTCGTATGGATATTTGGCGGCAAGGAGGAGAAGGTGGAGTCTCATCGTGACTTCAACAAATTGTTGTCACGTGTCTGCGATGAGATATACAGTGAGACACCAGTGATGAATAACGAGTTGTTCAACAAACATAAGTTGAGTGGTACCATCACGGCAGCACGTAAAAGCTATTTGACATACTTGACAGAGCACTACACAGAAGAGAATTTAGGATTCCCCGAAGACAAGTTTCCACCAGAGAAGACCATCTATTTCTCGCTTCTGAAGAATACAGGATTGCATCAGAGAGGGGATTTTGCCGATAGACCAACTAACGAAGGATTCCTTTCTGTTTGGAATGCATGTGAAGAGTTCTTGAAGAGTACGGAAAACAAGCCCCGAAAGATTTCAGAGTTAATTAAGCTGTTGTCTGTCCAACCCTATAAGTTAAAACAAGGATTCCTTGACTTTTGGATTCCGACGTATCTTTTCATTCGCCGTCAAGACTTTGCCCTCTATGATGCATCGAAGGGGGCATTCATGCCAGAAGTGAATATGGAGTTCTTCGACTTGCTTCAGAAGCATCCGCAGGATTTCGAGGTGAAGAAGTTTGCTGTTGATGGTGTGAAACTGGGATTCTTCAACCAATACCGCCGCTTCATCAATCTTGGCGAAGAGTTTACCATCACCAAGGATAGTTTCATTGAGACCATCAAGCCATTTTTGAGTTTTTATGTTCGGTTGGATGACTATACCAAGCACACTCACAAGTTTAATCATGGCTCCACCATGAAATTCCGCGATGTACTGGCTCAAGCGAAAGACCCGGAAAAGGCTTTCTTTGAGGACTTGCCGGAGGCACTTGGTTTCAATCAAGAGAAACTAAAACAAGAGGAGTTCATCCGTGAGTACGGAAACATCATCCAGCGAGCTATTCGTGAACTGCGCACCTGTTATTCAGGACTGATAGACCGTATAGAAGAAAGACTCATAAATGGTTTCGACCTGCAATCAGGTGATTACAGCGATTACGTTCAGGAAATCCGTCAGCGTCTAGCCCATGTCAAGACTTATCTACTGACAGATAAGCAACGGGAGTTCTACCATCATGTGATGACAGAGTATGACAATCGCACACAGTGGTATCAGTCCATCTGCTACACCATTCTTGAACAACGCCTTGATGCATTAAGGGATGAGCAGGAAGAAAAACTTGTCGATGACCTTATCTACATGTTCCGTACTTGCGAGAAGTATTCGTCAATCTCTGAAAGGGCAGATGACTTGGACAAAAGCGATGCCTATTCGTTTGACTTGGTCACCAACAGGGGGACCAACGTCAGGACACAGACTTATATCCTGTCTGAAAAAGACAAAAGCCGTGCAAAAGAACTGGAAGAACAAATCAGCGTTCTCCTTTCTGGTGACAACAACATGAATGTCTGCGCCCTATTATCCATCCTAAATAAGACAATAACAAAATAAAGTATTATCCGTATGGAGAATATTATTGAAATATCCAAAACTCAAGTTATTATGGCTTTTGTAGCTACATGTATTGAGACTACGGCACGACTTTTAAACGTTTCCTATAAAGACGTGTATCAGCGGATGAAGAAAGTGGGAATAATTGAACACTATATCATTCCCCACTATGAGGTTCTTCATAGTGAAAGCCGTGATAATCTCGCAGAAGGTATGGTTGAATGTCTTAACAACTGGGAGGAGAAGAAATGATAGTATATCATGGCGGAACAGAGATAGTAGATCATCCCGACTGCAAATGCGGGCGTCGGAATCTTGATTTTGGCCAAGGTTTCTACGTAACTGATATTCGCAAACAAGCGGAAGACTGGGCTAAGTTAATGGCTGACCGCAGAAAGAAGAGACCCATTCTCAACAGGTATTGTTTAATTCGTGATGCAATCATAGCAGAGAAACTCTGTAAGTTATTCAAGGCTTACGACGAAGATTGGCTGGAGTTCATTGTTGCCAGTCGGCAAGGTCACCCCGTTGCAAAAGCCTTTGACTATATAGAAGGTGGTGTGGCAAACGACCGCGTTGTTGATACCGTTAACCTCTACATGGCGGGGCTGATGGACAAGGCTACGGCTCTTCGTCGCTTGTCAGAGCACCAGCCAAACAACCAGATGTGCCTACTTAATCAAGAAATAGCGGACAAATATCTGATTTTCGATGGAACAGAAGAAATATGATGATCCCGTCAAGTCTCCAATCGTTCAGGAGATTATCATGAGCAACCGCATAGGTGCCATCTCTGTAGAGTTGGCCAAACGGCTTAATATTGAGCCAGTGAAAGCACTACAGATGTTCTATGAGAGCAAAACCTGTGAGGATTTGCACGACAAGTCAACAGGTTTATATCTTTACGGCGACCTCTATGTGGCTGATGAGTTTATGAGAGAAAAAGAATTATTATGAAAGTACGGCATATATTAGGCATATCAGGTGGTAAGGATAGTGCAGCACTCGCCATCTATCTGAAGCAGAAGTACCCATCGTTGAAGATTGAGTACTACAATTCAGATACTGGTTGTGAGTTGGCTGAGACAGAAACGCTGATCAATCGCTTAGAGGCCTACTTGGGAAAGATAGAACGGCTCAGAGCTGCAGAGGGTAGTCCTGAGCCGACGCCTTTCCATCACTTTCTAAAAGCGATGGGTGGTTTCCTGCCTTCGCCACAGGCCCGTTGGTGTACCAAGAAGATGAAACTCGACAAATTCGAGGAATATGTGGGCGATGACTATGCCGTGTCGTATGTTGGCATCCGTGGCGATGAAGACAGGGATGGCTATATATCTTCGAAACCTAATATTCAGGCTATCTTCCCATTTCGCAAGAATATCTGGAGCATCGATGTCATCAACAAGTTCCTTCACAATGAGAACTTGGATCAGATTGTAGAAATCTACGAGCGGCTTTGCTCTGACGGAATCCTACGTGACGAGATTCTGGACACCGTGAAGCGTCCCATCACCAAGCAGTTCTATTATTCGAAGAAGATGAATGCGCTACTTGACTATGATATCAAACTGTTCAATCACGCAGTATTCGAGTTCCTGAAAACCACTGATTATCCAGTGGGCAAACTCGACTCGTTCCCCTTGCTCGACAATACCGATGTACTTGTGAAGGACGACATCTTCCGTTTGCTGCGTGAAAGCGGTGTCGGAGTACCGGCCTACTATGAAGAAATCCCTTTCGAGGTGGATGGCGAGAAGGGCACCTATTGCCGCAGTCGTTCTGGTTGCTACTTCTGTTTCTTCCAGCAGAAGATAAAATGGATATGGCTCTACGAGCAGCATCCTGACCTCTTTAAGAAAGCAAATATTTACTATCAAATGGCAGCATAAAACTATGACGATACCGCAATCCGAAACCCTCTCGACCCGTGCGATGAACCGCGTGTTTGATGACACGACGGCGACGTATAAGTTCTACTGGCTCCTTTCGTTGCTCGACATGCACGTCAAGGAACAGAAAAGCAAAATGCTCGCCCTCGAAGTTGCGGCGCGGATGGTGGCATATGCTTGGTATCCCATAGAATACTTCCATCTGTTATTCGGCAAGGGAGATTCGATGGAAACAATCATCCCAGAGGTGAAGCGGTTGACAAACATCACGGTGGATGACAAACTGGAAGACAAGAAGAATATCATTTCGGATTACGTCTTTTCCAATCGACAAGTGAAAAACGAGGTGAAGAAACTCATCAAATATGTGCCATTCAAATTTCTCACGTCATGGTTAGGCTCGTTAAGCGATTACGACATCACGAATCTTTCGCAGTCTTTCACAAACGATTGCCTTTATTCGCTGACAGGTACAGCGGAGAAACTGACGGTCACGATAAACCCGAAGTGGAGTCAGTATCTGAAAACCAACTACGACATTTTGCGCGACTTCGCCTTGTGGAATCTCACGCTTTTCTTGCAAGCGAAGAACCCCAATGTGCCAAATGTCGCCGGAAAATTGATACGCCCCGAAAAGCGAGACGCATTGACTGCTCAAACCAAGTTTTGGAACAAGGTTATCGAGATTGGCGGGCCAATCACCTGCATTTACACCGACACGTCACTGGGCATAAAGCAGTTTGAACTCGACCACTTCATGCCGTGGAGTTTCGTATCTCATAACCAAAATTGGAACCTCATTCCGGCTAACGGAAGCATCAATTCATCGAAAAGCAACCGCATTCCGGAGTTGAAACATTATCTGCCCAAGATGGCGAAGGAACAGCACAAAGCCCTACGGTTATATATCCCTGTAAGCAAGGAGAAGGATGCTATCTTGAACGAGTATTATGCCTTGGGAGCATCGCCGAAAGACCTGATGCAGATGAATGACGAGGCTTTCCTTCAAAAGTTTTATGACACATTCTCCCCATTAAGCCAGATGGCACTCAACATGGGCTTTCAACAATTCTAATGCAATCAGACAATGGAACCAATAATAAATCACCCCTACCTCACAGCCATCAAGCGGACAGATTTCTCTGTGCCGACGCGATACCTGATGCAGCACAAGTTGCTGAAGGGAAAGATTCTTGACTTCGGTTGCGGCTACGGCTTCGATACCGACGAGCTGAAGAAGCAGGGCTATGACATCGTGGGCTACGACTACTATTACCGCCCCGACTATCCCGAGGGGAAGTTTGATACCATTATTTGCAACTACGTGCTGAATGTGCTGGAGCCTTACGCACAGGCCGAGGTGCTGATGAACGTCACGAACTTGCTTTCGCCAAAGGGGACGGCATACTTTGCCGTGCGCCGCGACTTGGAGGTAGAGGGTTTTAGGCTCCATGCTATCCACAAGCAGTACACATACCAGTGCAACGTGCGGCTACCATACAAGAGCCTCGTCGCCAACAAGAGTTACGAACTCTATCAATACAATCACTTCAATAAGCTGCCGCGCAAGGAGGGCGAAACCTGCCCGTTCTGTAAATTGTCGCGCCGGGTTGAAATCATTTGCGAGACGGCTACGTGCGTCGCTTTCTATGATGGCTATCCCGTCTCGCCAGGTCATGCCCTGATTATTCCTAAGCGCCATGTTGCTAATTACTTTGACCTTACTAACCACGAGCGAGAGGCAATGAACGTTGTGCTGCAATACGTGAAGCAGAAGGTGGACGAGCGTTTCCATCCCGATGGCTACAACGTGGGTATTAATGTGAACGAGGCAGCGGGGCAGTCTGTGTTCCACTGCCACATGCACCTGATTCCTCGCTATAAAGGAGACGTGCCCAACCCCAAGGGTGGCGTCCGTGGTGTGATTCCGAGTAAGCAAAGCTATTCAGCGAAGACCAAGAAACCTAAAGAGAAAGGAGGTGAGGCCAATGGGAATTAATGCTAAGATGACGAGCGATGCCGTTGGTGTTGATAAAACGACCACTCGCGTGGCGAGCGATGATTTCCGAGGTCCGAAAACGACCGCTCGCGTGGCGAACGATGCCCTCCGTGACAAGAATATGACAACTCGCGTCGTGAATGATGCTTTTCGGGTTACGAAAATGAACGCACGCGTGGCGAGTGGCGAATTTTGGAGGACGAAAACGAGTGCTCGCGTCATGAGTGCTGCATTTCGAGGCTCGAAAATGAACGCTCGCGTGGCGAGTGAATGAATCAGAGAACAGGATTTAGTATTAACTATAATAATAAAACGATTATGATTACGAACAAGACCATCGCCCGGACGTACTACGAAATCGACCACAAGGGCAACAGTTATCATGTGAATTTCTACCTCCGTGTACTCTCGCGCTACGACAGCGAATTCGATGAGGACAACCCCGCTCCTGTGAAAATCGGCACTCAGCTGACGTGCTTCCGCACTGCCATCACAGCCGAGGACGAATTCTTCAAGCGCATCGACAAGAGCGACCTGACCCCGCAGATTCAGGAGGCCGACGCTCGCCGCGACACCAACACTTCAAGCCTCCGTGCCATGGCCCAGGCCTTTGCCATGAACCCCGGCGACCCTCAGAAGCAGAGCGCAGGCCAGACGGTGCTTGACCTGATGAAGCACTACCAGCTGAGCAACGAGGACAATTATGAGAACCAAGGCTCGAAGACGCTGCAGTTTTGCCAAGCCATCGACGGCAATTCACAGTACACGCAGGCCATCGCCCTGATTGGTGCCACCGTATTTTATGAGTCCCTGAAACAGGCCAATGAAGACTGTCGACGCCTTATCGACCAGCGCAACGCCGAGCGAGCTGCCGCTCCGCAACAGAGAATGGTGGACCTGCGCAAGCAGACCGACTTGGAGTATCGCGACCTCATTTGGATTACCAATTGTCTTGCCGGGGCCGATTCGGACGAAGCACGCTTTAGTGTTCTCGTCGGTAGGTTGAACGAGGACATCAACTACTACGAGAAGACAATTTTCGCCGGTGGCAAGGGCGACGAGGAAGACCCAGACGAAAAGCCCGACGGAGGCGGTGACGACGGTGGCGACACGCCCGCACCGACGCCGGAGCCAGAGCCAACGCCCGTGACGCCAGAGTGATAAACAACATTGACCGACCGCCCGGGCGGAGCCTTGCGTTCCGTCTGAGTGGTCACAACAAACAATCAATTAATGCAAGTCTCATGAGCAAAAAGGACAATACTACAATTATTGAAGAAAAGACATATCCGCTCAAAGTCCCTGTATATGTGTCAAAGCGGATAGAGGCGGATGATGCCAATTCTTTTGATTCTTTTGCTGTGTCGCAGGAGAATATGATTGACTTGGCCAAGAAACACATAGATGATTATAATTCAAATCCAAAGGCTCATGTTGTCAGTGATTACAAATCCAAGACAACGACAATTGGTATTGACAGTATTGCTTATGAGGATATTGCGTTTAATAAAGACAAGTGTTTGCTGTTACGTGTTAGGGCATATAAGTCTAATCTGATTGACGGTTTTTATCAGCAACAAGATGATGAGGGGCATGAAATCCGTTTCAAACAGAAGGACAAACTATGCAGTGACACCTATATTTTCATCCTTTATCCACTCATCGTAAAAGATTTAGTCAATGATGCCTCAGAGATTTATTGGCATATTTTCATCTATGAAGACCCATCGAAAGTTGGGGCAGAAATTGTGAAGATTGCCAAACTGATAATGAGCCAAATAATCAAAGCACCAATTAGAAATATTAAGTCAGACAAGATGCTGGCAGACATTCGCAAGTATGATTTAATCTCGAAAGTGGAAATATCGCTGTCAACTATTGGCGAGGATGAGGAAGGCATACCTGAATACATCAAAAATTACACATATAAATGCTCTTCCAAACGTGAGCAGAAAATATCTTTGGAGAACATGAGTGTAGATGATGCGGTTTTGGTGTTCAATGATAAGGACTTTACGAAATGGTACAATAGACGAAGCGTTAAGTTCTCGACTTATAACAAGCGGCTGTTCTCGATGGTTCAAGAATTCAAGGACAAAATAACCGAGTCGTTTGAGGACAGTTTCAATTATTCGATTGAGATTAAAGAGTCCGCGATAAAAGACAAGAGCATTTTCGAAACGGAAAATATCAAGAAGAATGTTGAGGGAATCTTTGCAAGCTATCTGGCAGCAACTACTAATGGCTGACGAGAAAGCCTATGAGGATTTCTTGTCTCTCTGCATGACAATAGCCACGACGCTGTTGTCTGTCGGCGTTTCTGTTTTTACTCTGACGACAGCCTTTTTAGTCAGCAAAAAGGATAGTTTGAATGAACTGGGCCAACAAGTAGAAGAAGGGGGGCAATCATTGACACTCGCAAGAAGGATGAATGCTTTGCGAAGATTTATTAAGACGATGAAGTCCGTTACGAAGATGTCAATGGCGGTCGTGATTTCTTCAGTTTTGTCTATTCTCTTGGTAGTCGTCTTGAGGAATGTTTCTGCTGGGGCACATGCACATCTTTTGACCCTTACTTCTTTGGTGAGCGTTGCCTTTACGGTTATGTGTATTTGGATTCTGTTTAAATGGTTTTTGAGGCAATGAATAGAATCGCATACAATAACTACCATAGTTATTATGGAAAGAAAGGGGTTGCCTTTTCTGACCATTTGAATTTTATCCTCGGTTCGAACGGGGACGGCAAAACGACCTTCTTTGAAACCTACACGAAAGAAATGAAGTCTGATGCAAAAGTCTCTAAAGAAGCAAATGAATTGGACTTTAAGATAAAGCATGTTGGCGAAGAGATTTCAAATCTACGAAGTGACATCAGAGATAAACAAACATCCTATGATGTATTTTCAAATCGCCTAACACAACTGGAGCAGAACCAAGAAACTTCTCAACGCTACCGTGACATACAGAATAGGTTAAAGACTCAAGAAGAAAAAGCGACACGTTTAAAAGGACAGATTGGAAGCATAGATTATAGTCACAGTTTGCTTGATAAAATGTGGGTACTATGTGCTTTCCCACCTATTTTGAATGAATTTCAGCAGAAGTGTTCAGCACTTAGTCGGGAGAAAAGAAAGCAAGAAAGAGACTTCGACAAGCAACAAGCAGCGACACTTGCAAAGTTAGAAACTATCAAAGAGGTTCAAGGGGCACTTATCAATGGTGCAACGGAATTACCTTGGTATCTGCCTGACCAGGAAACAATGGAAGAGATGCTGCGTGACCACATCTGTAAGGTATGCGGGCGAACTGTAGAAGACAATTCTGAGGCTTACCACTTTATGGTACACAAGATAGAGGAATACAAAGCCCACGTAGAGGCGAAGCTGAAGCGTGAACAGGAAAAGCAATCGTTGGAGGAACAGAGTCTGTTTAAGAATGATTACATTGAGGAACTGCATAGTTTCAGTATAGCTCTCAGTGGCAGTCAACAGGCAAAGGTTTCTTCTATTGCCCGCGAGATAAAAGACCGCTTGGAATTGGTTGACCGCTTGAAGGAGGACTTGAAGGTGGTGGAAGGCAAGATTCAGGACATTGTTGACGAGAAGGCTCGCCTGTTGATACAAGCAGGAAACGTGCCGGAGTCGCTGCTTGAAAGTCAGTATAATGACATCAAGGGACTGTTTGAACAGAAAAACCGTGCGGAGGTGAGACTGACGGAACTGAACGGGGAATTGAAACTGAAAATGGAGCAGCAGAAAGAACTGCAAGAAAAACTGGATGCTCTGAATCCTGCCAGTTCGAAAGTGAAAACACTGCGTGACGTACATCGTGCATTGGAAGAAATTGCCCGTGCCTTCCAGAATGCCAAGAAGGAGAACTTGCGACGTTTCCTTGCCGAGATGGAGGAGAGAGCCAATCATTATGTATCAGCTCTGAGTGCCAATGACTTTCATGGAGAGATACGACTAATACAGACGGCTGATGACTCAACAGAGATACATCTGTTTAGTTCAAACGGAACGGAAATCAAAAAGCCGTCCGGATCTCAGCGCACGGTGATGTATATATCGGTGCTTTTTGCTATCTCTGACTTTACTCAGCAGAAACGCGAAGAAGATTATCCGCTGATATTCGATGCTGCTACTTCATCGTTTGGCGACTCCAAGGAAGGTGAGTTTTATAACGTCATCAGCAATGTGAAGAAGCAGTGCATTATTGTAACCAAAGACTTTATTACTAAGGGGGAAGTGCGGAAGAACGACATTCAAAGCCTACAGTGTCCCGTCTATCGTATCAAGAAGGCTGAAGGCTTCGACGCACGGAATATGGCAACCATTCGTACAATCGTAGAAAAACTGAAGTAGAGTATGGAATCATTGTTTGACTTGTGGGGCAAAAGAGACCCCGAATGGGAAAAGAAATATCAGGACACGGCGCGGTAAAATATTCGGACCAGGTTATGAAATGTTCATCTTGGCTTTCTTCATTGGCTTGTACTATGACCAGACGAAGCCGTTAGTCGAGGACAAGGCAAAAAGGAAACACTTTGGCTGGCCTATCTGCGAATGGGGCAGTAGGGAAGCACGTCTTGGACGTGTCAAATACTCTGAGTTGCAACGCTACATGTATGCTGCTCTGATAGCAAGGACGGATATTGATTTTATTGCTCTTGACAAAGGTGAAATCACTCCTCGTAAAGCCGTAGACATGCTGGTTGACAAGATGGAACAATATGCCAACTTCGGTTTCGACTTTATTCAAGAGAAGTTGGAGGAGAATCCAAATTACTTCTTCAAAGAGACAGCATTCCTAAGAGTTTTTCTCGGATTCTTGAATAAGGAGGAAGAGACTGAAGATGTTGATGATGTTCCCGAATCGTTGGACTAATAATATGATGTAAAAGTAATATGAATTACTGAAAAGAAGTAACATAATGAAAGAAGTTATTAAGCAATACTGGTGGATTGCACTCATTATTATGGTTGCACCAATTGTGCTCAATTATCTGGTTTTTACACCTTCTTGTGAACAGAGTACTGGGGATTTGAAAGATTGGATCTCCTTTTGGGGTAGTTATTTGAGTGCAATCATAAGTTCAATGATTGCATTTGCTATTCTCGTCATTCAGCGCAAAGACAATCAAATTGAAAACAGCAAAAATAGAAATAATAATCATACAGAGAACGAGAATAACAGACAACTTCAACTAAATGTATTAGCATATCAACAACAAAGTCAATGGTTGAATAATCTTCGTGAAGCGATGATTAAAAATATCATCGTATACCATACGAACAACTTGAGAGAAATCATTATTCTCATCAAGAACAACAATCTTAGTTTAGGTCAGCAAAAGACAAAAGATATCTTAGAAAAATTGATTTATACGGATACAGAGGTTGCAATGATGATGCCAGATATAAATACCCAAAGTGATTATTTGATAAAGTATAATGATAAAAGGAAGGAAGTGTACGAAAAGTTTTCCGCTATTGTTAAAGACTTACAAGTTCTTTCGGTTATCTATTGCTTACAATTATCCAAAAAAGATATTGATTCGTTAATAGCAAAGGCCTCGCAAAACCTTAAAACAATAATTGGAGCGTTTAAATTTGATGAAAAGTTAACATATAATCAAGTATACGACATTTCTGATAAATTGATACTACCATCGGAAGCCTTATTTAAAGAAATACGAAAGCTTGCTCTAACAAGTATAGTAAATGAACAAAAACGTATTGATGCACTATTAGAAAATCATTGAGGAGCTGGACAGGCTTCGTTAAAACACAATAGCAACAGCAACAAAACAATTACGGTTCAAGCTAAGGTCGAGCTAAACCTTCTTGGACGAGTCAAGCAGCAGAGCCGAGCGAAGGCAATAAAACAGGAATCGAAAACGTTATAAAATATATGGCAAAGACAAAGATAGATAAAGGCAGTCTGCCAACAGTTGTTGAGACAGGCAACAATCCTTTGGCATACAAGGATGAGTTCGATACGATATGCGGCATTATCTCTGCTCACAAGAAACGAGCGATGTATGCCGTGCATAACGAATCGCTCAATATGCTTTGGGAGGTTGGGGCATACGTGTCCGACCGATTGAAAAATGCCATTTGGGGCGACGGTGTGGTGCGTATGCTGGCAGAGTATATTCACACAAGGAGCCCCAAGGCAAAGGGTTGGAGCTATAGTACTATATATAGAATGGTAAGGTTCTACGAAATGTACTCGTCCGATAGCTTCATTCAGACTGTCAACCACTATGGAATGCAAAACTATCTGTCAGACTCCAAAGCCAATAATTTGCCATCAAACGGAGGCTCAATTGTGTCAATTGAATCGACACAAATTCCAATGAACGAAATTGTGTCAATCGGATTGACACAAATTCCTAACGTGCTGTTTGCTACTGGCTGGAGCAATCATCAGTTGATTATGAGACAGTGCAAGACCAACGAGCAACGCCTTTTCTATATGCTATATGCTGGCCGCGAGCAGTTGGAGTATAAAGAGCTGCAGCGTGCTTTGAAGACAGATGCCATGTCTTCAATACTTGGCAGCAAGGATGTGCAGTCAGAAATGATGAAGCGCGAATATCCACAGAGTGGCGTATTGTTCAAGGATACTGTCTATTTAGAGATGTTTGGGTTGCCCGTAAAGTATAAGGAATCGAAACTGAGGAAAGAGATTATCGCCCACATGAAGGACTTTATTTTGGAGATGGGCAAGGACTTCCTGTTTATTGATGACGAGCACCGTATTGCTGTGGGCGGCAAGACATTCAAGGTGGATTTGTTGTTCTATCACAGACTGTTGCAATGTATGGTCGCTATCGAGTTGAAGACGGATGAATTCCATCCCAAGGATTTGGGACAGTTGGAGTTTTATCTGGAGGCACTCGACCAGGAGGAACGTCGTTCGAACGAGAATCCAAGCATCGGCATCATTCTCTGTAAGGATGCTGATATGGAGGTGGTGCGCTATGCACTGAATCGCAGTATGTCGCCCACGATGGTGGCACTGTATAAGGAGCAGCTGCAGGTGGGTGGCGTCATCCAGCGCAGTTTGGTGGAGTTCTGCAAGTTCGTAAGCAAAGGTAAGAAATAGGGAATAAGTTTGGTTTGACCGATAAAATGTCCGATGTTGTTGTCGTGGCTGATTCTAATGAGCTCATAACGACTAGTATGGTTGTTTCGCTGTTTTAGGTTGATACAAGATATGCCAGAAGCTATCTGACTCGTCTTGTGGATTTAGGGTATTTGACTGCAGAAGGTGAGAATAAGAACAAAAAGTATCGGTATAAAGAGTAATAGCAACAATTCGGTTAATGGTTTTTAGAAGTGTCGAGGCGAACAAAGTGCGGGTGCGAGACATAAGGTTAAGGGTTAAGGGTTTACAAAAACGAATCTTTATAATAATGTTGGCTTGCTGGATATGAGATTGAGGACTCTGGATAGCTCTTCTTGTTCTGAGGATTATCCCGAACTTGCGTTTAGAAATCAAAGGAGACTTCCTTGAAGGCGAAGCGGTGTAGGGTGCCGGAGGGGTCACGGAGAATGAGGTGGCCAGAGGGTTGGACGTCGGCGATTTCAGCAAGGAAAGGAGTGGGGGATGAGGGAAGACGATAGGGATGTAGACCCTGACGGCGGTAGAGCGCGGCGAGGTAGGCGGAATGAATCTCTGTGGCCGCTGCTGTTGCTTCGGAGGACTGAAGTGAGGAATAGTGGTGGTTGAAGTTGTCTATTATGGCTTCGAGGACAAAGCGGCGCTCAACGTCGTGGCCTAAAAGTTGGCGGAGCGAAACGGGGTTGGGAGCGTCGCTGTGGAAGGTGGCTTGGTTGATGTTCACTCCGCAGCCGATGATGCAGCGATCTATGTATTGTCCGCGAAGGGTGTTCTCGATGAGGATTCCGCCTATCTTGCAATCATTTACATAAATATCGTTTGGCCACTTCACTGTGACGTCAAGTGCGGAAGGACGATCGCGGACGGACTTGTCGTTCAGAAATGAGATGATGGCTCCACGAATAGCGAGAGCAATTGCCTCGCTGAGGACGAACATTTGTGCTGCAGGTAAGGAATGGGGGTGGAGCAGCAGGCTGAAAAGCAGGTTCTGGCTGCGTTCAGATTCCCAGCTATTACCGGTCTGACCGCGTCCGGCTGTCTGATATTCAGCGGTAACAAGGGTAATGTCGGTGGGCCGAGGGGGGCGGTAGCCGGCGAGGTAGGAATTGGTGGAATTCACCTCGTCGAGCTCTATCATTTGGAAAAAGGGAGAAGCATCCAGCATGAAGATAATAATCTATGGACAATTAAACTGTGAACAATTATGATTCAAAGATTAAAAAATAACAGATTAACAATCAACGGCGCTCCTTGCAGCCTGTTAATTTGTTAATCTGCTAATTATTCTTTGGGGGTTGGGCTACCCGGACTCGAACCAGGAAAGGCAGGACCAGAATCTGCAGTGTTACCATTACACCATAGCCCAATCGTTAAATTACAGAGGCCACTATTCCACAAGCCTGCCTCAACAGGTGTCAACGTGTTAACTCGTAAATGTGTCAACATATCAACATGTCATTGTTGGGCTACCCGGACTCGAACCAGGAAAGGCAGGACCAGAATCTGCAGTGTTACCATTACACCATAGCCCAATCAATGTCGCTTGACGCTCTTTGTTGCGTTTTGCGGGTGCAAAAGTAGGTACTTTTTGCGAAACCGACAAACTTTTCCCTAAAAAAATTGAAAATTCACGTTTTTTTTCCGTTAGTTCGAGGAAAAGGTAGTATCTTTGCCGACTGAAAACGCATAAATTGCATGATTTTACAAACAGAACAACTTATCGGCCACATACAGGCCGGCATCGAAGAAAAGAAAGGTCGTGATATTGTCGTGGCTGATTTCTCTAATATTCCTGAAGCTATCTGTCAGGCGTTCGTCATCTGTACCGGCAATTCGCCCACGCACCTGCAGGCATTGACAGACAGTGTGGAAGAGTTTGCCCGCAAGGGGGCTGGAGTTCATCCGGCGGCTGTCGCCGGATTGCGCAATGCACAGTGGGTGGCGATGGATTATGGTACGGTCATTGTCCATCTTTTCCTCCGTGAGGTGCGAGAGTTCTATGACTTGGAGCGCCTGTGGGCTGATGCCATCATCACCGAAATTCCCAATTTGGATTAACTGATAAAGAATATGGAAGAGCAAAATACGACTCCAAACAACGGCGGTCATAACAACAGCCGTAAGAACAACAAAATGCCGCGTTTCAACCTCTCGTGGTTGTATATCGCCATTGCTATCGCCTTGGGCTATCTCTTCTTCGCGGGTGGCGACTCGCAGCAGTCTGGCTCATCGAAAAGTGTGACATATACTGTTTTCAAACAGTACGTGGAGCAGGGCTACGCCAATCGTATTGTTGCCAGCAAGGATGAGGGCACGGTGCGACTCTATGTGAAGCCTGAACACATCCGCGACGTGTTCCAACAGGGTGTGGAGCAGACAGGCAAGCAGCCCTTTGTGCAGGCTGAGTTCCCCTCAGCCGACAAACTGGATGAATTCGTGTCGCAGCAACAAGAACTGGGGAACTTCAAGGGCGAGCTCAGCTACAAGAAGTCTGACGACACGCTGATGCAGCTCTTCTGGAATCTGTTCCCGCTTTTGCTGATTATCGGCGTGTGGATCTTCATCATGCGTAGGATGGGCAGTGGCGGCGGTGGCATGGGGATGGGTAGCATCTTTAATGTGGGTCGTTCGCGCGCGCAATTAGTAGAAAAAGGTACTGAGAACGAGTCGAAGATTACCTTCAAGGATGTGGCCGGACAGGCCTCGGCAAAGCAGGAGGTGCAAGAGATTGTGGAATTCCTGAAGAATCCGAGTAAGTTTACTGACCTCGGCGGTAAGATTCCCAAGGGCGCCCTGCTCGTTGGCCCTCCCGGAACAGGTAAGACGTTGTTGGCCAAGGCTGTCGCCGGTGAGGCAGACGTACCATTCTTTTCCATGTCGGGTTCTGACTTCGTAGAGATGTTCGTGGGTGTTGGTGCAAGCCGAGTGCGCGATCTCTTCCGTCAGGCCAAGGAGAAAGCACCATGTATCATTTTCATCGATGAAATTGATGCAGTGGGACGTGCCCGTTCCAAGAACACGATGATGGGTGGTAATGATGAACGAGAATCCACACTGAATCAGCTGTTGACGGAGATGGATGGCTTTGGCACCAATTCTGGCGTCATTATTATGGCTGCCACAAACCGTGCAGACATTCTTGATAAAGCTTTGTTGCGAGCAGGACGCTTTGACCGTCAGATTCATGTGGATCTCCCAGACTTGAGCGAACGCAAAGCTGTCTTCAAGGTGCATCTGAAACCCATAAAGGTAGATTCTTCCTTGGATGTAGACCTGTTGGCGCGTCAGACTCCCGGCTTCAGCGGAGCTGATATTGCTAATGTCTGCAACGAGGCTGCCCTCATCGCAGCGCGCCACGGAAAACAAGCTGTGACAAAGGAAGATTTCTTGGCTGCGGTGGATCGTATTGTAGGTGGGCTGGAAAAGAAAACCAAGGTGATGACCGAGGAGGAAAAACGCACGATTGCACTCCATGAGGCCGGTCACGCTACGATTTCCTGGAACCTGCAGTATGCCAACCCGCTCATTAAGGTGACCATCGTGCCGCGTGGCCGTGCGCTGGGTGCAGCGTGGTATCTGCCGGAGGAACGACAAATTACTACGCGTGAGCAGATGCTCGATGAGATGTGTGCAACTTTGGGCGGACGTGCCGCTGAGGAACTATTCACAGGGCATATCAGCAGTGGAGCCATGAACGACCTCGAACGTGTGACGAAGCAGGCTTATGGGATGATAGCTTATATGGGTATGAGCGAAGCACTCCCGAACCTATGTTATTATAACAACGATGAATATTCCTGGCAGCGACCCTACAGCGAGGCTACAGCAGAACTCATTGATAAGGAGGTGAAACGCATGATAGCCGAGCAGTATGAGCGTGCCAAGCGACTGCTCCTTGAGAAGAAAGAAGGACACAATGCCCTGGCTCAGCTTCTCGTGGAGCGTGAGGTTATCTTTGCCGAGGATGTCGAAAAGATCTTTGGCAAACGTCCTTGGACCAGCCGTACCGAGGAGTTGCTGACATCGCAGCCACAAGAAGATACTGAAACCGAAGCATAAAAAAAGCAGCATGAAGAATCTTATAACTCGTGCCCTTACGGGCATCATTTTCGTCGCTGTCATGGTCGGCGGCATTCTTTATCATCCCCTCAGCTGTGCTTTGCTATTTATGTTCATCACCGTACTTACCACCTGGGAGTTCACGGGGCTCATAAACAAGCATGCCAACGTTCAGGTGCCCCGTCTTATTGCTACCACTGCCAGCTGGGTACTTTTTGCAGCCTTTTTTGCTTACGCTTTAGGTTCCAGCCGCGCCGGCTTGCTGTTTGCACTTTGGTGGTTGAATATCGCATATATCCTTATCTCCGAACTTTACTTAAAACGCGTGAATCCCCTGAATAACTGGGCTTATGCGTTGATGTCCCAACTCTATATTGCTTTGCCCTTTGCACTGCTCTCGCAGCTTCTCTTCGTTCAGGACAAAGCGCCGTTGGAGGCAGAGACATTCTCGCGCGCGGGCGCGTTCATTATTTTATCTATCTTCATTTTTCTCTGGTGTTCTGATACGGGTGCCTACTGTTGTGGTTCGCTGTTTGGTCGCCACAAACTATTCCCCAGTGTCTCGCCTGGCAAGACATGGGAAGGAAGTCTCGGTGGCGGTGTGCTGACCTTGGCAGTCTCTCAACTCCTTGCCCACTATGAGCCCCTGCTGACACCTCTGCAGTGGGCAGGTTTCGCTCTTGTCGTGGTGGTCTTCGGTACTTGGGGAGACCTGGTCGAGAGCCTCTTCAAGCGTCGTTTGGGAATCAAGGATAGTGGCAAGATACTTCCTGGTCATGGTGGCATGCTTGATCGTTTCGACAGCAGCCTGTTAGCTATTCCTGCCATAGTGGTATATCTATGTGCTCTGGGTGTCCTTTAAATTAAATAAACGTTAAATAGACACCGAATCGTTAAACGAACTCCGTTAAAAGCCGTCATACTCCCGACGGCTTTTCTTCTGCATACCGTCAGATCTTTCAACATCGAAAACAGAAAAAGCGACAATGAATAGAATCTTAACCACATTATTTGCACTGTGTTGCGTAGTCGTTGCCAGCGCACAGAAAGCTACTGTTACAGGTACTGTTGTTGACAATACGGGCGAACCTCTTCCAGGTGCCACCGTGGTCATCATGCGCCTCGACAGTACCCAGGTTACAGGACAATCCACAAAGGATGACGGAACATTCAGTATCAGTGGTTTTCAGGTTGGTGACTACCTTCTTCGTGCTTCGTATATTGGGTACAAGACCGTTTTCCGCACGTTGAATCTTACCAAGCAGAACCGCCGTCAGTTGCTCGGACAGATTGTTCTTCAGGACAACTCCCAGCTGATGCGCGATGCCGTTGTTACAGCTCAAGCCGCTCAGGTGGAAATGAGGGCCGACACCTTTGTCTATAATGCTGATGCATTCCGTGTTCCTGCTGGTGCCAATTTTGAAGCCCTGTTGAAGAAGTTCCCAGGCGCAGAAATCACCGAGGAAGGAACCATAAAGATTAACGGTAAGGAGGTGAAGCGCATCCTCGTCAACAAGAAGGAATTCTTCGGCAGCGACACGGAATCGACCCTCAAGAACCTGCAGGCCAGTATGATCAGCCAAGTGCGAGCTTATGAACGCCAAAGCGACTATACCCGTGTGACAGGAATCGATGACGGTGAGGAAGAAACGGTGCTTGACCTGACTATCAAGAAAGGTATGGGCGAGGGCTGGCGAGGTAACGTTGAAGGTGGCTATGGAACAAAAGACCGCTATCTCGGAAACTTAAGAGTGACTCGCTTTATGGATACGTGGCGTGTTGCAGTCTTCGGCAATGCCAACAATACCGGTGGGTGGGGCAGTGGCCTCATCTCTACACAGTCTGTCGGTGGTGACTTTGCATGGATGAATAACAAGGAAGAGGGTGAGGCTGGTTTCCTGGAGCTCGGTGGCAACGTTCGTTACAACCACTCATCCACAGACAACCTTACGAAAACAAGCTCGCAAACCTTTGTGACCTCTACGGTCTCTCAGTTCGTCAACAGCTTAAGTCAAAGTTATAATCGTCGTGGTGGTGTCAATGGCGACTTCCGCTTGGAGTGGCAGCCCGACTCAATGACAAATATCCAATTCCGTCCGAGTTTCTCGTATAACGACAGCGATAACAATGGATACAGCTCCAGCGTGACGTTCAATAGCGATCCATACGAGGCGGGTATGACAGATCCTCTGACGGATTACGAAAACTTCAACGACACAGACAGCATCCGCGTCAACTCAAATAACCGCATCAACAAAGGTGATAATGATAATTACAATATCAATGGTTGGTTGCAGATCAATCGCCGTCTGGCCAAGCCTGGTCGCAACATCACCTTGGACCTCGGAGGTAATATAAGCGATACGAAGAACACTACCGAGAACCGAAGCCTCATTCACTATTATAAGAAAACACCCGACCTGTCCTTCAACAATCAGATTAACAACAACCCGTCTGACAGCTGGAACTATCGAGTACGCCTCTCTTATTCCGAACCTATTTTCAAAGGAGCTAACTTGCAGTTCAGCTATCAGTTTCAGCGCCGTTATTCAGACAGCGACCGCTCGCTCAATGCCCGTCTTACAGACCTGTTAAGTACAGAATACGCAGGACTCACAAATGAGACTATTTCTGAACGCCTCTATGAGCGTTATCTCAATGGCGATCCCCTGTTTGCTCTTCAGCATGACTCCCTTAACAGTCAGTATGCAACATATAATGAGTACAACCATGATGCCAGCGTCATGCTGCGTTTTCAGGTTGGTGATTTCCGCCTCAATGCTGGTGTGAGTTTGCAGCCCCAAACCACCCATATGGACTATTTGAAAAACAAGCTCGATACCACCATCACCCGCAATGTCTTCAATTGGGCGCCGCGTATTGACCTCCGGTGGAAAATCTCGAATACCAGCCAGTGGCGTTTGCGCTATAACGGTAGAATGGGGCAGCCCTCGATGACCAACCTGCTTGATGTGGAGGATACCAGCGACCCGCTTAACCGTTCGCTGGGTAATCCTGGGCTGAAACCCTCGTGGACCAATAACTTCAACACTTGGTACAACGACTATCTGCCCGACCTGCAGATGGGCTGGAATGTCAATGGTGGCTTCTCTCAGACAAACAACAGTATCAGCACCTTCACCTCTTATGATACAACGACCGGTGTTCGTACCACGCGTCCGGAAAACATCAATGGTAACTGGAGCACTTGGTTCTGGGGAGGATTCAATACCGCCCTTGGTCCTAAGAAATATTGGAATGTCTCGACCAACGTGAACTTGAACTACAGCAATAATGTAGGTTATATGCAGCAGATGGGTAGTGCTGAGGCAGTGAAGAGCACCACCAAGAATCTGAGCGTTGGCGATAATGTGCGCCTGAACTTCCGCTACGACTGGGGCGAGACGGGTTATGGCATCGACCTTGGAGTGACTGGCGGCTTCAACTATCAGCACGCCCGCAATGCTATTCAGGAGAATGCGAACCTCGATACATGGCGTTACAACTACGGTGGTAACTTCCAGTTGAATCTGGCTTGGAATATGACGCTCACCACCGACATCACCCAACAAGCTCGTCGTGGCTACAGCGATGAAACAATGAACACCACCGAACTCATTTGGAATGCCCGCCTGCAGCAGAGCTTCCTGCGCGAGAAGAACCTCATCGTCTCCTTAGAGTGGAACGATATTCTCGGACAGCGCTCGAATATCAGCCGTATGATCAGTGCCACACAGCGCAGTGACTCCTGGTCGAACTCGATCTATAGTTATGGCATGTTGCGCGTCATGTATAACTTCAACCTCATGGGTAGTCGCCAAGCCCGCAGTGAGTTCGGTTCTGGCTTCGGCTTTCCGTTTGAGGGCGGATTCCCCGGCGGTGGCGGTGGCGGCGGACGCGGTGGCCGTGGCGGCGGCTTTGGAGGTCCCGCCGTACGAGTGGGGCGCTAAGGACTTCTCTCTATCTCTTCTTCTGGAAGAATTCACGCATCAGGGCGGCACACTCCTCGGCGAGTATGCCGTCCTGAATGTTTGTACGCGGATGCAGTGCCGTGGGAGCGTAGCGGCGGAAACCACGTTTTTCATCGTCGGCTCCATAGACGATGCGTGCCAGTTGTGCCCAGGCTATAGCACCGGCACACATCACGCAGGGTTCCACGGTCACATAGAGTGTGCATTCCGTCAGATACTTCCCACCGAGATAGGCTGAGGCGGCGGTGATGGCTTGCATTTCAGCGTGTGCCGTGACGTCTGTCAACCGTTCCGTGAGGTTGTGGGCACGGGCAATAACTTGCCCCTTGCAGACCACGACAGCACCGATAGGAATCTCGTCTTCATCCATCGCCTGTCGGGCTTCTATTAACGCCAATCGCATGAATTGTTCGTCCTGTTGTTGCTGTGATTTTTCCTCCATGATTGTGGCAAAGTTGTTCGTTTTGGGGGCGAAGATACCAAGAATTTGCCGAAATATAGCATAAAAAGGCTTAAAACTGCATTTTTCTCGTCAAAAATACCTATCTTTGCGCCTTACTAAGTATATGACTATGGGTAAAATTATCGCTTTAGCCAATCAAAAAGGTGGTGTGGGCAAGACTACGACGTCGATGAACCTGGCCGCCTCGCTCGCCACGCTGGAAAAGCGTGTCCTCTTAATAGATGCTGACCCTCAAGCCAATGCTTCCAGTGGGTTGGGCATTGATGTGAAGGAAGTCGAGACTTCCATTTATGACTGTCTAATTAATGAAGTGGATGCCCGAGAGGCTATCTATGAATCCGATATTCCTAATCTCGATATCATTCCAAGCAACATAGACCTTGTAGGCGCTGAAATCGAGATGTTGAATATGAAGAATCGTGAACAGGTGATGCGCCGGCAGTTGCGTACGTTGCTGTCAGACTACGACTATATCCTCATCGACTGTTCTCCTTCACTGGGGCTCATCACGGTGAACGCCTTGACGTCTGCCGACTCGGTCATTATCCCCGTACAGTGTGAGTACTTTGCCCTTGAGGGAATCTCCAAGCTGCTCAACACCATTCGGATTATCAAGCAGAAGCTGAATCCCCCGTTGGAAATCGAAGGCTTCCTTCTGACGATGTACGATTCCCGTTTGCGCCTGGCCAATCAGATTAAGGATGAGGTGCAGCGCCACTTCCAGGAACTGGTCTTTCAGACTGTCATCTACCGCAATGTTAAACTCTCCGAGGCTCCCAGTCACGGACTTCCCGTCATCCTCTATGATGCTGACAGTGCAGGAGCCCGCAACCACCTGGCGCTGGCAAAGGAAATCATTGATAAAAATGAAAAGTGAGAGAATAAAAAGTGAAAACTGAATAATAAGAGTAAATATGGCTCCACATAAGAAATTCCCGGCTCTCGGTCGCGGCCTTGATGCACTGATACAAACAGACACAGTGCAGACCGAAGGCTCGTCGAGCATCAATGAGATTCCGCTCTCGCAGATTCATCCGAATCCCAACCAGCCGCGTCGTGAGTTTGACTCCGAGGCGTTGCAGGAGTTGGCTGATAGTATTCGTGAAATCGGTATCATTCAACCTATCACCCTGCGAAAGATAGACGACGGCACCTATGAGATTATAGCTGGCGAGCGCCGCTGGCGTGCTTCTCAGATGGCAGGCTTGAAGTCCATTCCCGCCTATATCCGTACGGCAGACGATGAGAATATGATGGAGATGGCACTCATCGAGAACATCCAGCGCCAAGACCTTAATGCCGTAGAAATTGCACTTGCCTACCAGCATCTGTTGGAACAGTATGAACTGACACAGGACCGTCTCTCTGAACGAGTAGGCAAGAAGCGTGCTACCATCACCAACTATTTACGTCTGTTGAAGTTGCCCGCCTTGATACAGATGGCACTGCAAAATCGTGAAATAGATATGGGCCATGCCCGTGCCTTGCTCTCGCTGGACAATCCAACGTTGCAGCTGAAGGTCTTTGCCGAAATCAAGCGCGACCACCTCAGTGTTCGCAAGGTTGAAGAACTCGTTAAGCGGCTCACCGAGGGCGAAACAGTCACCACAGGAGGTCAGAAGTTACGCCCACACAAGGCCCGCCTTAGTGAGGAATATAGCACCTTGCGCGAAAGCCTCTCGGCTTGTTTCCAGACCCGCGTGCAATTCACTTGTTCCGACAAAGGCAAGGGAAAGATCACTATCCCCTTTGCCAATGAATCCGACCTCGAGCGCATCGTGGGATTACTGGACCGACTGAAACACTGACTACGATTCATGGCGCAGCGACGAGTGACCTCCTGGGCGAAGTGTTGCATCGCAGCGGCGATGCTGCTCCTGCTGGTAACCACTGGCGAGGCCGCTTCACCCTGTTGTCCCGGAAACCTCCTTGCGCCTGACAGCTTGGAAGCCATCGATAGCATAGCTTCCTTAGAACAGCATCGGGATAGCTTAGAGGCCATGGAATCTTCAGACAGCCTCGGGCAGCTCACGCGTACCGTCAGCCTCGATTCCCTGACTGCTCGTGCCCAGCAATTGCTGAACCACCGGCGGCCGTCGTTCATTCCCGACCCGAAGCGGGCCCTTTGGCTCGCTCTCGTATTCCCGGGAGGAGGACAGATCTACAACCGCAAGTATTGGAAGCTGCCAGTCATCTATGGAGGATTCCTTGGATGCTACTACGCTCTCTCCTGGAACAACCAGATGCTCCGCGACTATTCTCAGGCCTACCTCGATATTATGGATGACGACCCGAATACGAAATCCTACGAGAAGATGCTCCCGATGAACTATAGTATTGCAGGCCGTGAGAACCAGTTTAAGGAGATTTTTAAAAATAAGAAGAACTACTATCGCAAGTACCGCGATATGAGTATCTTGGCCTTCGCTGCAGTCTATGCAATCGCTGTCATTGATGCCTACGTAGATGCAGAGCTGTCGACCTTCGATATCAGCGAGGATCTCTCGCTGGAGTGGTCACCGGCGGTCATCAACAAGAACCCCGCTGGTCATAGCGCTCAGCCTGTGGCCTATCCTGACCCTGACCGAGGCTTTGGTGTTGCCCTTCGCCTCAATTTCTAAAGAATATTCCTCTGACGTTTAACGTCCTATCGATAAAATAGTTATGAAGAACGAACGAACAATTACGACTCTGCTGCTTGCCACCCTCTTCCTGGCAGCACCGCTTGCCCTCTCCGCACAAGTGGAGTTGGACGATGAAGAGCCGGACCTGGAAGAGACCGCTGTCGATGTGGAAATCGCCTTGCCCGATGCAATGGATGCTGAACTCGACAGCCTCCTGCAGGAATGGAATAACAAGAGCTATCTCATTCCTGAAGGAGACTGCACTGACAATGGCGTCAACCCTGAATTCGATAAGGAGACATATATCCACCGACTGCAGCGACTGCCAAACGTGATAGAGATGCCTTATAATGAGGTCGTACGCAAGTTCATAGACCAGTATACAGGACGCTTGCGCCGCACCGTCAGTATCATCCTTGGTGCCAGCAATTTCTACACCCCTATCTTTGAGGAAGCCCTTGAAGCTTATCAGCTGCCGTTGGAACTGAAGTACCTGCCAGTTATCGAGTCTGCCATGAACCCCACAGCCGTCAGTCGTGCCGGAGCCGTGGGCTTATGGCAGTTCATGATAACTACGGGCAAGCAGTACGGGCTGGAAGTCACCAGCCTCATAGACGAGCGCCGCGACCCCATCAAGTCCAGTTATGCCGCTGCTCATTATCTGAAGGACCTCTACGATATTTTCGGTGACTGGACTCTCGTCATTGCCTCCTACAACTGCGGCCCGAATAACGTCCGAAAGGCTATCAGTCGTGCCGGAGGTGTAAAAGACTATTGGCAGATCTATCCCTATTTGCCAGCGGAGACGCGCGGCTATGTGCCTGCTTTTATTGCCGCTAACTATGTGATGAATTATTATTGTGACCATAATATCTGTCCTGCAGGCACTAATCTGCCCGCGTCCACAGATACCGTTACTGTTTCTCGCAACCTGCATTTCGACCAACTCGTCGGGTGCTGCAATGTGAAGGACGAAGAGGTGCGGGCGCTGAACCCTCAGTACCGTACAGCCCTCATCCCCGGTGATAGTCACAACTGCACTCTGCGTTTGCCCACTGTTGCAATGTCTGCCTTCGTAGCTGCTGGCGACAGCGTTTACGCCTGGCGTGCTACAGAGTTGCTGACCAGCCGCCGAGAAGTGGAAATCTCCCAATCCGCCGCCAGCAGTCGTCGAGGCAGAGGAGGCCGGGGAAGCAGTGGAGGCACACGAGTCACCGTTCGCCGTGGTGATACCCTTGGCGCCATTGCACGTCGCAACCACACTACAGTAGCTAAGTTGCGTAGCCTCAACGGCATTCGTGGAAACAATATCCGTGCGGGACAAAAACTAAGAATAAGGTAGCTTATGGAAGACGACATTGCTCATACCCAGTCAGAAGCGCAACAGACAGACGATATTGTTTCTGCTGCCTATCAGCGACTTATTGAGACCTATCTGGCCTCGCCACATCGCAAGAAGACGGAAATTATTTCCAAGGCCTTCAACTTCGCACGCAAGGCCCATGAGGGTGTGCGCCGTCTTTCTGGAGAACCCTATATCACTCACCCTTTGGCTGTTGCCCAAATTGTCTGCGGAGAGATAGGCCTTGGCAGCACCAGCATTTGTGCCGCCTTGCTTCACGATGTCGTGGAAGACACGGAGTACACCGTTGAGGACATCAAGAATATCTTTGGTCCGAAGATTGCACAAATCGTCGACGGACTGACGAAGATTTCCGGAGGTATCTTTGGCGATAAGGCTTCTGCTCAAGCCGAGTCCTTCAAGAAACTGCTACTGACGATGAGTGATGACATCCGCGTTATCCTTATCAAGATAGCCGACCGCCTGCACAATATGCGTACTCTTGGTTCACAGCCGCCTCACAAACAGTATAAAATTGCGGGCGAGACCTTATACATTTATGCCCCTTTGGCCCACCGCCTCGGCCTCAACCGTATCAAGGAAGAACTGGAGGACCTTAGTTTTGAGTACGAACAGCCTCAGGCACATGCCGAAATCTGTCAGCGACTGAACGAAATACGTCCTTACCTTGACGAGACCTTCCAGAGTTTTATCCGCCCCATTCGCGAGCGACTGGACCGCATGGGATACGTTTATACCATCAAGGCACGTTTCAAGCGTCCTTTCAGCGTCTGGACCAAGATGCAAACCAAGCATGTTGCGTTCGAGGAGATCTACGACCTGCTGGCCGTACGCATCGTTTTCGATTCCCACGATCCCAATGATCCTGAGGTCGAGAAGTCCGATTGTTTCCAGATTTATTCCGCCTGCACCAGTATCTACAAGGCGCATCCCGACCGCTTCCGCGATTGGCTGTCGAACCCTAAGTCCAACGGTTACCGCGCCCTTCATACCACACTGATGAGTCCCAGCGGCCGATGGATAGAGTTGCAGATACGGTCACGCCGAATGGACGATGTGGCAGAACACGGTTTTGCTGCCCACTGGAAATATAAGGAAGGTGAGGTGGATCAAGATAGCGATGAAAAGGACCTTGATGGAAAAGAGACGGAACTCGACAAGTGGTTACTTACCATCAAGGAAATCCTCGACGATCCACAGCCCTCGGCAATGGATTTCCTCTCCACTATAAAGTTGAATCTCTACAGTTCCGAGATTCTCGTTATCACCCCCAAGGGCGAGTTCAAGACCATGCCCACGGGAAGTACGGCGCTGGATTTCGCATTCCTGATCCATACAGTAGTCGGCACACATTGTATCGGTGCCAAGGTCAACCACCAACTTGTGCCACTCAGCTACAAGTTGAATAGTGGCGACCAGGTCGAAATCCTCACTTCGAAGGATATGCGCGTGGAGTCGTCATGGATGAATGTGGCCACTACGGCCAAGGCCCGCGGCAAGATCGCTACAATCCTTCGTCGTCAGCGGCGCGAGCAGCAGAAAAAGGGCGAGGAGATACTTGCCGAGTGGTGTTCCTCCCATGATATCGAACAGAACAGTTTTGTTCTCGACCACCTCTGCACCACCCATCAAGTGGAGTTGCGCGAGGACCTTTATGCCGGAATTGGTGCTGGCAGCATCGTTATCGGAAATGAAGATTTCGATAGCTTGCAACGTAAGATGGAAGAACGTCATCGTAAGAAATCCAAGGGCTGGAAGCGCTATATTCCCTTCTACAAATCCAAGTCTAAGAATCCTGAAGAACAGCCCACAGAGGAGGATGCACCTGCCGAGACACTTGTCTTCGACCGCAAGAAACCGCTGTATCTCAACGAGGAGAATATCAGCCGAGTGATGATGTGTCCTCACTGTCATCCTATTCCAGGTGATGAAGTCCTTGGCTACGTGGATGACCAGAATCGTGTCATTATTCATAAGCGTCGCTGCGAGGTTGCCGACCGCTTGAAGAACGTTGATGGGAACCACATCCTGGCGGTCTTCTGGGATACCCACAAGCAATTGAATTTCTCGGCAACACTGCACATGGAAGGTATCGACCGGGTGGGTATCATCAAGAGCCTCTCAGATGTCATTACCTCTCAGCTGAACGTCAATGTCCACGGCCTTTCCATTGCCGCTCACGACGGCATTTTCCACGGTGACATCGAGCTCAGTGTGCATGACACTGAGGACCTCAATATCATCATTAAGAATCTTAAGAAAATCGATGGAATCGAGGAAATAACGAGGGTGAGTTGAAAAAAGAACCTTTTAACTTAGACAATACCTTCCAACTCCTTCTTTATTTCCAGCAGCTGATCCCTGACGCTCTGCAAGCGTTGCAGCAGGTCGCTGGAGTTTTTGGCTCCCTCGCGGTTACGCTGTATCAGTTCGCGGGCAGCAGCCAGTTTCATGTTACGCCCCTTGACAAGATCATAGACGAGTCGGATTTCTTCAATGTCCGCTTTTGTATAGATGCGTACTCCGTTGTTGTTTTTCTTCGGACGTATCGTCGGAAATTCCTTCTCCCAGAAGCGCAAAAGCGATGCTGGCAGCGAGAACATTTCGCTCACCTCGGCAATGGAATAATATTGCTTTAATTCCTTATTTGAGTTCAATGCCATGGCTTTCTTTTTGGTTTCTGCGTGCAAAGATAGCGATTTTTGTGCTCGTAATGCACATAATACGCAAAAATCTTTCGTCAAGTGCTCTTTTTTCACTACTTTTGCACCGCTTTTCGCAAAGAATAGCAAAAAAATACGAATGATTCTTCAAGTTTTACTTAAGACTTTAAACTCTAAACTCTAAACTCTAAACTCTAAACTCATTATATGCGCACTGCAAAGGAAATCCGCGAGTCCTTTAAGAAGTACTTCGCCGAACAGGGACATACCATCGTACCCTCCGCCCCTATGGTTGTGAAAGACGACCCCACACTGATGTTCACCAACGCTGGTATGAACCAGTGGAAGGATATCATTCTCGGACAGAAAGACCCAGAGCCACGTCGCCGTGCAGACTCTCAGAAATGTCTGCGCGTCAGCGGTAAGCACAACGACCTGGAAGAGGTAGGCCACGATACCTACCACCACACGATGTTCGAGATGCTCGGTAACTGGTCCTTTGGCGACTACTTCAAGGAGGGTGCCATTGATATGGCGTGGGAATACCTCGTTGATGTCATCGGGCTCGACCCCGCCGACCTGTATGTAACGGTGTTCGAAGGTTCTGAGGAAGAAGGCATTCCCCGTGATGATGAGGCCGCACGCTACTGGGCCAAGCACGTTGCTCCCGACCATATCATTGATGGCAACAAGCACGATAACTTCTGGGAAATGGGCGAGACGGGTCCTTGCGGTCCCAGCTCCGAGATTCACCTCGACAGCCGGTCTGCCGAAGAGAAAGCTCAGGTCCCCGGTCGTGACCTCGTCAATAAGGACAACCCGCAGGTCATTGAGATCTGGAACATCGTCTTCATGCAGTTCGAGCGCAAGGCCGACGGATCTCTTGTTCCCCTGGGAATGAATGTCATTGATACGGGAATGGGTTTCGAGCGTCTGGTGCGCGCCCTGCAGGGTAAGCATTCCAACTACGATACCGATGTATTCCAGCCGTTCATCAAGAAGATCGAGCAGCTGTCCGGTAAGAACTATGGTGAGCGGGAAGAGGTGGATGTCGCCATGCGCGTCATTGCAGACCACATCCGCGCTGTGGCATTCTCTATTGCCGACGGCCAACTGCCGGGCAACGCCAAGGCTGGTTATGTGATTCGTCGCATCCTTCGTCGTGCTGTGCGCTATGCCTACACTTTCCTTGGCCAGAAGCGTCCTTTCATGCACCTCCTGCTGCCCACGCTCGTGGAAGAGATGGGCGATGCATACCCCGAACTCGTTGCTCAGCAGCAGTTGATTGATAAAGTAATGAACGAGGAGGAAGAGAGCTTCCTGCGTACTCTTGAGACGGGTATCAAGCTTCTTGACCGCGTCATGGCAGATACGAAGGCTGCCGGCAAGACCGAGATTAGTGGTGTCGAGGCGTTCACCCTTTTCGACACCTACGGCTTCCCTCTTGATCTTACGCAGCTCATCTGCCGCGAGAACAATCTCACCGTGGATGAAGAGGGCTTCAATGTGGAGATGCAGAAACAGAAGGAACGTGCCCGTGGTGCCGCTAAAGTAGAGACAGACGACTGGGTGAGTGTCTTCAGCGATTCACCTGCCGAGAGCAAGTTCGTCGGCTACGATAACACAGAATATGAGTGCCGTATCCTCCGCTACCGCCGCATTGTTCAGAAGAAACAGACCTACTATCAGCTCGTCCTCGACAATACGCCTTTCTACGCTGAAATGGGCGGACAGGTCGGCGATCAGGGTGTCATTGTCAGCGAATTCGAGACGGTGGAAATCATAGATACCAAGAGTGAAAATGGTCTCACCGTACATATCACCAAGAAACTGCCAGAACATCCCGAAGCACCGTTCATGGCTTGTGTAGATGTCGAACGTCGTCATGCCAGTGAGGCCAATCATAGTGCTACCCACCTTCTTGACCAGGCCCTGCGCGAAGTCCTCGGAGCACACGTGGAGCAGAAGGGCTCCCTCGTCTCCCCCAAGGGTCTCCGCTTCGACTTCAGCCACTTCCAGAAGGTGACGAACGAAGAACTGCGCGAGGTAGAACGAATCGTCAACGCCCGTATTCGCGAGAATATCCCCCTTCAGGATTACCGCGATCTTCCCATTGAGGAAGCCAAGGAACTCGGTGCTATTGCCCTCTTCGGAGAGAAGTATGGCGACCACGTTCGTGTGGTTCAGTTTGGCAGCAGCGTGGAATTCTGCGGTGGCTGCCATGTCAAGGCCACGGGTCAGATAGGCATGTTCAAGATCGTTGCTGAGAGCAGCGTTGCTGCCGGTATCCGCCGTATTGAGGCCATTACCGGCGAGGCTGTGGAGAACGCCCTCTACGAGATGCAAGACCTCATCGAAGGCATGAGGGCTCTCTTCAACGGAGCTCCAGACGTCAAGGCTGCTGTCGAGAAACTCATCACCGAGAATGCCGGAATGAAAAAGCAGGCAGAGGAACTCATCCATGAGCGGGCACAGCAGTACAAGCAACACCTGCTGAAGCACGTCGTAGAACGCGATGGAATCAGCATTTTCAGCGGCATCTGCCCCTTGCGCCCCGAGGCCGTGAAGGACATCGCCTTCCAGCTCCGCGCAGAGGTGCCCAACGCCCTCATTTGTATTGGCAGTGGTGCTAACGACAAGCCGATGCTCACCTGTGCCGCTTCAGACACCCTTGTGCAGGAACACGGCATCAATGTTGGCAAGCTCATTCGCGAGGCCGCAGCCCTCATCCAAGGTGGCGGTGGCGGACAGCCGCACTTCGCTACAGCTGGCGGAAAGAATCCCGATGGCTTGAGTGCTGCCGTTGATAAGTTCATCGCCCTCGCCCTGGCGTAAAACTCCCAACAAATATACACATCAAGCGAGACGTCCTGTCGTTGTTTCAAAAACGACAGGACGTCTCGTATTGTTGTATGCATTCGCTCGAATGCTTTCGTTTATCGAATGCTTACGTTTATCGAATGCTTACGCTGTTTTCCGAAATCTCGGAACGTCAGTCTCCGAAAGAGAACGAAGAAGAACGAGAAAGCGCCCTTCCCCCTGCACCCCTATTCTCCCAAGAGAAAGAAGAAGAAAGAGAGGTCGTCGTCAAAAAGGAAAAAGACGATGTAGAAAAACGGAAAATGCCGAATCCCGAAGAGGACATCAACATACCGGCCTTCATCAAGTTCTTCAACGAGATTATGGCCAATGCCGCCATTCCAAAGATTGCCACCTTACAGGGCGAGCGCCTGAAATCTCTGCGGGCCTAGTGTCGCGAACATGGCAAGAACCGCGTGGCGCAGGTGCTGCAGAGGGCCCGTAAATGACCGTAAATGATCATATATGACCGTAAGTGACCGTAGCTGTCATTTGGGACTTCGCGATGTTGTACCTTTGCACTCGCAAACGAACTCCAA
>CACZAN010000021.1 GCA_902779165.1 uncultured Bacteroidales bacterium
ATCGCAGAAAAAACCGTGCTGTCTGTTTTGAAGCTCAGATTATATTCTTCAGAGCAAATGTTTAACATAAATGCCACTTTTTAAAGTGGACTCAGTTATAATAAAAAATACGAAATAATATGCAGAACCAATCTACACATGAAACCACTCCCTCCCCGACAGGGAGGGTGAGGGGTGGGTCTTCCGTTTGGCGCGAAGATGTGGTGATCCCGACCTATGAGGTGGGATCCGAAGAGAAGAATCCGATATTCCTGGAGAAGCGGGTGTATCAGGGTTCGAGTGGTGTGGTGTATCCGTACCCCGTTATAGAATCCATAGCGAATGAGAAGACCGACCACACGTGGCACGCGGTGTGGTTAGAGAACGAATATATCAAGGTGATGATACTGCCGGAGCTGGGCGGTCGAGTGCAGATGGCATACGACAAGGTGAAGCAGCGTCATTTCGTGTACTACAATCATGTGGTGAAACCCGCGCTGGTGGGGCTTGCCGGTCCGTGGATCAGCGGCGGCATAGAGTTCAACTGGCCGCAGCACCATCGTCCGAGTACGTATCTGCCCGTGGATTGTGATATCCAAACGGAGGCAGACGGCAGTGTGGTGGTGTGGTGCTCAGAGATGGAGCGGATGTTCCATCAGAAATCCACCGTGGGTTTCCGGCTGCGCCCGGGTTGTGCATATCTGGAGATCCATGTGCGGTTGTATAACCGTACGGAGTTGCCTCAGACGTTCCTCTGGTGGGCAAATCCTGCCGTGGAGGTGAACGATGCCTACCAGAGTGTGTTCCCGCCTGATGTGAACGCGGTGTTCGACCACGGGAAGCGCGCCGTGTCGTCGTTCCCCATTGCCACGGGCACCTACTACAAGATGGACTATTCGGCGGGCGTGGATATCTCTAACTATAGGAATATCAAGGTGCCGACGAGTTATATGGGCGTGAATTCGAAGTATGACTTCGAGGGCGGATATGAGAACGACACGCAGGCGGGTATGCTGCATGTGGCGAACCACCATGTGTCGCCCGGCAAGAAGCAGTGGACGTGGGGCAACGGTGATTTCGGTCGGGCGTGGGACAGGAATCTGACCGACGCCACAGAAAGTGGTTTCAGACCCTACATAGAACTGATGGCGGGAGTGTATACCGAGAATCAGCCTGACTTCTCGTGGATGATGCCGTATGAGGAGAAGGAATTCACCCAGTATTTCATGCCCTACAGGGAACTTGGAGTGGTGAAGCAGGCATCGAAGGACCTGATCCTTAATATTGAAAAGGCCACCCCCAGCCCCTCCTTAGGGAGGGGAGATGAGGGGGAGACGGTGAGAATCAAAGTGCTGGCGACGAGCCGGCAGGAGGTGAGGGTAGAGCTGAAGGCGGACGACGGCACGATATTATATACTAAGGAGTGTACGCTGTCACCCGAGGAGGTGTTCGTCGAGGAGGCGAGCACCCAGGGAACGCCGTTCGACGAGCTGACGCTGACGGTGTATCAGAAGGGGCGCTACGTGAGGCCGCTGTCGTGGCACGCAGAGCCCGACGAGGTGCGCCCGATTCCTGATGCCGCGGAGGCTGCATTGCCCGCTGCCGACTGCAAGACGGTGGAGCAACTCTATCTGACGGGTCTGCATCTGGAGCAATATCGCCATGCCACCTGGTCGCCGTTGGACTACTACGAGGAGGCGTTGCGCCGCGACCCGCTGGATGTGCGATGCAACAACCAATTGGGGCTGTGGTATCTGCGTCGCGGTCGGTTCGAGAAAGCGGAACCGTATCTGCGCACTGCCGTAAAGGTTCTGATGAAACGCAACCCGAATCCCTACTGGGGCGAGCCAATGTATAACCTCGGACTGTGTCTGAAATATCAGGGGCAGAGGCTGGAGGAGGCTTCTGCGTCGGGAGGTTGCGTAAACTGTAAGTTGAACGAAGCCTACGACTGGTTCTACAAGGCTACTTGGAACGGCGGCTGGCAGGGTGCAGCCTACTTCGCCTGTGCCCAAATTTCTTCGATGCAAGAGCGCTGGGAAGATGCTTTGTATGAGGTGGAACGCTCTCTCGTGGCCGGCTACCACAACCAGAAAGCGCGCGCGCTGAAGGCCGCCATTCTCCGCCAGACGGGGCGCACGGCAGAGCTGCCGCAACTCATTGCCGGGAGTCTGGAGCAGGACCGCTTCAACTATGGAATCCTCTACGAACGTTATCTGCAGACGAAGGACGAGCAGGAGCTGGAGCGGATGACGGAACTCATGCACGGCAACCCGCTCAACTACCACGAGCTGGCATTGGACTACGCACAGGCGGGAGAGCGTCGGTGTGCCGTCGCCGTGCTGGATCTCGCCATTCAGGAGGGTGCTGTGAACGCAATGACTTATTACTATAAGACATGGCTCAGCGGGGAGGTCTGTGCGCTGCCCGCAGCGCCGCTGCCCATCTGTTTCCCCAACCGGTTGGAAGACATCTTGGCGCTGGAGTGTGTGATGCAACTCGACAACACCGACGCGCAGGCTCCGTATCTGCTGGGGTGCCTGTACTACGACAAACGGCAGTACGATGAGGCCATGAGGCTTTGGGAGCGTTCGGCAGAGATCCGTCCGCAGTTCCCCACCGTCTGGCGCAACTTGGCACTGGGCTTGTTTAATAAAACGGAGAAACTGAAAATTGAAACATTGAAAGGCGCGGAGAAGGCTGTTGCCTTGATGGAGCGGGCATTCCACCTCGATGAGGGTGATGCCCGAGTGTTGATGGAGCTGGATCAGCTCTACAAGACCGTGCAGCGTCCTCATGCCGAACGTTTGGCCTTCCTGCAGCGCTATCCTGAACTCATCAGGCAGCGCGATGATCTGGTGCTGGAGGAAATCACCCTCCTGAACCAGGTGGGGCGCTATGAGGAGGCGAAGCAAAAGCTGGACAGCCATCAGTTCCACCCCTGGGAAGGCGGCGAAGGCAAAGTGCCCGCGCAGTATCAGTTCTGCAGGGTGGAGCTGGCGAAGAGGAGCTTGGGAGATAAAGAGAATATGGAAACAGGGACGGCCGCAGACAAAGCCATCAGCCTGCTGGCAGAGTGCCTGGAGTACCCGCACCACTTGGGCGAAGGCAAGTTGTATGGCGCTCAGGAGAATGACTTCTATTATTTACTCGGACTGGCCCATGAAGCCCGTGGGGAACAGGACGAGGCGCGCAAGTGTTGGGAACTGGCAACTGTGGGGCCTACGGAACCTGCCGCAGCCATGTATTACAACGACGCCAAGCCCGACAAGATTTTCTATGCAGCTCTCGCTTATCGCCGATTGGGCGACGACGCAAAGGCGAACGGCCTCTGCCACAAGCTCATAAACTACGGTCAGCAACACCTGTTTGATCGGGTGCGCATGGATTATTTTGCCGTATCGCTGCCCGATTTGCTCATCTGGGAAGGTGACCTGCAGGCGAAGAACACCATTCACTGCAACCTCATGATGGCGCTGGGGCACTACGGTTTGGGCAACCGCCAGAGGGGCGACCGTTTCCTGGCTGCCGTGGAACAGATGGACATCAACCATCCGGTGCCGCCCGCTTTGCGCTCGCTGCTGACGCTGCTGGATTCACTGCCGGCGGCGGAAGATTAACCCCTCAAATACTAATCTGGCATCAATTCCTAATGACCGATTTGGATTAACCGAAGAAGAGCTGCGCAATGATGATGGCGGCCACCATGGATGCCAGATCGGCAAGCAGGCCGCAAGGTAGGGCATAGCGCGTGTTGCGGATGCCCACAGAGCCGAAATAGACGGCAAGAATGTAGAATGTGGTGTCGGTGCTGCCTTGGAAGATGCAACTGAGGCGTCCGGCGAAGCTGTCGGGGCCGCAATTCTGCATGCACTCGAGCATCAGGCCGCGGGCACCGCTGCCGCTGAGCGGTTTCATGAGTGCTGTGGGCAGTGCGTCGGCAATGCCGGCATTGCCTCCACAGGCTTCCACCACCCAGGCAATGCCCCCTATCAGCCAGTCCATGGCTCCCGAGGCACGGAAAACGCCGATTCCAACGAGAATGGCTACCAGATAAGGGATGATGCCAATGGCTGTCTGGAAACCGCCCTTGGCTCCTTCGATGAAGGCGTTGTACACATTAATTTTCTTTCGCATGCCCGCGATCAGGAAGGCAACGATAATGCCCAAGAGCAGTATGTTGGCCAAGTTGGTAGAGAAAATGCCCATCTGAGTCTGCGACAATGCCACGGAGGCCCAGCCCATTCCGGCCACGATGAGCGAGAACAGCGTCAGGGTGATGAGCACCGGACGGTTCCAGAGACTGATGCGTTGGATGGCACCGGTGATGGACACTCCGATGACCATGGAGATGAGCGTGGCAAGTAGGATGGGAACGAAGACGTCGGTCGGTTGGGCGGCCCCCATGGACGCACGATAAGCAAGGATGCTCACGGGAACGATAGTCAGGCCGGCTGTGTTCATCACCAAGAACATGATCATCGCATTGGAGGCGGTGTCCTTCTTCGGATTCAACTCCTGCAGACCTTCCATCGCTTTCAGTCCTAAAGGAGTGGCGGCGTTGTCTAATCCGAGCATGTTGGCGCTGAGGTTCATGAAGATGTTGCCCACCACGGGGTGACCCTTTGGAATTTCGGGAAACAGCCGGTGGAACAGAGGCGACAGCCAGTGGGCCAAACGCTCGACCATGCCGCCTTGCTCGCCGATTTTCATGATGCCCATCCACAACGAGAGTACGCCCGTGAGGCCGAGAGAGATTTCGAAGCCGGTCTTTGACGACTCCATAGTGGCGTTCATAATGGCGGGGAAGACCTCCACGTCGCCGAAGAACACGAGTTTCACCACTGCCACACAGGCGGCGATGAGGAAAAATGCAATCCAGATATAATTGAGAGACATGGGTGGATTTTATGATTTGAGGATTATTTTAATTATGCGAAATGTCGAAATGTCGAAATGGCGAAATGACGATATGTCGAAATGTCGATTTGAGGCTATTTGGCCTTTTTCGGGCGCAAAAATAAGAACTTTCTTTCAAAAAGCGAGGCAGAATCGAAAATAATTCATATATTTGTGCCGAAAAGAGGGTCACTTTGCTCCATAAGACCCATAAATGGCCAAAGAAAGAACGAGAAATCGTCTATTGTTAATCCTCAAAAGTATATTTTGTTATGATAGCTTCACTCACCAACTGGTTTTCTTCGCTCGACTCGACGATGCAGTTCTTCTGGGCTTGTGCCATCGCTGCCAGCGTAGTTTTCGTCATTCAGAACGTCCTGATGCTGATGGGCCTGGGCGATATGGATTCTGATGTGGACGCAGACGTCAGTACAGACTTCGACGTCCACACGGACTTAGACGGCGATATGAGCGGCGAGACCGACATCTCTTCGGGCCACACGGGTCACGAAGGCACCCTGGGTTCTGCCGGCATCTTCTCGCTGTTCACCTTGCGCAACTTCATCAACTTCTTCCTGGGGTTCGGATGGGGCGGCATCAGCTTCGCTCCCGCCATTCAGAGCAAAGGTCTGCTCGTGCTGGTGGCTTTCATCTGCGGAATTATCTTTGTGGCCGTCTTCGTTGTCATGCTGCGTGCACTGCTGAGTCTGGAGAAGAGCGGCAACTTCCACATTCGCGAATGTGTGGGACAAACCGCTAATGTCTATCTGCGCATTCCGGGGCAACACACTGCTGCCGGCAAGATCCAAATCAGTATCAACGGCTCTGTCCATGAAATTAATGCCTTCACCGACGGTGATTTCCTGCCCACCGGCACCCGTGTGCGTGTGGTTAGTGTCATCGACAGCGGATCGCTCCTCGTCGAGAAGCTATAATTCATTATAAATTATACATTATAAATTATACATTTAAATATGCTCTTCTCCATTCTCGCATTGCTTGTGATTGTCGTAGCCGTATGGCAGCACTTCCGCAATCGCAGACGTTATAAGTAACGCTCATTAAACATTAAACATTAAACTTTAAACTCTAAACTTTAAACATTAAACTTTAAACTTTAAACTCAATAACCACATGGAACTCTACATCATTGTCGTGGCAGCCGTTGTTGCCTTCTTCCTGGTCGTAGCGATTTTCAACCGCTATCGCCGTTGTCCATCGGACAAAATCCTCGTAATCTATGGAACCAGCGCCACCAAGGGCTCTGCCAAGTGTGTGCACGGAGGCGGCACCTTCGTCTGGCCTATTATTCAGGACTATGCCTACATGAGCCTGACGCCGATCTCCATCGATGCTAATCTGACCAACGCCCTCTCGCGTCAGAACATTCGTGTCGACGTGCCCTGCCGCTTCACCGTCGGTATCAGCACAGAACCCGACTATATGCAGGCAGCAGCCGAGCGTCTGCTGGGTCAGACCCCTCAGCAGATTCAGGAACTCGCCCGCGATATCCTCTTCGGTCAGCTGCGTCTGGTGATTGCGACCATGAGTATCGAGGAGCTGAACTCCGACCGCGATAAGTTCCTGGAGGCCATCTCCACCAACGTCGAAGTCGAGCTGAAGAAAATCGGACTCCGACTCATCAACGTGAACGTGACGGATATCAAGGATGAGAGCGGTTATATCGAAGCACTCGGTCGCGAAGCTGCCGCCAAGGCCATCAACGAAGCTAAGGTGCGCGTGGCTGAGCAGGATAAGATTGGTGAAATCGGTAAGGCTGAGGCAGTCAGGGAAACCCGAGTACGGACTGCTGAGGCAAATGCACAGGCAGTGAAGGGAGAGAACGAAGCCAAAGTTGAAATCGCCAACTCCGAGGCTTACCGCCGTGAGAAGGAGGCTGAGGCTGCCCGCAAGGCCAACGCCGCCGAGAAGGTGCAGCAGGCTAAGGCCCTCGAGGAAGCTTACGCTGCAGAGCAACTTGCAGAAACAGCACGCGCAGAGCGCGAACGGGCTACCGAGACCGCTAACGTCATCGTGCAACAGGAAATCGAGAAGCAGCGACTCATCATCGCCGCTGAGGCTGAGGCCGAACAGAAACGAGCCATCGCACGAGGTGAGGCTGATGCCGTATTCGCAAAGATGGAGGCTGAGGCTAAGGGACTCTTCGAAATCCTCACCCGTCAGGCACAGGGTTATGACAAGATGGTTCAGGCTGCTGGAGGCGACGCCACCGCCGCTTACTCACTCCTTCTGTTGGAGAAACTGCCCGAACTCGTTAAGACACAGGTAGAAGCAATCAAGGGAATCAGTATCGACAAGGTCACTGTCTGGGACAGCGGTCAGGGCGGTGCCGACGGCAAGAGCTCTACTGCCGGTTTTCTCAGCGGACTGATGAAATCCATACCTCCCCTCAGCGACCTCTTCGAGCAAGCTGGTCTGAGTCTGCCTGAGTACCTGGCTAAGCGGAAGGCTGAAGCTGATGCTGATGGCGAAGCCGGCGAGGTGAAGGAATAATCCCGCACCAACGTTGTAAATAAAGAACGGAATCTACCGCGAAGCAACGTCTTGTTTTCAACAAGCAACGTCGCTTTGCGGTAGATTCCGTTTCGGCGTGTGACCGCTGGATTATCGTGCAAAGTTGCGCGAGGCGAAGGGAAGAGAGAGGCGGAGAGAGGCACGCCAATACTCCCAGTTGTGGACACCGTTGCGTACGCGGAATTCTGTGTTGAGCCGGGCAAAGCGCATCTTCTTGTAGAGTTCAAAGGTGTTGCCGAGTAGGAAATCATCGTCGCCGCAGTCGAGGAACCACTTCAAGGTGCGCAACTGTTCCTTGGTGGCATCGTCTGCTTTATCCATGAAAGACAGCGCTGAATGTTCGTGTACGCCCTCGGAAGTATAGTACATCTTCGTCTTTTCGCCGTTGGGGCCTTCGCGACCCGGTTCGCTGTCGAGCCAAGGACTCATCGCGTAGCAGGAAGAGAATTTGTCGGGATGAGCCTGGCAGTAGCCCACGCTACCGCCTCCCCCCATGGAGAGTCCCATGATGGCGCGATGCTGCTTGTCGCTGATGCAGCGGTACTTTCTCTCGGCGGTCGGCATCAGCTCGTTGAAGAAGAAGTCTTCGTACGACCAACCGGGCATGTTGAAGTAACCGTTCCAGATGTTGTTTACGTCAGGACCACCCGCGTTGGGCATGATGATGACCATAGGTGTGGCCTCGCCGCAACCGATAATTTCGTCGGCGATATCTTTCATGCCGCCTTTCTCTGCCCAGGCGGTGTAGGTGTCGGTGAGTCCGTGGAGAAGGTAGACCACAGGATACAGGTCTTGGGACTGCTCGAAGCCAGAGGGAACATAGACGTTGAACTTCACGGTGGCACCCAGCACACTGCTGGAGATGCTGTCTGTAATGATGCGGCCTGCGTGGCACCAGGTGGTGCAGAGGAGCAGGCAGAGGAGAGAGAGAGTTTTTTTCATTGGAAATGGGAATTTGAAAATTGGAATATTGAAAAATTGAAGTATTCTTCAGACTCGCTTCGCTCGATAAAGTGTTGCAAGCGCCGAGCGGATAATTGAAATTGAAATATTGAAAATAGAATATTAGGGGGCTGATAGGGCAAAGTGCCCAATAGGGATTTCAAGGGGAAAAAGGGGTACTTTTGATGGGTTTCGGATGCAAAGGTAACGATTTTTTTATAATAATAAGGTGACGGGGTGCTTTTTCTTTCATCAAATTCCCAGAAAAGTAGGAAGATTGCCGTTTTTTGTGTATCTTTGCCACGTTTTTCAGCAATAGAGCATCGTAAATCAAAATAAAATGACCGAACTTCAACTCAAGTACGGGTGCAACCCGAATCAGAAGCCTTCACGTATCTTTATGTCTGACGGCAGCGAACTTCCTATCCAAGTGCTCAGTGGCCGACCTGGCTACATCAACTTCCTTGATGCCTTCAACGCCTGGCAACTCGTCAGCGAACTGAAGGCCGCCACCGGTCTGCCTGCAGCAGCCAGCTTCAAGCATGTCTCGCCGGCAGGAGCTGCCGTGGGACTGCCCATGAGCGACACGCTGCGCAAGATTTACTGGGTGGATGATGTCCCCTTCGAGCTCACACCTATAGCTACTGCTTACGCCCGCGCACGCGGAGCGGATCGCATGTCGTCCTATGGCGATTTTATCGCACTGAGTGATACCTGTGACCGAGCTACCGCCCTGCTCATCAAGCGTGAAGTTAGCGACGGCGTCATTGCTCCCGCCTACGACCCTGAGGCGCTGGCAATTCTCCAGGAGAAGCGCAACGGCACCTATAACGTCATTCAAATAGACCCGGCCTATCGTCCGGAACCCATCGAGCGCAAGCAGGTATTCGGCATTACTTTCGAACAGGGCCGAAACGAGATTAGACTCGATGATCCCGCGCTCTTCGAGAACATCCCCACCCAGGCAAAAGACTTCCCAGCTGAGGCCCGCCGCGACCTGATGATTGCCCTCATTACCCTGAAGTACACGCAGTCGAACAGCGTTTGCTACACAAAGGACGGACAAGCTATTGGAATCGGAGCCGGGCAACAGAGCCGCATCCACTGCACGCGTCTGGCCGGACAGAAGGCAGATATCTGGTGGCTGCGTCAGCATCCGAAAGTGATGGCCTTGCCTTTCGTGCCGGGTATCCGCCGTGCTGACCGCGACAACACCATCGACATCTATATCTCCGACGATCATGACGACGTGCTGGCCGAAGGTGCCTGGCAGCAGTTCTTCACAGAGCGTCCTGAGCCCCTGACACGCGAGGAGAAAGCTGCATGGGTTGCCCAGAACACGGACGTGTGCCTGGGTTCCGATGCCTTCTTCCCCTTCGGCGACAACATCGAGCGCGCCCACAAGAGCGGCGTGCGCTATGTGGCACAGGCTGGCGGCAGCGTTCGCGACGACCATGTCATTGCCACCTGCGACAAGTATGGCATCGCCATGACATTCACGGGAGTGAGGTTGTTCCATCACTAAAATTTCAATATATAAATCCTATGAATAATCAATTTGGCGGCGACGATATCGATCAGGTCATCCTCGGAGGCATCACCTTCAAAGGAGGCCCGAAGAGTCCGAAGCGTGAGGACTCGGACAAGGTGCGCACAAAGGCCAAGAAGAAAGGCTACATCACGGGTGCACACGGCTCTGCGTCTGCTAAGAAGAAGGCCGACATCCGCCGGTCAAGGCAGAATCGTCACAAGAATAAGTGACTGTTAACGAGTTGATTAGTTATCTCCAGTTCTTGCGGCAGATGAGCGCTGCGGAGATAAGGAGCTGCGAGGCAAAGTAGGTGGGCATCATCAGCGGATAGAGCGTGCCGTCGTGCAAGAAGCGCTTCTGGGCGATGAGCAGGTCGGAGAAAAGAAGGCTGGCGACGCCCGCGACAAATAGGATTTTCCAAAGTTTAGAGGTCTTGGAGTGCGAAATGCATTCCAGGGCCTCTGCTTGTGTGGCGCAATCTGCACGGATTCCTGCAGCTGCCGCCAGCGAGAGGCAGAAAATGAGGATGTAGGCAAGGACGGCGCTGCTGGTGACCGCGTCGCTGATGGCGGGGCGAAGTAGAAAGACATAGTATGCTCCGAAGACCAGAGCCAGCAGCCAGAATAGCCAGTGCAGCAGGCGACCGTGGCAAAGGCTGTAGCCGACGTAACCAAGGTGTGCCAGCAGAAACAACCCGACTCCCGACACGAACCCCTCGAAGCTGCCACCCCAATGACCGAGAACGTAGTCGCCCAGAAACGACAAGGCAAAGGCGGCAACAACCCACCAGGCTGTCCGCTCCCGTCGTTGCACCACGCAGATACAGAGCACAAGGGCCAAGCAGAGTAACGTGGTGGAGGAACGCAAGAAGAAGCTACCTGTGAGGAGGTAGCCAATCAGCGTAGCGAGGGGAAGGAGGAGGAAGGGCAAGGAAATTGAAAATTGAAAATTGAAAATTCTTCAAGTGTGCGCTCGACCTTGTCGCTTGATACTTCAAGAAACTCGCAGGAGCCGAGCGGAAAATTGAAAGGCTTTACAGGCGCGGAGAGGTTGAAAAGAAAAAAGTAGGGACCTACCGAAGTAAGTCCCTACGTGATGGAGTTTTAGAGCTTGCCGTTGGAGCCGAGGACATCCACAATCTTGTGGATATACATCTTCTTCATGTTCTCGCGGGCGGGCTTCAGATACTGACGAGGATCGAAGTGGTCGGGGTGCTCAGCGAGGTGCTTGCGGATAGCGGCGGTCATTGCCAGGCGGCTGTCGCTGTCGATGTTGATCTTGCAGACAGCGCTCTTGCTGGCCTCGCGCAGCTGCTCCTCGGGGATGCCTACTGCATCAGGCAGCTTGCCACCGTAAGCGTTGATGGTATCTACCTCATCCTGAGGCACGGAGCTGGAGCCGTGGAGCACGATGGGGAAGCCGGGCAGCTTCTCCTCGATCTGGTGCAGGATATCGAAGGCGAGGGGAGGAGGCACGAGCTTGCCGGTCTTCGGGTCGCGGGTGCACTGTTCGGGAGTGAACTTGTAAGCTCCATGGCTGGTACCGATGGAGATTGCGAGGCTGTCGCAACCGCTGCGGGTGGAGAAGTCGATGACCTCTTCGGGCTTGGTGTAGTGGCTCTCAGCAGCAGACACTTCGTCTTCTACGCCAGCGAGCACGCCGAGCTCTGCTTCGACGGTGACGTCGTACTTGTGAGCATACTCCACAACCTGCTTGGTGATAGCAATGTTCTCCTCGTAGGGCAGGTGGCTGCCGTCGAACATCACGCTGGAGAAACCGTTGTCAATGCACTCCTTACAGATCTCGAAGCTGTCGCCGTGGTCGAGGTGCAGGGCAATCTGAGGATTGGGGCAGCCGAGTTCCTTGGCGTACTCCACAGCACCCTGTGCCATGTAGCGCAGAATGGTGCCGTTAGCGTAAGCGCGAGCGCCCTTGCTGACCTGCATAATAACGGGAGAGCTAGTCTCCACTGCAGCCTGCACGATAGCTTGCATCTGTTCCATGGTGTTGAAATTGAAGGCAGGAATGGCGTAACCACCAGCAACAGCCTTCTTGAACATCTCGCGAGTGTTCACGAGACCCAGTTCTTTGTAGCTTGTCATAATTACTTTTGTTTAATGAATTATAGGGTTATTTAATAGGGTTTATGGGTCTAAAAGGACTCTTAAGTCCTTTATCGTTTCCTGACGAAATAAGCAACGACGGGGAGGTGATCGCTGTATCCGTCGAGCCACACTCCCGACGCGTGCGTGCGCTTGGGCGTTCCTTTGTATTTACCTTCGTTCTGGAGGAGGTAGGGGAAGCGTTGTATCTTTGCTTCGAAGAAGGTCAGGGTGCTATAGTCCTTCTGGCCTGTGATATCTAAGCAGTTGGGAGTCATTATGATCTGGTCGAAGAGGTTCCAGCCGCCCTGATAGGAGAGGGTGCCGCGGCCATCAAGCAGGATCTGCCACCAGGGGTTATACATCTGTCCGTTAACGGCGTCTTCCATCTTACGTCGTGCTCCCAGACATTTGGCCAAAGAGGGGTCGAAGGGATCATCGTTCATATCTCCCATGACGATGATTTTCATCTGTGGGTTGGCGGCGAGGATGCTATCCTTCTCCTCACGCACCATGTTGCCGGCAGCCTCGCGAGCGGGTGAGGTGGCACCACGGCTGGGCCAATGGCAGACGATGACGGTGATGCTGTCGCCGGCAAGCATCCCCTGTACGGTGAGGAATCCTCGGGTGGGACGAGTAATATGTTCGTTCAGGATATAAGGCTGCAGCCACGTCTTCGCCGGCTTGAAAAAGCGAGGATTGTAGAGCAGTGCGCAGTCCACGCCTCGACGGTCGGGACCTTCGATGTGTATGAACTGCATGCCGCGGTCGGCCAATGGCTTCTGTGCGCAGAGGTCGGTGAGGCAGTGAGCGTTCTCCACTTCGCTGACTCCGATGATGCAGCATCCCAGCCCCTTCAGACGTTCCGTTCCCATATCAGCCAAGACGCGCGACATGTTGGAGAGCTTGTGCTCATATTTCATCTGCGTCCAGTGGTTGTCGCCGTCAGGCAAGTACTCGTAATCGTTCTTGTCCTCGCCCGTTTCAGGGTTGAGGTCATGAGTGATATCAAAAAGGTTCTCGAGATTGTAGAATCCAATGCCGTAGAGTCCGAGCTGGCGGTTCTGTGCAAAGGATATTGTTGCGAAGAAAAACAACCAAGAGAGGAGAATAGTCTTGCGCATAGGGGTAATAGTGTTATAATATGTCTGATTTCGGCTGCAAAGATAGTCCTTTTTTGTCGAAAGGAAAACATAATTGAAGAAAAACTTTCGTTAAAGAGAAAAAAATATGCATTACTTTACTTTGTTTAGAGAATTTTGCATACCTTTGTGGCGAAAATCATACATTTTCTGTTTTTACCAATGAGAAAAAATCTTCTATTGACAGTCGCTTTGTTGGCGGTGGCCCTACACGGAGGGGCACAGACACCGACAACGAGTGAGAGAGACACCACGGAGGTGGATTGGGAACCGGCCTTCGTGTTCGACGAGTCGGAACTCGACATGAACGAGGAGTCCGATGTTTCGCAGGATGTCATCCAGATTAATTCGGGCAGTAACATGTATCTGAGCAACATCAGTTATACGTTCAGTCCGATGTGGTTCAAGTTCCGCGCCTTGGATCAGCGTTACAATGACATCTATATGAACGGCGTGCTGGTGAACAGCGCCGAAACGGGCTCCTTTGCTTTCTCGAATAGTATTGGAGGACTGAATGATGCCTACAACCGTTCCGGCGACTTCGCGGCACCTTTTGAAACCAACACGTTCGGCCTGTCGGCATTTGCCGGAAGCACCAACTACAACTTCCGCGCCAACAATTATGCAGCCGGGCACAAGGTCACCCTTTCCGGTACGAACCGTAACTACCGTGCACGTGCCATTTATTCTTTCGGTACGGGAGTGTCGCAGAAAGGCTGGGCGTTCTTCGGAACCGTAGGCTACAGATGGGCCAACGAGGGATTTGCTGAAGGGACGTTCTACAACTCGCTAAGCTACTTCCTCACCCTGCAGAAGATTTTCAACAACCGCCATAGTCTCAGTCTCAGTACCTGGGGCACACCGACCGAGCGTGGACAGCAAGGCATTTCGACCGACGAGGCCTATTGGTTGGCAAACGATTATCAGTATAACCCCTATTGGGGCTATCAGAACGGCAAGAAGCGCAACTCGCGTGTCGTCAAGATCTTCGAGCCGTCGGCACTGCTGACGTGGGACTTCCAGATCAGGGATAACCTGAAACTGACCACATCGCTCTACGGCAAATATGGCATGGATTGCCGCACCCGTCTGCAATACAACAACTCGCTGAATCCGAAGCCCGACTACTGGAAGGCATTCCCCTCATATTTCTATGATGTATGGGGGCTCACTGACGGCTCGAACAATGACATCGCTGCATGGCAGGACGCCTATGACTATTGGACGGCTGATAAGGCCAACCGGCAGATTCAGTGGGACAAGCTTTATTATGCAAACTCGCAGATGAACGCCGTCGGCGGAGACGCTGCTTACTATATGCTGGCCCGCCACAGTAACCAGTTCGCCCTACATCTGGGTTCCACACTGAACTGGGATATCAACCCCACAACGAAGTTCCAGGCTGGAGTGCAGCTGGCCAGCAATACGGGACAGCACTATCAGACCATCTCAGATATGATGGGCGCCGAAAAACTCCATAATGTCAACAACTACGCAATCGGAAAATACGTGGGAACCGACCCCCGCGTGCAGTACGACCTGAATAACCCTAATGCCAACGTTGGCGTGGGCGACCGCTTCGGTTATGATTATAATATCGTTGTTCAGAAGGCGACCGCTTGGGCTCAGTACTCGAAGGATATGGGTATCAGCCATAGTTTCATCTCCGCCAAGATCGGCGGCACGCAGATGTGGCGCGACGGCAAAATGCGCAACGGTCTCTTCGCAGACAACAGCTACGGCAAGAGCGGCACGGCCCGCTTCCTCGACGGCGGATTCAAAATAGGTACGAACCTTAATTTCGGTAAAGTCCACGTCCTGGGATTTGGCGTCAGCTATATGATGAATGCACCTAATGCATCAGGCTTTGGCACCGGTGCCTTCCAGGCTCCTGAAATGAACAACAACTTCATCGATGGATTGAAGGTGGAGCACATGGCTGCTGCTGAAATCGGTTATGCCGTAAACCTCAACTGGCTGCGCGCAAACCTCAGCGCCTATTATATGCATGGCACCCGCCTCAATGAATGGCAGAACTACTACTACGACGACGTCAACAGCTTCACTTATGTGAGCATGACAGGTGTCGAGAAAGACTACTACGGTGTGGAGCTCGGACTCCGCTTCAAGGTCACTTCAGCGTTCAGCATCGATGTACTTGGATCGATGGCTGATGCAAAGTACATGAAGAACACGGAAGTGAGCTACCTCCTCTCTACGGAAGGCACCGTCACGAACGATGTCTTATATAATAAAGGTATGCGCGAGGCGGCCACTCCGCTCACCGTGGCCAGTATAGGATTGAACTACAATATCCGCGGCTGGTGGTTCACCCTCAAGGGTAACTACTATGATCGCATCTACCTCAGCTACTCGCCTTCGCTGCGCTACCAGAGCACACTCATCCGCTCCGGAGCGGTGGATAACGATGGCTCGCTCATCGTGCCGGAACAGGCGAAAGGCAACGGAGGATTCATGCTTGATGGTAGCATTGGACATCAATTCCGAATCGCAAATCATCCGCTTAGCGTGAACCTGATGCTCACCAATATACTGAATAACCGTAAGTTGGTCAACCGTGGTTGGGAGCAGAGCCGCAGCAGCTACACCACCGACCAGACCACGGGTGAGAAGTCAACCATCCGCACCTACAACTTCCAAAAGAACCCGATGAAGAGTTATGTACAGGGATTCAACTTCATGCTGAACCTCAACTATAGGTTCTAAGGAGAGAAAAGTGAAAATGAATAATGAAAAATATAAGTTACAATAGACCAATGAAAGCTAAACATATTTTTCTTACCATTATCTCAGTGATGATGCTTACGGCCTGTATGGATAAGGAGTGGGAGGCACCGGATATGACGGAGCCTGCTTACGGAAACAACTCCATACAGCAAGATGCCACCAAGCAGGTGACGATAGACCAACTCAAAACCGCCTATGCCAACGCAATCTCCGGTGGCGGCTTCCAGCGCATCACTGACGACCAGCAACTCCTCTGCACCGTTATCGGAAATGATATCGGCGGCAACATCTACAAGCAAATCATCGTGCAGGATTCCACGGGAGCGATGGTTGTGGGTATCAACGGAACGGGACTTTTCCCCTTCATCAGCGTAGGTCAGCAAATACTCATCAGCCTCAAAGATCTCTGCATCGGCGGTTATGGCCAGCAAGCACAAATCGGCGATGAGTACAATGGCAGCATCGGCCGAATGAGTACCAAGAAGTGGGAAGAGCACGTGCGCATACTGCCTTCGCACGATATGAGTCAGATCGACACGCTCGATTTCGACATCGCTATGGACAAGAACCGCTACGCAGGGCATCTCGTACGCCTAAAGGACGTGATGATTGGCGACGCCGACGGAACAACGACCCTCGCTCCGGAGTACAAGGCGGGCACCACGCTCACGTATAACGGTTCGACCAACGGTTATGTGCACCACTCCCTCAATGGCGAGTCGATGAATGCACTCGTGTTGCGCACCAGTACCTATGCAGACTTCGCATCACTCGTGATTCCTACGGAGCCGGTCACGCTTTATGGCATCGCGACGCGCTACAACAGCACCTGGCAGATCCTCATTCGTGCAGCGGACGATATCAAGGTAAATGAAAAGTGAAAAATAAAATATAACTCAATATGAACAAGTATTCTAAACTGCTGCTATGTGCAGCCTTAGGGCTTGCAACGTTCACGGCCTGCGAGGACGTGCCGGCACCTTACAACATTCCGTCTGACAACCCCACGCCTGTGGCTCCTACGGCAGACTATGTCATCAACCAATCTTTCACTTCCAGTCTCGGTGACTTCCAGTCCCAAAGCGAGAGCGGTACGCTGGCGTGGGCGGCAAATTCCAAGTACGGCGCCATCATCACGGGTTATAATGACTTTGATGGCGACGGGCAGAAAGAGAACAAGCCCGGTGTGACTTATCTCAATAGCCCGGAAATCGACCTGACAGGGGTCGACAGCGCATACGTCGTTATAGACCAGGCTATTAACTATGCAAAAGAGACGTTGGCCGATGACCACCATCTCCTTATCCGTGTGGGTGAGGGCGAATGGGTTGAGCTGCCTATGGATTTCGATGGTCTCGGAAATTCCTTTAATTACATCACTCAAAATATCCAGATTCCGCAGGAGTATATGGGCAAGAAGATTCAACTTGCCCTGAAGCACGTAGCCCACGACAGCTATTCTTCCACCTGGGAGGTCAAGAGCCTGTCTGTCGCCAAGGGTACGGCACCGAGTACTGAAGCACGTGTGATTGAAGGTGGAGTAGGTAGCGGAACGAAGGATGATCCGTATGACGTGGCAACCACCATCAAGCTGATAGCCGCTGGCGCACCTTCTGAGAAGATATATACGAAGGGTATTGTCTGTGAGGTGGATGAATCGAGCTTCGATTCCAAATATGGAAGCCTTATTTATTACATCTCTGACGACGGTAGTCAGAAAGATAAACTCGAAGTCTATCGCGGTTATGGGCTTGGTGGCGCTAAGTTCGGGGCCGCTGATGGCTTGAAGGTAGGCGATGAGGTCATCGTCTATGGTCAGGTGGTCTACTACAACAACAAGACGATGGAGTTCACTCAGGGCAGCGAACTGTACAGCCTCAATGGTGTGACTGCTGGTGGTGGCGTGAGCCCTGTCGGTATTGAAGTCACCTGCGCTGAAGCCGTGGAACTGACGAAAGCCTTGGCCGATGGTGCAACCTCTGAAGAGACTTATACAGTTACAGGCTATATCACTCAGGTCGTAGGCGCTGTCAGTCGCAACCAGCAAACTTTCTGGATGGCCGACACCAAGGATGGCGGCAAGGTCTTTGAGGCATACTACGCAAACCTTCCCGAAGGGGTCAGCGAGTTTAAGGTTGGTACCAAGGTGAAGATTACTGGTCAGCTCATTAAATATGTCAAAAACGATCAGATTACTCCTGAAATCAAGAATGCCACAGTGGAAATTCTTGAGGATGGCGGTGATATTCCTACACCTACAGGAATAGAGGTTACCTGCGCTCAAGCAGTGGAACTGACCAACGCTTTGGCTGATGGCGGCACGTCCTCAGAAACTTACACCGTTACAGGCTATATCACCGAGGTGGTAGGTAACGTTAGCCGCAACCAGCAAACCTTCTGGATGGCCGACACCAAGGACGGCGGCAAACTATTCGAAGCATATTATGCTAACCTTCCCGAAGGTGTCAGCGAATTCAAGGTCGGCAGCAAGGTTAAGATTACCGGTCAGCTTATGAAGTATGTCAAGGATGGAAAGGTGACTCCCGAAATCAAGAATGCCACCGTGGAAATTCTTGAGAACGGCGGTGATACTCCTACACCTGCTGGAACAGAGGTCACCTGCGCTCAAGCTGTGGATTTGACTAAAGCCTTGGCTGATGGTGCAACATCCTCAGAGATTTACACCGTTAAAGGCTACATCACCGAGGTGGTAGGTAACGTTAGCCGCAGCCAGCAGACTTTCTGGATGGCCGACACCAAGGATGGCGGCAAGGTCTTCGAGGCATACTGGGCTAATCTTCCTGATGGCGTTAGCGCTTTCACCGCAGGTTCGTTGGTTAAGATAACCGGCCAGCTTACGAAGTATGTGAAAGAAGGAAACGTTACACCAGAAATCAAGAACGCCACCGTCGAAATCCTTGAGGGAGGTGGTGATCCGCAACCCGGTGGTGATACTAAGACACTGTCTGACTTTGCTAATGGTAATTTCGAAACGTGGGCTGACGGTGTTCCTACAGGTTGGAAGAGCGCTTCCACTGCCGGCAACGCCACCCTCTCTCAGAGCACAGATGCTCATGGCGGCAGCTACTCTGTAAAAGTAGGAGGAGCCTCACAGAACAAGCGACTCGCTTACGAGGAGTTGCAGCTTGAGGCCGGAACCTACGCTGTCTCATTCTATGCCAAGGCGGCTACGGACGATGGCGGCAGTGTCAATCCTGGATATGTTCCCATCAAGGATGACGGCTCTGCCGGCAGCTACGTGTATGGCGGATATGTTAATGACCTGAAGGCAAGCGAGTGGGTTAAAGTAGATTACGAATTCACCCTGTCTGCTAAAACAACAATTTGCCTTGTCGTCATGAATTCCAAGAACCCGGGCAAGGATGTTCTCATTGATGACTACACCATTACAAAGAAATAATAAGAACTGATGAAATACCCAAAATTGCGTTGGGCATCCATACTTTTACTCTTGTGTGCAGCAGCTCCAATCTTTTGGAGCTGCTCTTCAGATGATAATGAGGAGGATAGCCCCACGGCCAACACAAATGCAAACTACATCACAGACGGCCCTGTGGCAGCTCGGCTTGAGATTCCGAAACTGAAGGGCGGCGTGGTGAATATGTTTCTGGTGAAGAAGCTGTCGACAGGCGCTGTAAACTTCTGCATTGAATGGGATATCTCGAAGAAAGCTCAGCGGTGGACCGCCTTCCGGTGGGATAATACCAACAGCGGAGGCTACGTCAAGCGCGAGGATAACTTCATTGAGGATACAGATATCCCTGCCGAGTACCGTACCAACCAGAGTTTCTACAGTGGGTCAGGCTACACGCGTGGGCATATCATTGCCTCCGCCGACCGCTGGAACTCTGTGGAAGCCAACCGTCAGACATTCCTGTATTCGAATATGCAGCCGCAGCTCTACAGCTTCAACGGTGGCATCTGGGCGAACCTCGAAATGAAGGTGCGCTCGTGGAATACCGCCGATTTCCGCGATACGCTCTATGTGGTCAAAGGTGGGACGATAGATCATAACTCAGATCTCATAGAGATTACGGACAAGGGACTGCGTGTGCCGAAGTATTTCTTCATGGCTATTCTCTGCAAGAATAAAAGTACGATAAATGGAGGATACAAGGGCATAGGATTCTTCATGGAGCACCGCTCGTTTTACGAGGATCCCGAGAACATGAAGCCTTATATCAAGAGTATTGATGAACTGGAACAACTGACAGGCATCGATTTCTTCTGCAACCTGCCCGACCGCGTTGAAGAACAGGTGGAAAAGACGGTAACACCCACCGCTTGGGGCTTTCAGTGAAGAGAAATGTCTCTTTTTTAGCCCTTAGAACGCAGAAAGTTCCGAAAATCTTTGGTCACGTCGCAGAAAAGCAGTACTTTTGCGCCGCAAAAATAACGAACGCAGGTACACAAGCCCTGCCAATTACTCACTCGCCGGTACACAAGCCCGGCAAAACTACTCAAACAAAACAATGAAACAAGGTATTCATCCCGACAACTATCGTCCTGTTGTTTTCAAGGACATGAGTAACGGCGACATGTTCCTCAGCCGCTCCACTGCCAAGACCACCGAAACCGTGGAATTCGAAGGTGAGGAATATCCCGTAGTTAAGCTCGAAATCTCCAGCAGCTCACACCCCTTCTACACGGGTAAGAGCAAGCTTGTAGACACCGCAGGTCGCGTCGACAAGTTCATGAGCCGCTACGCTCGCAGCCGCAAGTAATCCACAGAGGATACTGTCGGTCTAAACTACAAACAGAGGGCATCCTTTTTCAAGGGTGCCCTTTTCTATTGGCAAATTTTTTTTCACCTTTATATAATAAACGTGCGCGCGTTGCGTTATTATAATAGAAAGACTTGAAAGCATGGCGCCCAACAGCTTTTATATCTTTATATCATACGGGATTGCGGCGGTCTGCACGTGCGTTACAATCCCTTTGATAATTGCCTTCTGCCGGAAGTTCGGGTTCTTCGACCAGCCCAACCAGCGGAAGTTGCATCACGCGGCTATTCCCCGGCTGGGCGGACTGGCCTTTTTGCCTTCTCTGGCCATCAGTTTCCTGACGACTTTATTGCTTTATTCATCTATCACAGGTAATCTCAACAGTTTCCATATTTCAGCGGTGGTGATGGTGCTGGGTGCTTGTATCATCTACCTCGTGGGATTGCTCGATGATTTGCTGGACCTGCCAGCAACGATGAAGTTTGTCATTATGTTTGTCGCATCGGCTTTCATGCCTTCTTGTAATCTGGTTATCACCAACCTGCATGGCCTCTTCGGTATCTATGAACTGCCTCTTTGGTTGGGCTACGGACTGACGGTGCTAATCATTATGACCATTGTGAACGCTCTGAACCTGATTGATGGCATCGATGGTCTTTCCTCTGGCATTTCGATAATCGCTTTGGGCATTTTCCTCTATTGTTTCATTGATCTTCGTAATATTGTCTTCTCCGTGGCTGCTGCTGGCTTGTTGGGCGCTGTCAGCATCTTCTTCCTTTTCAACGTCTTCGGAAGGGTAGGGCGGCTGAAGATTTTCATGGGCGACTCGGGCAGTCTGATTCTCGGTTACGTACTCGCTTATCTAAGTATCAAATACACGCTGATGAGTGAGCGCGACATCTATTCTGCTGTCAACCCGCTGCTGATACCTTTCTCGGTATTTCTGGTTCCTGTACTGGACTTGGTGCGTGTTGCTCTGACCCGTCTGCTCTCTGGCGAACCGATGTTCAAAGCTGATAAGCGTCACATCCATCATGTGCTGATGGCCGCTGGATTGAACATGCACCAGACGCTGTGCGTCATCTTGGCGTTGGTGATAGGTTTCATTATGCTGAACATTTGGTTGGAGGCTGTGATGGTGCCCCTGACAGTCATTGTCCTCTTAGACATCTCCCTCTTCATTATCTTTTTTGTTGTCATTTATCTCGTCGTCCATCATCGCGAGTCGTTGGCCGAGATGATGGCAGAGTGAGGACAATTAGAAAAATAAAATATTGGATAATTGAAAGGTTCTTCAGGTATGAACCGACCAGAGGTCGAGCGGAAAGGTTCTTCGGATGGATAATTGATAGTCAAAAGGGAGAGAAATAAAATAAGGTTTAAAGTTTAGTGGTGTTCCCGTAGGAAACAAGCCTTAAACTTTAAACCTTATTACTTTACTTAAGCTTATTATTTCGCGTAGCTTACGGCTCTTGTCTCGCGAATGACGGTGATCTTCACCTGTCCCGGATACGTCATTTCGTTCTGGATCTTGACGGCGATGTCGTTGCTGAGTGTCTCGATTTGTTTGTCGTCGATCTTGTCGGCTCCGACGATGACGCGCAGTTCGCGTCCAGCTTGGATGGCGTAGGTCTTGGTGACGCCTGGGTAGCTCATGGCGATGTTCTCAAGATCCTTCAGACGCTTGATATAAGCTTCGGCAATCTCGCGGCGGGCACCTGGACGTGCGCCACTGATGGCGTCGCAAACCTGCACGATAGGTGCGATGAGGCTTGTCATTTCCATTTCCTCGTGGTGTGCGCCAATCGCATTGCAGATATCAGGTTTTTCCTTGTACTTCTCTGCCAGCTTGGCTCCATAGAGTGCGTGTGGCAGTTCGGGTTCCTCGTCGGGCACCTTACCTATATCGTGAAGTAGTCCGGCGCGCTTTGCTTTCTTGGCATTCAGTCCGAGTTCGCTGGCCATGACAGCACAGAGGTTTGCGGTTTCGCGTGCGTGCTGCAGCAAGTTCTGTCCGTAGCTGGAGCGGTACTTCATCTTACCTACGATGCGCACGAGTTCAGGATGCAGTCCGTGGATACCCAAATCGATAGCGGTGCGCTTGCCGACCTCCATGATTTCCTCGTCCACCTGTTTTTTCACCTTCGCCACTACTTCTTCGATACGTGCGGGGTGGATGCGGCCGTCGGCCACCAGCTGGTGCAAGGCCAGTCGAGCAATCTCGCGACGCACGGGGTCGAAGCCGCTGATGACGATACTCTCAGGTGTGTCGTCGACGACGATTTCCACTCCGGCAGCAGCCTCCAACGCGCGGATATTGCGGCCTTCACGTCCGATGACACGACCTTTTACGTCGTCGTTCTCAATGTGGAAAACGGTGACACTGTTTTCAACGGCAGTTTCTGTGGCCACGCGCTGTATGGTCTGGATCACGATACGTTTTGCCTCCTTGTTGGCGGTCATCTTCGCATCGTCCATGATTTCGTTGATGTAGCTGGCAGCGTCGGTTTTGGCCTCATCCTTCAGGGTTTCGATAAGGCGTTCCTTGGCTTCTTCGGCGGTCAGTCCGCTGATCTTCTCCAGCTGTGTGCGCTCCTGGTTGATGAGGTTCTCCAGCCGCTGGCTGAGTTCTTCCTCGCGCTTCTGCAGCAGTGCCTGCTGCTGTTCCATTCGTTTGCGCTCTGCTTCCTGCTCGTTCTTGCGGCGGTTGAGTTCGTCCTGACGCTGGTTCAGGCTTAGTTCGCGCTGCTTGAGCCGGTTCTCGTTCTGCTGAATCTGCTGGTTGCGCTGTTGCACTTCCTTCTCCAGCTCAGCTTTCTTGTTGAGGAATTTCTCCTTGACTTCAAGGAGCTTCTTCTGTTTGATGACTTCGGCCTCTTTCTGGGCCTCTTCGTGCAGCATTTTCATTCGCGCTGGGCGGATGCGCCGGTACCAGACGAACTGGTAGATGAGCACTGCCACGGCGATAACTGCTGACACAATGGTAATTATCAATCCTAATAGTGACATGGTTGTTGTTAAATGTTGTATTTAGATAATAGAACAACGCACCGACCACTTCGCATCCCACGTTGGTGGGAGGCAAGGGAGGGTGCGTCGTAGAGAGGGTTCTCGGTTGTTTAATGCAGGGCTTCGTTGACCTCGCTGATGAGGTTGTTGAGCTGTCCCATAATGGGTTCCAGGTTGCCGCTGGCTCTGCACTTCTCATAGCGTACGGCAATGTCAATAAGCGTCATCAGTAGATAGACAGCGTGGTTCTGACCCGTATATGAATTGGCATAATAGGAGAACTGCTTGTTGATGAGCTTCTCGGCATCGCGGTAGTAAATCTCCTCATCGCGCTTGGCGTCGATGCTGAAATTTTGCCCACATAGCTTGAGTGTTATTTTTAGGGTATCGCTGACTTCCATTTATTGTTTTCTTCTGTTTTCGTTACTATTGCTCTCGGGTCTGGCTTCACCTTCATATTATATTCAGGCGTTCTCAAGCCCCGAGCCCTTGAGCAGGGCGATACACTTGTCTACGTCTCGCACCAGTTTGGAAATCCGCTGTCGGGCGGCATTGATGTCTTTATCGCCGACTTCCAGCATCTTTGCCATTTTCAAGTTGGCATAGTTGGTTTCGAGCAGTTTATTTCGCTGCTTGACTTCCTGAAGCTCGGTGTCTTTCTTCACGAGTTCTTCGAGCAACTCTTCATGATCCTCTTTCATTTGTGTGAACTTGAGGATGAGTTGCCGAGTTCGAGTTTCCAATAGTCTTATTGTTTTCTCTTCTTCGGAGGTCATTTCGTTGCCAATTTATGCCACTTTTGTGGTTTTAACGGCACAAAGGTAATATTTAGTTTCCGTTTGTGCAAGTTTGGAGGTCGATTTTTTACTTATCTTCCTCAATATTTGGTCGCTTTTCCTTCTTTGCTAGCATCACAGTGGTGTGAACATACTCGCTCATCCAGTTTTCGGAGAATCCAAGGAGCTGTTGATACTTGCGAATTCCAAAAACTGTACGACGTACGTTGTCGTCCTTCCATTCGTTCTTTGTAAGGATGTCATGGATGGTCTTTTCCGTCATGGTTTTCAAGGCTCCTCTCATGAACGAGGGGAGGCGGAATTTCCACTGCATCAGGTTGCCCATGACCATCATCAGGTCCTGGCTGAAGCCTTGGAACTGGAGCATATAGGGTTGCACGTCCTGCAGGCGCTTGCAGCGTTTCTTCACACTCTGCTCGATTTCGGTGGAGAAGGATTCGCTGACGCCATAGACTTCGGTCAGGATCTTTGCGCAGCGTTTCTTCTCGCCTAAGCCCAGCTTGTTGTTGACGGTGGGCACTTTCAGGGTCTGCTTGAACACGCGCAGATCGGGTAGGGCTGCCAGGTTCGTGATGCCTACTTGTGATGCCATGCTGGCTTGAAGATATACGCGGATGAGCGTCATGAAGTCTTCCATGCCGCCCACTTTGGTCGTTGTGTCGGCCGACTTGCGGCCAAAGAGTTTACTAAAAAATGACATTGTTATTTATGGGTTTAATCAATCTTTGAAAATCCGGCTTCCTTCAGTTCATCCACTACCTTCAGGAGGTATTGGCCGTATTGGTTCTTAATCATCGGCTGTGCCAGCTGTCGCATTTTTTCCTCGTCGATCCATCCATGACGGTAGGCGATGCCTTCGAGGCAGGCGATTTTCAGTCCTTGGCGCTTCTCGATAACTTCGATGAAGGTGGACGCTTCGCTGAGGCTGTCGTGAGTGCCGGTGTCTAACCAGGCGAATCCGCGTCCTAAGGTCTGTACTTTAAGTTCTCCGTCCTCCAGAAATCGCTGGTTGACGGTGGTAATTTCCAGTTCGCCGCGGGCAGAGGGCTTGATGTCGTGGGCCACTCGCACGACCTTATTTGGATAGAAGTAGAGACCGACGACAGCGTAGTTGGACTTGGGTTTCGCGGGTTTCTCCTCGATACTCAGGCAGTTGCCGTTCTCATCGAACTCTGCCACGCCGTAGCGCTCCGGGTCGTTGACCCAATAACCGAAGACGGTAGCTTTCTGCTCCTCTTCGGCTGTGCGCACAGCTTCTTTCAACATCGTTGTGAGGCCAGCGCCGTGGAAGATGTTGTCGCCCAGCACCAGACAGGCACAGTCATCACCGATAAACTCTTCGCCGATGAGAAAGGCTTGTGCCAGACCGTCGGGTGAAGGCTGCTCGGCATACTCGAAACGCACTCCGAAGTCCGAACCGTCGCCTAAAAGACGGCGGAAGGCCGGCAGGTCGTAGGGCGTGGAGATTATTAATATTTCACGAATGCCCGCATTCATCAACACCGAGATGGGGTAGTAGATCATCGGCTTGTCGAAGATGGGAAGCAGTTGTTTCGAGACCCCCTTTGTGATGGGGTAAAGACGTGTGCCGGAACCGCCGGCAAGAACTATTCCTTTCATGTTTTTTCACTTTAACGATGCAAAAGTACATCAAAAAGGTATTAAATCCAAAAAAGTAAGCCTCTTTTTTTGTTTTTAGCGACTAAAGTGCATGATTATTGAAAAACATTAACTATCTTTGCACCCGCAATTGAGAAGAAAATCATACATTATATAAATTATATGGCAGAATACATCGAAAAAGAAAAACTTGAAGTCGAAGAATCGACAGGTTTTGATTATCGCAAGTTATGGTCCATCGTTGTGCTGAACTGGTATTGGATAATCCTCTCTGTTATTCTCTTTGTTTCGGCGGCATTTATTTACCTTCGTTACCAGACTCCCGTTTACCAGTCTTTCACTAAAGTACTGATTAAGGATGACAAGGGAAAGAAGTCGGGCGGACAGGATATGGCTCTTGACCAGCTGGGACTCATCACGAACTCCAACGGCTTTGACAACGAGCTCGAAATCCTTAGCTCTACGGCTGTGGCAACGCGTGCCGTGAAGGAACTGAAACTCTATGTCACCTACCATGTGCAGGGCCGCATCACCGAGGCCGAGCTTTACAAGACCTCTCCGTACATTGTTGACCTCGACGAAGCTCATCTGGAGTTGTTGGAAGTTCCCATCACTATCGAAATGACAAAGATTGACGGGGGCATTCATGTTCTTGTGGAATTGCCCATGAAGGAAGGTGTGTCGGAGTTCATAGAGCGCGACCTCACCGCAATGCCCTGTATGCTCACTACCAAGCTCGGCAAGATCCTGTTCACCCCGAATCCCGGCTTCGAGATGCCTGAGCGTCCGATCACCGTGGTTATTTATCCGCCTATTGTCATAGGTCGTTTTTATGCCGCAAGTCTCGATGTATCGCCCACCAGCAAGACCACAACGGTTGCTCTGCTGTCGCTGAACGACACGCATCTGACGCGTGCTCGCGACTATCTCCTCCAGCTCGTACAATCCTATAATGACGACGCAGACGAAGATAAGAACGAAGTGGCAAGGAAGACGGCAGAGTTCATCAACGAACGTATCGATGTTATCCGCGAGGAACTGGATATGACCGAAAGTCAGATCGAGGTCTTCAAGCGCGATAACTCGCTCATCAACCTGCCCACAGATGCATCGCAGGCCCTCACTCAGGCCACCGATTTCCAGAAACGTCAGGTCGAGATCCAGACGCAGATGGCACTCGTAAAGTCCCTCATAGACTTTGTCAATGTGCCTACGAACTGCAACAGCGTCATTCCCTCGAATATCGGCATTGCCAGTCAGGAAATCAATAAGATGATAGCTGATTACAACCAACTCGTGCTCAACCGCGACCGCCTCATCCGCAGTTCCAGCGAGAACTCGCCCTTAGTCATCCAAAAGACAGAGGAGATCGCAACGATGTGGGAAGCAGTTGGTACTCAGCTGCGTGCCCTCTACAAGAATCTTGAGATTCAGAAGAAGAGCGTAGATCAGCAGTATGCACTCTTCACCGGCAAGGTCAGCAGCACTCCCAGACAGGAGCGCACGATGAACAACTACGGTCGTCAGCAGGAAGTGAAAGCTGGCCTCTACCTCATGCTCCTGCAGAAGCGCGAGGAGAATGCCATCAACCTGAACTCCACCGCCAACAAGGCTCGTATCATCGACCAACCCCAGAAAGGTAAGAAAGTCAGCCCACGCACCAGCATCATCTTGCTGGCTTCGTTCCTCTTCGGACTGTTCTTCCCCATAGGACTCTTCTATCTGCGCGACATGATGCGCTTCCGCATTGAAGGACGCGACGACCTCGAGAAGCAGACCAAGATCAGCATCCTGGCAGATATCCCGCTCACCCGCGAGCTCGGCGAAGGCGAACGTGCTATCGTTGTGAAGGAGAATACCAACAACATGATGGAAGAGGCATTCCGCGGACTGCGAACGAACCTACGCTTCCTCCTCGGCCCAGGCGAGAAGGTCATTGCCACCACATCCTCAATGCCTGGTGAAGGTAAGACGTTTGTGGCCACGAACCTCGCGATGTCACTCGCACTCCTTGGCAAGAAGGTCATCATCATAGGTCTTGATATCCGTAAGCCGCGACTCGTGAAGTTGTTCGGTCTGCCTTCCAACAAGAAGGGTATCACCAACTTCCTCGTCGGCGAAAAGGCAGACTACGACCTCCTCGAAGAACAGATCTTCCGCGGAGTGGCTAACGAGAACCTTGATGTTCTGCCTGCAGGTATCATTCCGCCGAACCCCGGTGAACTCATCACCCGCGACCTCCTCGATCAGGCTCTGGAGTACTTTAAGACGAAGTACGACTACATTATCATTGATACCCCTCCTGTGGGCCTCGTCAGCGATACCTTCGAACTCGGTCGTCTGTTCAACATCACCTTCTTCGTCGTGCGTAGTGAGAAGACCACCCGTTCCGATGTGGATATGATCAACCGCATCAACGAAGAAGGCCGACTGCCTCGTATCAACCTCGTCTTCAACGGCGTGGACCTCAAGAAGAAGAAGTACGGATTCTACTATGGCTACGGCCGCTACGGCGGATACTCCAAGTACGGCACGTATTATGGCCGCTATGGTCACTACGGCTCCTACGGCCACTATGGCGACCGCTCGCAGCACGTGGAGAAGTAACGACCGAAAACGGAAAGTTTTTCAAAAACACTACACACTACACTCGGATGTCCTGTCCAGTGTAGTGTGTAGTGTTTTTGTGATTAATCTCCGAATAATCCCAGGCATCTGTCGTTAATCGAGGGAAGTATAGTTCCAATTCGAAGTAACTATACTTCCACGTGCGTTGAACCATACTTCCACGTGCGTTGAACCATACTTCCAAGCCTTTGGAACTACTACTTCCACGCCCCTCGAAGTACTACTTCCTCTTACATGGCCTGTCATCCCAACCTTGCCGCCCAGTCATCCCAACCTTGCCGCCCAGTCATCCCAACCTTGCCGCCCAGTCGTTCCGACTTTGACGGCCTGTCATCCCAATCTTGCCGTCCAGTCGTTCCTGCTTGCGTGGATATACGTCTTTGCTTTTATGTATATACGTCTCCGCCTTTATGTATATACATCTCCGCCTTTACGTATATACGTCTCGGCGTTTACGTATATACATAAAACAGCCCGGCTCCTCTTGTGTGGAAGCGCCGGGCGGTATGATAAAAACAGGATGTCTGTTTACTTGGCCAGGTTGACGATAGAGATAACGAGGGCGGTAACGGATGCGAGAGCACTGATAACACTGCCGCCGACACCGAGGAAGGTGCTGAAGGCAGAACTCCTCACGTTCTGGCTCTTGTTGGGCTCAATGTAGATGACATCGTTCTGCTGAACGTAGAAGGCGGGACTGGTGAAGATGTCGGTCGAGGTGAGGTCGAGCGTGTACATCTCGCGCTTGCCGTCGTTCTCGCGGAAGAGCCTGATGTTCCGGCGAAGACCTTGATCGCTGAGGTCAGAGCAGTTGGCAAGCACGTCCAAGATGGTATTGCGTTCAGAAGTAAGACCTACTACACGAGGACTCTTGACAGCACCGAGCACAGATACACGAGCATTGAGCAGACGCACCGTGACATCTGGCTCTTTGATGAGATTCTTTTCAATAATGGTCTTTTCAATGACCTTAGCAGCCTCGTCAACGGTTAAGTGGGCTACTTTCACCTTACCCAGCTGGGGCAGATCCACGAAGCCATCGTTGTCAACCGTATAGCCGTAGGCGGAACCCATCGTTCCCGTTGCTGAGTTGCTATAGTAGGAACTGCTACCACGGCTGCCGCCACCAGCACCCATGGTTACATCGGAACTGAAGATTTCGAGCAGCTCTGGATTGTCGCAGGTCACCTTGATGAGGATCTGGTCAGCAGGCTTCAGACGCATTTCATACTTCTGGAGGATTTCCTGTGCTTGGGCATACACGGAGTCGGCTCCCTGGAAATAGATAATCTTCTTGGAGCTCACGCAGGAGGAGAGGCATAGAATGGCAACGGCCATCAGGGCCAAAGTAGAGAGTTTCTTCATGCTGTTTCTTGAGAATTTTATTCTTTGTGGGTGCAAAATTACGCACTTTCTCTCAAACGACCAAAGAAAATCGCAAGAAAAAGCCCCGCGGGTGCATTTATAGGCAAAAAACAATCGTGCCACGCCTCTCGGACGTGGCACGATAACCTATTTCTGATGCGCCAAAGCGCAATAGAATGAACTAAATTGCTCTTACTTAACCATCACCTTACGGTAGGTGCCGTCGCTCATACGAACGATGTTCATACCGCGGCTGAGGCGAGACATCTGACGGCCGTCGAGGCTGAAGAACTGAGTAGCCTTAGCGTTAGCGTCAACAAGGCTTTCGACAGCATCGAGTTCGTCCTCGAAGTTCTTGCCAGTCTTGCCGAGGTAGTAGAGACCCCAGTTCGTGAAGATGGTCCAGTCGCCCTCGATGTGAGCGGTCTTCTTCACGGAGATGGTCATCTTACCATCCTCACCCACCTGAACCTTGAGGCTGTTGTTGTAGAGGCCTTGCTCGAAGTAGCTCTGAGCAGCTTCCATGTTGTTGGGGATGTAGAAGGTTAAGGGCTCTTCTTCGATAGTAACCTTGATCTCGGACTCAGAACCAAAGCCAATCTGGATTTCCTGAGCGTCGGCAGCTGCGTTCATGATAGGAGCAGCAATGGTGCCGATAGCCGTGGTAGCTTCAAGGCGGGCGTTCTGAACAGAAGCGATAGAATCGTTGTAGTCGCCGGGGAAGCCTGCACGATAGTAACCCTGAACGGTGATCTCGTAGAAGCCGGGCTTCAGACCTTCGATAGCCTGATAGACGTTGATGGTGTCGTTGTTGTAGCATTCCATCTCGCTGAAGTCAACAGCGTAGTTGTTGCCACCAATGTTCTCAATCGTCCAACCAGCAGCGGAGTAACCTTCCTGGAGGTTGTAGTTCTGATAGTCGCGGTTGTAGATGATGTGGCTTGCGTCGAACTTCTTGGTGGGTTCTTCGCCAGCGTCGAAGAGCACGTATGCGGGCCAAGCCTTCTTGATACCAGCGATGATATCATCGACAGCTTCGTTGCTTTCGATCTTGCCAGGATTCTCGTACTTCTCGTTAGCAGCAGTCAGTACGTTCGGGAATGCAGTGTCGCCGGAAGGAACATTGTTGCTTAGGTCAGTGTAGAGGCTGATGCAGTCTTCGAGTTCGCGACCCTTCTTGGCACCGCCCTTGATGTACTCGGTAGCCTCCTGGATCTCCTTCATCAGAGCCAGAGCCTCGTCGCCGGTGGTCAGTTCTTCCATCTTAGCGCAACGTGCGTTGAGAGCATTGTACTTGTCCTCCGAAGCCTTGGTGATGAATGCGCCTTCAGCTTCGTAAGCATTCTGCATCTTCAACTGTTCGTCTTCGATCATGCTGTAGTATCCGGTGATGTCATTACCAGCGTATGTGATTTTTATGTTATCCCAGAGTACCCATTCGTGAGTGCTGTTGCTGCGAACGCCAATGCGGAGGTCGCCAGCTTCCTGAAGGTTAATCTTAACGGTACGCTGGTAGAAGGGCTGGCCGGTGAGAGGATTCTCAGTAGCAAAGTAAACCACAGCGCCTGCCATGCCGTTGGGCACGTAAACGGTAGTACCATCATACATGGTCAACTCGGTGTCGCCGAAGCTTTCAGCGTCGTACAGCTTTTCGAGGCTGTACTCATCCGGACCTTCGCCGGCAACGATGCTGATGCTCGGGAAGCGGACAGTGCTGTTGCCTGCATAGAGCTCAATGGTAGGCTCTTCCAGACCGTCGTCCAGACGGGCGAAGCCCTGAACGGAAATCTCATAGATACCAACGGGCATATTGGGAATCACCTGATAAAGGTCGAAGTTCTGGTGCCAGGACTCTACTTCGTGATAGTCCACACCATCGAATACGGTCCAAGCGTCGCCGCGGCCTAAGGTCCAGCCTTTCAGGCCATTGTCGAAGCCGGGGTTCTCAAGCAGGAATGTGAGGTTGTCGCCTTTCTGAATCTTGTCGCCCTGGATGAAGGCAAAGATCAGATCATGAACCTGTCCCTCAGCAGCGGTAGCCTCTTCGGTGGTCAGAGTGCGAGCGTCGAACTTGCCGAGCAGGTCGTCCTTCAGATTTTCGAGCTGATCAACCAGACCACCCCAGGTGTCATTCTTAATGATCTCATCAATAATGTTTGCAAGTTCACCATTGTCATTGATGAAGTAGTTGTCGAAATCAGCATAAGCCTTCACAGAAGCTTCGAAAGCAGCCTGGGCAGCACTCAGATTATCAGCAGCGAGACCACATGCATTATCGTCACCCTTGTCGTCGAGAACCTTCTGAGCATCTTCAATAGCTTTTTCGAAAGCCGTAAGCTCGTTAGCGTTTGCGGGAACGTCGGTGTCAATAGCTTCTGCCTTCTTGATGGCTTCCTGGAGGTTTGCCTGAGAAGGAGTAAGTTCTGTCTTACCGTAGAATGTAATCTTAAAGTTATCAGCAGCAATCCAGTTGGCGGTAGCGCTCACGGTCTTCAAACCGAAGGTGAGCACGTCGGAACCGTCGTGGATATAAGTAACGCTGAAGTGTTCGGGCTGTCCGTTGCCAGTAGCAAGAGTTGTAGTGGCTTCGTACTGACCGGCCTGGATGAAGAGGAATACGCCTTCTGCGGGGTTCTTACCGATACCGCCTTCTCCGCTGTGGTCGGCCCATTGATAGGTAGAGACGGCGTCTGCTTCGAGTACATACTTACCTGCGGGCAGGCCATAGACGGTCTGCTGGAGGTAGCCGTCGCCGATGGTCCAAGGATTGCCATCGCTCTTCCAAGCTTCGATGAACTGGCTGATAGTTACATCGCCGTTTGTATAGGACTGATTGGACTGATAACCAATGTTATTAGCCTGCTGACCACTTACGTAGTTGGTGGTCCATCCACTGATGTCGCCAGTCGAGAAATCGGGGTTCTGAAGCACGTATTCAGTGGCCTCGATGGGCTCGTCCTCACTGGCCCCTCCGAGAATAGATTCGAAGTAAGCACGGTTGATGGCAGCCTGGAGAGCAGCAGTAGCAGCTTCCAGTTCAGCCTTTGTTGCACTGGGGTTGTTGTAAACCTGAGTAGCGGCGTTGGTGTCTACAGAATAAGACAGTTCCTTAGTGCTCATGAGCACGTCATAGAGACCCTTGCGAGCCTCATAACCTTCGAGTTGGATGACGTAGGTGGTGGGATCGATGAAAATCCAGTCAATGCTGTAAGTGGGATCTTCGTCCTCGCAGTTGAATTTCACAACGGTAGATGGCTCAAGACCTGTCTCGGGATCTGCAATGAGGTTGCCTTCTTCGTCAACAACGATGGGACCGTTGGTGCTGTCCCAACCTGCGAACTGAGTAGCTGCATCGGGGTAGGCGGGATCGCCATCGGCGGTCTGGATGCGATAGTAACCGTTATCGGTCTTCGAAATCTTCCAGATGTAACCCTTGTCCTGAGATCCGTGATCCATGAAACCTTGAGCTTCATCGTCGCGGAACAGGTAAGTGTTGGTGAAGCTGCGCTTGCCGCTGGCGCCATTGACGGTGAAAGTACCGTCCAGACGCATGGATACGCCCTTAACCTGGGTGCTGGCGATAGTAGCCGTAGAGTCAGCCACATAAATCAACAGTGCGGGCGAGTAGGTGTCGCTGATGCCTGCACGGGTGAGGCTGATCTGAGTTGACCAAGAATTGCTACCAGTAATGAACTGACCAGCACCTACATTCTTAATGTAGTAGCTCTTGCCAGACTCTACGGTAGAAACGTTGGTCTCATCGAGAACCGGTGCGGTCGGCTCAGTCCACTGAGCGTAGGCACTTGTACTCATGAACATTGCGCCTGCAAGCGCAATCAGAGAGAGTAACTTTTGTTTCATAATGTAGTTAATTAAAAATAAAATAGTTAGTGAATGAATAATTGTTTGTTTTCTCGTCAGTTTTTGCCTATAATTAAGCGTTTTCGAGACTTTTAATGGGCAAATGTACACTTATTTGAGATAGCTTGTATCAGGAATCGTGTTAAATCTTTGTTTTGTTAAACATTATTAACAAATGAATTGGCGGCCTCCGTTCAGGAAACTGTCGCAGGCTACACCTTATTATAATAACGCGCGCCCGCCCGCATACGCAATAAGCATAGTACACAGGCAGGAAAGCATCCGAAAAGAAGGCCTGTTAAGAGTTTTTAACTGCAATCCTTCGTCAGAACGCCCAAAAACGTTGTAACTTCGCGCCCGAAAACATCAAAAGGACTCGTATAATGACTATTGCAGTAGACTTCGACGGCACAATCGTCCGTCATCGTTATCCCGAAATTGGCGAGGAGATACCCTTTGCCACGCAAACACTGAAGATGCTCATAGAGGAGCGTCATAGACTGATACTCTGGAGCGTTCGCGAAGGAGAATTGCTGGATGCCGCCGTGGAGTGGTGTCGCGAACGAGGTGTAGAGTTCTACGCTGTTAACAAGGATTTCCCGGAAGAGGATATCACCAAGAACCAACATTTCTCACGTAAGCTGAAAGTGGATATGTGGATTGATGACCGCAACGTAGGTGGTCTGCCCGACTGGGGAACCATCTATGACATGATTCACAATAACAAGACTTATGAAGAGGTGATGACCGAGCAGTTGAATCCGCTGGCTATAGAACAGAAGCCCCGTAAGAAGTGGTGGCAGTTCTAATGGAGGTCGTCGCCTAAATGATAGAAATAGTCCAATACGGTTTGCTCGTTGATTTGTGATGTGGGACGGGCAGGCTGGAAGAACGGCGTCTGTCGATGGCCGCGCAGCACTTCGCTCACGAGCGGATGTTCTGTGTCGGTCGTCAGTTCGTAAAGGAGGGTGTTGACGAGCGAGAGGGGGAGGGCGGTGATGCGGGAGATGTCCTGTGCGGAAAGCGCCTCGCCGCGGTCAAAAGCCTTGCACAGTTGCTGCATCACTTGCACTCCGGCGCGGTCGTGTGAAGCGTGGCTCAGGCGGGGCACCACCTTCTCGAAGGCAAAGTCCGCCTCCATCTGATTGGCATAAGACAGTTGGGCTCCGAAGAGACAGATAGTCCACGACAACTGCACCCACAGCAAGAACAGCGGGATAGCAGCGAAGGAACCATAGATGGCATTGTAGGAGGATATCCACAATTGAGAGTGGATGTAGAACCACTGCAGAAGCATAAAGGAGACACCGGCGAACAGCCCGGGAAGGAACGTGGCCCGCCAGTGAACGAGCGTGTTGGGCATCATCTTATAAAGAAGGATAAAGGCCAATACAGCCAGAACGTATGGCGATAGCTGTACCAGGACCTCAACGGCGGTATTGAAGAAGGTGAAGTCTGGGAGAAAACTGCCGATTCCGAGCAGGAAAATCTGAAGACCGGAGGTGACAACAATGACCACGGGCAGGAGGAAGAATACACTGATGTAGTCCACCGTGCGACGATAGATATTGCGTGAGTTCTTCACCTGCCAAATGGTGTTGAACGCTGTCTCGATATTGGAAGTCAGGTTGATAAGGGTGTAGAACAACATCACCAGTCCTACCCCGATAAAGACACCTCCTTTAGCGCGTTCAAGGTAGGAGTTGACGAAATCCATGATAGATTGTGTCATCTCAGGCGTAAAGCGAACGTTCGCTTTCAGCTTCTCCTCAATGAGCTGGTTGAAGCCGAAGCCGCGCGAGATAGCGAAGATGATAGCCAGAATAGGTACGGCACTGAGGACGCTGGAGTAGGTGAGGGCGGCTGCATGGGCCGAGAGGTTGCGTGAGAGAAACAGTTCTACGGACATCACAGACCGGCGCATAGCATGAAGAGCCCATCGCCGCAGTCGAGGCAGTTGGCTGGCATCGATGGTCCAGAGCAATCCCTGGCGGAAGAATTCTACGAGCTTCATGATCTTTCTAATTAAAAAAGCAGTGGGCCTGTAAGCCGGGTTCTGTGCCCGCCGAGGCGGGTGCTTGCCATTTATCTAGGACGCAGCTCTCACTGCGCCTCTATCGTTCTACCCTCCGGCTCGGACGGGCCGCCCTCTCTCACCCTTGCGTCCTCGAAAGAACGTAGTCGGTGCGTTGCCGGTATACGCGAACTTTCAACCTCCGGTGTGCACAGCACGTATGTCGCCATACGCCTGGTGGGCTCTTACCCCACCTTCTCACCCTTACCCTCGCAGCATCATAAGCATGAAAGACTGCGGTGGCGGTTGTTTTCTTCTGCACATGCAAACCCTCGCGGACTTCTACCCGTTAGGTAGCGGAGTGCCCTGTGTTGCCCGGACTTTCCTCTCGCTCTTCCCCGAAGAGATTCGCCAGCGGCAAGCCGTCCCACTGCTTTTCGGGCTGCAAAGGTACGAAAAAGTTTAAAGTTTAAGGTTTAAAGTTCCAAGTTTTTGTGGTCAGGCGCCTTTTGAAGTGGCTTTTTTGCATCTTTCTTGATAGATTTTTGCACTCGCAGGCCTCTATAATGACAAAATCCGCTTCTTGACAAAAGAAATGTAAAAATGTCAGTCTGTGGGTTTAACTGCTGTTAACCTCGGCGCAAAGTCGTTAAAAGAAAGAAAAAAAGCGCGACAAATAGTCAGAATGCTAAACTTTTGCACTACTTTTGTGTCCGAAATCACGAGGGGCGACCTTCAATCGAATAAACTCGCCCTCCATCCTTAAACTTTAATCATTAATCATTAAACTCATTTATATGACACAAAACACCAAGAAATGGCTCGGCGCAGCAGCGCTGGTGCTGAGCAGCAGTTTACTGACAGGCGCTGTGATGCGCTCAGGTTTCAATCGTTCCAGTGATGCTGTCGCTGACGAAGGCTTCTTCGGCGCACAGCCTGCCACTATTCAGATGCCCAACGGGGCTCAGGCTTCCGCTTTGGCCGCACCCGCAGGTCTTGTGGACTTGACGACGGCAGCAGAACGTTCAGTGAACAGCGTTGTATATATAAAGGTGACGCAGAATGCCGTGCGCCAACGTGTGCGTGTACGCGATCCTTTCGAGGATTTCTTCGGCGAATTCTTCGGCTATGGCAACCGCGGTCAGGGTGGTCGCGAACAGGAAGTGGAGACTCAACCACGCAGGCAGGGTGCAGGCTCGGGTGTCATCATCACTACAGACGGCTACATCGTCACGAACAATCACGTAGTGGCCGGCGCCGACGAGATACTTGTCAAACTCAATGACAATACTGAGTACAAGGCTCGTATCATCGGACTCGACGAAACCACCGACTTGGCGCTCATCAAGGTGGAAGCCAAGGGGCTGCCCGCAATCACTATCGGCAACTCCGACGCCCTGAAGATTGGCGAATGGGTGCTGGCCGTAGGCAATCCTTTCAACCTCACTTCCACCGTCACTGCCGGTATCGTTTCTGCCAAGGCGCGTTCGCTGGGAGCCAATGGCGTAGAGAGCTTTATCCAGACAGATGCAGCCATCAATGCCGGGAACTCTGGCGGTGCACTGGTCAATGAGCGCGGAGAACTGGTGGGTATCAATGCCATGCTTTATAGCCAGACAGGCAGCTATGCCGGCTACGGTTTTGCCATTCCGACCTCTATCATGAACAAGGTCGTCAAGGACCTGAAGGAATTCGGTATTGTGCAGCGCGCCCTGTTAGGTGTGCGTGGTATGGATGTCACGAATTATATTGATCGCGAGAAAGCCGAAGGCAGAGAAGTGGACCTCGGAACCAACTCGGGTATCTATATCCAGGAAGTGGAAGAAAAGAGCACGGCTTCTGAGATCGGATTGCAGCAAGGCGACGTCGTTACAGCTGTCGACGGACGAACTGTCACGAAGATGGCCGAGTTGCAGGAAGCTCTCAGTCAGCGTCGTCCGGGCGACCGCATCAGCGTGACTTACCTTCGTGCCAAGAAGAGCCACACCTCCACCGCAACACTCCGCAACGCACAAGGCGGCACGGAAGTTATTGAGGAAATGGATATGGATCTCTTCGGAGCCCAACTGAAGCCCATCAGCGAAGAGCTGAAGACTCAGCTTGCACTTTCCAACGGTCTGGAAGTTGCTGCTATCAAGAACGGTAAGATGAAGGATGCCGGTATCACTAAGGGTATGATTCTGCAGAAGGCTAATGACAAGGAATTGCGCACTGTGGAAGACTTCGAGGAAGCTGTTCGTGCAGCCAACCAGAGTCGCGACCGTACGCTGTGGATCCAGGCCGTGACACAGAGCGGACGTCGTGTGGCAGCCGTCATCGACCTCTCCGACGGCAGTGGCTCGAAGAAGTAATTGCGGACGATAGCAAACTTTGTGCCAAAACTTCATAAAAGCGTGCAGGGATGCAAAGAAAGTGGAAAAACTTTGCATCCTTGCATTTTTCTCGCTTTTTCTTTAAATTTTTCTTGCATAAGTGCTATATATATTGTACCTTTGCACGCTTAAAAACGCATTTCAGAAATGAGACAATTAAAGATTACCAAAAGTATCACCAATCGTGAGAGTGCTTCCCTCGACAAATACCTTCAGGAAATCGGTCGCGAAGACTTGATTACGGTGGAGGAAGAGGTGGAACTGGCCCAGCGCATCCGCAAGGGTGACCGCGGCGCTTTGGAGAAGCTGACGCGCGCTAATCTGCGCTTTGTCGTCAGTGTCGCCAAGCAGTATCAGAACCAAGGCCTCTCGCTGCCCGACCTCATCAACGAAGGCAACCTCGGCCTCATTAAGGCTGCAGAGAAGTTCGACGAGACGCGCGGTTTCAAATTTATCTCCTATGCCGTGTGGTGGATTCGTCAGAGCATCCTGCAGGCACTGGCCGAACAAAGCCGTATCGTTCGTCTGCCCCTGAATCAGGTGGGCTCGTTGAACAAGATCAGCAAGGCCTACAGCAAGTTTGAGCAGGAGAACGAGCGCAAGCCCAGCCCCGATGAATTGGCAGAAGAACTGGATATTCCCGTAGATAAGATCAGCGACACGCTGAAAGTCAGCGGACGTCATATCTCCGTGGATGCTCCCTTCGTTGAAGGCGAAGACAATACCTTGCTTGATGTCATCGTGAACGATGATAGTCCTATGGCCGACAAGAGTTTGGTGAACGAAAGTCTGAGTCGCGAGATTGACCGCGCATTGAGCACTCTCAGCGAGCGTGAGAAGCAAATCGTGGAGATGTTCTTTGGCATCAATCATCAGGAAATGACGTTGGAAGAGATTGGCGACCGTTTTAACCTCACTCGTGAGCGTGTGCGCCAAATCAAGGAGAAAGCCATTCGCCGTCTGCGCAACAATTCCAAAAGCAAACTCCTCAAATCTTATTTAGGATGATGAGAAGAGTCCTTTCGATATTGTTTTTAGTTTGTACCGTAGGGTGTCTGGTCGAGCTTCACGCCCAGAAAAAGCCTGAGATGCGACGGATTTATATCTTTGGGTTTGGGGCATCGTTCACAGATTCCATTGCGTGCCAGACAGATATTCAGGTTCTGGATAGCGCATGGATAGATCCTTCGCACAAGTTCTTGATCGACCGCTCGCTTTACAGCCTTCAGCTGCAGAACCACATGGAGAATGTGGAGAAGTGTAAGAATTCCGTATGTACGGTGTTCTTCGATCAGAACCAACGTCGCCTGCAGCGCACTTGGAACAAAATCAAGAAACGTTACTCCAAGGCTGATGCCCTGCGATTCTCGGTAGTTCCCGAAGGCCGTTTTCACTTCAAGGCAGAAGAGTACAGGCCGATAGTGATGCAGGAAGCTGCGTCAACACCGACGCCTCCCAAAGGTAATAAGCCACCTCAACGTAAGAAGTAATGAATACTTATCGTTACAAGGTAGCACTCCACTGCCTGCAGATTTCTTTGCCCGCATCCTTGCAGGCATCTGATGTCATCCCCTCTTTCTCACCCTTTGTATGTGACGAAGAGGGCGATGTTCTTTTATCTATGGATGTCGCTGTTGGCGCGGCTCCAGACTTCAGTAGCATGGAGGAGATTGGTCAGTTCGACTGCGGCGGTGCTAACCACGGAGTCTATCGTGATGCCGATGGCAGCTATGGATTTGAAATCAGCCTGCCAGCCTGCGATGGAGGGCTGCTTAGTTGTTGTATGCAGGCGACTGCCGATTTTCGTAAGTGCCATGCTGTGCTGACGGGTGAAAGTATGCGGCAGCATCAGTTTGGCCTTAACAACGCACTCATGATGGCCTATGCTTTCGCCTCTGCTGAACAGGATACGTTGCTTGTTCATGCTTCTGTGATACGGAATGCGGGTTATGGCTACCTCTTTACTGCGCCCAGCGGAACGGGTAAGAGCACTCATACTCACCTCTGGTACAAGCATATACCTGGCAGTGACCTGATGAATGACGACAATCCGGTGGTGCGCATTGTGGATGGCGAAGTACGTATCTATGGTTCACCCTGGAGTGGCAAGACGCCCTGTTACCGTAATATATGGGCACCTGTGGGAGCTATCACGCGTATTGAACAGAAACCAGAGAATACCATCCGGAAGATGGCACCTGTGGAGGCCTTTGCCACGTTGCTGCCAGCCGTGAGTTCCATGAAGTGGGATGCCCGCGTCTACAAGGGGGTATGCATGTGCATTTCCCGTCTGCTGACCACCACTCCTATCTTTCTGCTTGGATGCAGGCCTGATGAAGAAGCGGCGCGAGTGTGCTATGAAGCGATAGCTGTTAGAAATTGAATTGTAGAGAACTGAAAGTTGAAGCGATTCCTGTCCTATATAACACACTTGATGGCTACCCCTTGGCGGCGTGCCAAGCGTCTGAAATATGCCGACCCAGAGGCGGGAACGTTGCAACACAAGGAGTTCCCAAACGAGGGGCTGCTGTCTGTCATCAGTCAGTATGTGGCTGGAGGTGAGGCGGCTGTGTTATCTGTGAAAGGATATAGTATGCGGCCCTTTCTCGAACATTTGAGGGACAAGGTAGAGCTTTCGCCATTTACTGAGCTTCAGGTGGGCGACGCTGTGCTGGCTGAGATATCCCCTGGTCACTACGTGCTTCATCGCATTATTGTTCGTGAGGATCATCAGTTGACGCTGAAGGGTGACGGTAATCTGCAGGGAGTCGAACACTGTACTATTGATGATGTGCGAGGTGTCGTTACGAAATACATTCGGCCAGGCGGACACGTCCTGATGGCTGATGACCCAAAACTCAAACGGAAGATTAAACTATGGGGTAAGCTGCCGACCTTTGTGCGGCGTGTGTGCCTCTTTATCTACAGACAAACAATATGAAAATCAAAGAAGGATTAGAACTGATGGTAATCTGCGGCGAAGCAATCGTCGTGGGGCACGGGAAGGCTAATATGGACTTCTCGAAAGTCATAAACCTCAACGAGAGTGCAGCCTACCTGTTCCGAGCTGTAGTGGGTCGCGAGTTCGATGCTGCCGAGTTGGCTCGCCTGCTCTGTGAGGAATATGAAGTGGAAGAGGCTGTCGCCCTGGAGGATGCGCAGAAGATTATGAAGGAGTGGCAGGAGGCTGGACTAACAGAATAGTAGTGCAGCTTCGGCTAACGACGTAAGATGAAGTTCCTCAAGACCTTGCAAAAGGTACTGCAGTGGGCGGTCATTCTTTTCTTTGCCACTTCCATACTTGCGGTAGTGGCCTATAAGTGGTTGCCTGTTCCCGTTACTCCCCTGATGCTTATTCGCAGCGTCCAGCAGATGAGTCATGGAGAACATATCCGCATGCGTCATCATTGGGTTCCGATAGAGGAGATGTCGAAGCACCTCCCAGTGGCAGTTATTGCTTCGGAAGACCAGCGCTTTCTGGAACATCATGGTTTCGACTTCAATGCCATTGAGCAAGCGTTGGATGAACGGCGTTCAGGCAAGCGGAAACGTGGCGGCAGCACCATCAGTCAGCAGACCGCAAAGAATGTCTTTCTCTGGCCGCGCTCATCGTGGGTGCGCAAAGGCTTGGAGGCTTACTTCACCGTTCTCATCGAGCTTTGTTGGAGCAAGGAACGTATCATGGAGGTCTACTTGAATTCTATTGAGATGGGTGATGGGATTTATGGGGCAGAGGCGGTCGCCCAACTGAACTTCGGCCGGCCGGCTTCAGAACTTACTCGTGCCAACTGCGCCCTTATCGCAGCAACGCTTCCTAATCCCTTGAAGTTCAGTAGCAAGAATCCTTCAAATTATATGCTTAAGCGACAGACGTGGATTATGCGGCAGATGAAATACATCAAGCCAATTGGCGATTAGCATGAACAGATAGCTATATTCATCTTATCTGTCAGCTTTTATCCGTATCACCCGTACACCCAACTGCGAAGGATGCTTTTTCATGTATTCTTCCAACGTCATGGGCTCCAAAATCACTTTCTTATGTATCTGACTGGCATTCAGTAGGTGTAGCTTTCCATCGGTACCCCAAACGGCGAAGCCTAAATGCGAAACATCCAGTCCTTCTTTCTTTGTGACTATAGCCAGAATGTCGCCATCATGCACCATGGCAAGTTCTTTCCTCGATTTACCCAGCAGACGTCGTGGTATGTAGTGGATGGTGCGGCCGTTTATAAGTCGTTCGTTTCCTTTGATGAGCTGAAGCGCCTCAACATCCCCTTTCAGCATGGGGTAACGGTCGGGATGGGAACTCATATAGATACAATTCAGCCGCTGAGCATCGACGAAGGGGTAATAGTTGCCTCGGCTGTGGCCTTCCTTCCCCTGGATTTCTGTCACGAAGCCTTGCCGCTCGTTGCTTAGAATCCATTCGCTGAAATAATGGTTACGCGAGGCGTAGCCGTTCAGCCTCCCGTCGCGATAACGCACACGTTCGAGATTCCTGCAGAAATCGTTGAAGCGGGTACTGTGCTGACGGGTTGTCAGCACCAATGCCAGCACGTTCTCTACCAGTGTCGTACAGTCCAGCTCTCTCAGGTTCACTGCTAACTCCTCTTTGGGATTCACTTCCAGCGTCTTGCCGACATAAGGCTTTTCCAGCAGTTCGTGGGCATAAAAAAGGGTGAGATTCTCGCTTGCGGGCTGGAGTTTGCCTTTAGTGAGCAGGCGGACAACAGCGAGGCTGTCGGATTGCTGGTAGGTGAGGGCCGAGGCTTCTGGGACGATGATGAGTGATGCCGATAGCGTCAGGAATGTGATGTTCAATAAGAATTTCATAGTCATATTGCTCCTTATTTTGGCGCAAAAGTACAAAAAAATCCTCACAAAGGACGATGAAGACTCAAAAACTTTAAACTTTAAACCTTAAACTATAAACTTTTATGTACCTTTGCGGCCATGAAACACCATTTTCTGCTTCTATTCTTCCTTTGTGTCTGCACTTATGGCTTGCGGGCTCAGTTGACCCGTTCGCTCAGCGAACAGATAAAGACCGTTCGAGTTGTTGTCAACAACGACCCTCTGCAACCTCCGGTGGCCCGTTTGGGTGCGCCTGTTGAGATTAGTTTCGATGAACTCTCGCACGACTACACGCGTTATATATATAAGGTGGAGTTCTGTAATGCCGATTGGACTCCAGCCACAGAAGTCTTCGAGAGCGATTTCCTGGCAGGTTTCAATGGTCAGCCGATAGAGGATTATGAGAAGAGCTTCAATACTTCGGTGCTCTACACTCACTATCGCTTCGGCTTCCCGAATGAGGATGCACGTCTGCTGTTGCCCGGCAACTACCGCATACGTGTATATAGTGATGAGCGTGATGCCAGAGAAGAGCCTGTTCTTGAAGCTTGCTTCTCGCTGCTAAAGCCGGAAATGTCTGTGTCTGTCAATGTGAGTTCCAACACGGACATCGATTTCAACCAGACCCACCAGCAGGTGTCTTATGCCGTCAACTATGGTCAGAGCCGCGTTGTGGATCCACATCGTGAGTTGAAGACTGTTGTTTTCCAGAATCGCAGGTGGGACAATGCTGTCATCAACCTGCCTGCTAATATTCAGAAGACAACGGGGCTGGAATGGGATCATCGTCGCGAACTGATCTTTTCTGCGGGTGCCGAGTTCCATAAGTTCGAGATTCTCAACGTGCAACTGAATGGAATGGGCGTGGATCGCATGCTCTGGGTGGAGCCTCATCGCCATGCCGTCCTGTTCCCTGTGCAGCCACAGCATAACTACACTTATGATCAGGATGCCAACGGCTCATACATCATTCGTGCCTACGACGATGAGTCACCAGAGACCCAGGCCGAATATCTCTTTGTCCACTTCCTGCTCCACACTCCACGTTTAGCAGGCGGCGATGTGTATGTGACGGGCCTTTGGGATGACAGTTTCCCGAATCCGCAGTGCTTGATGACCTATGACGAGTCCGTGGGGTGCTATGAGTGCAGCGTACTGTTGAAGCAAGGGTACTATAACTACCAGTTCCGTCAGCTCGACGGCAATGGGGTGGGGCAGACCGCCCGCACGGAGGGAGACTTCTATCAGACAGAAAATGAATATATAGTACTTGTGTATCATCGTCCTCAAGGTGCTCGCTACGATGCACTCGTAGGTTATTCTGTGGTTCATACTTCCAATAAATAAACGATCAATCATTAAGTCTTAATCCATAAATCTTCACACAACCCGTGGAAATCTTAAAGCATTTCTTTCAACAATTGGGCGACCTACTCAGTATCCCCTGGTTTTTTGTCATTCTTGAATTGGTTGGAACCTTGGCAGGTGCCGTCTCTGGTGCACGCCTGTCAGCCGCGAAGCAGTTCGACCTTTTTGGTGCATTCATTGTAGGAACAGCTACCGCTTGTGGAGGCGGTACCATCCGCGACTTGCTTATTGGCAAGACTCCTTTCTGGCTCGAAGATCCTATCTTCCTGCTGACATGTCTCTTCGGACTCTTATGGGTTATCATCTTCCGTAAGTGGCTTGTACGTCAGAATAATACTTGGTTCATCTTCGACTGCATAGGCTTCTCGCTCTTCAATGTCATCGGTATCGAGAAGGCGCTGGGATTGGGAATGCCCACGTGGGCAGCGATCTGTCTGGGCGTCATCACAGGTGCCGGAGGCGGTGTGCTGCGCGATATACTCATCAACGAGGAGCCCCTCATTTTCCGTAAGGAGATCTACGCCACCTGCTGCCTTGCCGGAGGGCTTGTGTATGTAGGCTGTCTTCACGGTCTCGGTTGGGCAGCCGAGGGCAGTGCAGTGCTCTCCTGTATGGTGGCCATTGCGATTAGAATGCTGGCTGTGAAGTATAGCTGGAGCCTGCCGACCCTGAAGGCAGAATAAGGACTTCTTAAAAACTTGTAAGCGCGCTCACGAAAGATCGTGGGCGCGCTTACTGTTAGGATGTGTAATTCTGTTGAACCGACGATTAGTTTGTTCCTTCAGTAGCCTTGGCGGCATCGATCATTTCCTGGCTTGCATAGAGATAAACTTCCACGCGGCGGTTCTGCTGCTTGCCGGCTGCTGTGCTGTTGTCGGCTACAGGGTTGTCTTCTCCGAGACCGGCAACTTCCTTAATCTGTGTGGCTGCGGCACCATGACTCTGGAGGAAGCTGCTGACAGCCTGTGCGCGCTGCAGCGACAGGGCCTGGTTCTTCTGCTTGCTCTGCTCGGCAGTGGAGTTCTTGAAGGGAGTGTTGTCTGTGTAGCCAACGATGCCAACATTCATATCGGCATTAGCCTTCAGCACGTTCTGTGCGAACTGGTTCAGAGAGCTCTGGGCAGCAGCACCGAGGGTAGAAGAACCTGTGGGGAACAGGATTCCGCTCTCGAAGGTGACCTTCACAGCCTGATAACCGTTCTGGTCGACAGCGTCTTCAACCTTAGCGTTAGCGATGGCTTCTGCCTGCTTCTTGGCGTTGTCCATCTTCTTGCCGATAGCGAGACCAACAGCCGTTCCGGCAACAGCACCGATACCTCCGGCGATTCCTGCCCACTTACCTTTACTACCATCCTTAGCGATGAGTGCTCCGAGAGCAGCTCCGAGAGCTGCGCCGCTGGCACCTCCGATCGTTCCGCCTTTAGCGGTATTGCTCCAAGAGCATGAGTTCAGCATCAAAGCGGCAGCGAGGCCGAGAGCATAAAATTTTAAGCCTTTCATTTTTGTGTGGGTTAAAGTGAGTAAATAATGTTATTAAAATTGCATTTCGGTGCAAAAGTACACATTTTCTGTGGAACAACATATCAAATCCGCAAGAATTATGCTTTTCTTTCACGATATTTAGCTAACTTTGCGCCCAAATTAGGATAAACAAGCATAGAATATGGCAAAAGAACTTAAAAATTTGACAAAAAGAAGCGAGAATTACTCGCAGTGGTACAATGAACTGGTCGTGAAGGCTGACCTCGCTGAACAAAGTGATGTCCGCGGCTGTATGGTCATCAAACCTTATGGTTATGCCATTTGGGAGAAGATGCAGGCAAAGCTGGATGCAATGTTCAAGGAGACGGGTGTGCAGAATGCATACTTCCCCCTGCTCATCCCCAAAAGTTTTCTCTCCCGCGAGGCAGAGCATGTCGAAGGATTCGCCAAGGAGTGTGCGGTTGTCACTCACTACCGTCTGAAGACAAATGAGACGCATGATGGTGTGGTCGTGGACCCCGAAGCCAAGCTCGAAGAGGAGCTCATCATCCGCCCGACCTCTGAGACCATTATCTGGAACACCTATAAGAACTGGATTCACTCCTATCGTGACCTGCCACTGCTTATCAATCAGTGGGCTAATGTGATGCGTTGGGAAATGCGCACCCGCCTGTTCCTTCGCACCAGCGAGTTCCTCTGGCAGGAAGGTCACACCGCTCACGCCACGCGTGAAGAAGCCGAGGAGCGTGCACGGCTGATGTTGAAAGTGTATGCCGACTTCGCCGAGAAAGTGATGGCAGTACCTGTCATGCAGGGCGTGAAGAGCGAGACCGAACGCTTTGCCGGTGCGCTCGACACCTACACCATCGAGGCTATGATGCAGGACGGCAAGGCCCTGCAGAGCGGCACCAGCCACTTCCTCGGACAGAACTTCGGTCGTGCCTTTGATGTCCAGTTCCTCAACAAGGACAACCAACCGGAGTATGCTTGGGCTACTTCGTGGGGTGTTTCTACCCGACTGATGGGAGCGCTCATCATGACGCACTCGGATGACAATGGCCTCGTGCTACCACCCGCTCTGGCTCCCATTCAGGTGGTACTCATTCCAATTTATAAGACTGAGGAACAACTGGATGCCATTCGCATCAAACTCGCAGCAATTGCTGATGAACTGAAGGCAATGGGCCTCAGCGTCAAGTTGGATGACAACGATCAGAAGCGCCCGGGCTTCAAGTTTGCAGACTACGAACTGAAAGGTGTGCCCGTGCGCCTCGTGATGGGTGGTCGCGATCTGGAGAACGGCACCATCGAGGTGATGCGCCGCGACACCTTGGAGAAGGAAGAGCGCAGCGTTGACAACATCGCCGCCTACGTCAAGAGCCTCCTTGATGACATCCAGCAGAATATCTTCCAGAAAGCGCTCACCTTCCGCGATGACCACATCTTCGAATGTGAGGATTATGAGGAGTTCAAGCAGCGCGTGAAGGATGGCGGTTTCTTCCTCTGCCACTGGGACGGCACACCCGAAACCGAGGCCCGCATAAAGGAAGAGACGCAGGCTACTATCCGCTGTGTGCCATTCGCCTTCGAGCAGACTCCAGGCACGGATATGGTTAGCGGCAAGCCCGCCAAGTACCGCGTCCTCATAGCAAGATCTTATTAATGCACTGGCTCCCATCCCTTTTTGCCGCCGAGGCCATTCCCAGTGCCATGATCACTTTCGTGGCCTTGCTCATGTTTGTGCAATTGGGGGTAGGGTGGGAGCAGAGTACCCTGTTGTGCGGGTTGCTTACCTTGCCTTGGGTGCTGAAGTCCTTTGTGAGAGCCCGACTTCGTCAGATGGAACATTATGCCTTGCAGCTGAAAGTGTACGAGGCGATTATCTGGTGTCTGTTAGTCGGTCTCGCCTTTTGCTTCACAGATCGTCCGGCCACTCGTTGGCTCGTCTTTGCATGTCTCTTCATCCTGTGCCTGTTCTGTGCTTCGCATGAATTGGTGGCACGAATGTACTACGAACGCAAATTGCGTCCGCGCTGGCAGCGATACTACAACAGCTGGAAGATGTTTATCTCGCAGTCCACTGTAGTTCTCACCTATGGTGTGATGATTGTCGCTGTCGGTTTCTTGGAAGTCTTTTATCACACCCGCCGTACTGCAATCCCCCTTTCCTGGAGTATGGCGGTGTATACGTTGGCGGGCCTCTATTTATTGTTGGTCGTCTATAACTTCTTCGTGTTGCGCGAACCTTCGTTCACCGACCGCAGAGAGCATCGCTTCCGAAATCCTCAATCTCCTCATGGTTTCGCACTCATCGAAACCGTGAAGGCGGAGGTGCGGATTATAGACCGCATAGCCCACAAACGCCACTGGCTGGCAGTGATTATCGCTTTGGCAGTATTGCTGTTGCCCCAGGCGCTGATGTTTCATGCGCGCGTGTTATTCTTTATAGGTTCGCGCGCGCAGGGTGGATTGGGCGTTTCGTTGCAGTGGATAGGTCTTGCTCAAGGCACTGTGGGCGTTATCGCTTTCTCCGCAGGACTGGCTATAGGTCACTTGCTCCTCTCCCGTCAGCATCGCCATCCGACGCGTCTGCTGGCCTCGATGGCATTTCTCTTATGCCTCTCTCCTGTGGTCTATCTGCTCTTGGCCACATCTGCAGAGGGGTCAGGTATGATATCGTTCTTATCCATGCAGTTCTCCCTCTTTGCCGATCTGCTTCCTCTGTGTGTGGCCGCCTTTATTGCTCAGTTCTGTTTCGGCTACGGACTGAACTGCACAATGCCCTTCATCCGTTTTATCTCAGGCGAACGCTACCGCAGCACCATCAATTACCTCTACATCCCTCTTATTTCTTTAGTGATGCTGCTTCCTATGGCCGCCTCTGGTTGGCTCGTCACCCGTCTCGGCTTCCCCACGTTCTTCCTCCTCGATTCCCTCCTTGCCCTCCCAGCCTGGCTCGCCGCCTACCTCGGATGGCATTTAATCAGCAATTCTCAATAAACCATTTTCACGATGAATAAAGAATCCATTTCCTCTAAACCCTATGCATGGGTGCCTTCCCTCTATCTGGCCGAGGCGCTGCCTTACGTTGCTGTCATGGTCATTGCTACTACGATGTACAAGCGCCTTGGACTTTCGAATACAGACCTTGCGCTTTATACTTCGTGGCTCTATCTCCCCTGGGTCATCAAACCCCTGTGGAGTCCTTTCATCGCGGCTGTCAAGACTGAGCGGTGGTGGGTGCTCTTGATGCAACTTCTCATAGGTGCCGGCTTTGCAGGTATCGCTTTCACGCTGCCTACCGCCTTCTGGCTCCAGGGTTCTTTGGCTTTCTTCTGGATTCTGGCCTTTGCCAGCGCCACTCACGACATTGCAGCCGACGGCCTCTACATCCTTGGGCTCTCCACTCACGACCAGAGCCTCTATGTGGGCATCCGCAGCACATTCTATCGTATTGGCAACATCGTGGGCCAGGGTCTCCTCGTCATGCTTGCTGGTTGGTTAGAGAAGTCGCAGACCATTTCCTTGGCCTGGAGCATAAGCTTCTTTGTCCTGGCAGGAACTTTCATCGCCCTTTGGATGTGGCATAATGTGGCATTGCCAAGGCCCACCTCCAGTACCACCCGTGAGGAAGGAGTCTCCTCTAACTTATTGAATGATTTCTGGCTTGCCCTGAAGACGTTCTTCACCAAGCCTCATATCTTCACCGCCTTGCTCTTCATGCTCCTCTTCCGTTTCCCCGAGGGACAGCTGGTGAAGATTGCAAATCCCTTCCTTCTTGATACCGCAGAGGCGGGCGGCCTTGCCCTGAGCACAGAAGCCGTAGGCTTCGTCTATGGAACGATAGGCATCATCGGCCTCACCATTGGCGGTCTGCTCGGAGGCTGGTGTGTGTCGCGCCACGGACTGAAGCGGTGGCTCTGGCCTATGGTGCTCAGCATCTCCCTTCCCGACCTCGTATATGTCTATCTGGCGAGTGCGGGTCAAGCCAGTTTCCTCATTGTCAACATCTGTGTCTTCATCGAGCAGTTCGGCTATGGCTTTGGCTTCACGGCCTATATGCTTTACCTCGTCTATTTCTCTCAGGGAGAACGCAGTACCGCTGTTTTCAGTATCTGTACGGCTATGCAGGCACTGGGTATGATGCTGCCAGGTATGATTGCCGGTTGGATGGCCGACACCCTTGGCTACCTCAACTTCTTCTGGTGGGTCGTTGGCTGCTGCCTCGTCACCTTCGTCGTTTCCGCCCTCATCAAGATAGACCCCTCCTACGGCAAGAAGCAGTAACACACTTAATAGCCATTCAAACAGAAGCCCTGCACACCTATATGCAGGGCTTTTTTGTGCCTGATAGTAAAAAAGTTGGAAATTTCTTTGGCTGAATCGCCAAACTTTCCTATCTTTGCAGCGTGATTAATAAAAAATCATCCATGAGTCCTGTATTCCATCGCGAAAGTAGTTATACCTTCAAGATTTTCTCCAATGAGGAATTGCGGATGCATATTCATGTTTTTCGTGATGACTTGGAAGCCAAGTTTTGGTTGGAGCCAGAAGTGGAACTGGCAGAGAATTACGGATTCAAGGCCCATGAATTAAAGAGGATACAAAATATCGTAGAAAAGTATGCAACAAGTCTCAAAGAGCAATACCGCCAACACATCGGCAAGCGTATTGATGATTAATGGTGATGGCATCATGCTTAGCGTCTGTGGTCAGGATTATTTCCTGTCCTACAACCGTGTACCTTGGATGCGTGACGCCAGCATCAGTCACGTACTGGATGTCCGCATGAGTGGACGCAATGCCATCGAATGGCCTGCATTGGACGTGGACCTTGAGATTGAAAGCCTGAAACACCCTGAACGCTATCCGCTTATCATTAAGCGTGATCCTGTAGATATGGTTGCTACGGTGTAAATTTGGTATAGAAGTATGGACAACGAAACTCTTTCAAAAGCATTTATTGATGTCGTAGAGAATCTGCTGAATCAAATAGAAGATTAATTATCCATTATCAATTATCCATTATCCATTATCAATTATACATTAAACCAATGATGCCTATGGGCTAATCCTCATTCAATAGACATATAGACAGAAGCGTCCGCTTAGATTCTTGTTCTTCCATATTCGCCAAATAATAAGAACAATCAAGAGTAAAAACTCGGATGCTCACGCCCATTGGCGTGGGCTTTTACTTGAATATGCTGCAATGGTGTTTGGCGATGCCTGGAAGAACGTAGACGAAGTAAGTAGTCCACGTTTTCTTTTTGTAGTGTTTTACTCAAATCGATAGACACATAAAAATCTTAAGGATATGAAAACAATATTTCAAACAATTATGTTCACCGTGCTCATGTGCATGGTGTGTACAAAAAGCATCGCCCACGACATTGAAGCGAAGAATGACGATGGCGTAACCATTTATTATGTCTGGATTAACAACAACACAGAATTGGCGGTCAGTTTTAAGGGAAGCGAGGTTTATGGTTCCAATGCATACTCAGGCAATGTTGTCATCCCGTCGTCTGTAACCTATAATGGTAGCACATATAGTGTGACGAAAATAGGAGGCGGTGCATTCTTTGGCTGCAGATGGTTAACCTCCGTCACTATTCCCAACAGCGTGAAGAGAATAGAAAATAACACGTTCTATTTCTGAATCTTGTGGCGGAGGTGGCGGTAATAACGAACTGCCCAAGAAGAAAGACAATGAGGACGAACTGTTTTTCGCCCTCAGATGTCATCAGATGGCCAAGACTATGCATGCACCAAAGTATAGGCTCAGGAGATAACAGAACTAATGTAGCTATCGAATTCAGGATCAGATGTCTTTGGATGTTGGGAGAATAATAATAGGGATTT
>CACZAN010000022.1 GCA_902779165.1 uncultured Bacteroidales bacterium
CGCTCGGCCCAAAGGGACGCTTGACACTTCAAGAACCATTGTCACGCCCCGCTGGGGCTTTGTATTACAGCTGGTTCTTCGAAGAGTCGAAGCGAACAAGTTCGAGCGAGCATAAAGCGAAACTTGAGTATTTTATCATTCACTGGCTTCGCCGAACTCCGTCATGAAAGGCTACGGGTTTCCAAGTGTGGAGCGTCCCTTGGGCCGAGCGGGCTACTTACATTCTTCACGTTTGGACATCTGCAAACTGGCTTGTATGCCCCAGCAGGGTGTGACAAAGGTTGCCCCGCTGGGGCTTTTTTTATACACTTTTCATGCGAAAGTATTTCTAATACACTTTATCACTTTAATTTTGTGAAACCATTGAATATCAACGGATAACCTGTTTTGCTAAAGTGAATATCCGAAATTTAACGTGTAGAAAACCATATATGTTTTTCCAAATTTCGTTCCTTAAAGTGAATATTTCGTGCATTTTTCCTTAAAAATGATGGGGGTTTTATTAAAATGATGGGGCTTTTATTATATTTCCGATCTCTTCTCGGGATATGAGATCTGGATAGGAGATAGTTCTTCATGACATTTTCGCCCTATTTTATACACTTTAACACCTAAAATTTCACGTTATTGCACCTAAATATTCACTTTATTTCATCAATTTCACAGTTACCTACCCCTATTTATTCACTTTAATTTGTCTATCTACACGTTAATAAATGACTTATTATATTGATAATAAAGGATATAGCATTTTTAAAGTGATAACGTGTATCAGACATACTTTCGCGCATGAATTTCTCCAAGATGTCAGGCCGTCCTTCCCCCTTCGTCCTGTCATCGACCTCCTAACCTCCATTACTTTTCCTTGACGACCCAAGGGTCGTCAAGCAACACATCCCGTTGTCTCGGCCTATACGTCCCGTTCTTCAGCTTGACGACCCTTGGGTCGTCAAGGCCTACGTCCTGATATCCACCTCTATCTTTCTTTATCTAACCGGTCTCACAACTACCAGATTTTCCCATTCTACCTATCACTCCTCGTTCTTCAACCTTACGCGACAGGTTTATCCTAATCTCAATACTCGCCGTTTAGTGCGTGACGAGACATCACTTATTGAGCACCGTATGGAAAGGCTATGTAACCCAATACTTTCAGCTCCTGCAACCAAATTGGCCAATGATACTCCTTCATGGGTTAAACCACACAGATGACTTAGTAGCTCCAATGAATAGTTATAGCCAAAATATTTCGCAATCATCATTAGAGATACAGGCCCGCAGGACTGCGAATCCTGTTGATATTCTATTGGGAAACGATTATGTAGGTTGTTCATTATGTTTGCCAGAATAATTGAAGTTTCGGAAGTATGCCAACCAGCTGTAATGCAAAGCCCCAGCGGGGCGTGACAATGGTAGCCAGCCGTTTCAACGGCTGGTATAAAGCAGCTAGGAAAAAGCGTGCCCATTGAAAGGGCTGGCCGCTCGACCTCTGGTCGCTTCATACCTGAAGAACCATTGTCAGATGCCTACGGCATCACTTGAGAAACTTCAACAGAATAAAAAAATAGTCGTTCCATATTACACACTGAATAGAGAAAGATTTTATAATACAATATCATAATTATGTAATCATAAGTAATTCATCCTTCCCGATTGTCATTTCATCCCTGATGTGGCTATAAACCTTTCTTCCGCAGTTTGTTTTATGATCTGATGATTTGCCCAAAATGCGGAATCATATCCTACAGAATTAACGTGCTTAACAATTGTCTCCTTCGGTCCCAATTCACTGCCTCTGAAATTAATTTCATTTCGAGATATTTCCTTTTCAAGACGGAAAAGAGTTGTCCTATTTGTAAGCCCTTTGGCTACCACGCAAAAAGTGGTAATATTGCTGACCTCCGAAAAGCCGTTCACATGGGTATATTCAAGATGCAAAGAAACCTTGCAGTTTTGAATGAGAAAGTGTCTATTTCCCCCGGTCCATACTTCAACATTTTCAATATGTCCATGCATTACCAATGGAGATAAGGTCTCTGCATCCAAAAAAAGGAATCCTGTAATTATCGATTGCCTCGTATTATCTTTCTTTTTCTGAAAATGTATTTGATATATTCTTCCCCCACGACTGTCATCAAGGATTTTATAGGTAATATTGTAATATTTCTTATAGAATTCTTCACTTGCATCTGAGGATAGGGGCGATATTAGAGGACCATGTTCTTTCCAATACTTTACGCCTTTTGTCATAACGCCTACTTGCGAGTTCAGCCAGAGTTCACTTGTTTTCCATTTAGCTCCCATTTGTCTGCCTGTACGCATATAAAGATGTCGTAAGTTCACAGCAGAATTCGCATCAACAAATGCCTCTATGAGGCTTGAAATTGAATCATGTTTCATGCGTTCCCTATAGAAATAGCGAGCTTTCTTAAACTGATGACGTCTATACTCTCGACGAAGCTTCTTGGATGCTTTTATTAGCCAATACTCTATGGGACGAATCGTCACTTCATGCATCATTTTAGTTAGCATTTCCATTTGTACCACCAGCCCTAAATCTTTTATAGCTTTATTGATAGGCTTGTATCCAAAGCAGGTAATGCAGATGCTGTCTGTAGGAGAGCCCTTTATAGAAAAGTCACCATCAAAATTAGTCATTGTCAGATTCTTTCCACCTCGATAAACCTGAGCAAATGGTAAGGCTTCACCAGTTTCTACATTCTCCACATGTATCGTAAAGGAGTTACTTTCCTGTGCAACAAGTAGCTGCACAGGAAAGAGTAATATAATAAATATGGTTTGAAACAATTTGAGTTGTCTCATATTACCACGGGTATACCACAGCTTTCCTTCCTCAACGAAGAGGCGGTAGTCGTCATGTCGTGTGGATACGCAGAAGGGATAAAGTATCGTAAGAAGGAATTGGAATCGTTTCATAGATGTACGATTTTCTATTCAGCGCTGCAAAGATACACATTTTTATCTAATATTGGCAAATTTTTTATGAAAAAATAATTCATCAAGAATTCATCAAAAATAGGGTAAGTAAATGATAATCAAATGGAAGCGGCCTATTCTGAAAAACGTTTAGATCTTATTCCCAACACTCCACGTCGGTCTTGATCTCAGGCAGCTGATGGCGGTGGAATACGGGTTCGCGGATTCCTCGGCGCTTCTGTTCGCGATAATCGCCGTTTAGTGCGTGACGGGTGCGCTCTTTTTCTGTTAAAAATTGAAAAAATATCGCAACACGCGTTTGTGTCATACAAATTTGTGCCACACAAGTTTGTGTTATTAAAGAATAATATCTACTTTTGCAGCGTCAAAAGACAATTTCATTATGAATACGCAAAGAAGAACTATCCAGCTGTCCATCCCGCAGAGCGACTTTGCCTTGCTGTGCCATTTGTCTCATGACAATGGATGGATTATCGTTGAGCAGGAGGCTGAAGACCGAGAGGCAGAACGCTATCAACACGCAGAAGAGATGGCACGCAAGATAGCCTTCACCGAGGAGGATTTTCAACGCATGAAGGAGCATGAATTCTATATACACGAGGCTCCAGAGCAACCTGCGTATGCCACTCCCGAAGAGGAGGCAGCGGCCCTTGATGCATACGATGAGGAGGGTTATGTTAGCGATGAAGAAGTGGGACACTTGCGTAATCTATGTACAATCTTCGCCTGAAAATATCAGAAAAGGCATCTGACAAACTGCAAGACCAAGTTGTTTGGTATGTCGAGAATGCCGGCACCAGTTTTGCTCAGACTCTGCTTACGGAGTTTTGGAATGACGTTGACCGCCTCTGCACAATGCCGACAATCGGCAGAAAAACAGGCCTCCCAAGCAAACACGAGATACGAGTGTTCATTTCCAACAGGAAATGTCTGATAAAATACTGGTACAACACGCGCACGCTCTACGTGGTAGACATTGTCTTCACAGACACCCATTCACCCCGCTTCTTCAGATAAAAGATTCTCCATAAGACGTATTCTCATCCCTACTTTCAAACCTACTGTTAGAGTGCTTGGGAGGAAGACTTGATGACGCATGCCGCTCACTTAATCAGAACCTTCTTCCCATCTCTGATATACACTCCCTTGCGGGTTGGAGGTGTAGAGACTGATAGCCATCATCGAAGTGATAGTCCATGTTTCCTTCCAACTAATTATGAACACCTACTGAATAATTAAATCATAGAATGTTATAACATTTTGATTATTCACAAACACATTGTTTTTAAGAAATATATGTCCGTTTGAATAAAACCAATCCTGAATACCATGAAGCCCCAAACTTCGTAAAGATTTGCAGAACAACATATTTAAGCCATCTGAATTCATTTGCCACAGCTCTATCAGGAGGGGACTATCTGCATAATCTCCTTCCACACAGAGTATTTTATCACCATAGATTCTAGGTTCTCCAATCAATGATGTAAGGCTGTCAGTATTGAGATTAATCATGTAAAAACGTTGTTGATGATAGTCTTGCCCATAAACAATAAGCCATTGTTTGAATTGCCCCCATGAGAAAAATTCATGGTAATTTGAATCTGATAAATCATCACGAAAGATGAAATTCTTATTTTGACACTTCACCTTTATTTCCCCTCGTCTTTTAGCAAAGGGGAATCGCCAGTCAACTATATCGGATTGCCTCCATTGTTTACAATAAACTTGACTATCCACCTCTTCCATTTTGCATGGATAGTCCCTATATGGCTCGTATGTAGTCCACTGAATATACGTGTAATTCCTTCTAAATAGAAGATTACTACTTCCTATTATATTTCCCGCAATAATAGGACTTAGCAATATTGAAATCAACAAAAATTTTTTCATTGTAGTCGTGATGAGATTTGCCTTGTTATTTGATGTAAAATTAGTTCCTTTGTTATTATAACACGCAGTATATATGATTTATTACGCCACGAGGCCACTATTTACGGAGTTTTCGTCATTTTTAAATGACTTTTATGACTTTTAGTAATGCAAGAGAAATCCGATGTCTCCAATGAAGGTGATTTCTCCGCGCTTCCGTATAGTAGCCACCCTTTGAGAGCTTTATTTATCTTGCAATGATGAAATTCTGTCGTCATCAAACTGAATTCTCTGATATGACGGAACTTGACGTGAGGGGCTGGAAGCCTCATAAGGTTTTGGCCAACGGGCATTGCGTATGGAGTCCATAGCATAGACCAATGTATCTATGAAATGGCTGGGGCCCTCATTCTGATAAGTGACCATACAATAGGTGTACGGATTGGTGTCGGTGATTCTGGGCATGACTTCGAACCATCGGATAGCTATCATGGTCTTGCCGTCTAAATATACGATTCTGAAGATGGAGGCGTGCTTTCCGTCTTGGTCTGCGAACCAATGATACCCCACATTGTCGAAATGTGTTAATCGTATTCTTTCAAGATGACGAGTTGTTGGCTCATTCCTTTCCATCCGTTCTCTCCAGTCATAGTTACCATAGAAATAATAAAGACAAGTATCGGTGAAGAACAAATCTTTTGGGATATAATAAGATTGGGCGGCGTTTGCAAAAGGCCACCAATACCACTGCTTTATAGGGTAGCTGGTGCCATCGACCTCGATTTTATACGTGGAGTCCTTCACTTCCACCCATTTATATCCTATCAACATCTCCTTCAACTCGCTTTCGGAATAGGTGGGCGTCGGCACGGGGAGATACGGACAGCTGTCCTGGTCTAAAGAGAATACGGCATCCGCTGTACGGACGTAGGTGCCGTACTTGCGGACATCCTCCTCATCGTTTGAACAAGAGATAATCAGCGAGAAGAGTATGCCGATTATCGCCACAAAGGGAGAGTACTGAAATTTCTTCATATTCTTTATATTCTTTAATTATTATGCCATGAGGCCACTTTTTTGATTTTATCGCCATTTTTTAATGCTATTTTCTGTTCTGCGGCGCAAAGATACGCATTTTTATCTGATATTGACAAATTTTTTATGAAAAGAAAATTCATCAATAATTCATCAAAAATAGGATAAACAGATGATAATCAAACGGAAGCGACCTATTCTGAAAAACGTTTAGATCTTATTCCCAACACTCCACGTCGTTCTCGATCTCGGGCAGCTGATGGCGGTGGAATACGGGTTCGCGGATTCCTCGGCGTTTCTGTTCGCGATGATCGTCGTTTAGTGCGTGACGGGTGCGCTCTTTTTCTGTTAAAAATTGTTTTTGATAATTATCTTTTTAAGATTCGCTGCAGCAGACGTTTGTTTGATAATGCGATTACGACGGTGGCTTCCAGTAGTGGCCTTGACGTATCAATGCTCTTTTTTGTAAGTTCATCAATTGATGCATTTCCTACACTCGTCTTTTCAGATTTGTTTAACTGGACAGATATATGATAAAGCATAGTAGAGTCGGTCGTCATAGGAATTCGTTTAACCACACCTTTATAAACTCCCCATTCCATCCCTTTTACTTTGAGAGAAACGTTGGCTTCCATCCCTTCGCGCAAGTTCCTGACTTGTTCCGCAGACAATGGAATCGTCATCTCTATCCATGGGTTAGTAGAACTTGTAACTTCTATGTAGCCGTGAGCCGTCAGTGTGTCTGGACATTGTACAAACCACGAGGATACAAGCAGGCAGCCTACAATAACAGCAATCATAGTGATGCCCCATCTGAATACCCAAGATGGGGTTTGCCCCATCACAGCCTCCACTTCTTCACTGCGTTCTCGCAGCCCCTTTAACTCCGTTTCCATTTTCTATTTTCCCAGTTCTAATTGATTCTTGACTAGATTAAAGTATACTCCTTTCAGAGCCGATAGTTCTTCATGCGTTCCTTGTTCTACGACCTTCCCTTTGTCGAGAACGATAATATTGTCAGCATCACAGACTGTGGACAGGCGGTGGGCCACGATAACTACCGTACGCCCATGATAGAAATCATGCAAGCGTTCCATGATGATGCGCTCATTGTTGGCATCGAGTGCGTTGGTTGCCTCATCGAAGAATATATATTCAGGTTGCTTGTACACAGCCCTGGCTATGAGCAGACGCTGTCGTTGTCCCTGACTGATGCCGTTACCCTCCATGCCAATCTTGGTGCTGAACCCTAATGGCAGACTCTCTATGAAATCGCCGATATTAGCAACCACCACAGCATGACGCAGCCGCTTGGCATCCACATGGTCATCTGCTACGGCGATATTTTTTGTGATGGTGTCCGAAAAGATGAACCCGTCCTGCATCACGCAGCCAGTAGCTCTTCGCCACACATGAGGATTGATAAGTGTCAACGGAGTGTCGCCCACACGGATATGACCGCGCTGAGGATTGTAGAACCCCAGAAGTAATTTCACCAATGTCGTCTTGCCGCTACCACTGGATCCCACGATGGCTGTCACTTTACCTGCAGGAATTGTCAGCGACAAGTTTTCGAGTGCATAATCGCGGTCGGCGCCACTGTAGCTGAAAGTCAAATTTTCCACGCTGATATCACGCCGTGCTGGCAAATCACATAGTTGTCCTTCGGCTATCATCTCTTCATCTTCCTGCGCGTGCACTTCATTGAGGCGTTCAAGGCTGATTTTTGCATCCTGCAGACTTTGTGCGAAACCTATGAACTGGCTGATGGGGGCCGACACCTGTCCAATGATGTATGTGAGCGACATCATCATGCCTATCGTCATCATCCCCTCTACAACAGATTTCGCGGCGATAAAGGAGATGATGATATGTGTTGTCTGTGTGAAGAACACCGACCCCACTTCCTGCACCTGCCCAATGGTCAGTCCCCTGACACTGATGCGAAACAACTTAACCTGAATACGCTCCCATTCCCACCGTTTCTGCCGTTCGCAATTATTAAGTTTGATTTCCTGCATACCCTGTATGAGCTGAATGATGTTGCTTTGTTCTGCTGCACTCTGGTTGAAACGGCGTATATCCAACTCACGGCGGTATTTCATGAACATAAGCACCCATGCCACATACAGTGAGTTGCCGAGTAGGAATATGGCGAGAATATTCCAGTTGTAATAGGCAAGTATCGCCCCGAAGACCACAAAGTTCGACAGCGAGAATAAAATGCTAATGGAGTTACCCATCAAGAAAGCTTTGACGCGACTGTGGTCGCCGATGCGCTGCATAATGTCGCCCGTCTTCTTCGTGTCGAAGTACCGAAGTGGCAGCCGCATCAGCTTCATCAGGAAGTCAGAGATGAGGGCGATATCGATGCGGGCGTTCATGTGCAGCGTCACCCAACTGCGGATGAAGTTCACGACTAACTGCGCTATAAAAAATCCTAACTGTGCCAGAAGCACCAAGGTGATGAACCCCAAGTTCCTGCCACCAATGCCCTGATCCACCATCGCCTGTGTCAGGAATGGAGCAAAGAGTTGCAGTACCATTCCCAAGGCCATACCGAGTACCAACTGTAGGAAAGCGCGGCGGTGCGGCAGCAGGTAGCGGGCGAAGAACAGCAGGTCGCGCTTCACGGATGCCTCCGGCTCGTCGTCGATGCGCTCGAAGTCCGGCGTGGGAGTCAGCAGCAGGGCCACGCCCAGGCGCTCTCCCCGCGATGATGTAGTGCTTCCCCAACAGCTAAGAAAATCCTTTTCAGAATAACGAACCAGCTGTGATGCGGGATCTGCTATGCAGAAGGTATGCCCTCCAGTTCGCCTGTTCTTTTTGATATCATACAACACCACGAAGTGATTCTGATTCCAATGGAGAATGCAGGGCAGCGGTTGCTGTTCCACCAACTCCTCCACGGTGGTGCGTATACCAGTAGTTCTGAAGCCTATCGTCTCAGCCGCATCGGCGATGCCCAGCATCGATACACCCTCACGAGTGATGAAGCTCCGCTCTCGCAACGTTTCCAAGCGGTAGTGCTTGCCGTAGAAGCGGGCTACCATGCATAGGCACGCGGGGCCACAGTCCATGGAGTCGAGCTGGTGGGTGTGGGGGAAGGTCAAAGGCATGAACTTGGAATGAAAGAAATCACTTTGGCAATAGGTTAAATCTATATTGCACATGTAGCATACAATAAAAAGGGCGAGTATCTCTCCATGTTTCTGACCATCCAAAGGCTCCTCCTCCCATACTTGTTGAGGTTTGCTGCTGAAGAAGATCTTTTGCCTCAAACTGGAAACTCCATTTAGCAGAAAGGTCGTAGTTTATGCTGGCATCCCAAATAACATAACATCTGTTTAGTTTTGCATTTGATGCTCCTTGATTAGAGCCCAACACACAATCTGTTGATAGAGAGAAACCCTTAAATGAGGGCGTTCTCAACCCGATGCCACATTGTAAATAGCAATAGTTCAAATTACTGAAGTTGTTTTGTATACTTCTTGTGTGTCGCCACTGATATTCTCCAAAAAAATTTATGATCCACCCCCCTTTTTTGTATGACAGATCAATTTTCCCGACAGAATATAGCCTATGTGCAGAATACAACTTCTGTTCAGAGGAATTGGTGTCAAATTCATTATCATTAGATATAATGAAATGTAAATTTGTATCTATGTGCCAATTTTGCTTGGTCCCTAATATCTGATTATATCGCCCCCTTAAACTAAAATCCCAGTCACCGTCAACATTTCTCGTCTGGCTTGTTATTACACCCGTTTCTGGATCTGAGTAGAACATCCTTTTGATTGCATTCTTGTGTATTTGAATATCTGAATGCAAGTTTAACATTGCTTGTTTTCCAAGCCTCGTAGAATATGCTATAGAAGGATTGTGAGTATAGGATCTTCGTAGTTCGCTGTTCCCCTTTTTAATGAATAATGGGTCGGAATCATCTGTTCGGCTAATCAAATCCTGCATGGCAGGTAGGTCGGTCTTAAGGTTATATCCAAAAGAGAGCCCTTTCATATTGAAGGATATATTAGGGTTCAATATCCATTCTGATCTATGTAGGTTGACGTGTGACTGATATCTCAGATCCGAAGTCCATTGGTACAGATATTCTATTGGGAGTCCGAGTGCAAGTCCAACACTACTGTTAAAGTTGTATGATACATTCGCGTTTACAGTCTGCCTGCATTTTCGCTCCTCCGAGATATAGCTGTTGTTCAAATCCATAAGAGATTTTGTTTTCGTATTGTCAGGAAAGCCCCAAACAAATTCGGGAACAGAGCCCATGGCTTGCTCAAGATTATATAACCAATTCTCACGATTCTCATCATTCCACTCAGAGCGGTAATTAAGCATTAATTCACCTCTTCTATTCTCTGAGGCAAAGGTCCATGCCATATATTTTAAATCAATACTCAGGTTTGTTGTACCAGTTGAGGACATGTCATGCTGCTTTCTCCGGTCGTTTTCGTGTGCTATTCTGAAATAATTGACATTGTTCTCATCATCGCCTACTTTTTTATTTGATGAGTAGTTGGCTATTATTGTAACATATAGTGGGGTACGAAACGAGGCGGGTCTGATTGTTGATTTGCCTACAAGACTCAATTCCAATCCTTTTATCTGCCATATTTTCTCTATAGCCTGACTGTTTATCAGATTAGAATCCTTGATTAAACTGTCTTCAATACTGTATATACGATTTAATATAGAAGTGATGTCGCCTTTTGGGATATCACTGAATGAGGCCTTTAGCAGGTGAGTCCTATCTTTGTTCCTAGATAGTTTCACAATAGGCTTGATATCTATCGTAAAGTATTTGGCGGGAAAGAACAAATTACCGGACCATTCAGCACTTATCTTTTTTTTTGAAGCTTTAGTGGCCGAAACTGTATATAGATTTCTATTTGTCAGGTAGCTCATGTCAGAGTGTTCTACCATGATATCCTGCTGCGATCCGACAATCTTGAACATTCCATTGAGTGTCAGTTTATTCTCCGTATTTGTATATGTATAATCTGCACCGCCTATTTCAAGGCTTTGTGTACCGATATTATCTGCATGATTTTTCCAGGCTCCCTTGCTTTGAGGTCGTCCCAGATCGTTAATATTGTTTACACCTAAATATCCGGAAAGGCTTTGGCGTGGATTGTAATGCAACCCGAATAGTCGCTTAAGGAACAGATATTTGGTCTCACCTTTAGTCGGTAATCCGTCTGCAGATTCTACATTTGCAATGATACCATCCTGATATTTTGCTTTCAGTTTCACATCCATGACAAGAGGATCGGTATCCAATGCTTTACGGCCCTTGTCCTCTCGCGACAAATAAGCATCACGGGGAACCCGACGGTATACTTTGACTTTGTTTACTGTAAAGGCGGGCAGGTTTTTCAAGGCAATGGTCGGGTCGCCATGAAAAAAATCACGTCCCTCAATCAACAAGGATGACACAGGCTCACCTTTTACTATAATAAGTCCATCTGCATTTATTTCAGTGTTTGGGAGATTGTTTATCAATGCATCCAACATGGCTCCAGCAGAAAGGCGCAGGGCATCGGCGTTATAGACCATCGTGTCGCCCCTTTGGACCATCAGGATTCTTGAGGCCTTTATCTTGACCTCTTTCATGGTAGTCTCCTTTTCAATGACGGCGATTGAATCTGTCTGCCCCTTCACCATAAGGGGAAGAAGAAGAAACAGCATACCAATACATGTCCTTATTTGATAATTCATCAAAACTCTCCAGATGCATTATAATGCACAAGATATCGAATACAATTGGATTTAGAAGAGCAGAGATTTGTACAAGCCTGAACGCACAATGATACAGAACTAGCGTTTTGAAATGTAGCTTTTTCAGTAGCTGTCAGTGGAATGGATACCGTTCCGCCATTCCCGTTTGACTGCCTAAGGTCACAGTCACATTCGTGGATTATGGTTGTTCCACCGATAACTGCTTTTAGTTCATCATTAGAAAGAAACTGGTTTAATTTAATAGCTTTCATACTATAATAATATTTATAGTGTTAAACAATTATATCGTCTTCAAAATTGTATTTCATTTCATAATGCACACAATAATATTCCCCTGAACATGCACTCCTACATATGCCAACACATGTTTGTTCACTCAGGAGCCCTGAATCTGTTCCAGATGTCTCAACGGAATCTATGTAGTCCCTATTAAAATTGTAAAGATAGCAAATGCAGGTAATGATGCTGCTTCCGCCTTTAATCTCTTTTAACTCACGACGGCTCAAAAAGGTCGTTCTTTTAGTTGTCTTTAAATGAATCTTTTTCATCAAATCTAAGTTTTTATATTTTTAATGTGAATTGGATCTCTATAAATTATACGAATTTATCAAAGACAGATAGTTGTCTTTCATTTTTATTATGCTGTATATATCTTCAAATTTCTTTTTTGAAACTTTTTGCATAAGTGCCCTTTTATTTTTCTGAAGGCATAGCGCTTCTTTTATTCTTTTTAAAAGTTCTACGCTGAATAAACTGAAACTGCCTTGTATTGCCGCAATGAGAGCTACATCATTATCAAACATATCTTTCATGTTATGCCCATCGGATGCTATTATAGTTTTTCCGTGTGCCAGCATCTCGATTCCAAAGTAACTGCACTGTTCAGTATAGGAAGGTAACACACACACATCTGCCACTTGATACCATTTTTCCATTTCTTCTTCTGGGATCAATCCTGTATATACAATATGTGAGCAACTACATTTCGTAATTCTAGCATAATCATTTAACATGAAAACTTGTCCAGCTATGACTAAGCGAATGTCTTTATACTTTTTGTATGCAGATTCAAAAGCCATCAGTAAAGGAATAATACCTTTAGACTCCACGGTCCTACCTGCATATAAAAATACGTTTTCATCTTTTCCTATGCCTAATTCCATTCTTAGACGGGCAAGTTCTTTCTCTGATAATAGTTGCGATTCTACCTTTCTTCCATTTGGAATCAAATGAATCTTCGAGCTTTTAACATGGTAAATATCCTCCAGTATTCGTTTTGTCTGTTCTGCCAAGGATACGACATCATCTACAATAGAATACATCTTGCATTCTTCACGATAGTATCGACGTATGAATTGCCATTTCTGAATCATATCTTTGGGAATATGCCGAACTGATATGACTTTTTTGAACAAATCCACATCCCCTAAAAGAGGAGCACACCAACCTTGATCGTGAATTACAAAGATAATTCTTGACAAAGGAAATTGTTTTTTTATTGTTTTCAAGAATTGTACGCAAGGAGAATGATTGACGAAAAATACATTGTCCTTATTGTCAGAGAGGTATAATCTGAGTATTGAGATCGATAAGGCCCCATTTTGCAGAAACCCATGATTACCACAAATGGGGAAATGATACTCCGTATAGAATGATGACCTTTCTACTTTAAATTCTTTCTCATCGGAATTGAACGAAAGCAGATTCACGTCATGCTCACTTCCTTCAAAGCAATTCAGCAATTGTTGGATATAAGTTCCTACACCATTCTGTTTGGAACTCTGATGCTCGTCGATAATATAGATATGTTTCATTGGGGGGTGCAATCAGATAAGGGTGAATAATTTTCCGGCCAAGCCTTTGCGAAGTCCTAATTCGGGTGTGTTCAACTTCGGATGTTGAACAATGAGGTGAGCAAGGTCAAATTGGTAGTCGGCAGGCTGCCCCTGAACCATTGTCATGAAGGTCTTGCACAGGTCACGCAGCGGTGAACTTTCATTTTGCATTAGAAGGTGCCGGCAGACCTGAGCACAGTCTTGCAGATATTTCGCATCAAAGACTTGCCTGCCACTTCTTTGCGCCCCTTGCAGGTGGGCTACGATGTAATGCAGCCATCCTTCCAGTCCCTTTTCCAGGCTGAGGTCTGTCTGCCGCAGGATATTCTGCTGCATCAACTTCTGGTCGATGGCGGCACAGATGTCTGCCCCTTGCCCGCGCTGGAACTGATTCTGCAACAGGTATTCCACGCCCCAACCGATGCCTGTCAGGCCGTTGGCGAAGTCCAGGGGCATCTCTGTGGACAGGTTATCGAGTACCTGATCCAGAAGGAAATTGATGGCTATCTTCAGGGGACGTAGCTTGCGGGCACGGGCATACTCCGAGAGAGCGAGGACGATGCCCATCTGACCTTCGAAGAGTCCGCGGGCAGGGACGTCGTTGGCATGGAGCACCACTTGGTGCAGCAGTAGTTGTTCTTGGGTGAAAGTATGTTCCATAGTACTTGTTCGTATTATTCTTCAATTTTCAGCAGGTCGATGAAATCTTCTATTTGATATTCCCTGGGCAATCGGCGGTTATTGACCAGCAGGGTGGGTGTAGCACTCAGTTCAGTCTGTTCCCGCCATTGCGTGTGTCGGCGGTATTCTTCAGCGACCTCCTCCGAATCGGCATCCAAACCGAGTCCATCGAAGAATGCCTCCTGCCGCGATTTGCCGCCGGCATACCACTCTTTATAGAGCTGCCATGTGCGTGCGGCTCCAAGTTGCAGATAGGCGGCCACCATCAGCCGACTAACGCGCTCGTAGTCAGAACCGAAGGAGGTGAATACGAATTCGATGCTGCAGTCTTGATGGATGAGCCCGTGCAAGCGGCGGTGCATGGCAGCACAGGGATTGCAATAGGGATTGGTGAGCACGGTCAGTCGATAGCGTGCATCAGGGTTGCCAAAGCGGATGCAGGAATCTGCAGATATCTCATAAAGAGGCTCATTCTGGAGCAGGAACTCGAAGACTTCTTCTCGGAGTTTGAGGTTACGATAGCTGTATTTCCATAGCATGGCCTGTCGCGCTCGGGCAATGACGGGAAGTGCCAGATGTAGGCACAGGGTGGCGGCGAAGTAGGAAGACAGGAGGAAGAGGATCCGCACTAGTGCTTCCCAATGGAAGATAGAGTCAAATGAACAGACCTTACACCTCAAGGAAACGAGATATACGAGGGCTTGCACGATGAAGACGGCTTGCACCAGCAGACACAGCGGACACCAGACATGAGCGCGGAAGCGCTGGTACCATAAACTCCACGCAGAGTAGCCGACTGCGCCAAAAGAGAGCAGGGCAAGCATGGGCTGGGCGGTTGGCATGAAAAGGAGTACGAGAGCGTTCACTCCGAAATAGGCCGTGCCTACCTCGCTCCAGCTGATGCCGAAGGCGACCTTGGAGGCTGAAGTATCGAGAAGGTCGATGCAAGTGGAATGCTTCAGTAAGTTGCAGAGGCGGTCAGCGGTGCTACTGGCTATCTTCAGCTGGCGCAGCAGGAGCAGATAGCAGACGTAGAGACCAAGTACATTCAGGATGATCAGGCCAGGAGTGAAGAGTGAAAAATGGGGAGCACGCAGGAAGAGGCAGCATACTAACCCTAATGCGATACCACCTGCGGCTCCCCATGCCTTCAGGCGTTGAATCCGTTCTGCATGGCGGTGCTCCTTGAAGTCGGGTTCACCGGCTTCACCGCTGGGATTCACCAGCAGGGCAACACCGCTCCAGATGCTCAGGAACTGCTCGTGCGGCACACGGACATCCTCACCATACCAGCGGTATGTGACGTCCTCGTCAGTGATACGGATGACGAGTGCCAGGTCACCTGAGACCTGTGCCACGAAAGGTGAGCCGAGTTCAGCCAGTGCAGCTTCCTTGTCATCGAAACGCATACCGCGGTTGTCGACCCCGTAGTCAGAGAGCATCATAGACAACCCATAGAGCGTATGTTTATAAGGATGCTCGTCGAACGTGCGGTTGGTGTACGTCCGTGTATGTGGAATGTGTAATTCCTCACAGAGTTGCAGAAACAGATTCTTGGCCATTACGTGCGTACCTTAATTTATATAGGCTGGACGTAAGTCCTATAGCAGGATTTCCGTATAGAAGCAGTAGTTGCCACTGATGATTTGTAGCTCATAATTGCCACTCAGCGATGATGGTAGGTCAAGGCTGGAACTGGAGATTGGGATGATGGTGGAGTAAACGACCACACCATCACCATCGACCACACGCAGTTCGCAACCATCGCACGGAGTATTAAAATACAAGGTGTAATCCTCGATGCCAATGACTGGGGGCAGAACGGGTGTACGATGCCCACCATCATTGTTTATTGGATCCTCGATTCTGACCTGTAAGTTGAGGATGATAGGCTCAGCCTGCAGTTGTTGCAGTGGCAACATCGTTGCCAGTGCTAAAGTGAGAAGGAAATGTTTCTTTGTCATAATATTGTGGTTTAGTGGTTAAGACGCCGCAAAATTACAACAAAGATTATAAAGGAGAAAGAGTTCTCGTCAGAAAGAATTCACCTGAATTCACCTAACGGCTGTTAAAGAATGTAAATAGTGGGGGTAAAATATTGGGTATCAATAATCAAGTACATCGGGTGAAAAACTTCACCAAAATTCATTTAGAGGATGATAGGGGGGGCGCTTCTATCAACAAATGGTAAAAAGGTTATGATAGGATGCCGTACCTCCGTTCTAAATTCCTGAAGAGGGTGCGGGCCGACTTGTCTTTGAAAAGGGACTGGTTGATGTCGGACTTGTAGTTGGATACTGCGGTGTCGCCGACATTCAGGAAATGGGCGATGTCGCTTTCACGCAGTTTGATAATAACCAGGATGCATGTGTAGATACCCTTCTCGTTGATAGTCGGCACTTGATGTAGGTCGGAGAGCAGGGCCGGGTAGGACTTCCCGAATTCCAGCATGAGCGAATCCCATTCAGCTTTCAGCAGTTCATATCTTGATTTCCCTGCGAGGTATTGGATTCTGCGGACAATGTTTGTTTCTTGGAAGGCTCTTGCTGCTGCCAGACTATCTGTGACACCTGTCTTCTGCTGCAGGTCTTCTATCTTGGATTTCATGCGTTCGATCTCCTCTTGATGCATCTTGACGCGCTCTTCATACGTTCTTTGAAGTTCCATCCGACGGTGTAGTGACTCTTCGTACTTGGCCCTATACAATTCAGAGTCATCTTGCGATGACTTCAATTCGCCTTGAATGAGTTCTATGACTTGCTGATGGGCGCTCTCTAACAGGTTGAGGGTATCAATCTCCTTCAGGTATGCTGCTTTGGCCTCTTCGAGTTCCCGACGTGTCCGTTCTAATTCCTGCTGCTTGAGCAGACGGCGTTTGCGGAAGAACAGAACTATCCATATCGCTATTAAAAGGAGGAGTATGGCCAGGGCAATTAAGAATGTCATCCAGTTTTGCGCCTTTGCAGCTCTTGCTTTCTGCCTGAAAGCTTCCTTCTGTATTCGGCTGTAGTTATAGCTGGCGTGCATCTGGGTGATGAGTTCGCGGTCCCGCGTTGCCACAGACGAGTCGTTCGCCTGACAATAAAATAAGGTGTACTTGACGATGGAGTCAACATCCCCTTTTTTCCGAAAGACATCCAGAAGACCGTGGTACATGGCATCCTGATGGGTGTATCTCATACCTGGATAGTACATCTTTCGATAAGCTTGTTCTGCCGAATCAAGTTTGCCTATAACCTCATAGTACTTTCCTAAATAACGATAGAACATTCGTTCTTTATATGGAAGAGTACCCTCTGATGTGAATTGACCTGATGTTGTTGTGTAGAGATCTAAAACGGCTTTTGTCTCTTTCAATCGCACAGGAGGAAGCAAGTACAGATGTGCCATGGGCAGCGATACAATGGCCCATTCTTTTTTATAGCCATGCTGAAGGTACATCGCCCTGGCCTTCATGAAGATTGCTTCTGCCGAATCGTTCTTGCCTTGCATCATATAGTCGGCAGTCATCTGCGTCAGGTCGTAGAGTGCATTCAGGGTATCTCCAATTAAGAAGGAATAATGGGCGGATTTTTGGCGGCTCTCAATGGCATCGGTCAGAGCCAGCTGCTGGTTGAAGAGGTAAGCCATCTGCGAGTAGATGCAGCTGAGGGTCTTGAAGTCACAATCCGCGGACAACGTATCGGCACAGTCTATGGCATCCTGATAGCAGGCGATGGCTTGGGGCGTTTCTTTCAAATCCCGATAGACGCACCCTAAGAGGTAATGGGCCAACATCCGTTCGTTAGGATTCCCCGTCTTGTCATAATAGGCAACGACAGATGTCATGATGGAATCGGACGTGAAATCAACCCACGTCTTGTTCATTACCTCCGCTTTCAGGAGCTGAAAGCGCATTCGTTGTGCTTTGCTGAAGGTGGCTGCCTGAGCTTCGGACTCGTTAATCAGGGACGCTGCGGCGTAGGCAGAGTCCGAATCCAATAGCTGTTGGATGCGAGCCAACATTGAATCCGTGGCATTGCCATGACGGCATCCCGTCAGGCACACCACTATCATTAGCGCACTCGCAAGGCAATAGCTCAGTTTCGTATAGTTCTTTCTCTTTGTTGTCATTATCGAAATATAAAAATTGACGAGTTTTCGTTATTCCCAACACTCCACGTCGTTCTCGATCTCGGGCAGCTGATGGCGGTGGAATACGGGTTCGCGGATTCCTCGGCGTTTCTGTTCGCGATAATCGTCAAGAAGTCGGAAGGCATAGCGACCTAAGGCGATGATGGCTATCAGGTTGCAGCCGGTGAGCAGGGCCATACATAAGTCACCAAGGTTCCATACAATCTCGAGGGTGGCCAGAGCACCAAAGAGCACGAAGATGCCACCGGAGAGGAGGCGGTAGACGGTGGTGACGTGGCGGTTCCCTGTGAGATGTCGCACGTTGGCTTCTCCGTAGTAGTAATTGCCAATGATGCTGGAGAAGGCAAAGAGGAGGGTGGCAACGGCTATGAAAAACTTCCCCCAGCTGCCGATTTCCTGCTGCAGGGCGGCCTGTGTGAGTGCGATGCCGTTCAGTTCCGGGGTGGTGTAGAGCCCGCTGAAGAGGATGATGAAAGCGGTGCAGGAGCAGACGAGCAGGGTGTCGGTGAAGACGCCAAGTGCCTGGATGAGGCCTTGCTTGACGGGGTGAGAGACGTCTGCCGTAGCAGCTACGTTGGGCGCGCTGCCTTCGCCAGCCTCGTTGGAGAACAGTCCTCGTTTGATGCCTATCATCATGGTGGCGCCGATGCCTCCGCCGGCGACTTGCTGAACACCGAAAGCATCGAGGACGATGACTTTCAGCACGTGGGGAATTTGTTCCGCGTTCATCGTGATAACGACGACAGCCAGCGCAAAATACCCGATAGCCATCAGCGGAACCAATATGGCACTGACGCGGGCGATGCGATGAATGCCGCCAAAGACGACGATGAGGGAGATGACTGCCAGTACAATTCCCGTCCACAGCGGTTCCCAGCCAAAGGCTTCGTGCATGGCGCTGCAGATGGTGTTGCTTTGTATGGAGTTGTAGGAGAGGCCGAAGGTAACGGTGATGAGTACGGCAAAAAGCGTAGACATCCAGCGGGAGTGGAGACCGTGGAGCATATAGTAGGCCGGACCACCGATGAAGGATTCGGAATGCCGCCGCTTGAAGAGCTGGCTGAGCGTGGATTCTACAAAGGCGGTGGCGGCACCTATCAATGCAATCAGCCACATCCAGAACACGGCTCCCGGCCCACCCACTGCAATGGCTGTAGCGACACCTGCTAAGTTGCCCGTTCCTACCCGTGTGGCAACGGAGACGGCAAAGGCCTGAAAGGAGGATATGTGCTGTTCACGGCTGGTGCTGATGGCGCTGTCGGTCAACAGTCTCAGCATTTCGCCCATCATCCTGAACTGCACGAAGCGGGTGCGCCAGGTGAACCAGATACCACATCCGAGGAGTGCGGCAATCAGGAGATAACCCCATAGCGCATTGTTCAGTTGGGTGATGAAGTCAAGCATTGCTGTTCTTTTACGGGTTCCATGTGAATCGTTACGTGGGTCTGCAGACCGAATCGCGACTTAAGTTTCTGCTCAATGGCAGATGCGCGTTCGTGGGCTTTGTAGAGAGAGCAGTCGCCGTCCATGCGGATATGTACCTCGATGGCGATGCGGTCTCCGATACGTCGGGTGCGGAGGTTGTGGGGCTGCTGGACATCGGGGAAAGACTGGATGAGCTGCAAGATTTCCTCTTCGGTGTCTGCGGGCAGGGAACTGTCGGTGAGTTCTCCTACGCTGGTCTTCAGCAGGTCGATGGAAACCTTGATGAGCATGGCACCTACCACGATGGAGGCCAGCGGGTCGAGTACTGTCCAGCGGTCGCCGAGGAGGATGGCACCGCCAATACCGATGGCAGCTCCGATGGAGGAGAAGGCGTCGCTGCGGTGGTGCCAGGCGTTGGCAATCACGGCCTGCGAGTCCAGCGCCCGTCCGCGATGTGCGGTATAGTGATACAGCAACTCCTTGATGGCAATGGAGATGAACGCCGCCCACAAAGCCAGCATCCCGGGTGCCTGGAGTTGTTCGCCGCCGCACCATGCGGCCAGCTTCGTACTTCCTGCGACGATGATTCCTGTTGCAGCAGCCATCAGTGCCAGGCCAATAAGGAACGAGGCTATGGTCTCGAACTTTCCGTGCCCGTAGTCGTGGGATTCGTCCTGGGGCTTGGCACTGATGTGTACGAAGATGAGGACCACGATGTCTGTGAGGAAATCCGATAGCGAATGTGCCGCATCGGCAATCATCGCAGAACTATGTCCCAGCAGTCCTGCTATAAACTTAAACGTCAGCAGCGCCACATTACCTGCACTGCCGACGAGCGTTACCTTGTATATTTCGCGTTCACGCGTCATAACGGGCGTTTATTCCAGCGTCACCTCAATGCGCTTCAGGTCTCCGGGCCGCGAGCTGTTGCCGTAGAGCAGCTCATAGCGTCCGGCGTGGGCGTGTACGGTGTTGGTCTGCGGGTCGAAGAGCTCGAAGGTCTTTGCCGTGAGTGGAATCTGAACGGTAGCGGTCTGTCCGGCCTTGACGGCTACTCGCTGGAAGCCACGGAGGGAAAGCAACGGGCCTTCGCTGTCGGCAAGGTCACGGACGTAGAGCTGCAGGACCTCGCTGCCATCACGGCTGCCGGCGTTGGTGACGGGAACGGATAGTTTCGAGTTTAAAGTTGAAAGATTAAAAGTGGTGGTGGGGAGCTGGGCCTCGCCAACGGTGAAGGTGGTGTAGCTCAGTCCGTATCCGAAGGCAAACAGCGGGTCGGAGAAGTAACGATAGGTGCGTCCCTTCATGGAATAGTCTTCGTAGTCGGGCAGTTGCTCGTCGGAGCGGTAGAAGGTCACGGGGAGCTTGCCGCTGGGGTTGACGGTGCCGAAGAGAACGTCGGCGACGGCCGTTCCCCCTTCCTGTCCGGCGTACCATGCTTGAATGATTGCATCGCAGGAAGCGGTCTCTGGAGTGAGGGCGATGGCGGAGCCTGAACAGTTGACATAGATGACGGTCTTGCCGGCGGCCTTTAGGGCGCGAAGGAAGTCGCGCTGAACCTTCGGCAGTTCAATGCTGGTGCGGTCGCCGCCCTTGAATCCTTCGATGGCGACTGGCATTTCCTCGCCCTCGAGTGCGGGCGAGATGCCACCCACGAAGATTACTTTCTGTATGCCTTTCAGCTGAGCGATGAGGGCATCGTAGTTGATGGGCTGTTCCTGTGCGATATCGATTTTCATATTCGCGCCCCACGTCTTCACGAACTGGTAGCGGATCTCAATGGCGTAGCTCTGACCCTTCTCGGCCTGGATGGCGGTGCGGGTGGGGGTGGTGCGCCAGGAGTGTACGCGCTGTTTGCGTTCGCCGTTAACATATACTTCGTAGTGTCCGCAACCTTCGACATTGATGACGTATTCTCCTTCCACCTTGGGTGCGAAGGTGGTCTCGTACTTGGCCGAGAAGTCCTCGAGTGCCACGTTGGGGGCAAAGTTGTGCATTCCAGCCGTGGTGACGGCTACGGGGTTGGTATACAGCTGTGTGGACACGGGCAGCCCTTCCATTTCTGTATTGTTCCAGAAGGTGCCGCGCAATCCGCGCTTTCCATCTGCGGAACACTCTGTTGCCAGACGGCTGTCCATCACCAGTGTGTTAGTGAGGTCACAGCCGGCAAAATAGGTGAGCCTCGGGTTTTTCTTTAATTTCTCTCGCTTGATGTTCAACTTCGCGCAGATGCCGTCGAGGATGGTAATCGTATGGTTGGGTGTGCCGTTGTAGTTACCCCACATCATCGGGCTGTTGTCGGCGTTGGGGCCAACGACGGCAATCTTCTCTTTACCAGCTTGCAGGGGAAGCACGTTGCCTTTGTTCTGCAACAGCACGATCGATTGCCGGGCCATTTCGAGTGCCTTCGCGGCACTTTCCTTGGTGGACATGGCGGAATAGGGAATGCGGGCCCACTCCACCAGCGACGGGTCGTCCATCTCTCCGAGGTCGAAGCGTCCTTCGAGCAGGCGCAGTACATGCTTGTCGACCTCCGCCTCGCTGATGAATCCGCGTCGCACGGCTTCTGGAATCGAGCGGTAGGCATAGCCGTAGCCGCATTCTACATCGGTGCCAGCCAGCGTGGCCTTAGCGGAAGCGTGGACGGCATCCGTGGAACTCTTGTGGGAGGTGTAGAAATCACTCACGGCACCGCAGTCGCTGACCACGAGGTACTGGAAACCCCAGTCCTCGCGCAGGATTTGCTGGAGCAGACGGGCGCTGCCGCAGCAGGGGTCGTCGTCCAGCCGCTGGTAGGCACACATCACCTCGCGCACCTTGGCGTCTTCGACCAGGGTCTTGAAGGCGGGCATGTAGGTTTCCCAGAAATCGCGGGGCGAGATGTCGGTGAGGTTGGCTGTGTGGCGCGTGTATTCGGGCCCGCTGTGAACGGCGTAGTGCTTGGCGCAGGCCCAAAGCTTGCGGTATTTCGAGGTCTCGGGACCCTGCAGTCCTCTGACGACCTGCGTTCCCATGACGCTGGTGAGGTAGGGATCTTCGCCGTAGGTCTCCTGACCACGTCCCCAACGCGGGTCGCGGAAGATGTTCACATTGGGTGTCCAGACGCTGAGGCTGTGGAACTTCTCGTCTTCACCTCCGTTTTGCATACGGTGGTTATATTGTGCGCGAAATTCCGTGCTGGCCACATCGAACACCTTATATAATAAGTCGGGGTTGAAAGAGGCGGCCATGGCGACTGGCTCAGGGAATACAGTGACATTGCCCATATTGGCGGCGCCGTGAAGTGCCTCGCTCCACCAGAAGAATTTCTTGATGCCGAGGCGGGGGATGGCAGGCGACTCGTCGAGCATCAGCTGTGCTTTCTCCTCCAGAGTCAGTCGCTGGCAGAGATCTGCGGCACGCTCGCGGGCGCTTAGCTCAGGGTTCTGATACGGTAGTGTTTGGGCGGCAGCGCAGAGGCTGACGACGAATGTGGTAGTCAGGAGGAGAAATCTTTTCATAGGATGATTGTAGTTAAGTTAAATCACTTCTATTCCCTGCTCTTCGCAGAGTTTGAGGCTCAGCTCTTTGAGCTTGAACTTCTGTATCTTGCCAGAGCCCGTGAGGGGGAAACCGTCGACAAAGAAGACATACTTCGGGATCTTGTAGCGGGCAATCTTTCCGCGGCAGAACTCCTGCACGTCCTCGGGAGTCATCTTGGCACCTTCGTAAAGGATGATGAAGGCACCCACCTCCTCGCCGTACTTCTTGGAGGGAACGGCAGCCACCTGCACATCCTTGATACCTTCCATGTGATAGAGGAATTCCTCGATTTCGCGAGGATAGATATTCTCGCCGCCGCGGATGATCATATCCTTGATGCGGCCAGTGATCTTATAGAAGCCCTGTTCGTCCTTGATGCCCAAGTCACCGGAGTGCAGGAAGCCGTTCTCGTCGATGACTTCTGCGGTGGCGGTGGGATTCTTGTAGTAGCCCTTCATGACATTGAAGCCGCGGCAGCACATCTCGCCTTGCACGCCAACGGGACATTCCTCGTTGGTCTCGGGGTCGAGCACTTTTACTTCGACAAAGGGGAAGTCGCGGCCAACGGTGGTGCAGCGCTGTTCGAAGGTGTCGTTCAGACAGGTCTGTGTCATTCCGGGTGAGCTCTCGGTGAGGCCATAGACGCTGGTGATGGTCATATACATTTTCTCCGACACTTGCTTCATCAGTTCCACCGGGCAGAGGCTTCCGGCCATAATGCCTGTGCGCAGACAAGTCAGGTCGAACATCGAGAACATCGGGTGGTTCAGTTCAGCAATGAACATCGTAGGCACACCATAGACCGCTGTGCAGCGCTCCTTGTGGATCGATGCCAGCACGAGCAGCGGGTCAAACTTCTCTACCATGACTTCGGTGCAGCCGTGGGTCAGGCAGTTCATGGTGGCTAATACCACGCCGAAACAGTGGAACAGGGGTACGCAGACGCACAACTTGTCGTCCTGTGTGAAGCCCATGTTCTCGCCGGTGAAGTATCCGTCGTTGGAGATGTTGAAGTGCGTGAGCATTACTCCTTTCGGGAATCCCGTAGTACCACTGGTATACTGCATGTTGCAGACGTCGTGGCAGCTGACATTCTTCTTCATCTTGTCGAGTTCCTCGTCCTCAATATTCTGTCCGAGCAGCAGCAGTTCGGCGGTGTTGAACATGCCGCGGTACTTCTCCATTCCGATGAATACCACATTCTTCATATAGGGGAAGCGCTCGCTGTGCAGGTGCCCGCGTTCGCAGGTCTTCAGTTCGGGCAGCATCGTGTAGGTCATATCCACGTAGTTGCAGTCCCAGGTGCCGTCGGTGATACACAAGGTGTGCATATCCGAGTCTTTGCAAAGGTACTCCAGCTCGTTCTGTTTATAGTTGGTGTTCACCGTCACCAGCACGGCACCGATTTTTGCGGTGGCGTAGAGGAAGGTGAGCCAGTCGGGCACGTTGGTGGCCCAGATACCTACGTTCGAACCTTTCTTCACTCCGATAGCCAGCAGTCCCTTGGCCAAGTTGTCGACGCGCTCGTTGAACTGCTTCCAGGTGAAGCGCAGGTCGCGGTCGCTGTACACGATATATTCCTTGTCTGGCGTGGTCTCTGCCCAATGCTCCAGCCACTGACCAAGGGTGCGCTCATACAATTGATATCCTTCAGCACCTGTCTCTGCAGGATATGTTCTGTCAGGCAACGGCCTGCCTGCCATATCTAATTTAACGTTGGTAGTTGCCATTGGTTTTGTTTTTTCGTTATATCGTTATATCGTTATTCCGTTATAACGAAAAATTAAAACGGGATGTATACCACAGCCAGAATCTTTGCGCTCTTACCCGGCGCTCCGTGCACGTGGTGCTTTACGATGGAGTCATAAAAGATGCTGTCGCCCTCCTGCAGGGAGTATGTCTCTTTGCCATAGGCGATTTCCACTTCACCGCTCATCACGTAGATGAACTCCTCGCCCTCGTGGGCCGAGAGCTTGAAGTCCTTATCCTCGCTGGGCTGGACGTCAATCACGAAGGGTTCCATGTGACGTCCTGCCTTTTGTTTGGCAAGTGAGTGGTAGATCATGTTCTGTCGCGCTTCGGTGGCATCATTACTGAAACTGATGCTGCGGTCGCGCTCGCGATCTGCTGCCCGACAGACTACCGGCCCCAGATCGTCGTTGTCATCGAGGAAGGTGCCAAGCCGCACGCCCAGTGCGCGTGCAATCTTAATCAGTGGTCCCAGTGAGGGCAGATACTGGTCGTTCTCGATAGACTGAATTTGTTCTGCGGAGAGTCCGCTGCGCTCGGAAATCTCCTCAATACTGAGGTTCTTAGATTCCCTGATGCCCTGAATCTTTTTACCTACGATAGTGTTATTGGTCATATTGACAAAGTGTTTGCTCGAAAATCGGAGGCAAAGGTACGAAGAATAATTGAAAAAATGGCGCTTTCTGGCAGAAAGTTCGTTCTTTTACGTCATTTTACCTACATTTTGAAAGCTAAAGTGCCATTTTCATAGCATCAGGTCACTCATAATGTCATCCGAAACCATTAAAGCGTCTTCGCTGAGATGTAGTCTTCCTTCCTCCACTACCAGCCTTCCGGCCTTGATATGCGGGTGTGCCATCTGCTGCAGATAGTCAGAACGTTGCTGCCCGAAGCGGCGCTCCACTTCGCAGAGGTCGATACCCCTTGCTGTACGCAGACCGCACATGACCGCTTCGTCGTACAATTCTTCGTTGGTCAATGTCTCAAAGGTGGCTGGAGCAACTTCCGCTTGCAGGTAAGCGGACAGATCTGCATTGTTGGCGCGCCGTATGCGCTGTCCGTCATAGCTGTGTGCTCCCGGTCCGAATCCTAAATAAGGTTCGCCCGTCCAGTACGAACTGTTGTGTCGCGACCTGCGTCCAGGCTGAGCGAAGTTGGAGATTTCGTAGTGTAGGAACCCCGCTTCCTTCGCGCGTCGACAGAGTAATTCAAACATGTTAACGCTTAGAATTTCATTGACTTCTCTTACCTCTCCCTGTTGTTGCATTCGCCAAAGCGGAGTGCCTTCCTCGTAGCTCAGCGCGTAGGCTGACAGGTGCTGCACTCCCAGTCCGAAAGCCTTGTCGAGGTCTCTCTCCCACAGCTCCATCGTTTGGCCCGGTAACCCGTAGATAAGGTCGATGCTGATGTTGTCGAAGCCTGTGTCCTGCAACTCTCTCACCGCTCTTACGGCAGTCTGTGCCGTGTGGCGACGGCGCAACAGTCGCAGTAGTTTCTCATCGAACGTCTGAATCCCCAAACTTACTCTGTTGACCTGCACTTTCTCATTTTCTCCACTTTCCTTATTTATGACATCCTCTGGATTCATCTCCACCGTCACCTCTGCGTCCTCCTCTACCTCATATTCCTCATGCAACTTGCAGAGGATGTGGTTCAGCTGTTCTGATGAAAGCAGCGACGGAGTTCCACCACCTATATAAATCGTATGTACGCGCGTGTGAGCTAATTCCCGTTTCCGTGCCGTTATCTCGCGACAGAGGGCGTTAACATAAGCCTCCTTCTCCGCTTCGCGTGTGGTGGAGTAGAAGTCGCAGTAAATGCATCGCGACTTGCAAAAAGGGATATGAACATAGAGTCCAGCCATATTTCGAGCGCAAAAGTAGCAATTTTCGTACAGAAACTAGCTCCTAAGGACAAAAAAATGAAAAAACAGCAGCTTCCGACCGTAAAAAAGAGCCGAAGATGCACGCCGTCTCATATTTTTTTCCTACCTTGCGGGCGTTTTCGCCCAAAATGTGCCTTTTAAGGCCGTAAAATGATGTGCGAAACATTAGATTTCAAGCATGCAAATAACACTTCATAACTCATAAAACTCAAGAATCAATGAGAAACTATCAGACAAAGGAAATCAAGAACATTGCCTTGCTTGGCAGTGACGGGGCTGGTAAGACCACCCTCACCGAAGCGCTGCTCTTCGAGAGTGGCATCATCACACGTCGCGGACGCATCACGCAGAAGAACACCGTGTCCGACTACCTCCCCGTGGAGCAGGAATACGGCTACAGCGTCTTCGCTACTCCTTTCCATGTGGAGTGGAACAATAAGAAGCTGAACATCATCGACTGCCCGGGCAGTGATGACTTCGCTGGTGCTGCTCTGACCGCTATGGCTGTCACTGACACTACCATCCTGCTCATCAACGCGCAGAACGGCCCTGAGGTAGCCACGCAGAACCACTTCCGCATGACCGAGAAGATGCAGAAGCCTGTTATCTTCCTCGTCAACCGGCTCGATGACGAGTGCGACTATGACAACATCCTCGAGCAACTGCAGAACGTCTATGGTTCCAAGGTCGTGCCTGTCCAGTATCCCATCAAGACCGGTCCGGACTTCAATAGCCTCATTGACGTCCTTCTCATGAAGAAGTATTCCTGGAAGCCCGAAGGAGGCGCTCCCATTATTGAAGATATTCCTGCCGACCAGCTCGACAAGGCAACCGAGATGCATCAGGCACTTATCGAGGCTGCTGCAGAGCACGACGAGGGTCTCATGGAGAAGTTCTTCGAGACCGAAAACCTCACGGAAGACGAGATGCGCGATGGTATTCGTGCCGGTCTCGCCAGTCGCGGTATGTTCCCTGTGTTCTGTGTCTGTGCAGGCAAGGATATGGGTGTTCGCCGTCTGATGGAGTTCCTCGGCAACGTCGTTCCTTTCGTGGATCAGATGCCCGCTGCCAAGAACAAACGTGGCGAAGATGTCAAGCCCGACTCCAACGCCCCCACCAGCCTCTTCTTCTTCAAGACCAGCGTTGAGCCCCATATCGGTGAAGTGCAGTACTTCAAGGTGATGTCGGGTACCGTTCATGAGGGCGACGACCTGACCAATGCCGACCGCGGCAGCAAGGAGCGCATCGCTCAGCTCTTCGTCTGCGCAGGTGCTAACCGCATCAAGGTTTCTGAACTCACAGCAGGCGATATTGGTTGCACCGTTAAGCTCAAGGATGTTCGCACTGGCAACACCCTCAACGGCAAGGACTGTGAGAACAGTTTCTCCATCACCTATCCCGATCCTAAGTACATCCGCGCTATTCGTGCAGCCAACGAGGCCGACACCGAGAAGATGATGTCCATTCTCGCTCGCATGAGCCAGGAAGATCCTACTTGGGTTGTGGAGCAATCCAAGGAACTCCGCCAGATTCTCGTCAAGGGTCAGGGCGAATTCCACCTCCGCACCCTCAAATGGCGCATGGAGAACAACGATAAGATGCCCATTGTCTTCGACGAGCCCAAGATCCCATACCGCGAGACCATCACCAAGGCTGCCCGTGCCGACTACCGTCATAAGAAGCAGTCCGGTGGTGCCGGTCAGTTCGGTGAGGTTCACCTCATCGTAGAGCCTTATGTAGAGGGCGAACCCGTCAAGGAAGTCTATCGCTTCGGCAATCAGGAATACCGCATCAACGCCAAGTCAGAGGACGTTACTGATCTCGAATGGGGCGGCAAGCTCGTGTTCATCAACTCTATCGTGGGTGGTAGCATTGATGCCCGCTTCATGCCCGCTATCCTCAAGGGTGTCCTCTCCAAGATGGAACAGGGTCCTCTGACGGGTTCTTACGCTCGCGACGTGCGCGTCATTGTTTACGATGGTAAGATGCACCCCGTGGACTCCAACGAACTCTCCTTCATGCTCGCAGGCCGCAACGCCTTTGTACAGGCCTTCCGTGAGGCCGGACCGAAGTTGCTCGAGCCCATCTACGACGTCGAAGTCCTCGTTCCCGGCGACTGCATGGGTGATGTGATGTCCGACCTTCAGGGCCGTCGCGGTATGATTATGGGTATGAATTCCGAGAATGGTATTGAGAAGCTCAACGCCAAGGTGCCTCTCAAGGAGATGTCCAGCTACAGCACCGCTCTGAGCTCCATCACCGGTGGCCGCGGCTCCTTCACTATGAAGTTCTCTTCCTACGAGCTCGTACCCATTGATGTGCAGACCAAGCTCCAGAAAGAGTTCGAGGAATCTCAGAAGGATCAGGACTAAATCCCTCTCTCCATTCAATAAAACAGGGACATCGCTTTGGCGGTGTCCCTGTTTGCTTGTCATATCATGCCTTGATTCTATTCTTCCTGAATCAGATGCACGTCGCACTGCGGGAAGGGGATGGTGATTCCTGCGGCGGTGAGGGAGTCGTAAATCACCTCCTTCGCACGGTCCACGTAGCCGATTCTCTCTGCTACCAGCACCATCTGCTTCACGTTGATATCCACCGTGCTGTCGCTCATATTACCGACCACTACATTGAAGCCGTAGTCGGGATCCACGATTTCACGTCCGTATTTATCCTTGGTGCGCATTTTCTGCATACCCTCCACCAGCACCTCGCGTACTCGTTGGATTTCTTCGCCGTAAGCTACGCCTACGGTGATGACGGTCAGCTCATAGGAGTTGTTGCGCGTCAGGTTATTGAAGTTCTTGCCAAAGAGCGACGAGTTGAGGAACGACATCTCCGTGCCTTCAATGGTCTCGGCCTGTACGCACTGATAGTTGATGGCGGTCACCTTACCGCGTACGCCGTCGCACTCAATCCAGTCGCCAACTCGCAGGCGTCCGCCCATAAGCTGAATACCGTAGATGAAGTTGTTGATGACGTCCTTCAATGCGAGACCGATACCAGCTGAGAGACCTCCTGCCACCAAACCAAGCGAACCCGTGGGAATCTTCCAGACGTAAATCACCACCATCGCATAACCCATCCAAATGAGCACGCTGATGATACTGTTGCCCAACGACAGGTTGATTTCATTAGCGCGGATGGTCGTACGGTTATGCTTGCGCATGAATGCTGCATAGCGCGCGTATTGCCAGATGGCGTGAACGGCCTTGCTGAAGTAACTCAGCACATAATAGAGAATCAGCAGCCAGATGATGCTCTTGGCTGAAATGCATAGTGTCTCGAATCCACTCTTGTCATAAAGCTGGATAAAGGGATTCTCATAGAACTTCACGAAGAGGTTGTCGAAGTCAAACATACCCAACGACAAATTGATACACCGTGGCAGGGAGAGTACCACAATGGTGGGGATGGCCACCTGACGGATGAGGTCATAGAACCAGGTGGCACCAAAGAGCAGCGATTCGCGGTCTTCACCCGACACGTAGGTGATACGATTTCGCAAGGCCTCCACCCGCTTGTCTAACCAGCGCTCTTTGTAGCGGCTCATCAGGTCCAAGATACAGACTACTGTCAGCCATACAGCCAACTGGAAATACCACCACACCAGAATGAGCAAGGCCACAAATGTATATCCCAAGAACGCAAAGACGAAGGCTACGAGATAGACGGCCCACGACACCCAGCCCAGCGTACTGTCGATGGATGTGGCCTTGCCACGGAACCAGATACAGCAGCATAACTGCCACACGACAATCAGCAGCAGAATGGGCGGGAAGAGGAACACCATCAGTTTGTCGGGCACAAAGGAGACGCGGCAGGATATGATCATCAGCATCACCAGGAAGGTGGCAGAATAGAGCAGAAATCCCTGTCGGAACTGATCTGGCTTGACGCGTAGCAGCAGCGAGCCGGAGATGACAATAAGCAGCCATAGGAAGGTGTTGACGTGGCGGACGCCCAATTCGATGTATTCATCACCATATAAAGAGAAGCCAATCACAAAGAAGTACACGATGGTACCCACCAGTATTGAGATGATGGGCAACTTCTTCTTAGCAACATAGCGTTTCAGCCTTGTGTGGCGGTAAAGCAACCAAAGAATCAGCATAGTGATGAGCCAGAAGAACACCAAAGCGACCACTTCAATGAAACAGACAATCAGCAACAAGGTATTTTCCGCCTTACTGGAAAGGAACTCCTCAAGCGAGTCGATATCTTTCTCGTCAGAAGTGTTCTCTTTAGCATCGTTTTCCTCAAGAGCAGCATCCAATTCACTCAGGCTGTACTGCCCGCGCATATCCACTTTGACCTTATTCCAGTAGTAGCCGGGATTTTTCAGAATGTCTAAGAATGGTGTCTGCCCTTCCACAAAGATATACCGCTCAAGATCCCGATAGCGCGATTCGGCGTAGTCGTAGGTCTCCTTCTGTCGCAAGAAGGCCTCCTGATAGTGCGTGCTGTCGGCAATCATGGTGGCTCGGTTGTTGGCATGCATCTTCAGGAGCTCAGAGGCAAAGAAGATACAGGAGTCGCGATAGAGTTCTCCTTGCTTGTCCAAAACAAAAGGTGATGAGAGCGAATCCTTGAAGGCAATCCGGATAATCTCTTTTTCCAGCGAAGAGATGGAGTCCGACAGATGAAGGTCCAGCGAGTCGTTGTGGTACAGCAAACTGTCGGGCACGATTTCCATCTCAATCTCTTTCATCATCGGAGGCAGTCGGCGCAGAGCCTCAATAAGTCGGGCATTGCGGTCAATCTCGTAGTTCAGGCCGTCCACGATATGGTCGTATGGACTGCGGTTCGTGTTGAAGACTTTATAGTTGGCCATGACCTTTTTCAGGGCGAAGGCCAGGTCGAAGGTCATCTCCTGCTCTTGTGTATAGAGCAGGATGGAGAGCTCGTTAGACTCGGTGACTAAGTCAATCATCTGCTGATGCTGACGCTCATAGTCGTCGTTGAAGCGTTGCTGAGCGTCCGAGCCATTGAGGTAAGCTGTTTTCAGCTCCGTGGAGAGCTCTTGGAGTGTTCTCGTCAGCGAATGCCCGCTAACTATTGCCCAGAGCGGGAGGGTACACACGCAGAGTGCAATGCCTAATGTGAGTAATTTCCTTTTCATGTATTTAGTCTTATCGTTATTTCTTAAACCTTCAGGAATAGCCGGAGGCGGTAGAGCATGTAGAGAAAGAGCCAGCAGACGGCTACGTAGGCGGCGCTGGTGAAGAAGGGTTGGGCGGACTCTGGTAGGAAGTGGATGAGACCACCGAAGAGGCGGTCGGCGGTGAAACTGAAATTGATGAACTTCTGGCCGAGATAAATGGTGATGCTGTTGAGGCCAATCACGGTGAAGAACAAAGTCCAGCGGCGCCACCCTCGCACATCAATGAGGTAGTAGAAGAGGGCGAACAACAGCAGGGAGTAGGCCGCCACGACGAGGACGAAGCTGCTGGTCCACAGCTTCTTGTTGATGGGGAAGTCGAGGCTCCACAACAGCCCGAGAGCGAGGCAGGCGATTCCTGCGACGGCCATCCAGACGGCTTTTTTGCTGGGCGTGAGGCCCGGCCGCTGCAGCTTCACCCACTCGCCGGTGAACATTCCGAGGAGGGCCGTGCCGATTGCAGGTATGAGGCTGAGAATGCCCTCGGGGTCGAGGTTGCCGTAGTAGATTCTGCCAGGCAAGAGGATGCGGTCGATATATCCGACGATGGAGCCTTGGGCGGTGTAAACGCCTTCGCCCATCGCATCAGGGGCAGGGACGAAACGCACCAACAGCCAGTAGCCCACGAGGAGTGCGGCGGTGATGCCCGCGCGACAGCGCCAACCCGTGTGGATGAAGAGTAGGGCGGCAAACATCCAGGCGAAGCCAATGCGGGCGAGGACGCTGGCGTAGCGTATATTGACGAAATCCCAGCTGCTGAGCAGTCCGTTGTAGATTACGCCGAGTGCAAAGAGGACAAAGCCGCGGACGAAAACTTTGCGGTGAATCTGCCACTCGCTGCGGCCGTTGGCGCGCTGTTTTTCGAGTGAGAAGGGGAAGGAGATGCCGGCGATGAAGAGGAAGAGGGGGAAGATGGTGTCGTGGTGCGCCAGTCCGTTCCACTCTACATGATCCATTTGACGAGCCAGCTCCTCGGTGAAGCTACAGGGAAACCAGATAGCGAGGGCGGCAAGCAGACCGGCTCCGCCCATAATGAAAAACATATCAAAGCCGCGAAGGGCATCCAGAGATTGAAGGCGAGAGGACATGGAAAGGTTGAAATGTTGAAAAGTTGAAATGTTGAAACGTTGAAAAAATCATCCAACAATCCATTTTCCGAGGCGGGGAATGCGCTGCACGAGGGTGCAGACGATGGCGGTGAGGCAGAAGGTGGTGAGGGCGGTGAGGAGAATCTCGACTGGGGTGGTCCAGAGACCGAGGCTGCCTTCATCGGCGATTCCCAGCCAGTCGCGGAAGAACGAGGAGGCATAGGCGAGGACAACCATGTGGCAGAGGTACATTCCGTAACTGGCTTTGCTGACGGATGACAGTTGAAGAGCTGGAAGCTGGGGATGTTGCTGGCCTGATGCATCGGAAGATGCTCTGTGCAGGGTCCGATTAAACTTGCGGAAGATGAGCACCCAGCCAACGGTCATGAGGGCTACGCCGAGCGTGTCGTTGTACCAGGGCGTCTCCCAACCGACGGCGAGGTCCACAGGTCCCTCGATAGGGAAGGACTGTGAGGTGGCGTAGGCGCGGACGAGGAATCCGCCGAAGCAGAGGGCGAAACCCGCAAACCAAGCCGGGAGGGCTATGAGCAGGGTGCGCAGCCACGTGAACTCAGGCACGAAACGGCGGAAGTAGAGGCCGAGCAGCAAGTAGCCGATGAATCCACTGACGTAGTAGAAAAGACCATAGGCGTTCCAGCTGGCTTCGCCCCAGAGTGGATAGAGGGCAGGATAGGGGATGCCTGTGGGGCCGTGGATGACCAGCAGCTCACCGCCAGAGGCCCACTCGCGGATGAAGGGTATGGTCAGCGTCAGACCCCAAACGCAGAGGTAGCCTTGCAGCTCGCGCCGTCCCACACGCTCTGCCCAGGGCGAGAGTAGCGGCATCAACAGATAGATACCTAACAGCATATAGACGAACCACAGGTGGCCGGCTGCGTAGTTGAAGTTCAGCAATAGCGACCGTAGGTTCTCTGCAGGTTCGCCCCACAGGAAGGCATAGACCAGCGACCAGAGGATGAAGGGCACCAGCAACCGCGAAAGACGGCGACGGAAGAAGGCACCCGTGGATGTCTGGAGGGGGAAGAGCAGGTAGCTGGACGCTATAATAAAAAGAGGAACGCAGGCGCGCACAAAAGAGTCGAAGAACGAAGCCCATACGGCATCGGTGGCTGTGAGGATGCGAGCGCCCTCGCCACCTAAATAAAATGGCTCTGTAGAATGGACTACCATGACCATAAAACAAGCGCAAACGCGCAACCAGTCGAGCCAAATAATGCGATTTTCTGTTTTCATAACGGTTTTTTATGCTAATTCTGCCCGCAAAGGTAGGAAAAAAGTGCTTTTGGTACAAAATTATAAGAAAAGAAAACATCATTGAAAGTCCTTTTGCTCGAAAAACCTTATCTTTGCCCCGCAATTTGTGGGTTTTGAGCCTCTGAATCACGTGAATCACGTAACTAAAAATATCAAAAGTCCTATGAAACGTTTTCTTTTATCGATTTTTGTGATGGCGTCTGCTGCAGTCTGCAACGCCCAGAATCCCTATCTGCCCCTGTGGGAGCATCTTCCTGATGGCGAGCCGCGAGTCTTTGAGGATCCAGACCAGCCCGGCAAGTTCCGTGCATATATCATCGGATCCCACGATGTCACCTACACCGCCTACTGCGGTCCCGATATCCGAATGTGGTCGGCACCCGTCGAGGACCTGACGCAGTGGCGCGACGAAGGTCCCATCTTCACGTGGTTCGTCAATGGTCAATGGGATACGATGTTTGCGCCTGACCTCGTGGAAGTCAGAGACAAGGTGACGGGTAAGAAAACCTACTGGCTCTATCCCCACTCTCGCGGATGGGGGCGTATCGCCATGGTCTGCAAGAGCGACCGCCCCAACGGCCCCTTCACTCCTGTAAACCTCAATGCCGAAGGCACCCGCTGCCTGGATGGCTCGCTCATAGACTTCGACCCCTCGGTGTTCATCGAGAACATCACCGACAAGAAAGATAAGGACTTCGACAAGGGCTACCGTGCCTATGTCTTCTACGGCTTTCAGCACTCCACCGCTTGCGAACTTGACCAGAACACGATGTACAGCAAGCGCCCAGGCACGGAACTGATAGATCCCTTCATCCCCGCCAGCAGCCACGATGGTCGCCTCCTCGACAAGGAAGGCTCTACCTATCCTGCTCTCTACAAAGGCCAGAACCCCTTGGACTTCAATTTCTTCGAAGCCAGCAGCATCCGTCAGGTCGGCAACAAGTATGTGATGGTCTTCTCCGGCTACAGCGGCAAGGAGTACGGCTTAGGCAATACCAATAGTGCCCTGCGCTATGCTTATGGAGATTCTCCACTTGGTCCTTGGCGTGCCGGTGGCGTGCTCGTCGACAGCCGCGGCGTGGTGCTGAATGAGGATGGCTCCAAGCTGATTACTTCCAACGCCGGCCACAACACCCACGGATCGCTGCAGGAAATCAACGGCCAGTGGTATGTCTTCTATCACCGTCCTCCCCGCGGCTTCGGCAATGCCCGTCAGCCAATGGTGGCTCCCGTGAAGATTGAATGGGACAAGAAGCCTGTGGCCAAGGGCGGACAGGTGCGCATCACCGCCTACGACCCCTTCACTCCCAACAATGAGTGGACAGCCAAGGCCAGCGACGGTAACGAATATCGTGGCGCAGAGGTCACCAGCGAAGGTTTCCAGATCTTCGGTCTCCCGCCCTACGCCTACTACTCTGCAGGTATCGCCTGCTACATGACGGGTCCTGGTTCCAACGAATGGATGCAGGACAACCACGATGTGTGGTCGAACCACATGGACCTCGTCGGCATCAAGAACGGTGGTGTCGTGGGCTTCAAGTACTTCGGCTTCGGTGGTCTTGAGCAGTCGCAGAAGGGTGTGCCCGCCTTCGAGGGCACCAAGCAGGGCAACCACACCCACTTCAACCTCTACATCACTCCCAGCGGCAAGGGTGCCTTCCGGATCCGTGTGATGCTCGACGCTCCCTACGCCAACGGCACTTGGAACGGTCGTGAGATAGGTGTCTTTGAGGTCGATGCCGATGCCGATGCAAAGCGCGAACCCATAGTCCTCTCCAAAATAATGGACGCTGTCGAAGGGCTCACCGGAAAGCACGCTATCTACCTCGTCGTTGAAGGACCTGAAATCGAAGAACCCCAGCAGCCGCAGGGACGTCCGCAATGGGGGCGCCGCCAGCAGCCCCAGCGTCCGCAGGGTCTCTTTGACCTCCACGGGCTGGGCTTCAGCAAGAACGGCAGCATTGAAGTGCCCATTGAGCAGTGGAAAGGGAAGTATGCTGTCGCTGCGGTCACCATCACAGTCGATGGCCAGCGCCTGAACATCCCCGCTACGCCTATCTACAGCACCAACGCTAACGGCTACACCGATGCCACTCACTATCAGGTCTATGCCCCGCTGAAGGAGAATTCCGAAATCAAGGCCACTTCCGAACTGCCAGGCGTGCAGTTTGAAATCAGCTCTATTTCAGCTGGTCGCGCTACCGTCCGCGCCACCTGGCAGGGTAAGACGAAGACGTTCCTGATTAATTGATAATGCATAATTGAGAATAGAAAGATGAAAAAAGCACTATTAACTTTGACTTCGCTGCTGATGAGCCTCGGCCTCGCAGCTCAGGTAATAACGTTCTACACTCCGCAGACGGTTCGCGTGCAGAAAGCTGCTGCCGGCCAGGCACCCGTCCGCAAGTATAACTTCGTGGTGACAACTCAGCCCGAGGCGGTGAAGGTGAAGACCACGACCAAAGGAGATCTTGTGACCTACGCCTCATCGGCTCTTGTGGTCACCGTCAACACCCGCACTCAGCAGGTCTCCTTCGCAGATGCTAAAGGACACGCACTTGTTGCTGAAGGTGCCATGTCGTTGACTCCCATAGCCGAAGGTCCCGACCAAGGCAGCTACCATGTGCGGCAGTCGTGGGCGCTGGCCGACGACGAGCCCCTCTACGGCGTAGGACTCTTGCAAAATGGCAAGATGAGCCAGCGCGGCGAGAAACGTCTGATGACCCAGTCCAATCTTGAGGACTTCGCCAATGTCTTCCAGAGTGTAAAGGGCTACGGCATATTCTGGGACAACTACTCGCCTACGGAACTCGATTCCCGTAGCGGACTTACCCTTGAATCCCAAGTCGGCGAGGGCGTCGACTATTACTTCATGTATGGCGGTTCTGCAGATGGCGTCATCCGCGAATTGCGCCATCTGACGGGCCGTTCACCCATGCTTCCTCTTTGGACCTACGGTTTCCATCAGAGCCGAGAGCGCTACAAGTCGCAGGAAGAACTGCTCGAGGTCGTTGATACATACCGCCGCCTTGGAGTGCCCCTCGATGGCATCATTCAGGACTGGCAGTACTGGGGCAGTAACTATAACTGGAATGCGATGGAATTCCTCAACGAGAACTTTCAGGGCGGACAACGTATGATCGACCAGGTACATCAGAAATACCACGCACACATGAGCATCAGTATCTGGGCCAGCTTCGGACCTTTCACCAAGGGGTATAAGCAGATGGAAGAAAAAGGCTACCTGATGAACTTCGAGACTTGGCCCCAAAGCGGACTTCCCATGTGGCCTCCTCGTATGGACTATCCCAGCGGTGTCCGCGTTTATGCCCCCTACGCCACCGAGGCACGTAACATCTACTGGGAGAACCTCTCGCGCCTGCATAAGATGGGTATTGATGCCTGGTGGATGGACTCCACCGACCCGGATCACCACAGCTTCAAGGATAGCGACCTCGATGAGATCATCACTACTGCTGACAACCAGCGAGGTTCCTACCGCAGCGTGCGCAATGCCTTCCCGTTGGCCACCGTGCAGGGCGTCTATGACAGCCAGCGCGCCGTCGATACAGCCAAGCGCGTGTTCATCCTCACCCGCAGCTACTTCGCTGGCCAGCAACGTACAGGTGCCAACACGTGGAGCGGTGATATAAACTCCAGCTGGGAGAGCCTGCGCAAACAGATTCCCATCTGCCTGAACTACACCCTTACCGGCAACCCGCAGGTCAACACCGATATTGGCGGTTTCTTCGCAGGAGCCTACAGCACCCTCGGCCATAACTCCGCCACGCGTAATCCTCAGTTCCAGGAGCTATACGTCCGCTGGATACAGTTCGGCGCCTTCTGTCCGATGATGCGCAGCCACGGTGCCGACGTCTATCGTGAGCTTTACTACTATGGGCAGCCTGGCGAACCCGTCTTTGAGGCACTCGTTGATGCCGTACGTCTGCGCTACCGCATGCTGCCCTATATCTACAGCACCTCCTGGCAGGTTTCCAAGAATGACGACAGCTTCATGCGAGCCCTCGTCATGGACTTCCCCAACGACAAGAAAGTGTGGGACATGAACTCCGAGTACCTTTTCGGCCGTTCGCTGCTGGTTGTTCCTGTTACTAAACCTCTTTACACCGAAGAGAGAATCATCCGCACCAACGAGATGTCTGGATGGGATCGTCAGAATCAGGGCGAACGTCAGGAACGCGCCTATCCCACCATTGATTGGAGCCAGACTCACACCTATGAGGCCTACCTTCCCGCTGGCACCGACTGGTATGATTACTGGACAGGCCAGCGTCTGCAGGGTGGACAGACTGTCACCTCCACCATCCCGCTCAACCACAGTCCCCTCTATGTCCGTGCTGGCAGCATCCTTCCCGTCGGTCCCGATGTGCAGTACGCCGCCGAGAAGCCTTGGGATGACCTTGAACTTATCGTCTATCCCGGTGCTAATGCCACCTTCACCCTCTATGAGGACGAAGGCGACAACTATAACTACGAGCGTGGCCAGTACACAGAGATTCCCATCACCTGGAACGACCGCAGCCGTACCCTCACCCTCGGCCGCCGCAATGGCTCTTATCCAGGAATGATCACCACCCGCCAGTTCCGCATCCGCACCATCAGCGGTCAAACCAAGACCGTCCGCTACGCTGGCGAGAAGCAGACTGTTAAGCTCTAATAGTCAGACAGTTTTTCTACATCATACACAAATAAGCTCCGCCGCGTCATCACAACGCAGCGGAGCTTCATTTTTCAATTTTAACTTCGTTCTTGAAGTGTCAAGCGTCGCAAGCGCCGAGCGGACTTTTGTCACGAAAGGCTACGGGTAGGCGAGCTTGGCTCGGGAATCTCGGCCATTTCAAGCAAGCTTGGTGGCGCTCGCTGCTCCAAAAGTTCAATTTTCAATCTCCCCGCCATCTGCCTGTTTTCTCCTTCCCGCTTCAGCGAGACGTGAATCCAGTAGCTGTTGCCGCTGTGCTCGCGCAGGAGCTGGTCGAAGTGGAGGTTATCCATGATCCACTCTGCCCACTCGCGCATCTTCTTCCGCGCTTCTGGGCTATGGGAGTCGGGCACCAGCCTCCCCGCCTTATCGGTTGACGGGCTGAAGGGACAGATATCCGCCGCCTCGCCGCGCATGTGCTGGCTGTTGCGGACTCCGCCCACCGCCTTGTTGAGCTCCGCGCAGCGGTAGCCGCTGCTGACATAAATAGGTTCGCCGAAGTGCTCTCTCAGAGGTTCCAGCACCTCCTCGCACAAGTGCCTGATATTCGGCACCAATGCCGCCGGCACTCGGTTGTCGATGTGGAGTTGAGCGGCCGTCCCCGACCGCTCGAACTCTTCTAATGTAAAATGTTTTGTCAATTGCATAACTCTAAACTTTTAACTCTTAAACTCTTCTTATTCACATTTATCGGTGTACTCTTCGGATACGCCACGCTGTACGCGGCGTCGAGGGCTCGGAGGTTTACGCGGTAGTAGCTGATGCCCAGCCGTACCGACACGATGGCGCGCAGCAGTTCGCGGTGTTTGCGGGGATAGAGCGAGGGCGGTGGCAGTTCATCGTAGCCGCAGGGTGTGTCCTCATCGTCGAGGTCTATGCGGTGGATGACCTCCCAGATGAAGTCGTCGTTGGCGCGGAGGCCAAACCACGACCGCAGCAAGTTCCTGATACAGAACCGCTTGTGCTGTCCGGCCAGAAGGCGCCTCGTGCGCCCCAGCCGTAGCCAGAGCTGCACGAAGCATTCTTGGGTGTTTTCAATGGTAATCATAGTTCCATGATTCAAAAACATAGATGTCCGAAGTGAGTAAGTTGTAAGTGAGTATCCTTACGGCAACTCACTCACTGCCTTCTTATATAAGCCGTACTTCACTACCTCTATCACCCCGTCGTTGCGGAAACGGGTGATGGCACGCGAAGCGGCTTGCTGCGAGACCTCGAAGACCTCCATAAACTGCTGCGTCTTGAACTCATCGGGCAACTTGCGGAAACACTCGCTGTAGCGGGTGGTGCGCTTCCTCACCACGAACTCCTTGTTCTGGTCGGCATAGTAGTTGAAGGCCATTTCGCCGAAGAAGAAGTGCTGGCAGCGGTACTGAATCTCCATCGCCAGGCGGCAGAGGCGCTTGTCCACCTCGTCCATGGTCAGCGTCTTCGACTCCTGCCACTCGTCCCAATGGCGCATCAGGATGAAGGGCAGGCTGATGCCGATGCCATAGTAGGGGATGCGCTTCAACAGGGAGCGATCGGCCTTGTCGCCATTGAACTCAGCGATTTCCAGGTGTGAGGACTGCCATTCGTAGGTCTCGTCGTTCAGGGGCTCGATGGGGATTTCACCCTCCACCTTGTTCAGGTTCTGTGCCCACGTGCTCAGGGTCTCGCTGGCTGCGGGGTCCACCTGCTGATGGCGCTGGGCGAGGCCTTTGTCGGGCAGGGGGATTACGGCCAGGCGGGTGCTCATTCCCGTGCCGAAATTGCGCTGGTTCACCTTGCGGTGCAGGGCGTAGGGCGTGCCGGTGTAGATGAAGTTCCAGAAGACGTTGAACATGCCCGTGATGCTCTCCTGATTGGCATACATCTGGCCGTCCTGCTCATTGTGGAATGCCTTTAACTCCATGATTTCGCGGTCTTTCCAGTCGCCGCCCTTGTTGTTCTTGGTGACGTTGTCCAGCTCCGAATCGAAGGAGAACATGTGGAGGTTCAGGCGCTGCCCCTGAATGGTCTCCACGGCGGCCAGCATGTGGCGGATGAACTCGCCCGTGGCCGTTCTGGCTGGGTGAACCCTGATAGCCACTACGGGCTTCTTCAGCGCGTCGCCCTTCTGTGCCTTGGTGGAGGTGGTGCGCTCTGTGCGCCCTTCCTTGTAGCGATTCACGGCATCGATGCCGGCCTGATCAGCCTGAATCATCGGCTCGGCAATCTTGAAGTAGAACTTCTCGATGACGTTCTTTCCTGCGCCAGGGTCGCCGATGATGAAGATGCAGTAGTTCAGGCGGCGCATGACCTCTGGCTCATACCAGAAGTGGTACCACGCCCTTGTCATCAACGTTCCGAACAGGGCAGCACTGGAGAAGAGCACAGCCGGCAGCTTATGTGGGTGCACATTCAGGAACAGCTCCTTCATGCAGGGGAATTCCTTCGACAGCTCCTGCAGCTCCTCTGCCCATTTGTCCAGAGGCAGCTGGGCGTAGATGTCGTCCCCCTGAGAGCGGAGTGTGGAGGCCTTGGCGTTCAGAGACTCGTCTTTTGATGTTGCCCCCGCAGCCTCCAGGGCTTTCTGCATCCTTCGGGGTATGCCTTTCAGGAATTCGTAGCCCTGAGCACTCTTCACCGTCTGAGCCACATCCTCGTTGCGCTCCTTGACGATATCCTTCACGAAGGGCGTCTGGCGCAGGATCTGCTCGATGAGCGAGGCGTCGTTGTCCGTGATATACCTGAGGTGGTCGGCCAGCACCAGCGAGGTGCGATGCCTGTCGCCAGGCTCCACCTGCTTATCGCCCAGCCAGGCCTCCACGATCTTCGAGTAGGGGACGCCGTGGTAGGAGGCCACCCCTAACCCATCCCCAGGTGAGGGGGATTCGTTGCCGCTTGGTTGGTTTGCTGCCTGCTTGGACTCCCCTCCCTTTGGGTGTTGGGCCACGCCTTTACTCTTCCCTTCCCTGTAAAGCTCCGTATACTTCTCTGCAAATTCCCTGTTCTCATACGTGAACAGTTCCTTGTCCAAGTACAGGATATCCTCCTCCTTACAGATGAAGCTCATGCGCGAGGCATCCTTGCAGCTCTCGTCCACCTCCACGCCCAGCACCTCAGCCATCGCGTGCTGGTTGTCGATGAGGTTGCCCTTGGCGGCATCTGCCTTGAACACGATCTTCAGGCCCTTGCCGCTCGGCGTGATGTACACCAGGAGGATAGAAGACCCACCCTGCCCGTTGGGCATCCCTCCCGTAATGGAGGGAGTTGGCTGCGCTTGAATTCCGAACAGTTCCGGGTGCTCCTGCTGCCACTTCTGGAACAATTCTCTTGGAGCCATGCTCATATTCTCGAGCATTTCCTCCTTCCTTCCGGAGGCCTCCCCTCCTTTACGGGAGGGGTCGGGGGTGGGTCTTTCGGGTGTGGGTCTGTTCAGATGGTCGATATCCATCACCACCAGTCCCGTCAGCCTTGTGGCAGCCTGCTTGCGCCAGCGTCCCATCTTGCCGGCTTTCGACAGCGTCTCGTCGAAGGTCGCCTGGAAGATGAAGGCAGGCAGCTTGCGCTTCAGCGACTGGTCGCCCGTCTGGCGGAACCGATCGATGAGCTCCGCCCAGAGAGTGCCCCTGACGAGCGCATAGAACTGCGACTCGTCAACGGGCATCGTTGGTTGTGTGAAATTTTTCTGGAAACTAAACATGGTTAGATTTTTACGATTTGACTATTTTACGATTTTCACGATTACATTAATTTTACGATTTGACTATTTTACGATTTCGATAATTGCTCGATTAAAGCAATTCCAGTTCGCGTTCGATGAGTGCGTTCTGGGCATCGCGGATTTCGCGATCCAGCACGCCTGTCACCTTCATGGTGCCCAGCACCTTGGGGATGCTCTCATAGACCTTGATGCGTTCTGCGCTCTCCTTCACCCAGCCGTGCTCCAGCAGGCAGATCAGGCGATTGCGCTGCAAAGACTTCGGCTTGCGATTGTACGCCTTGAAGGTTAAACGACCCGTGTTCTCGTCGACATACAGAACACCTTCCACTCTCTTGCTGCTCAGCAGCTTATCCATCACCGTGATGGCATTGTTGATAAAGATAAATTTTTTCATTGTTTGAGTTGTTTTGCGAGAAGAAGTTTCCAGAATCCGGCGGCCACCTTTAATCACGTGAAGACCCCTTCCGCTTCAACTCAAATGGTTAATTTTCAATTCTCAATTCTCCGCTCGGCGCCTTCTTAAGACTCGCTTTGCTCGAATAAGCGTCCCTTTGGGCCGAGTGGCGACGCTTCACGCTTGAAGAACTTGTCTACTTGTCAACTTGTCTACTTGTCTACTTGTCTACTTGTCAACTTGTCTACTTGTCAACTTGTCTACTTGTCAACTTGTCAACTTATACACGTTTACGTCATTATAAACCTTGCCGTTATATTCGCGAGTGCGAATGCCGAAGTGTACGTCCACGCGCTGTCCTACGGCCAGCTGCGTCTCGGGGATTTTGTCGTTGAAGAGGTCGAACACCATTTCATTCGGAAATGCGATGTTCGCATCGTCCTCCACGACCACAATAGGTTGCTTGCGCCAGTGGGCGCCTTGGCTGCTCACGCCCTCCTGGAGGGGGAGCACCTGACAGATTTTACCAGAAATCTTCATAAGCTTAATTATTTTTATAGATGTTTGTGCGCCTGCCTACATGCATGTGCGAGCCTGCGCGGTTCATCGTTTTTTTCTTGAAAAACCTGCCGGGCTTCACAGCAGGGCAGGGGGGTCAATCCGAAAATATGACCAGATATTCAACTCAACAAATGACAAACTAATATGGAAACAAAATGACAAACTTTACTATCCCAACATGTCAAAGAACGTGCGAGCCGAACGCAAAGCGAAAGCTCGCTTTCAAGCTTTGCTGAGGCGAAGCCGTTTTTCGAGGCAACGCCTCAGAGAGCGCCGTCAAACGCGCTTTCGTTCTGTTTGACGGTGCAAAGGTACGGCAAAGGCACAAAAAAAACCTGCTACGTAGTAGGTACGCGTAGCAGGTACGGATAAATATAGGCGACTGATTATCAGCCTAAAATCTTTTTCAGTTTTTCTTGGTAGATAAGCGACTTCTTCTGGTCGAGAGCCTTGTTCAGGTAGCTACGGAGCGTTTCGGGTTTCTCGTCCCACAGCTGTCCGAACACCTGCCACACCTCTTTGATGTCAAGGCGGTCGCAGATGGCTTTAGCCACCAAACCGCGTTCCGTGCAGCTCAGATTCGAGGGCTGCCAGTCATCAGCGAGCACCCCAGCATCAACCAGTTTGCCCATCAGCACGCTTGCCTCATCTCCCAGCAGCCTCTCTGGCAATTCAACAGCCTTTGGCAGATGGGTTGTGACTCCCTCCGTGTCCTCCTGCTGTTCTGCCAGTAACTGCCGCAACTCTTCTTGCGCCAAATCGATTTTGTGCATGTATTTCAAGAAGTTAGTGCGGTCCGCCTTTGCGTTCGCATCCTTGCGGCAGGCATAGAAGTGATGCCCTACGCGCACAGGGTTAACCATCAGGCACCCATCGCGGAAATCCACCAGCTTGCGCAGTGCCGCATAGTGCTTATACACCGTCTTCTTCAGTGGGTGATCCTCGTCCAGCTGCTCGAAATCCACCTCGCCCGGGTAGCGCTTTGCACGCTGGATATGCTCTACACTCGAAGCCAGTGCACCCTTCTCGAACATGTGAAGCAGTTTCTCGGTGCGGTAGTCCTCGACATGCTCCAGCTGCGGATGTCCGTTGCACTCGAAATCCTTCCATTCCTCAAATTTCTGCTTCGCCCTGCGCGCCGTGCCTGAGTTCAGATAGCGGCGTTTCTCCTGCTCATACAGGCGCACATATTCCTCATCCTTGTGGTGGCGCGACAGCTGCTTGTCCACATCCGCCAGCGTACCACTTAGCAACCCAAGTGCCTCGTTCACAGACTGCGTCTGCTCGCGCACAACCGCCTCAGCATCAGCCGCCTCCGGCAGTTCCATCGTCAGTACCTGCTCAGCCAGCGCCGCATAATCCGTATCCGTATCCACATCCAGCACCGCCTCCTGGCTCACGCGCTGCAGGATCTCCTCCTGCAACCCCTCAGCCACCTCCGCGATGTCAGCCACCAGGGCCATCAGCCTGAACTTCGTCCCAGCCGACACAGCCCTATTTTTCACTTTCTCTATGTCCGAGAATAAGCAGTTAAGTATTTCTTTAGTGTTCATAAAAGTCTCATTATAATATTAATAAAAGCGTACATATATCCGCCTCCGAGCAACCCTTATTTTCATCGAGGCGAATCGGGTACAAAGGTACGGATTCTGCATGAATCCGCCAAACTTTTTCTCCACTTTTTATGCAAAACAACCCCTGAAAAATCGAATTGATTGATTATCAAGAAGTAGCAAAACGAGCACTTCTATAGCCTTAGTTGCAATGGAAAAGAAGCGCCTCAAAATGAGACGCTTCGGCATGAAAATGACGACTGCGACTGGTTGATGGTCACGTGCGCTGTAACGGGAGTGTCGTTACTGGACAACTATCTTTTTTCCATCGATGACATATACGCCTTTACGGAGACCTTGCAGCGAGGTGGCCTGCCTGCGAACTACAGCACCAGCAATGTTATAGATGTTGAAGGGTTGCCTGCTCGCAGGCTGTTCATCGATGGCCACTTCGGCATCGTAGATGACAGGCGTCTGAGCCGCATTCATGATTTCTCCCGTGCTGCCATCGATAAGCAGGGTGACGATTCGCAGATTGCTTTTTTGCTGGATGTTCTCCGGCAATGTCAGTTTGTAAGTGTGGCTATAGGTTTCACCTTCTTTGATGATACTCGGCACACACCCGGAGGCTCCCTCCCAATTAGGAAGAATGCTGCGAGCGACGTCGTTGAATGTCATAGATACTTGATTATCAAGGATCCTCCATTCACCTAAATAATCCCCTTCACTATTATATCCTTGTGGGTCGCTATAGTTGTTAGCCTGCAAATATGGCCCTACTTGGTCTTCCAGCACGACGTATGCAATGCGATATTCGGTGACATTATTTTCGCTGTAGCCAAAAGTCGTTTGGGTGGTTACAGCTACACGTGAACTATCTATGGATACGAAGTAAGCCGAAGCTTCAATAGTTGCGTCACCATTGTCCTTCGCATCTTCGAACATATCTAGTATATAGTCCAGATTTGGATCAAATTTCCCAGTACGATTGATCAGAGAACCAGGGATAGAGTTGAACATGGCGTAAAATGGGTCAAAGCTATTACCTATAGGGTGCATCATGTCATTTTCGTGTATGCTTATGGCGATAAAATTGTCAGGATATTGAGTCGAAAACCTCTTAATGGCCGCGATATAACGAGGACACCAGCCACACCAGGTCGCTGTTATTTCTTCCATCACTACACGACGGGGGAAGCGGGTGGTGGGAGGAAGGGCAAAGGCAGTGGTGTCGCTGCTGTTGGCCTTTATCTCATCAGATTTCCCATTAATTTCTGAGACTTCAAGTACCACTTTATGATTGCGCCCCCCGATTCCTGTGGGCAGGTCGATGAGATAGGTGCCCTCGTGGTTGGGTAGCAGACAGGTATCAAAACTCTGACTACCCTGAATATGATTGTCGATGTTCCAGCTGAACGTGAGCGAGCGTATGGGGTCAACGGTGCGGCTGCGAACATCTGCCTGGAGTTGAAAATGACCGTCGGAGGCTCGTCTCAATATATGCTGAGGGGTAGTTTCTATGGGAGTTGCAGGTTTGCCCGTAGATAATGTAAAATACTTATCATTGGTGAAATACTGTCGTGATGAGTGCTGCACCTGTTCGCGAGAGGGCACAGGATGTGCCTTGAAGGGTTTTGAGGATTCTTGCTCTGGTTGCTGATTGGCTAACGACACCTGATTTATACATAAATCTACGGGTAGTTTTTCCCCTTCAATATAGAAGCGAATGGGCAATGCGAAATTCCAATCACTCACACCAGCATGTTTTTGCCAGACTCCCACTTCATCTGCCATTCCAAAACTATCATCATGACCCATTACACGCAGATAAAAACCTTCGTCCACTACGTCTTTATCTGCCCAGAATGCCTCCAATATTTCATTACGACCAATACCCACAAAAAGCGTATCCCCTGTGATTACGTATGGTTTAGGTAACTCCACGATGTTCCACGTACCACGAATGGTGGTTACAGGTTCCTTCGCAAGATAATCCGTACCTGGTTTGGTTAGGAATACATATTCCACGTCTTCCATCATATTAGAGTATAAATTATGCCGAGTATGAAATTCTATCTTCGTCACTTTGCAGCCTTTGTATGGTTCAATAAGCCGAGCTGGCACACACATCGCAAACTCTACATTGTTATTTCCACGGCTAATATAAATGCCCCATCCCCCACTTCCTGCTGCATCTTTCACATAAAGCGGGTTGTTTCCACAGTAGTCCCATTTCACACAAGGGGATAAAGGTGGAAGGTCTTCTTGAATATTCCAGTCTTTCCACTGCGTCTGCTGATAAACAGGCAATGTGCCTTGGGGAATGTGAATGGTAACATTAGGATTGACCACCATGTCCTCGCTTTCATATATAAACTCCATTGGAAAATCGGAATTAAAATACACGTCAGTCAAGGCCGGCATCCTTTCATGATCCCATAACAATATATTATCTTTCCAAGAATTATATGAAGTGTTTACTCTAAAAAGCTTATCGTTGTTGATTGTAAAACTCTTCAAACTCTTACAAAGACCAGGTAAAACACCGCTACTCATACTTTTGGGATATGAGAGTGTCTCCAAAGCATCGCACTGAGAAATCTGCCCAAATACAATTACACCTTGACGGATATCGAGGTTTTTCAGTTTAGGACAATTAGAAACAGAAACGGAGACACCAACGGAGAGAGACGTCAGTTCTGGACAATCGATAAAAGGAGTTTCATGTTCATACATTCCGATTACATTAAATATCTTATTGTCATAGGAGACTTGATTAGGGACATAGATGTCTCCAGCATATTTCTCAGTCTCGTTGTAACGTACTAAGTATGCATAAAGGTTGGAGAAACGAGACTCTAGACAATAGGTAATTCCGTCAATGGTATGTATGCCGAATTCTTCAGTACCTCTGGCAATTTCTGCCTTGGGTCTTGCTCGTAATTCTGCCCGCCCTTTTTTAACAGTCAGTTTTATGTAATAATTGTTGGATGCTGCGTCGCTGTGCCAAGTATCGTCATCCTGTAAACGATAAATAGCCTTTATGGTATAATCACCTATTGGCAGGCTGGAGAGGTGTACATCATAGTCGTGTACGCAGGCTTCATCACTACAGAAAGTATGGCTTATGCTATCCAGAACAAGAATTAGACCATTATTATTGTAGACACCAAGTCCAAGTTGCATTGTCGCATCTGCATCGAGATCACTCACAACGGAACTAATTATTGAAAAACGAGGCGTAAAGTCTTCGCTAACATCGGAGCGGATAAGAGTTTTCGTGCTGGCATATATATCTTTTACTACAACCTTCGGGCGGTCGCTATCCATCGTTCCTGCTGAGGGCTGAATGCCGACAAAAGCCGTTTGGTAGGCACCATTATCCACATTGTTGGTGGGAGTCAAGCCTGTCAGCGCATAATATCCGTCGTAGTCTCCACTCCACCCCCAGTTCATATGGAAGAGTTGGTCTTTGTAGCCGCTGACAATGAATGAAGCCGCCCCTTCGCTACTGCTCCCATTATAAACCAGAGGACGTCCTTCGCTAAGTTCCTGATAGATGATGTCCTCCCATTCGTCTTCATCGTAATCTTCCCGATAGATAAAACTTGTACTCCTGCTATATCCGAATACTTTGGTCAGAGCCATGACCGCCTGATCTGGATTCGTTCTTGATTCTTGGGGGCCATAGTCCATCCGAACGGATTGGCCACAATAGAGCATCAGCCGAGCTACCTCCGTTTCGGTCATATCCTCCCAATTGAATTGTGTGGGCGGCAACTCCGGCATGGAGATCTGATAACTGCTACTGACGTAGGCATCTACACAGGAGGTCTGTGCTTGCGGCCAACGGTGAAAGTTGATAATCTGTGCCATGGATGTAGCAACACAGCCAGTCTTACAGGTTTCTCCCTGGAATTTTGGACATAGGGCGTTGTATGGCGAGCCCTGCCCCCATTGTGTGGTAATTAGCGGAGAGATGTCAGCTCTTTGAGCAGAATTAGAGGACACGCTGGCTTCTGCACTCTCATCAGGCAAACCACCGATACAGGAATCGTAATAGTCAAGCAACCATCGCAGATTACATGGGACAGTTGACAAGTTGAAAGTACCATGGGAAGCGTACCCCAGGATGACAGGAACACGGTCGTCTGCTGCTACGATAACAAAGCCGCAGTCTTGTTCCTCTGAGTTAAAAACAAAATAATTACACTTCTGCGACATTTGAGCTTTGCTTTTCAGCAGGCGAGGAACGGCCGACTGCCTAATGTTCTTACCTTGCAGAAAGTTCACAGCATGCTGCAATGCCTGTTGTTCAGAAATTCTGGCAGCCCATGCGCCGCTGTTGCATAGCAAAGCGACAAGCAGGAGTAGAGTAAAATGTTTGTTCATAAAATCTTTGCAATTAGTGTGGAAAGAGTAAGCACCTCACCCCCGACTACATGGCAGAACGTAGTGTCGTTTTCTTCGTCGCGAACGGAGCCAGTCATTAATTCGCTGAAGAAGCGGGAACGTTCGGCATGGGAATCGTCGGTGAGTGTATTACGTCGTTGGCGAGCCTTGACCAAATCTTCAACTTTCTGGGGAGGTGTGGCGATGACACCTGTGTGGAGATAGCTCTCAGCAGCAATTCCTGCCAAAGAAGTGAGCACTGCCTTGAAACGCTCTTGGCTGGCGAGAATCTGCTGGCGGGCATCGCGACAGCGGTTGGCATTGCAGTTGGATTTCAGCTCAAAATACCAAATGAGATGCTGGTTTTCGTCAATCGCAATGATACCATCACAGATCTTATCCTTGGTCGCAGATATAGCAGCAACATGGAATGCGCCGGTTCGTAAGGCTTCGAGGAAACTCTTCCTAACCAACAGAACTGACGTGCCATCATGTGAAATCGTGACAGCCCTCAATCTGGCAGATGAACTCTCTTCCTCTATCACCGTCTGCGTCGTGCTGACAGAGAAGTGTTCGGCTGGGTAGTGTGCCGTTAGCTTGTCGTACAGCTCCATACCTCAGCCCTCCATCATCGTTTCAATCTGATCATCAACGCGTTCCTGCTGGGTCACGATCTCGTGGAACGTAGTGAAGGGGATGCCGTCGGCAGCGTCCTGCCGCTCGATGCTGACAAGTCCTCCAGGTCCTTCGCGGAAGAAGTAAGCGCCGACTTCCTCAGGCAGCAGGTAGAGGTCGGGATCGTGGTGGTTGGCCACACAAAATTCGTTGAAGCGGGCTTCGTCTGTCTGTCCGAGCTTTCCTATACGCAGGAGCTGGTTCAGACGGCTGAGGAGGTAGTCGCTGTGGGTGGTGATCTGGAACTGTGTTCCACGACGGCGACAACGTACAATGGCATCTGCTACGCGGTTCTGCTTCATGGGATGCACATGGGCCTCGGGCTCCTCGAAGAGGATGGAATAATCATCAATCTTCTCTGCACGAAGCATCAACAGGCAGAAAGCGGCCAACTCCTTAGAGGACGAGGCGGCAGCACTGATGGGAATTTCTGTCCGGCCGTCTTGCAGTCGAAGGAAAGTCTGCCCCTCGCGTGTGACCAAGTCGCCTTCGCAGAGCAGGTTGACGGTGCGCAGGATATCTTCCTCATCGGTATCATAGAGCGTGGCGCTGTGCAAAGTGTCCAGCAGGGCGATGAAATCAGAGTACATCCCGATGCTCTCGAAGGCGGGCTTCGCGTTGCGGGCACCCATGAAGGCAGCGCGAGCTGGAGGCAGGAGAACGGAATTCATCACGCCGACGCCTTCAGCCACACTCACCCGCAGCTCACCAGCAAGCAGCTCTGCATAGAGTTTTGGCCAGTTGAAATAATCCTTGGGATAAGAATTCGTCGCGCCATTGAAAGTCAGTTTACAGTAATTCGGGTCACCGTTTTCGCTGAAACTGAAGCTGAAAGCCATCTCATCAGGTTGCCCAAACTCATAGCCGATGCTCAGCTGAAGAGCCTGATTGCCTGTCAGATAACGCAGATGACGCTCTACATCGCTCTCCATCCAAGTGCGAAGGTCGCCCAGAGTGAACGAGAAGTCCACACGAGGATTCTTCTCGTTACTGATGAGCTGAAGACGCTCACGGATAAACGCTTCTGTCCGCTTCCCGTCTAAGCACTGATGCACGTGATCCACGAGAAACGCCGTGTAGCTCTTGCCCAAACCGGAGTCACCTGTGAACACCATGAAAGGCTTGACCTCAATCTCCGCATCGCAGACACGACCGAGTTTATTGATGAGAATCTTTATCATAACTCTGCTTATTTCATTGATTTTTCGCCGCAAAGTTAGCGTTTTTCTCCGAAACTCCCCTAATCACCCCCGAAAAATACACATTATTTAACTATAGGCCGACTGAACGAGGCAGCCTTCATCGAGAAAACTTGGTAGGTGGTTACTCACTTACAACTTACTCACTTCGGACATTTAGGTTTTTCAAAATCCGATGGGTATGGATGGAGGGAGAAACGGGGATGGCTAGATGAGGTAGAGGGGTATGTGTTAAAATTATAACTTATATTATATATTATATATATTATAATAATAATATATATAATATATAATATAAAATTTCCGTTTCAAGAAAATCGCAGAATGTAGATGTCCGAAGTGAGTAAGTTGTAAGTGAGTAACCTCGCCCGTTTTTTTCCTGAAAAGGTTGACTCCATTAAAACTCAATTTTTTTTTCGTCCCTCATCGAAAATAATTGCCAAAAAAATCGTGAACCGCAATGGGAATGTCGTACTTTTGCAGCGTCAAAGATCAATCGATAATGTATAATTGATAATGTATAATGTATAATTGGCTGCGCGCGCCGATTTACACGCTACGTTTGACATTTACAACTCTCGGTACAAACTAAACTAACTAACTAAACTCCAAGCCCCGATACGAGTTGCTCCGCAAGGAGTTAAATAGGGGGCCAGAACCACATGAAGAAGATCCAGTATTCGGTCGCCATGCGACCCAACCCCATGCACGAGGGGGATCCCAAGAAGGCTTACGCCACTCTTCAGCTCACCGGTCAGGTCAGCCTCGCTGACCTCGCCCAGCACATCAGCGAGCACAACAGCGTTTTCTCGAAGGGCACCACGGTAGGCATC
>CACZAN010000023.1 GCA_902779165.1 uncultured Bacteroidales bacterium
ACTATATATAAATATATAATATTTATTATATAGTGGCGGTTTTTGACAACCAGAAAACGATTTTGACAATTGACAATTGACAACATCATGACAACTTTTGTAAAACGCAAAAATATAAAAACAAGAAAATGAATGATTTAAGCATATTTTTGAAAAAAGTTGCCAAAACATTCGTGAACCGCAATGGAAATGTCGTACCTTTGCAGTGTCAAAAGGGAAGACCTATCGGTAATGTATAATTGATAATTGATAATGTATAATTAGGCTGCGCGCGAAGCCGATTGACATTTGAGATTTGAGCTTGACATCTCTGGGGCCAAACTGATGACAGAGCGCTCTTTACAATTAACAATTAACAATTAACAATTAACCATTAACCATGAACTGTAGTCTCTGCGACGACAAACTATAGTTACTCGTGCAACAAACTATAGTTCCCGCGCCCGACGACCCCAATGGAAATATTGAAAATTGAAAATTGAAACCCTCGCCCCCTGCCCCTTGCCTCTTGAACTCTTGAACCCTCGCCCCTCGCCCCTTGACACAAAGAAGCCGCACTGATGATGTGATGAGAACTCCGAGTATGAATGATTTGAGTGCCCACACCCTTTGTAATCTGCCGGCCTCCGTGAAGAGGTTACCCTGTGAAGGGCGCAGCCCGCCATTGGAATGTAGAACGTTCTCGGTTTCCTTAATGTAATTGATGAGTCTCCCGATCTAATCAGTGCGGCTATGTTTTGTTAGCGAAAGTGTCAAAGAACGTTGGTTTTCGAGTGCAAAGATAGGGCGCACGGCAATTCTTTGCAAATTTTTTTGGAAATAATTTACAAAGTAGGGCTATATTGAAAAGTTTCTGCCCGAAAATTTGCATACGTGGAAATTTTTTGTTTACTTTGACCCGCATTTTGGCGTTTTTTGAACTATGGGAATAGCTTCTTATATCATTCTTGCAGCGGCGTTGCTGCCTGCTGTCATCCTGATGCTGCTGATTCTGCGGCGCGATCACGAGCATCCTGAGCCTCCGTCCATGCTGATCAAGGCTTTCTTCATGGGTGTGGCGTCGGTGCCCGCATCGCTGCTCATCTCCACCCCGGTCGTGCAGTCGGGTCTGTTGCCCGATGGCTACACGGATGCTTTCACGGCGGTGTTGTACAGCTTCGGTGCAGCGGCTATTCCCGAGGAGTGTGCGAAGCTGCTGATGCTGTGGCTGTTTCTGAGAAAGAACAAGGAGTTCGACGAGCACCTCGACGGCGTGGTGTATGCCGTGTGTGTGGGTCTGGGCTTCGCCGCCACGGAGAATGTGATGTATCTCTTCAATGCGGGCGAGGACTGGTTGGGCACGGCCATTGCCCGTGGCCTGCTGGCGGTGCCTGGGCATTTCTTCTTCGCCGTGCTGATGGGGTATTACTACAGCCTGGTGCACTTCGGCCACAATTCGCAGCGCAACCGCATCTTCGTCCTGGCGGCTCCAGTACTGGCCCACGGCATCTACGACGCGCTGTGCATGGCATCGGAGGTGTCGCCCGGCATGGAGGCACTGCTGGTGATCACGCTGCTGCTTTTCTGCAACGAACTGCGCAAGCTGGGCACGCGACATATCCGCGAGCTGGTGGAGGCCGACAAGACGTATCGTCATAACATCTGAATAAGGAAGGTTAAGATGTTTAAGATGTTTAAGAGTTTAAGATGTTTAAGAGTTTAAGAAGTTTAAGAAACCTGAAACTTGAACCTTGAACCTCTTGAACATTGAACCTCTTGAACTTCTTGAACCCTTAAACCCCTTAAACCTCTTAAACCCTTAAACCCCTTGAACCCTGAATGAATATTTTCCGAAGTTTTTTTTCTTTTTGTGGGTCACCGATGGACGCCTTCTGACATCAACACATGAAAATGCTCACCCAACCGATGAAGAAATGGTCTGACATAGAAATGGTTGAAGCCGTGGCGCGACAGGATGTGGCCATGATGGAGCGCTTCTACCGCGACAGCAAGTCGTACTTCCGCAACCATGCGGGAGCCTTCTTCCTGCACGACGACCAGCTGGACGACATCTTCCAGGAGGCGATGGTTCACCTGTGGCGCGAGATCGAGACGCGGCGCATCGTAGTGTGCGACGGAGTGCTCTGCCGACAGGTGGAAGGGCAGGCAGTGCCGATGACCAGTAATCTCTACACCTTCCTGCTGGCCATTGCCAAGCGCAAGCACTGGGAACAGCTACGCAAGGATTCGCGACTGCAGCTGACCGACGAGCCTGCCGTGCTCGACGCACTGGACCGCAACCGCATGAGCGACGACGACACCGAGGTGAAGGAGCTGCAGGAGACGCGAGAGGGCATTGTGGCCGACGCCGTGCTCGGCATGAGCGACCGCTGCCGACAGATACTGACGCTCTTCTATTACGAGCAACGCACGCTGGACGAGATCCTGGCACTGCGAAGCGAGAACACCTCCAAGGTGGGACTGAAGACCAGCAAGTACAAGTGTATGCAGCGGTTGAGGGAACAGGTGAAGGAGCGATTCGCACGACTGCACCTGAGCATCTGAGAGAGTAACAACGTAAAAAAAACTACTAACGGAAAAAAGGAGTAACAGAATGAAAGACATTTACACACCCAAAGAGACACCCGAGCGCCTGGATGCGCTCGATGAACTTATTGTCCAGGAGCTGGGCAGGCAGCAGCAGTTGCGCGATATGATGAAACAGTGGGACGGCCAACAGACAACCGAGGGCAGCGAACAGACGGCCATCTGCCGCGAACAGGCTGCCGAAGAGAAACGCCGCCGTGCACGCCGACTGCGCCTGATGCCCATCGTCTCCAACATCCTCTCCGTGGCCGCACTGATGACCGTAGGCTTCATCCTCCAGGCGCTGATTCCGAAGAGTGCCGTGACCACCGTCACCAACAGCACAGCCACCGACATCGAACAGGTCCTCCCCACCACACCGTCCTCCACAGCCGTACAGACACCCGTTGCCGTGCCGGCGGACAGCGCTGCAGCTGAGTAGGAACCACATCCTACGCAAAATGCACCCATGTTTTTTGAATTTTAAGCGTCATGACTGATTCACAAATAAACCTTGTGCAATTTTTTTATGCAACGCCGTGCCAACCCCTACCTTCGTACCCCATTTTTTACCTTATTACCTGTTAAATAACATAAAAACGGCCTTTTCTTAAAAAAAACAAACACAAAATAACAACAATAACAAAAATTATTCCTATTTTTGCAGCGCAATATCGTAAGAATTGCACCTAAAGCATGAAGACAAGGCAAGAATACATAGACATTCTCAGAAGTCACGCCAGTGAACTGAAGAATGAATTTGGAATTACCTATATGAGGTTGTTCGGTTCCGTCGCCAAGGACTCTCACGGCAGCGGTAGCGATGTAGACCTCTTTGTCATTATGCCTCCAAAAGCATACTTGCTCTGTGCTGCTGCGGATTATCTGGAATCCATCTTAGGCGTAAGCGTGGATCTAATCCGAAAGCACAGCAACATGCGACCATTCTTCCTGAACCAGATTAACAAATATGGAATCGATATCTTCGGACAAGCTTGAGGTCATATTGGACACCTTGCATCAGATAGAAGAAACCATCGAAAACCTGATGCGATGGAATCATGGAATCACAGACATGAATGACTTGCTAAAGTCACCCGGTGGCGTGCAAGACCTTGCGGGCAACTGTATGGCCATCATGGCTATTGGAGAAGGCTTCAGGAAGATAGACAAGACGACAGACGGACAACTCTTACCTCTTAGGCCTGAGATTCCCTGGCATCAAGTCTTTGGACTGAGAAACAGGATTGCACATGGTTATTTCGACATAGACATCGATATCATATCAGAAGTCGTCAACGATGACTTACAACCATTGTTAGAAGCTACACATTATTTCATTAAATACTTTAGAAACTAAGTCAATGACATAGCAATTTCAACCCGGCAGACAAATCCCTAAACGGATGAGCTGCCACAAAATCCCCCCGTGCTAATCCTCGAAAGAGGAGCGGCACAAAATCTTTTTGCTCAATTTCTCTGCCGAACTACCACCTCGAAAGAGTTTATACGAGCAAACACTAATCCGAGTTGGAGTATGCGCAAAGCGCAGACGTCTCCATAACGGATTAGAGGCTGTGGTAGGCCTGGCAGAGTATACGGCAGGTCTGCGCCTACTCTGTGTCCACACCTCAGGACTGCCCTCGGGCAAAGGTCAGTGCCGACCGACCATTGAAATCGAAATTAGTAACTAACTATTAATAACTAAAAACAACTAAAAAACTTATGAGAAAACTACTACTTTTAATTACGGCTCTGCTGACACTGGGTGTGAGCGGGGCATGGGCAGATGTCACCGTCAAAATCAATGATCAAACTGATTTAGATGGTATTACTAATCAAAGCACATCGGAAGCGACTGCGACTCACAAATATGGTGTGTTCTCTGGTTCAGATGTTGCGAACACTCCTTATTATACGACTTTCACGACTAATGAGACGGCTGGAGTCGCAGGTCTTATAGTTTCCACTACGGCTAAAATGATTAAACCAACACATGTTGCAAGTGGTTATGCTGGTTATGGACATGTGTTTGCAATTTATCCTGCTGATGACAATACGAACACCTATACCTTTACGATAACAGCCCCTAGTGGTTATTATATTAAGAGTTATTCTTTTAAAGCAATTAGTACTAGTTCTTCTGGCACTTTCAATATCAGCACTGTTGTCGGAGGGACTGCGACACCAGTATCATCTACACTTACGCAGTTCTCTGCTACTGTAAATGCTACTAGTGCTGCTTTTACCGTAAAAAGGAATCAGACTGGAACAGCTAAAATGCTCTGCCTTTCTCAGTTTTTTGTTACCCTTTCTTCCACAGTGCCAACATACGATGGTAGTTATACAGCACTGAATATTAACAATACAACAGGAGAATTTGCTCATGACGCATGTTCAAATACCAGTTCAACGAGCTGGTATTGTAGATGGAATTCAACGAGTACTCCTGCTGGATTAGCTTTGCAAACAGGAACTTATAATAATATGGCGTGGAATGCAGGAAAGTCTGCTATTGATCTTCATTCTTCTTATAATCCAACATATACCATTACCGCTCCTTCAGGTTATTTGATTGCGGGATACATGATTACCATTCATTCGGGAGCTGCAACCAGTATTACACCTTCGGGTTATGGATCTGCTGCAATATCGACAGATGCTTCGAATCCTACATATTTGTATGTGACAGATATTAATGCGAAGACTGCCTCGTTTAAGCGTACTGGTCCAAGTACAGATGGCTATGCAACATCATTTATAGTTTATTTAAAGGAGGCCGTAGAAATAACCTACGTGGTAAAGAACAGCGGAGGAACAGAGATTTTCAGATCTGAAGCTATAGAGACCTGGCCTGGAACTGCAATTACTACGTTGCCGTCTGAGTTCAAACGTGATTTCTGCTCTTATAATGAGGTTAGTGAAACAGCTGATGTTGCTAAAGAGATAAACTTTACCGCCACATGGGAATTCCCATTTGAAATATCTGATACTTATGCGGGTGCTCATTGGTACGATATGTCGATTCGTTCAACCTGGTATGTGACTAGTGACAAAACCGAGGGCGGTGCTCTTAAAACTGTTAATGCAAATGCTTTAGGACTTGCTACAGACCCCTATCAGTGGGCGTTCGTAGGTAATCCTTATAATCTTAAGTTATATAATAAGGATAAAGGCGAAGACTATGTTTATGCATGGACAGCAGCTTCAAATGAGAATATCCCGGCCTTCGTTGATGCTGCAACAGGAAATTCATGGACGATTAAGCGCAGCACGGCTACTGGCTACACAAATGCATTCATGCTTACGATTCCAGATTATGGCTATCAGGTGAATCAATTTGGTGGTGAGGGCGGTTTGCTGAAGATTTGGAATAGTACAACAACGGCAGATGCAGGCAGTGCTTTCAAGGTGTTTGATGTGCCTGATGATTTCGCAGAGTATGTCACCTCTGAGATTGCTCCTTACATGGAAAACTCCGCTACTTATTTCAACTGGACGGATGATGCACGCTCCGCTATAGGTTACGATGCAAGCTACAAGACGACTTGTACTTATGCGAAATATGCTGAAATGAAAAATGCGTTAACGACTGCATTAAGTGACCTTAGTGACAAAGTAAACTATCCTCCAACAGGTTATTATCGTTTGCATAATCTTCAGCATACTACGAAGTATCTTGGTCAAGAGGGCCTTTTAGCCGCATTTACAGATAATAATAAGGCAAACACAGTTGTGAAGTTGACAAAGCATTCTACAACAAATACGTATACCATCCAAATACAAGGTAAGTACATTCAAGCACCTGACGGGATATCTACGGGAGGTTATCAGGTGGAAACAGGCAATGACGAGGTATGGTTTACACCAACTGTGAACACTATAGGTTATGCAGCGTTTTCTGCTGGCACTAGTGACTATAACTACATTCACTGTAATGGCTCATCTGCAATTGTAGGTTGGGATTCCGGTGCCAACGCATCCCACTGGGCAGTTGAGGATGCTTCCTCTTTCACCGGTACACTTACCAATGCCAAAGACAAGAGTGGCGCTACTAGTAGCTATGCTACACTCTGCGTACCCTTCAATATCACGGGCATTACTGGTGCAAGTGCCTACATTCCTACTATTGATGGCAGCTATCTGACGATGGGTGAAGGTGCAACTACGATTGCAGCTGGCACTCCCGTGATTCTCGTAGGCGAAGAAAATGCAGGCAGCTACACGGCTACTATTGGTAGTGATTACGTTACATCGCCCGTTGCTGCTTCTGGCTCAAATGCTCTGTCGGGTACCTTCACAAGCATTGCACTCGACTGCACTGCCGCTACAGGAACGAACTACGTACTGGGCTTCGATAGCGACAATGACAACCGCATCGGCTTCTATCACGTGGCCAACGCTTCCTTCCCGCTCAAGGCTAACCGTGCATACCTGACACTTGGTGGCGGTGGTGTCAAGGGCTTCGCCATCAGCTTCGACGAGACTGCTGTTACGTCCTTGAAGGATGGTCAGACGAAGGACAATGCAATCTTCAACCTCGCTGGTCAGCGTGTCAGCAAGGCCAATAAGGGCATCTACATCGTGGGTGGCAAGAAAGTGGTCGTGAAGTAAATGAACATGATTAGTAAAATTTTAAATTCAAATAAGACAATGAAAAAGACATATAAAACTCCTGCCGTTAACGTTGTAGAGGTAGAATTACATAGCCCGTTTATGAACAATATGTCCGTAAGTTCGAATGAAATAAGCGCGGAAGACGCAGGCCTCGTCAAGGGCGAATCCTCATCCCGTTCCCGCTACAGCGTATGGGACGATGACTGGAGTGCAGAGTAACTCCGGTTTCCCAATGACTCTATAATCACCATTTAGAGTAAGTATTTTTTTCTCTCCGAGAGGCTGGACTGCAAAGTTCGGCCTCTCTTTTTCGTTCGCCCGTAAGCATCCGATAAACGGCAGGCATTAGTACCTATTTATAACAAGAGCAGCTACAATCCTATTCGACTGTAGCTGCTGTTGTACTTTCGCAAGTAGTTATTGTGATTATCAAGAATTAGAGAATTAAGTTTCGCCAGGCGAACTGTGTATAATGTATAATTGATAATGTATAATGTATAATTGATAATTGATAATGTATAATGTATAATTGGGCTGGCAAAAGAATTCTTGTCATTCTCAATTCGTTTGCTATTATTTGCATATTGAGAGAAATTCTCTAATTCTCTAATTCTTGACAGCGATAAATTACCTGACAGACAACAAGTTGCCTACAAGCGAAACTTGAGACCTGAGAAGGTGATTACTTCACGATGAACTTGCGGTTGTTGCGGATGTACACGCCACGACGGAGGGGAAGGGTGTGGCGCTGACCGGAGAGGTCGAAGAGGGGGGTGGAGATGGTGGAGGACTGGATGATGCCGGGGGCATGCACGCCATCGTTACCCGTGATGAGCTGCTGGATGGCCTCTGCCGTGAGAGCGTAGTTGTAGATGCGCACGTCGTCCACCTTGCCCTGCAGCAGTGGGTCGGCAGGGAACTGGCTGCGGCCGATGTAGTTGTAGATGGGACAGAAGTCCGAGGGACGCGTCTGGATGGTGGTGTTGCGTGCCACCTGCTGGCCGTCGAAGAAGACGGTGATGGCTTCGGCATCGAAGGTGACGGCAACGTGGCGCCAGCAGTCTGTGCCGAACTCTCCGCTGATGTTGAAGTACTGTTCCTTGTCGCCGTTCTTGATGGCCAGGCGCGCTGTGGAGCTGCTCTTGGGAGTCAGGAAGACGTAGTGGTCGGTGTCGAGTCCGAAGTCGAAGATGCGCTGCCAGTTGGACTTCCCTTGCCAGTAGACCCAGAGGGCGATGGTCAGCTCTTGGGAGTTGGCGACGGTGGCGGGCAGCTGCAGGAACTGGCTGGAGCCGTCGAGAACGAGGGCGCTGTCCACCTTGCCTTCAGTGAGCTGAAGGGTGCCGTAGAGGGCACCGTGGTTGCCGTTGCGGGTGGCATCGAGGAGGCCGTTGTCGAAGGGCAGGTGGCAGATGCACGTCTGGCTCTGTGCAACAGTGGCCGCCACCACATTGCTGGCATCGGAGCGGTTCTGGCTCTGGTCAACAGCCTTCACACGGTAGAAATAAGCCGTGGCGGGCGAGGCGGTGTTGTCGGTGTACTCGTTCGTGGGAACGCTGTTGTGGATGGTGTACCACGTCTGCTGGTCGGTGCTGCGCTGGACGATGTAGTGGTCGAGGTCCTGATCCTCAGGAGCCTGCCAGGTGAGGTGCACGCTGGCGCTCTGGGCTGTGGCCTGAAGGGCTGCAGGTTCGGCAGGCGCAGTGGTGTCGTAAGCGACATCCGCCGGCAGCAGGCGCCATTGCTGGTAGACGGAGCCGTCGGGTTTACCCTGGCAGAGTGTGCGGTGGTTGGCCTTCATCGTAAGCTCATTGGCGGTGGGAGTGACCTCGATGCACCAGGCGCTGTGGCGGCTGCGGATGTAGAACCATCCGTCCTCGACGTATTCGAAGTACCACTGTTCGTTGGTGCCCACGCCTCCTCGGTATCCGATGAGCTGTCCTCTGTCTTCGAGGCTCCAGTTCTTGATGTCGATGAGCATCGTGGTGTCGCTGGCGTTCATGATCTTATAGTAGCTGAAGTCCTCGCCTGAGCGCGGGCCTATGGGACGGATAATCCACGACTGCTTGGAGGCGGCTTTGCCGGAGGCGAAGTTCTCCTGGGTCATCGGATTGCCGTTGGTGAGCATGTTGTTGTTCATAGAGATCACGCGTCCGCTGCCGCGGTTCACCAAGCGGTAGGTCGTAGCCACGGTGGGCAGGGCGGGCATGATGTCCTCGCCGTCCTGAATAACGACACAGGTCTCGGCGTTGGTCTGTCCATTCTGGTAGCCTGTGCCGCCAGGGAGGTACATCATGTACTCGCGCGTGGGGCCAAGGCCGTTGTAGAAGACGTCGTGGTCGGTGGCGGTGAGGCGGTAGGTGGTGGAGTAAGCCTGGCGCTCGCTGGTGCCTCCGAAGGCTTCGACGAGTCCGCTGGGGTGGCGGTAGATGCCTGCTGCCGTCCAGTTGTTGCGATGCTCGGCATAGGCAAGGCGCTTGCCGCGGCTGGCTTTCATGAACTGGCTGCGGGTGTGGTCACAGGTGCCCCACCAGATGCCCTTCGTCATGCCGTACTCTGAGCCTACCATGCACTCCAGGGTGTTGTGGAGCTCGTCGCCCACGCCGACCTTGCCGTCCCTGGCCACCGTCTGGTAGAACTTGGCAAAGTTGTCGAAGGAGCCTGCGAGCTGGTGGGTGTTGCCCTCGTCGAGGTATTTCTTGCTCGCCGTGTACCAGCTGAGCGCCTGGTCGTTGTTCAGCGTGTTGCCGCCGCAGAGGAGGATGTCCTGGAACTCTTCCTTGTAGTTCTGGTCTTCGCGGAATTTCTTGCAGATGGCGGTGAAGTCGTTCTTCGTGCCCTGGTGCCAGGCGCTGTAGTCAGGCTCGTTGAAGGGCGATACGCTGACGACCTTCAGGCCGTTGGCCTCCACATAGCGCTTGGTGAGGGCTATCAACTCGCACCAGCGGTTGGCTTGCGTAATGCTGCTGGTGCTGCGATACCAGTTGGTGACCTGTTCGAGGTTGCCTTCCATCTGGTCGGAGTTGAGGTTGATGCCGGCATGGGGAGCGTGTTTCTTCACGATGGCGATGCGCTCGTTCAGCTTCTGCTTTTGGGCATCGGTGAGCGATCCGTTGAGGGCCTCTGTATTCGTTGTCTGGAAGCTCAGGCGGATGATGTCTATCAGCTCCTGACCGGCGAAGTTCACGCCACGCTGGACGTTGCCCTCGCTGAGCCACGCGAGGTCCAGTCCCCAAGTGATATCGGGCAGCTTGATGCCCTCGTCGCTGATGCGATAGGGCACGGCGACGCAGTCGTTGGTGATGGGGGAGGGTTGCATGGCACTGGCACTGGAGGTCTGTGCGAAACTACCGACGGAAGCTGTGAGGAATACTGTTGTGAAGATAAATCGTTTCATAGGACAGTAATTAGGGGGAGTTTGTTGGTTAGAAGAAAAGCCTCGCCACGTTGTTACTGTGACAAGGCTTTTTCTCTGCTTTGTGGAGGTGCCTAGCAGATTCGAACTGCTGTAGACGGTTTTGCAGACCGTTGACTAAGCCACTCATCCAAGGCACCATTTCTGATTAGCGAGTGCAAAGGTACGGCTTTTTTTTGAATCTGCAAGCATTTTGCACAACTTTTTTTCATTTTTCGCGTTATTTATGTATAGAAGCGTACTAAAACGCCCTGTTTTTCGCATTATGGAGCTAATAGAAAGAATCAAAAACACCCTTCCTGCATCGCTGGCGGAAGATGCCACGCTGCTGGTGGCGCTCTCTGGCGGAGCCGACAGCGTATGCCTGTTGCTGGCGTTGCATGAACTGGGATATCAGGTCGAAGCCTTGCATTGTAATTTCGAGTTGCGCGGCGTGGAGAGCGACGGCGACGAGGCATTCTGCCGCCGCCTGTGCCGTGCGAAGGGGATTGCACTTTCCGTCCGACATTTCCGCACCCGCAGCTATGCCACCCGCCAGGGACTGAGCATCGAGATGGCAGCGCGCCGCCTGCGATATGAATGGTTCGGTGAGATGTGCCGACAGCGGGGAGCTGCCGGAGTGTGTGTGGCTCATCATCGCGACGACAATATCGAGACGCTGTTCCTGAACCTCGTCCGCGGCACTGGTTTACATGGCTTGACGGGGATGCAGACGATGAGCGTTCAGGAGGGAGTGGTCATTCTGCGTCCGCTGTTGGAAGTGTCGAGATCGGAGATTGAAGACTGGCTGCAGCAACGCGATCAGAAGTGGTGCACAGACAGTACGAACCTGCAGGAAGATGCCGCCCTGCGCAACCTGGTACGCCTGCGGCTGATGCCACTATTGGAAAATATGAACGCGCGCGCAAGGGAGAACCTCTCTGGCGATATCCGACGGTTGGAGGAGGCAGAGCGGCTGTATGACGAAGCAGTGAGCCAGGCACTGACCAGTCTGGTGACGGCAGACGGGAGCATGGACATTGCCCGTTTGAAGGAGTCTGTGGCACCTCGAACGCTGCTTCAAGAATGGCTTCACCCTTTAGGCTTCAATTCTAAACAAATCAGTGAGATATACGATGGACTCGACGGCTCGTCCGGCAGCGTGTGGGCAAGTTCCACACACCGCTTGCTCCGCGACCGCGGACGCCTGCTTCTGCAAGCCACGATGCCCCCTCTGAGCAGTGATGAACAGGTGATGCCGCTGGGAGGACTGTTCACGGCTCTTTCTGGAAAAAGGCTGCTGATACGCCGTCAGGTCGTGAACCCATCGACGTTCGTCGTTCCACGCGATTCCTCCATCGCCTGTTTCGATATCGAGAAACTGACGTTCCCGCTGACCATACGTCCCGTTCGTGAGGGCGACCGTATGCATCCTTTTGGTCTCGACGGCACACGCCTCGTCAGCGATATGATGACAGACAAAAAACTGTCGCTCTTCGAAAAAGAACGGCAGCTGGTGGTGTTGAGCGGAGAGAAAATTGTCTGGTTGGTGGGGCAGCGTGTGGCGGCAGATTTCGAGGTGGATGACCACACGCGTCATGTAATGACGATCCACGTTCTCTGAGCGACAGACGGGACTCGAACCCGCGACCCTCGGCTTGGGAAGCCAATGCTCTACCAACTGAGCTACTATCGCATGGAAATTGACTTTTTCGTCGATTTTCGCGGCAAAGGTACGTCTTTTGGGGCGAAAATGCAAATTTCTTGCCAATTTTTTTGCTCATAAGCCGCGCTTTGCATACCTTTGTGCTCTGAAATCTGAAAAAAGCCATGACTATTGCCATTGTTTCGCTCATTATCATCGCTTATCTGCTGATAGCAAATGAGCACATCACACGTATCAACAAAGCCACGATTGCCATGTTCACGGGGGTTGTCGTGTGGATACTCTACATGAGTACTGCCACCTCTTTCACCCTGAAGATGCACGGCGCGGAATTCAACATCTTCAGCCAGGGGATGGAGCAGACGTCGGAGCTGGTGAAGAAGTTCATCGCCTCGCATGTCTTCATCCGATATGGCGCTGACCTCTGCGGCATCGTGCTTTATCTGTTGGCGACGATGAATATCGTCAGTGTGCTGAGCACCAATGGCTGTTTTGATTTCATCACCAATGTGGTACGTGCCCGCAACAGCCGCCGTATCCTCTGGGGACTGGTAGCTTTCACCTGCCTGATCAGCGTGAACCTCGATAACTTGACGACGACGGTGCTGATGCTGCTCATCATGCGGCGAATCGTACAGCAGACGCGCTGGCGGATGTGGATAGGATCGGCCATTGTCATTGCGGCCAACTGCGGAGGAGCCGTCACCGTCATCGGAGACATCACCTCGCTCTTCGTGTGGACGAAGGGAGCCATCACCCCTACGGATTTCACGGCAGCCCTCATCCTGCCAGCCCTCGTTGCTACCGTTGTTCCCACGGCACTCATCGCCCGTGTGCTGCCCGAACATATTGATATCGTGCGTCCCACGGTGCTCTATCGTGGCGACCAGTCAACACTAAAAGTGTGGCAGCAGGTGGTGTTGCTCATCGTGGGCTTGGGCGGTTTGTGGTTCATCCCCACCTTCCACCGTATCACCCTTTTGCCTCCGTTCCTGGGAGCGCTGTGTGTGCTGGGTGTGCTGTGGGTGCTGCATGAGATCATGAACCATCGGCGCATCATGACCAATCAGCCGCTGAGCGATCGCACCGACCTCCAGTTCCAGTTCGCAGCCCTGCAGACCATCATGTACTTCGTGGGTATCTTCCTCTGTGTCAGCGCATGTATCGAGACGGGCATCATGGCCAGCATCCAGGCGTGGTGCGACGAGTGGATACACAACATCTATATTATGAGTATCGCCATGGGTGCCATCAGTGCCTTCCTCGATAACATTGCGGTGGTGCTGACGGCTATCAATATCTACCCTGTGGCCGAGGACATCACGGCGCTATCGCCAGCGCTCGATCCTGAGTATGCACAGTCGTTCCTGCAGAACGGACAGTACTGGCACCTCATCATCTACAGCGGCTGCGTAGCCGGTTGTCTGCTGCCTATCGGCAATGTTTGCGGCTATTCGCTGATGAAAGCCGAGGAAGTCAGCATCAGCTGGTATGTGCGCCATATCATGCCCAAGGTGTTTGTGGGCTGGCTCCTGGGACTCGGAGTCTATTTCCTCGTAGATCTCTGGCTGCGTTAACCTCCTCAGTAACTCACCTTCCGCAGCACCTCAAACCCTCAAAAGAAGAACGTCATGAAGCCCTTAGCAGAACGCTTGCGCCCCACGACACTCGATGGCTACATCGGTCAACAGCACCTCGTAGGAGAGGGGGCTGTATTGCGACGGATGATAGAATCCGGGCGCGTGGCTTCGTTCATACTCTGGGGACCTCCAGGAGTGGGCAAGACGACGTTGGCTCAGATTATTGCCCACACGTTGGAGACACCATTCTACACGCTGTCGGCAGTGACTTCGGGTGTGAAAGAAGTGCGCGAGGTCATCGACCGCGCCAAGAGCGGACGTTTCTTCTCGCAGGTGAGTCCCATCCTCTTCATCGATGAAATCCACCGTTTCTCCAAATCACAGCAGGATTCGTTGTTAGGAGCCGTGGAGCAGGGAGTGGTGACGCTCATCGGTGCCACCACAGAGAATCCCTCCTTCGAGGTCATCCGTCCGCTGCTCTCACGCTGTGCGGTCTATGTCCTGAAATCCTTAGGCAAGGACGACCTCCTGCAACTCATGAATCGTGCGCTGAAGGAGGATATCGTACTCAGGGAGAAGAAGATTGATGTAAAGGAGACGGGCGCCCTACTGCGCTACAGCGGAGGCGATGCCCGCAAACTCCTGAACATCCTGGAACTCGTCACCGACACAGATACCGCAGACGAAGAAATCGTTATCACCGACCAGCTCGTCAGCGAACGTCTGCAGCAGAATCCCCTGGCCTACGACAAAGATGGCGAGATGCACTACGACATCATCTCTGCCTTTATCAAGAGCATCCGAGGCAGCGATCCCGATGGAGCCATCTACTGGCTGGCACGCATGATAGAGGGTGGGGAAGACCCTGCCTTCATCGCACGACGACTGGTCATCTCGGCATCCGAGGATATTGGACTGGCAAATCCCAATGCGCTGCTGCTGGCCAATGCCGCCTTCGATGTGGTGCAGAAGATTGGATGGCCGGAGGGAAGAATACCGCTGGCAGAGGCCACCGTGTATCTCGCCACCTCGCCGAAGAGTAATTCCGCATACATGGCCATCAACGATGCGATGGGTTTCGTGCGCCAGACGGGGAACCAACCCGTGCCCCTGCACCTTCGCAATGCTCCAACCCAGCTGATGCAGGAACTGGGCTACTCTGAGGGATATAAGTATGCACATGACTACGAAGGTAATTTCGTGGAACAGCAGTTCCTGCCCGACGGCATCACCCAGCGGTTCTGGCACGCGCAATCCAACGCCCAGGAAGACAAACTCAAGGCGCGGATGGTGCAGCTGTGGGGGAAGAGGTATGAAAGTTGAAAAGTTCTTGAAGTGTCAAGCGACCAAAGGTCGAGCGGAAACGTTGAAAAGTTCTCCCAGTGTGGAGCGTCGCAAGGCGCCGAGCGCTTGAAGTGTCAAGCGACCAAAGGTCGAGCGGAAAAGTTGAAAGATTGATAATTGAAACGTTAAGTCGATAAGATAGACAACCCAATGATAAAGACATTGAAAGCCGCGCTGATGATGCTACCTTTGCTGATGGTGGCCTGTACTTCAGCGACTCAAACCAGTGAGTCAGAGACACCTGACTACACGGCGTATGTCAATCCATTCATCGGCACACAGACCGATGAGACGGGGGCGCTCAGCGGCAGCACGTTCCCTGGAGCCACGATGCCTCAGGGAATGGTACAGCTATGCCCAGAGACCGAGCAAATGGTGACGTGGGACCCTTGCTGTGGCTATGACTACAATAAGGATAAGATTTATGGCTTCACCCACACGCATCTGAGCGGTACGGGCTGCACCGACCTCATAGATATCAGCCTGATGCCCGTGGGCGACGAAGTGACTCCCGACCAACTGCGAGCTGCCGACTTCAGCCAGCATTTCAGCCACCAGGCAGAAACTGCCCGCCCAGGATATTATATGGTTGACTTGCAGGAGAGTGGCGTAAAGGTGGAGCTGTCTGCTACCACCCGAACAGGCATTCATCACTACACGTTCCCCGAGGGACAGCCACAGACGGTGGTACTTGATCTCGACCGCGGCACCTATCGTGGTGAAGCTTACTACACGGGACGTCGCACCTACGACATCATACAGAGCCAGCTCCGCCTTGTTGATGACCACACGGTGGAGGGTTACCGCGTCATCACAGGTTGGGCGAAACTGCGTAAGGTGTACTTCCGTGCAGAGTTTTCGCGTCCCTTCAGCCAGCATCTGCTGATGGACGGTGGTCGCAATGCCGGCAAGAGCGATGTGATTAACGGCCGTTGCCTGCGCACTGCTCTCAGCTTCGATCCTGCCGATGGACGGGAACTGACGGTGAAGGTGGCAATCTCGCCTGTGGACAATGACGGCGCCCGCAAGAATCTGGCAGCAGAGGCTGCGGAATGGGATTTCGACACCTATGTCCAGGCGGCACACGATGCCTGGCAGAAGGAGCTCTGCCGCATTGATGTCGAGGGAACCGATGAGCAGAAAACCATCTTCTATACTGGGCTCTACCACGTGCTGATGCAGCCTAATACGATGAGCGATGTCGATGGCCGCTACATGGACACCAACTTCGAAATCAAGCAGATGCCTGCCGGCCAGACTTATCATAGCACCTTCAGCCTCTGGGACACCTTCCGCGCGGCACATCCGCTCTACACCCTCATTGCACCCGATGTGGCAGCACAGTTCGTCCGCGATATGATTCTCCACCACCAGACCTATGGCTACTTGCCCATCTGGGATCTTTGGGGGCAGGACAACTACTGCATGATAGGCAACCACGCCATTCCTGTAGTGGCAGATGCCATCCTCGCAGAGCTGCCCGGCATTGATGTGGAGGCGGCATATCAGGCCATGGTGGAGAGTAGCACACGCAGTCATCCTAATTCACCCTTCGAGGTGTGGGAGCAGTATGGCTATCTGCCTCAGACATTGCAAGGAACCAGCGTCAGCATCACACTCGAACAATGCTTCGATGATGCTTGTGTGGCGGCTGTTGCCAAGAAACTGGGACGCACAGAAGACTACGAACGCTTCCATCGCCGCAGCATGTTCTACAAGAATCTCTTCGATGCAGAAACGGGCTTCTTCCGTCCGAAAGACGAGAACGGCGCTTGGATGGAGGGCTTCGACCCACTGAGCTACGAGCAGCCCTGCTTCGTCGAAGGCAATGCCTGGCAGTACATGTGGTTCGTGCCCCACGATCCCCAGGGGCTCATCGACCTCTTCGGCAGCAGAGAGGCTTTCCTCCAGAAACTGGACGAGAACTTCAGCCTCACAGCCACCAGTGGAGAAGTCAACGGCAATGCCAGCGGATTCATCGGACAGTATGCCCACGGCAACGAGCCCAGCCATCATACCGTTTACCTCTATAACTTCGCAGGCAAACCCGAGCGCACGCAAGAGCTGGTGGAACAGGTGCGTAGCGAGTTCTATAGGGCCACACCCTGTGGCTATGCGGGCAACGACGACTGCGGTCAGATGTCCGCCTGGTACATCTTCTCTGCCCTCGGTTTTTATCCCTTCCACGCCGGCAGTGCAGAATATGTTCTGGGCACGCCGCTCTTCACGAAGGCTACCCTCCACCTTGCTGGCGGCAAGGATTTCACCATCTCTGCCCCCAACAAAACACCTGAGCGCATACATGTCAAGTCCGTTCTCCTCAATGGTCAGCCACTCGACGGCTTCACCATCACCCACCAACAGCTGATGGCTGGCGGCACGCTGGAGTTCGAGATGCAGTAAACGAAGTATTCTACAAATAAAATAGTATCCACGAAAGAGTATAAGAAATGACAGGATATAGGAAAATCATTATATGGATAGGCTTCTGGGCACTGGCGCTGACTGCTAAAGCCCAGGAATATCATGGCACAACAGGACTGTTGCACATGCCGAGTGCAGAGATTGATTCCGCTGGAACATTCCGCGCTTATGCCATGTTTTTGGACAAGCATTTCACTCCCGATCAGTTAGTCTGTCAGGGAGAGAAGTACAATACCTTTGGCTATGGCGTTGGTATCGTGGCCTTCAAGTGGCTGCAACTGTCCTACAGCGCCACACTCCTTAAATATGTCAATTCGAGCAAGGGGCCGGAACCAGGATATTACAACGAAGACCGTCATGTCAATATCCGTGTGATTCCGCTCTACGAAGGTAAATGGTGGCCTTCCATCGCTGTAGGTATGGATGATGTGGATTATTTCAGCCGAATAAAGGAGGATCTACCCAACAATTACTTCCAGAACATCTATATTGCCGCCTCCAAGCACTTTGACATCAAGGGCTACGAGCTTGGAGCACATCTGGCATACCGCTACTATACGAGGAATAAAAACAAGGATATGCGTGGCGTGTCCGTTGGTGCCACCTTGCGCCCAGCATTCTATCGTCCACTGCGGGTCGTTCTTGAATGGGACGGACGGGGCGTGAACTTCGGTGCCGACGTACTACTATGGCGCCACCTCTTTGTGGAAGCATCGCTCATACATGGTTGCGGTTTCACGGGAGGACTTGGTTACCACTATGTGATTCCATTCTAATTACGTCATCTTCTTTACGTATATACATAACCTCGCTCACGTATATACATAAACCTGTTTACGTATATACATAAATCAGCTCACGTATATACATAAACCTGTTTACGTATATACATAAATCAGCTCACGTATATACATAAACCCGTTTACGTATATACATAAATCAGCTCACGTATATACATAAACCCGTTTACGTATATACATAAATCAGCTCACGTATATACATGAAAAAGCTCGCCTTGGTGGGAGGCTGGCTTTTTTGCTTGTTACGGAGGTTCTTTGTTATGCGCGCGTATAGTTAAATAATGTGTATTTTTCGCTGCTCGTGAGGGGAGTCTCGGAAATTGTTTGTAACTTTGCGGCAAAACTTAGTAGAATTGAGCTATGAAAAAAAATGTTGTGAGACTGTTTGCGATGGCTGCGGCGATAGCTGCGGCATTGCCAGGACAGGCACAAAGCTATGTTCCCTGGACGAAGGGTGCCTTCGAGACGGGGCAGTACCGGAACGTCTTCGTGGACATGGGCTACAGCCCTGAGGCGGTGGATGCGAAGTTGCGGGAAGTGTTCGATGACGTGTTCCGCGGACCGAACAAGGTGTACTTCGAGGTGGGCGACACCATGGCCTACGTCAGCGACATCAAGAACCACGATGCGCGAACGGAGGGCATGTCCTATGGTCTGATGATTGCTGTGCAGTTCGGCGAGAAGGATATCTTCGACCGGCTGTGGCGCTGGAGCCGTAAGTACATGCAGCACCAGAGCGGCATCCGCGAGGGGTACTTCGCATGGAGTTGCAAGACCGACGGTACGCATAATTCCGACGGTGCGGCGTCCGATGGTGAGCTATACTTCATCACCGCACTGCTCTTTGCCTCGAACCGTTGGGGCAACGACACGGGCATCAACTACAAGGCTGAGGCACAGCGCATCTTGAACTGCATCCAGCCTCGCGAATATACTCCTGAGCCGCGTCCTGCGGGTATGGGAGGTTTCGGAGCCTTCAGCGGCGGACAGCAGGGTCCCCAGAAGATGTACCTCATCGACCCAGAGACGAAGCTGATTACCTTCACTCCCGACGGCTTCGGACAACGCTTCACCGACCCCTCGTATCATATCCCTGCATTCTATGAGGTGTGGGCTAAGTGGGGCGATGACGGGCGTTCTGAATTATGGATGGAATGTGCCCGCCGGAGCCGCGAATTTCTTCATAAGTGCATCAACGGGCAGACAGGCTTGAATGGCGATCAGTGTCAGTTCGACGGCAGCGAGATGCAGATGCCTCGCTTCCCTGGAATGCCTCAACGTCCGCAGGGAGAGGCTCCTCGCCGCAACGGCAACAACAACTTCCGCTACGATTCATGGCGTGTGCCGATGAATATTGCGTTGGACTATGAATGGAGCTGCGCCGACGGCGAGTGGCAGCGGCAATACGGCGAGAAGATTCAGAACTTCTTCTACTCGCAGGGCATCGATACCTTCCTCGACCAGTACCGCACCGACGGCTCTCTGCCCGAGGGTCACGAGATTCTGCAGGCTGGCGGATTCCGCAAACTGCGTCATAGCATAGGACTGGTCGCCACGACGGCTGCCGCCTCGGTGATGTGTTCCCACTCGAAGAGCAAGGAGTTTGTGGATGCACTATGGAATGCCCGCCACGAGCCTTTCGAGGACGGCTACTTCGATGCTTACTATGATGGACTGCTGCGACTTTTCGCATTCATGCATCTGAGTGGGAACTACAGGGTGATTCAATAACTATCCAGAGTTTCTATGACTCCAATGAACAGGTGAGTGCTAACTACGACTGACAGCATCAATATGATAAAGATTATACAAGGAGATTTCGAGCAGGGACTGGAACTTCAGCTGTCCCCAGGCATCAAGGCGGGCTTTCCCTCGCCGGCGGATGACTATATGGTGGACAGCCTGGACTTCAATCGCGACATGATCCGTCATCCTGAAGCCACGTTCTACGGGCGTGTGTTTGGCGACTCGATGGTAGAGGCTGGAATCAGCGACGGCGATTTCGCGGTCATCGACCGCAGTCTGGAGCCCCGCAACGGCGACATCGTAGTGGCCTACGTCAATAATGAGTTCACCATCAAGTACCTGGACCTCACCCACAAGGACGAGGGCTACATCGAGTTGCGCCCCGCCAACAGCCACTATCCCACTTTCCGCGTGGATGCCAATGATGAGTTCGAGGTGTGGGGAGTAGTCGTGTGGACCATCAAGAACTGGAGGAAAATGTAATGAAACACTGTGCTATTCGTGGCACGGATAATTATGTACGGTATCATTGATTGCGACAACTGCTACGTTTCCTGCGAGCGCGTCTTTCGACCAGACTTGAAGGACAAGCCCGTCGTGGTGCTCTCGAACAACGACGGATGCGTGGTGGCGCGATCCAATGAGGCCAAGGCGTTGGGCATCAAGGCCGGCACACCTTATTTCCAGCTGGCAGAGCAGTTCCCCGATGCCAAGATTGCCGTGTTCAGCAGCAACTATGAACTCTATGGCGAGTTGACAGGGCGTGTGGTGGAAATCATCCGTCAGGAGGCTCCGGCTTTTTTCCGCTACAGCATCGACGAGTGCTTCGTCTATCTCCCTTCCACAGAACCTCCCGCTGAGATCAAGCTCTGGGGCGAGCTGCTTCACAAACGCATCCGTCGGAGTGTGGGAATCCCAGTCAGTATCGGCTTGGCTCCGACGAAGACCCTGGCGAAAATGGCCAGTCACTTTGCCAAGAAATACCAGGGCTACCGCCATTGCTGCATCATCGATACCGACGTGAAGCGTCAGAAGGCGCTGAAGCTATATCCTATCGGAGATGTATGGGGAATCGGGCGACGTTATGCCGCCCGCCTCGAGGCGCTGGGGATTCATACCGCCTACGACTTCGCACAGCATCCGGAATCGTGGGTGCGTGCCACATTCAACAACGTCGTCATCCTCCGCACATGGAAGGAACTGAACGGCGAAGACTGCGTGCCCAATGAGGAGATGACGAAGAAGAAATCTATATGCACCAGTCGTTCCTTCCCAGGAATGATTAAGGATCTCGACAGCCTGAGAGTCCATGTCTCGAACTATGCCGCGAGGTGTGCCGAGAAGCTACGGCGTCAGGGCACGGTAGCATCTGTCATCAGTGTCTTCCTGAATACCAACGCTTTTCGCGAAGATCTGCCTCAGTACTGGAACTATCAGGATATGCGCCTGCTCACGCCCACCAACAGCACGACAGATATCGTTCAGAAAGCCAACGAGTTGCTGTCGCAACTCTATCAGCCGGACTATTACTATAAGAAAGCTGGCGTGATAGTGATGGGCATCGGTCCTGATTCGCCTGTGCAGCAGGATCTCTTCGATACCAACGCGGAGCAGTTCCAGAAGATGCGCCGTCTGGATACCGTCATCGACCGAATCAATAAAGTCAATGGTTCGGAGACGGTGCTCTTGGGCGCCCAGCAGTTTCTGGGCAGCGACGGGCGTGTAGTGACCTTCGCCAATGCCATCAAGCACGATTTCCGCAGCAAGAATCCTACCACGCGGTGGAGTGATATCATTGCGCTCAAATAGACAACAAACAATAACTAATAACCCCCAAAAACAATTACGACAATGAAGGACTTCAATTACTATGCACCGACAGAAGTGGTGTTCGGTCAGGAGAGTGAGGAGCAGGTGGCTGCTCTGGTAAAGAAATATGGTGGCACGAAGGTGCTGGTACACTACGGCGGTCAGAGTGCGGTGCGCTCAGGATTGCTGGATAAGCTCTGCCGTCTGCTCAAGGAAGGCGGTGTGCCGTATGTCTGTCTGGGCGGCGTGGTGCCTAATCCCCGTCTGTCGCTGGCTCATCAGGGCATAGAGCTGTGCCGCAAGGAAGGCGTGGACTTCATCCTCGCCGTGGGAGGAGGCAGCGTCATCGACTCTGCCAAATGCATTGCCTATGGCGTCTGCTTAGAGGGTGAAGTCTGGGACTTGTATCTCGGCAAGGCAGAACCCTCGGCTATGCTTCCCGTAGCGTGCGTGCTGACCATTCCAGCTGCCGGCAGCGAGATGAGCGAGGCCAGTGTGATTACCAACGAAGATGGCGACGTGAAGCTCGGCTACTCGAATAATCTCGCGCGTCCGAAGTTCGCCATCATGAACCCCTGTCGCACCTTCACCCTGCCTCCTTATCAGACGGCAGCTGGAGTAACAGACATGATGATGCACACCATGGAGCGCTATTTCACCAAAGATGATGATATGGACTTGACGACCGATCTGGCAGAAGCTGTTTTGCGGAGAATGAAGACCGCCGTATTCGATGTGCTGAAGAATCCAGAGGACTATCGGCAGCGTGCACAGATTATGTGGGGCGGCAGCGTGGCTCACAACGGACTTACGGGCTGCGGAGTACATGACGACTGGGCTACGCATCAGCTGGAGCATGAATTGAGCGGTATGTTCGATGTAACACACGGGGCCGGTCTTGCAGCTGTATGGCCCAGCTGGGCACGCTATGTGATGCACGAGAACTTGTCGCGTTTCGTACGCTTCGCCGTCAATGTGATGGATGTTCCCAATGATTTCTCTGACCCTGAAGGCACCGCATTGAAGGGCATTGAAGCCATGGAACGCTTCTACCACGCAATCGGTATGCCCACCACCATCAAAGAGCTCATCGGCCGCGAGATTACAGACGCTGAAATCAAGGAGATGACGCGCAAGTGCAGTCAGGACGGCGCCCGCAAAATCGGAGCCCTGAAAGTGCTGAAGGCTGAGGATATGGAGGCGATTTATCAGATGGCAAAGTGACATCTTATCGCGTCTGCTTATTGATACGTTAATACGTAGTAATTTAAAAGATTGAATCGTGGGCGTTGAATATTTAGGCGAACTGATTTCAATAGGTGTCGCTTGCTCATGGACAGCAACGGCACTGCTGAGTGAATATGGCAGCAAACGCCTTGGGAACCTCACGCTGAACGTGATGAGGATGGCCTTGGCGCTGCTGTTTTCACTCGTGCTGTTCGTGGTGGTTACGGGTCGTATTTCTCCGTCCGGCGCCACGAACGCGGCGGTGGGTTGGATGCTCCTTTCAGGGCTTGTGGGTTATGTCATCGGCGACTTCTGCCTGTTTCAGTGCTATATTCTCATTGGTTCCCGCTATGGTCAGCTTTTCATGACGCTGGCTCCGCTGGCGGCTGCGCTGATGGCGTGGATTACTCTGGGTCAGCAGATGACGCTGATGAGTGTGGCGGCGATGCTGATTACTTTGTCGGGTATTGGCATCTCTGTTCTCGGCCGTGGCGAGCATCATAAGGTGTCGCTGAAGCTGCCCTGGCGCGGAGTGCTCTATGCCATAGGTGCTGCTTTGTGTCAGGGAATAGGACTTGTACTAAGTAAAATAGGAATGGATCATTTCGAGGTTGATGCAGGAACGCCAGAGTGGCTGGTCCCCTTCAGCGCCAACTTCTATCGTTGTCTGGCGGGTGTCGTGGGCTTTTCGCTGCTACTCTTCCTACGTAATGAATCCAAGACTTTTCGCCAAGCCCTTCACGACAGGAAAGGTGTGACGGTGGCCATTGCCACGACACTCTTCGGACCCTTTGTGGGCGTGGGGTTCTCGCTGATGGCGGTGCAATACACAGCCGCAGGTATTGCTTCCACGTTGATGGCTCTGACGCCAATCATCATCCTCTTGCCTTCATATTGGCTGTTCCATGAGAAGATTACGTGGCGCGCAGTCGTAGGTGCCTTCATCTCTGTCTTTGGCGTGAGCCTGTTCTTCTTGGGTGGTTGATTCTTGACTGCCTTTTTCATTATTTTATTCCTGTATCCGTACATTTTCCTCCTTTTCCTTGGTGGGTAACAAAAATCTTCCTAAATTTGCGGCCGAAAGCATATAATCCACATCATAAAATAGAATATATGAAGAAACAACTACGCTTTTCCCTTCTGTTCGCGTTGCTCGTGACTATCCTTCCTGCTCATGCACAGTCAACCGCTTCTGAAGACCTCGACGCCAAGTATGCGACAGAGCTTATTAAGGCCGGAACTGCAGCTCCGGATTTCACGATGAAGACACCCGACGGTACTCCAGTGTGCCTCACTGAATTCGCCAAAGGAAAGACCGTGGTGCTGGATTTCTGGGCATCGTGGTGTCCCGATTGCCGGAAAGAGGCACCTGACGTGGTGCGACTCTATGAAACTTATCGTGCTTATGGCATTGAATTCATCGGCATCTCGATGGATACCAATGTTGAAGCGTGGAAAAAGGCTATTGCCCAGTATGGAATCACTTACACTCAAGTGAGTGAGCTCAAGAAGTTCCGCGAGACGGATATAGCCAAGGCCTATGGCGTAAAGTGGATTCCATCCATCGTCGTCGTGGGACCAGATGGTCAGGTCAAGCTCTCCACCGTTGTCATCGAGAAAGTAGAGCGTTATCTCCAAGAACTCACTAAAGATAAAACCACATCCGAATGAAGATAGTGATCCTTGATGCCTATTCGGCGAATCCTGGCGACTTGTCGTGGAGTCCCCTCGAAGCCTTGGGAGAACTAACTGTCTATGACCGCACCCGTGCTGATGAGACGGTAGTCCGTTGTGCGGGTGCTGCTGTTGTGCTTACAAATAAAGTGGTCCTCGGTCGACAGGAGCTGATATCGTTACCTGAACTGAAGTATATCGGAGTGCTGGCCACAGGTTATAATGTTGTGGATACTGCGGCGGCCAAGGAACTGGGCATTACCGTGACCAACGTTCCAGCCTACAGTACTGAGAGCGTGGCGCAGATGGTGTTTGCCCATCTGCTGACCATTACCAATCACACCGACTATTACGCCCAGCAGAATCGTCAGGGCCGTTGGAGCCGCAATGCCGACTTCTGCTACTGGGACCAGCCGCTGCACGAACTCGCCGGCAAGACCTTTGGTATTGTAGGACTGGGAAATATCGGTTCCCGTGTAGCCCAGATTGCACTTGCTTTCGGGATGAAGGTCAAGGCAGTGACGAGCAAAGCCCCTGACCGTCTGCCTGTAGGTGTAGAAAAGACAGACCTTCCGACGCTATTCTCCACCGCCGATGTTCTCTCGCTCCATTGTCCGTTGACCAGTGAAACGCGGCACCTCATCAACGACAGCAGCCTCGCCCTCATGAAACCCACAGCCATCCTCATCAATACCGGTCGCGGTCCGCTGGTCAATGATGCTGATGTGGCTGCTGCGCTCCAGGCTAACCGTCTCGCAGCTTATTGTGCTGACGTGATGACCGTCGAGCCTCCCCAGGCCGACAATCCACTGTTGCACTGTCCGAACGCGTTCATCACTCCCCACATCGCATGGGCGAGTGTTGAGGCGCGTAAGCGGCTGCTGCACATAGCCATCGACAATGTTCGTCTGTTCTTAGAGGGATGCCCCCAGAACGTCGTTTGGGAATAAAACCATCAGCCTATGGATACAATCGCCCTGAAAGAATTCTTCCTCCATGATGAGTTTGCCCGACTTAATGGCATAGAAATCATAGATATCCGTGAGGGATATGCCCGTACACAAGTGCGCATCGAACCCCGTCACCTGAATGCTGGCGGCAGTGTGCAGGGAGGAGTACTCTTCACACTCGCAGACCTTGCTTTTGCTGCCGCCACCAACAGTCATGGACAACTTACTGTCACCTCCGCCGCGAATATCACCTTCCTCCGTGGCGTCAAGTCGGGACTTATTACCGCTGAGGCTCAGGAACTCGTCAATCACCGCCATCTGCCGTTCTGTGAAGTACGAGTCACCGATGAAGAGAATCAGCTCCTTGCCGTCTTCACCGCCAGCGGTTATCGTAAGCAATAAGTTCTTCAATTCCTAATTCATAATTCACAATGCTATTCATAATGCTTACAAAATGAAGCATTACTTATTATATCCCTTCGTACTGCTCTTGCTGCTTCTTTCCCTTCCGCTGCGCGTGTTGGCTTGGGACGATGAGCTCTACAAGCAGATAGAGCAGCAGATTCAGGCACCTCGAATAGGGGCGGTGGAGTACGTGATTACTCGTTACGGGGCAGCGTCCGGACAGACAGCGGCTCAGAATCAGCGTGCCATTCAGCGAGCCATCGACGAGTGCTCTGAGCAAGGCGGCGGAAGAGTGGTGGTGCCCGCTGGCGAACGGTATCTGACGGGGGCACTCACGCTGAAGAGTGGTGTGAATCTGGTGGTGGATGAAGGCGCAAGGCTGGAGTTTGATTTCAACCCCTCGCTTTATCCAGTTGTTGCTACCAGTTGGGAGGGTGTGGACTGCTACAACCTACAGCCCTGTATCTATGCCTACGATGCCCACGATATTGCCATCACCGGCAAGGGAACGATTGACGGCGGAGGTTCGAATCAGACGTGGTGGGCATGGTGTGGAAATCCGAAATTCGGCTGGCAACAGGGAATACCCAGTCAGCGGATGGGTGGTCGCCAGCGACTGTTGAAGGCCGGTGAGGACGGAGTGCCGATGACCATAGAAGCAAAGCCCTCCGTTGAGCGGGTGTTCACTGCTGAGGATGCGATGCGTCCCCAGCTCGTGAACTTCAATAGCTGTCAGCGCGTACTTCTGGAAGATGTGACGCTGCTGCGCTCACCCTTCTGGGTCGTCCACCCCCTGAAGTCCACGGATGTGACACTGAGGCGGCTGCGCATCATCAACGACGGCCCCAACGGCGACGGCTGCGACCCCGAATCCTGCGATCGCGTGCTGATTGAGGACTGTTATTTCAGTACGGGTGACGACTGCATTGCCATCAAGAGCGGGCGCAACCGCGACGGACGGCTGCGTGCAATGCCCTCACAGAATATCATCATCCGTCGCTGCGAGATGAAAAACGGCCATGGCGGAGTTGTCATAGGTTCTGAGGTGAGTGGCGGTTGCCGTAATGTATTTGCCCACGACTGTGTGATGGACTCTCCCGACCTCGATCGTGTGCTCCGCATCAAAACCAACAGTTGTCGCGGTGGCGTGGTGGAGAATATCCATATAAGGAATATCCAAGTGGGGCAGTGCCGCGAGGCGGTAGTGAAGATTAACCTCGACTATGAGCCACGTGAGGCCTGTTGCCGCGGATTCCTGCCGATCGTCAGGAACATCGCGGTCGAACGCGTCACATGCCAACAGTCGCGCTACGGAGTGATGATTGTGGGACTGGACACTGCGACGTGTGTGAGCGACATCCGCATTCAAGACTGCCGTTTTGATGGTGTGGCAGAGGGCAACAGCATTCGAGGTAAGACCCGCGACATCCGCTTCCAGAACCTCTTTATCAACGGTAGCCTCGTGCTACAGCAACTGCCCTACGGCGGCCGTTATTCTGAATGGATGGTGCGCTCAGAGATGCAACGCACCCCTCATTCCTACCTCCTCGACTTCTCAGAACGCCCGAAATGGAGTTATGTAATGGGCATCGAACTCGAAGCTATGCTTGATACTTATCTCCGATACGGTGGCCAGGATATCCTGAACTATTGTCAGGAATACGTGGATACGATGATAGATGCCCGAGGACACATCCGCAATTATGACCTTCAGGAATACAACCTCGATCACGTGCGGACAGGTCATTTCCTCGCACGCCTCTACCAGCAGAATTCCCAGCCCCAATTGCGGTTGGCGATGCAGACCTTGATGCGACAGCTCGACCACCAGCCGCGCACCGTGAACGATAACGTTTACTGGCACAAGGCCATCTATGCCTATCAGGTGTGGCTCGACGGCATCTTCATGGGATTGCCCTATCGGGTGTTGGCAGCATCCATGCTCGCTAAGCCTTCCAAACAAAAACGTATCTTTGACGACGCCGTCAGTCAGATTAAGACCACGTACTACCGCACCCTCGATGCGAAGACAGGACTTAACCGCCACGCTTATGACGAGAACCGCAATATGTTCTGGGCCGATCCGCGAACAGGACTGTCGCAGCACTGCTGGGGGAGGGCACAGGGCTGGTTCACGATGGCGCTGGTAGAATTGTTGGATGTCCTGCCTACTGACTATGAACGTCGGCAAGAAGTCCTCGCCTTGCTGGAGCAGGACTTCAATGCCATCCTGCGTTGGCAGGACGAGGGCAGTGGGCTGTGGTATCAGGTGATGGATGCACCTGAGCGACAAGGCAATTATCTCGAAAGCTCCTGTTCATGCATGTTTGCCTACGCCTTGCTGAAAGCTTCGAATCGCGGTTGGGTGGGGGAGAGATTCCGCGATGCCGGACTGAAAGCCTACGATGGAATCGTCCGTCAGTTCATCCGCGTTGACACCAATCACACCATTTCTTTGACCACAGGTTGTTCTGTAGCTGGATTGGGTCCCGGTAGCAGTCCGCAGGTGGAGGCCGCCTTGAAGAAACTCAACCCGAAAGCCACGCTCAAGGAAAACCTCAGACGCGATGGCTCCTATGACTATTATCTGAGTGAACCCGTACGAGACAACGACCCTAAAGCCCTGGGGCCCTTCATTTGGGCTTCCTTAGAGAGGGAACTGCTGGAGATGCGTCGCGTAGGTGACCAGATGCTCCTCTACCAGCGGGCCACAGGAGGTTGGCCTAAGAACGTAGATATGAGCCGTCAGCTTTCTTCAGAGGAACAGGCACAGGTAGTCCGCGACAAGCAGCGGCGCGATGACTCTACGGTGGACAATGGAGCCACCACCTCGCAGATGAAGTATCTGGCACAGTTATATCAGCAAACTGGCGACATCCGTTACAGGGATGCCTTCCGCCGTGCTGTGGATTATCTGCTCAGCGGACAATATCCGAATGGCGGCTGGCCTCAGTTCTGGCCGGAGATGCACGGTTACCAGATACATATTACCTACAACGACGATGCGATGGTGAATACGTTGCGGCTGTTGCGTGACATCCGCGCACAACGTATGCCCTATCATGGCGACCTCACTGACGAGGTGTTGCGCAGGCGCATTTCCGTCGCCTTTGATAAAGGGATCGAATGTATTCTGAATACGCAGATTGTGACAGACGGACAGCTCGCCATTTGGTGTCAGCAGCACGATCGCGAGACATTGCTCCCGGCTGCCGCCCGAGCTTATGAACTACCTTCGTACTGTCCGAATGAGAGTGCCGGTATAGTGGAACTGCTGATGGAACTGGAACAACCCAGTGATCGGGTGATTTCGGCTGTAAATGCGGCTATGCGTTGGTTCGAGGGACATAAGCTGACGGGCTACCGTGTGGAGCGTACAGCCCATCGTGGCACTGAAGATCGAGATACTCGCTTGGTGCGCGATTCCCAAGCCTCTCCGCTGTGGGCCCGTTTCTACGATTTAGAACGTGGCGAACCCTTTGTCTGCGACCGCGATGGCATACCCCGTCGGCGGTTGGAGCAGATCGGCAGCGAGCGACGCAACGGCTATATGTGGTATGGCGACCGTCCCGCCCGGCTATATTCGCGTTATCAGCAGTGGGCTGACCGGCTACAACTCTCCCAGCGGGCTGACATTCGTCTTTCCAGCAAAGGAGGTAATGAGACAGGGACTATCGATTGGTTTCGAAAACCTGTGAAGCTGGCGGAGGATTTTGATGTCGTCGTACACCCTGGCGATAGCATCCAGCTCGCCATAGAACGGGCTCCTGCTGTCCCCGAGGAACCTTTCAAAATCCTTATTCGCAAGGGCGTGTATCGGCAGAAGGTCATCATTGACCGTCCTAATATTGTGCTTGTAGGTGAAGACCGCGACAGCACAGTCCTGATTTTGGCTGAGGCTCGTGAGAAGCTCACCGTCAGTGAATACCACGGAAAGAGTGTGGGCAATGGAGTCATCACCTTACAGGAAGGTGCTGATGATTGTATCATTAGCGGACTGACAGTATATAATAACTACGGCACCGCTGTGGATCCAGGGAATACCACGCACCAGATGGCTATTTATGGCCGTGCCACACGCACCATTGTCATCAATTGTAATGTCTGGGCCGACGGCAACGATGCACTTTCCTTGTGGCCTCCTGGTGGAGGCTTCTCCTACCATGCCGACCTCTTCCTTCGCTGTCCGGGTGTGGATTTCCTCTGTCCTCGAGGCTGGTGCTATGCCACTCGTTGCCATTTCTTGGGCAACAGTCGCGCCATCATCTGGCACGACGGCAGCAATGACAAGGACAAGAAACTGGTCATCAAGGATTCCTACTTCGATGCCCTGTCGCCTACAATTCTCGGGCGCTATCATCATGATGCCCAGTTCGTTCTGCTCAACTGCAAGCTGTCTTCCCAGATTCTGGATCATAATATCCGCTATGCCTACGCCGACAAGCAGCCCGATCCTAATCTCTGGGGATTGCGGGCTTATTACCATCAATGTGTTCGCGAAGGGGGCGACAGCGGCTGGCTTCGAAACAACCTCAACCAAATGGAAGGGGCACCGGCTCCGCACCAGATTACAGCTCAGTGGACTTTCCATGGCCAATGGGACCCTGAAGGCCGTATCCGTGATCTGTGGAAGGTGTTGGAGTATTGAAGATTGAAGATTGAGATATTGAGATAAACCCTATATGATATGATTACTAACCCGAATTTTGAAAGACTGGAAGGCATGATGGAATGGATGCGCTCTGTGCCTTATGAAGTGCTTCGCCACGGTCGCTTGTACAGTGCCAAGGACCTGTATGGCGGTTATGTCCCGTCCTCGGACGAAGCGGAGGACCGTGCATCTTTTGCCAGCTGCTACGACAGCCGTGTGTATGCCCATTATTTGTCGGAGGGCAAGATTGCAAAGAATGTGTATGAGTCTATAGCTCGTACTTTGCACGATCATGGTATTCATGTAGCTCTGAAAGCGTTTCTCAATGAGCACAACCCCCACCGTTTTGTCGGCATTATGGGCGGTCATGCTCTCTTGCGTACCGATCCAATGTTCGAATGTGTTGTTTTGCTGAGCAAGCATTTGACGGAGGCGGGTTTCCTGATGGTGAGCGGTGGCGGTCCAGGTGCTATGGAGGCGACTCATCTGGGTGCTTGGCTGGCGGGGCGCAGTGATGCCGAAGCTCGTGAGGCTATCGCTTGGCTGGCGGGTGCTGCGGCATCGTTCAAGGAGCGTGCTTGGCTGTCGTCGGCCTTGGCTCTGATGCAGCGTTATCCACAAACGCAGTACGAGAGCTTAGGAATCCCGACGTGGCTGTATGGGCATGAGCCTTCGACGCCCTTTGCGACGCATATTGCGAAATACTTCATGAACAGTGTCCGCGAGGACACAATTCTGACCATCGCTTTTGGCGGCATCGTGTATACTCCGGGTAGTGCTGGTACGTTGCAGGAGATCTTTCAGGATGCTGTTCAGAACCACTATGAATCTTTCGGCTTTGCGAGCCCGATGGTGTTCCTCGGCAAGCGCTTCTGGACAGAGGATGTGCCGGCATATTCGTTGATTCAACACATGGTGGAGAACGGGAGGTATCAGCATATGCTGCTGACATTGACGGATGATACAGAGGAGGTGGAAAAGGTTCTGAAAGAGTTTGCCAAGATTCATAATTTTTAGTTCATCATTCAAAATTCATAGTTCAAAATGAAAAGTAAAGTTTCTTTTTTACGATTCTACGGTATTACACATTTACGTGTTCAGGGTCTTGTGATGTTGGTGGGTTTACTGCTGGTGACCCTGGATTCATGGGCTTACAAGAAGCAGGAGATAAACATCACGGTGAACGGTAAGGAGAGGAATATGGTGGTGTTCGCACCGAGCTCTTTGCCGGCGAAGAGTCCGCTGATGATTGTTACTCATGGCATGAACCAGAATCCTGAATATCAGTATGGTTCTGACAAGATGTATGAGATGATAGATACTGCGAAGTTTGTTGTGACGTATCTACGTAGCGACGGTAATACGTGGGACATTGGCGGCACAAATGACCAGAACTTCGTAATCAAGACGATTGATGAGATGGTGACTCGTTTCGACATCGACCGTGAGCGTGTATACTGGTCAGGTTTCTCTATGGGTTCGATGCTGATTCACCACTGCATCGCAAATATGCAGGATAAGATAGCAGCCTTTGCTCCTACGAGTGGTATTCAGTTCTCAGAGTCTCCGTGGAACAACTGTCGTAAGGCGGTGAATCTGCTGGAGTGCATAGCCTACGGCGACGATGTATTCGGCTATGAGCAGTATGGTATTCATGCATATATCGAGAACTACGCGAAACACGACAAGCACCCGAACTACTCGAAGACGACAGGTTACAAGCCTATCAGCAGCAGCTGGTATGACGGTGATTTGGAGAAATGGACGGGTGGCACCAACGGCGGTGAGGTGTGGCTGTATTCGTATAACAACGGAGGTCACTGGCCTATGGACCTGAACCGTCATCTGATCTGGAATTTCTGCAAGCGTTTCTATCTGAATATGCCACTGGTGAGGATTACTCAACCTGCGGGCGAGACGACTCACGTGTGTATGGCTCCGGCGGGTGTGGATTTGTTCCCTGACATCACGGTCAAGGCTACGGCAAAGGCCCCAAATGGTAAGGTGGCGAAGATGGATTTCTATGACGGCAAGACGCTGCTGGAGTCAAAGACAATGTCGCCGTGGTCAGCGACTGTGGCTACGCCAAAGAGTGGCAAGCATACGCTGCGTGTGGAGGTGACGGACAATAAGGATAAGACGGCACAGACATCATGTCTGGTGAACTACGTGAGCACGCGTACGTCGTATAATCTGTGTCAGAACTTCAAGGTGGAGGGTGCCGTGCCACAGGACTGGTATGTGTGCAACGGCTCTACGAAACGTATCGGTGGTGGCACCCCTTATACCGACGGTTGCCGTGTGCTCCACTTTACGAGCAGTTCACGTGCTTTCGAGTATGGTCTTCTGGTGCAGAACAATACGACGCGTGCGAAGGCTGCCTGGGCAAAGTTTGGCACCTCGAATGCCCGCTCGACGCTGACATTGTACGCAGGACGTTATACGGTGAAGTACAAGGTCTGCAATTGGAATTGTCCGGACTTCTCTCCGGTGACAATCTCGGTTCAGGATGTGAATGGCGAGGAGATAGCGACGAGCACCTATACTCCTACGGTGAATATCGGCGGCGATGCAGGCAATAAGTTCAAGAGCGTGGTGCAGCAGGCTCTGGATTTCGAAGTCCCAGTGACGGGAGAGTACGTGATTGTGTTCTATGCTGATGCTGCGAAGAATGCGGACTTCGTGCTGGGTCAGGCAAATATCCTTGCGAGGGAGTTCGTTCCATCGGGAATAGAATCTATCGCAGGGAGTAATGGGACAACAGGTTCCAATGGGGTTTATGACCTCAACGGAAGGAGAGTGAAGAGCGGTAAGCTGCCTCGCGGATTGTATGTCATTAATGGAAAGAAAACGCTGGTTAGATAATTGAGGATGAAAAATTCAATGGAATGATGACTTTGAAGGTCACGTTGCGGCCCATATTATAGACTCCCTGTCGGCCTGTGGCGTTGTTTACATCGCAGTATTTCAGGCGGTTAAGGTGGTTCTGATAGGCGGTATTCAGGAGGTTGTCGGCAGTGATATACAGTTCGGCAACCTTCTTCTTTTTGATGTTCAGGTCGGTGCCAGCCGTAAGGCTCAGCAGGGTATAGGCGGGCGTTCGTGTCTCGGTGTCGTCCACCTTGTAGTAATGGTTCTGTGCGAGGTTGCACTCGAGTGCGAGTGCCACGAAGGCATTGTTGAGGGTCTTGTGGCCGTGGTGCGTAATCTCGTACTTCAGCTCCGAGGTCCATCGCGGTGCGGGTGTCATGGGCAGGTAGCGCGCTTCCTCCTCAAGGTGCAGCTGCTGTGCATCGACGAATGAGAAGGTGTTCTGGAAATGGATGCTGTGGATGGGGTGGAAGTCCACGCCAGCCTCAAAGCCCAGCAGACGAGCATCTCCCTGCGTATAATAATAGGTGCGCAGTCCAGGCTGTTGCGGCATTCCCGACATGTCGTTAGCCCTCGCGGCGAAGATATAGTTCTGGATGCGGTTGGCAAAGAGGGCGACCTGCGCAGAGACGTACTTCGAAGTGAAATCCAGCCCGAGGTCTGCCTGCCAGCTGAATTCCGACTTCAAGTTCGGATTGCCCACCTCATAGCGCTGTGTGCCTTCGTGGACACCGTTGCTGCCCAGCTCGCTCATATTCGGAGCGCGGAATCCTCGTGCGAGGTTCAGCCTCACATTGAGGTGGTCGTTGGCATTCCACACGGCTCCGATGCTGCCTGTGACGCCGCTGAAGTTGCGCGAGTGGAAATCCAGATGGCGGTTGTCGGCACGCAAGCCTCCGTTGAAGGTGAAGCGGTGGAGTGTCTTGCTGACGGTGGCGTAGGCTCCGATGTCGAAGAGCTTGTACTCCGGTATCAGCATCTCTTCGCCCAGGTTCAGTGACTGCTGCCACATACCGTTGGCTCCTGCAGCCATCTTCCACCCGCTGAATTCCTGCGAGAGGAACCGCACGTCGTAGGTGATGGTGTGGAGTTTGAAGTAGAGTTCATATTCATCGGCATCGTCCTCGAATTCCCTGCGCTGGTTCTGCTGGTAGCCGACGATGGCCTTCAGCCATCCTCGCGGCAGGTTCAGCGAGTTGTCCCATACGGCCTTGTAGTGATGTATCTTCTGGAAGGGCAGGGCAGCGGAGTAGGTCTTCGCGGGCCCGTCGCTGATGAGTTCTCCCGTCGTCTCGTCGCGCTCGCCTTCGATGATGCTGGGCGTCTGGTAGAACAGCGATCCCGTGAGGTGGGTGTAGCCCCACTGTCTGTTCAGTCCGAGCATCACTCTTCCGGCTCTTTCCTTGAACTGCGATCCGGGCACGTAGCCGTCTTCTTTGTTCTTGTAGGCGTGGGCGTATTTGTCCGTGAAGCGTCCGTCCCAGACGAATCCCTTCTGGTTGCCGGCGAAGTTCAGCGAGTAGTCAACAAGTCCGTTATTCGTCTGATATTCTGTGGAGAGGCTTGCCTTCATCTCGCCCTCGGGCTGTATGGGACTGCCGTGGAGGATGACCACTCCGGCCATGGCATCGCTGCCATACATGAGCGAGGCAGGCCCCTTCAGTATCTCTACCGAATTCACGTTCTGCGCGTCTATTTCTATCCCGTGCTCGTCGCCCCACTGCTGTCCTTCCTGCCTGATGCCCTCGTTCATGACGATGATGCGGTTGTAGCCCAGTCCGCGAATGATGGGTTTCGAGATGCCGCCGCCCGTGGTGATCTGCGCCATTCCCGGCTGACGGGCAATGGCATCGATGATGTTGGTGGATGCCGTCTGCCGCAGCTCCTTCCCCGAGACGATGGAGATGGGAGCCGTGGAGTTCTTTAGTTTTGTGTCGCCCACAACACCCGTCACCACCACCTCGTTCAGTTTCAGGTGGCGGAAGAAGACGTCGGTGCTGTCGTTGGGGTGTTCGTGGTTCTGGTGATGGTTATGTTCCTGTGCTGCTACGGCGTAGGATATCCACAGCAACAACAGGATGAAAGATATCTTTTTCATTCTGTAGTTTCGTTGAAGAATAAATTTATAAGTAAAGGGGTAATTATCTCTTTTGACGAAGGTTATTCTTCGAATGGAGGCCCTCGTGTGAAGCGCACAGACGGCTCCTCACAGGAAATCCTGCTATTCAGGAAGAATCGTCTGCTCTGCGTAGAGATAATCAGCGGCATCAGCCCGGCTGTGGCTGCTGCCAAGTAAACAAAATGAAGGAACTGACAGAGCAGGCAGTCGTCTATATGAATGTCCGATGCGGCAAAATGTCCGGGGTGATGCACATGGTGCGCACATTCCATGCAGTCGATGGTGGCACTCATCACTTCCTCGTGGCGATGTACCCCCGACAGCAGCTGCATCGAAACAAATAATGTCAGCAGCAACCATGCAATACCTACTCTGCTACGTTGTCTTTTCATTTCGGGCGCAAAGATAGGTAAAATAAAAGAAATAGAAGCTGAATCAAGAGATTTTAACAATGAAAATTTGGAGTGAACACTCAAGGAAACTAACTTTGCGGCGCATAAACGTAAACTTCATCATGAAAATAACCATGCAATCTTTCAGTAAATGGCTTTTCGCGGCGCTCTTCCTCCTTGCCGCATCTCCCGTCTGGTGTGCCCGCAAACCGAAGGCTGCAGAGCGTCCTCTGCGAATCGCCTGTGTGGGCAACAGCGTCACCTATGGCTACGGCCTCGCTAACCGTGAGCGCGATGCATATCCCGTTCGTCTGCAGCAGATGCTCGACAGCACCTATGGTGCCCGCCGATTCGAAGTCGCCAATTTCGGACACTCGGGAGCCACCCTCCTCTACAAAGGCCACCGCCCCTACATCAACCTGCCGGAGTTCCATCAGGCCCTCGACTTCAAGCCCGACTGGGTTGTCATCCACCTCGGTCTCAATGACACCGACCCGCGCAACTGGCCCGACTGGAAGGAGGAGTTCATTCCCAACTACCGCGCGCTGATAGATTCCTTCCTCATGGTGAACCCCGAGGCTCGCATCCTCGTATGCCGGATGACACCCATCTTCGACCGCCATCCCCGTTACCAGAGCGGCACACGCGACTGGCACGCACAGGTGCAGCAGGCCATAGAACAGGTGGCCCGCGGAGCTGGCGCACAGCTCGTCGACCTCTTCACACCACTGCACAGCCGTCCCGACCTCTTCCCCGATGCCCTGCATCCCAATCCCGAGGGGGCACAGATCCTGGCAAGAACCATCTACAGCGCACTCACCGGAGACCACGGAGGACTGCGTCTGCCGCCCGTCTATGCCAGTGGAATGGTGCTGCCGCGCGACGAACACCTCCTTATCGAAGGAACAGCCAATGCCCGATGCAGCATCCGACGCGTACTGAGCAAGGATGGAAAAGTGGTCGACGAGGGAGCCACCTTCACGCGCGCCGACGGCTCGTGGTGGATGGAGCTGCCTCACATGAAGGCCGGAGGACCCTACACACTCACCTTCACCACCCAGCCCCTGCCGCCCGAAGACTACCGCTTCTATTATCCAGAGAAATATCCCTTCCTGCTCCAGAACCTCACCCAGGGTGCCCCGCAGACGCTGACCATCGACAGCCTCTACTTCGGCGACCTCTGGCTCGCCAGCGGACAATCGAATATGGAGTTGCGCGTGGATCAGTGCAGCACCCTCCAACAGGACCTGGCCGACGCCGCACGCCTCGGGCAGCGACTACATCTTTATAATATGCCTGCACGGGCCCGAACAGATGCCGTAGAGTGGAACGATAGCGTGCTCCGCTATACGAATGAGCTGCGCCACATGGACTTCCAGGGCTGGACGACAGCCTCGCCCGAAGCCGTACGCGCCTTCTCTGCCGTGGCCTTTAACTTCGGACGTGTGCTCTGCGACAGCCTGCCCGATGTGCCCATCGGCATCATCTGCAACGCCGTGGGAGGCTCCACCACCGAGTCCTGGATAGACCGCACAACGCTGGAATGGGAGCTCCCGAATATCCTGCGCGACTGGCGCAACGGCGACTACGGTCAGCCTTGGGCACGAGGACGCATGACCCAGAACATCGCCCACGCACTCGACAAGGAATCGCCTGCCTACAACACACTCCAGCGCCACCCCTACGACCCCGCCTACCTCTTCGAGGCAGCCATCGCCCCACTCGGACACCTACCCATCAAGGGCGTTATCTGGTACCAGGGCGAGAGCAATGCCCATAACATCGAGCTCCACGAACGGCTCTTCACACTCCTGCAGCACTCCTGGCGCCAGCACTTCGCACGCCGTTGGATCTGCGAGTTCCAGCAGAAGTCCGTCCTGCCCTTCTACTTTGTCCAGCTCTCCAGCCTGCCTCGCCCGTCATGGCCAGCCTTCCGCGACAGCCAGCGACGCCTTGCCGACGCCTTGCCCGACACGTGGATGGCCGTCAGCAGCGACCTCGGAGATGCTGCCGATGTGCACTACCGCAACAAGCGACCCGTCGGCGAGCGTCTGGCATTGCAGGCCCTCTGCCACACCTACGGCCACTCCCTCCAGAGCGAAGGACCCGCACCGCGCGCTGCCGTTCGGGGACAGAACCACACCCTCGTGCTCCACTTCGACCATGCCCAGGGACTCACCGCCACACGCGGCTTCGAGCTCGCATCGGACGACGGGCTGTTCTATCCCGCAGACATCAAAATAGAAGGCGACAAGATTCTGCTCTCATCGCCTTCTGTGAAGAATCCTGTGGTCGTGCGCTACGGATGGCAGGGATTCACCGATGCCGACCTCCGCAACGCTCAGGGACTGCCTGCCTCCACCTTCCAATTAAAAGTGGAGTAATACGTTTTCAATTTTCAATCTTTCAGCGCCTCTAACAGCGCCTCCAGCGCCTGCTGCCGTTCCTTCCACGTCTTGTAGTCCGCAGCGCGCAGTGTTCGGATTTCCATTTGCTGTCCGAATCCCTGCTGCATGAAATCCAGGTCGCTGGTGGTGATGAGGAAGGGCTTCAGGTGATGGGCAGCATGAATCCTGTCGGCAATGGCATCCGCAGCGCCCACCTTGAACCAACTCTCATCGGTATCCGTCTCTCCGGGCACGAGCTGGATGAAGACGGGCATGGCGGTGAATGAGAAATCAGCCGGTATATACCATGCATCGCCCTGCATGCTTGGCACATAGCTCACGGTGCCATGAGGCATCTCGCCCATCGAGGCGAAGCTGTTGGGGCTTGCCGGATGACGGCAGATGCTGGGCTTGAAGCCCTTCGAGGGTGCGAGGTACATATTCTGAGGGTCGGCAACGGGAGTGCCGTCCACCAGGAAATAATACGTGAAGGTGCTCATCACATCATTCGTCAGGGTGGTCTGCCACACGCCGTCACTGTCGCGCTGCATGACCAGCGGCTCGTTGTTCAGTTCCGTCACCAGCGCCACCTGTTGGGCATCGGGCGCTTTCATGCGGAAGGTGATGGCATCACTGCCGTATTCCGGCGAGAGGATGGGGCGGGGGAAGAGTCGCGCCATGACGCTGGGCGTGAAGGGCTGTTCCTTACCTGTGGCAGCCGGCGTGGGTTGCCCGCCCTGCTGCATAGCCGCTTCTGCCGCTTCGGGTCTGAACAGCAGGCGCAGCGAGCGGTCGAGGAAATACTTGGCATTCATCCACGTGTGGCCGAACTTGTCGTGAGTGAACTCCTTCACACTGCGGATGCCCTTCTTGTCGAGGAACTCCATGTAGTCGCGCGCCGTTCCATAGAGGAAATCATCCGTGCCCACACCCAGCCAGAAGAGGTGAATCTTGCTATTGGTCTCCGCAGCCTGATCGTACACGTTGGGGAGGTCCGTGGAGGTGAACGAGCTGTAGCTGCATAGATACGAGAACTTATCCAGGTGCGTCAGTCCGTTCATGAGACCCTGGTTGCCTCCTCGCGAGAACCCGCCGATGGCGCGGTGGTCGGCATCGTTGATGGTGCGGAAATGACTCTCCACGTAGGGCATCAGGTCGTTGTGCAGGTCCTGTCCGAAGATATCCGCACCGAAGCCCATCTGCGGCATGGCACCCGGAGCCTGCGGCTTCAGCTTCATGGGATTCCCGTAGGGCAGCACCACAATCATCTCCTCCGCCGCCCCCTCGGCAATCAGGTTGTCGAGGATATAGTTCACGCGCCCCACCTTGTAGTACACCTCCTCGGTGTCTGTTGTGCCGCTGATGAGGTAGAACACGGGATAGTGTTTCTGCTGCTGCATCATATACGATGGCGGCAGATACACGATGGCATGGTTCGTGGCACCAAGGCTCTTGGAGAAGTAGTTCACATACGAGAGGCTGCCGTGCGCCACGGGTCGGATGTCGTGTGCCAGCGTTCCCGTCTGGGCGGGAATCTCCAGCAGGCTGTTCTTGAACCCCTCGTTCGGGAAGTACTGGTCGCAGGTGGGGTCCATGACACTCACGCCGTCCACGATGAAACAATACGGATACATGTCCGGTGCGGCGGGGCCGAGGGTCACCGTCCACAGGCCCGTCTGCGCATCGCGCTGCATCGCCTTTCGTCCGGCAAACTGAACGTCCACCATCACCTCCTTCGCCTGGTCGTTCTTGTACTGAAAAGTCACCGTTCCGTCCTCGTGGCAGATGGTGAGGGGCTCGTCGGCCCAAGTGGCCGTCGTCGCCAGCAATGCAGCAGCCAGTAATCCTGTCGCGCGCCTGAGCAGATTGATAATCACAGAAGAATTCATAGTTTTTTCGTTATTAGGTTCCTTTTTCGGGCACAAAGATAACGATATATTTCCTATCAGCAGCAATAAACGCCGAAAAAAATGACAGAAAAAGAGGGCAGGGGAGATTAAAAAGGCGGGAAACAGGTGGCGAATGCAAAATAATTTGTACTTTTGTGCAAGATATCACCCCAAAAAACGTCATGAAACGCGAAGTCTATGAGAGCCAGAGGGCCTTTGCTGGCGAGAAGCGGCCGTCTATGCAGCGCCGCTGTGTGGACCACGAAAGACCCAGAACAAGGAACGTGTGAAGCTGTTGAAGGTGAGCCTGCCGCCCCCATGCTCTTATTATTGGGCATTCACTACAAGCTGTGACGCCTTATCGCGGAAGCCGTGACGCATTATTCAGGAAGCCGTAACGCCTTATCGCGGAAGCCGTAACGGCAGTGGGCATTGCGAAGTTCAGCGTGGACAATATCGATGAAAAGAATCCGAGTGAGGCGCTGTGCACTCACTCGGATTTCTGTTGAACGCGGTTAATATTTCAATTTTCAATATCTCAATATCTCAATATTTCAATTATAAACTGAAACCTCTTAATCAGTCAATGAGTTCAAACCCGGTGTAGGGCTGCAGTGCGGCAGGGATGCGTATGCCGGCCTCTGTCTGATTGTTCTCTAATAAGGCTGCGACGATGCGCGGCAGTGCCAGGGCAGAGCCGTTGAGTGTGTGGCAGAGCTCGGTCTTCTTGGTGTCGGCACGACGATAACGGCACTTGAGGCGGTTGGCCTGATAGGTGTCGAAATTGCTGACGGAGCTTACTTCCAGCCAACGCTTCTGTGCCTCGCTATAGACTTCGAAGTCATAGCAGATGGCGCTGGTGAAGCTCTGGTCGCCGCCGCACAGGCGCAGGATGCGGTAGGGTAGTTCCAGCTTCTGCAGCAGGCCTTCGACGTGGGCCAGCATTTCCTTGTGGCTCTCCTTGGAATGTTCAGGTGTGTCGATGCGCACAATTTCAATCTTCGAGAACTCGTGCAGGCGGTTGAGTCCGCGCACTTCCTTGCCGTAGCTGCCGGCTTCGCGGCGGAAGCACTGGGTGTAGGCGCAGTTCTTGATGGGGAGGTCTTTCTCATCGAGGATGACATCGCGGTAGATATTGGTCACCGGCACCTCGGCGGTGGGGATGAGATAGAGGTCATCGACCTCTGCGTGGTACATCTGACCTTCCTTGTCGGGGAGCTGACCTGTGCCATAGCCGCTGGCGGCATTCACCACGGTGGGCGGCATGATCTCGGTGTAGCCAGCCTTGTTGGCCTCGGCCAGGAAGAAGTTGATGAGTGCTCGCTGCAGCTGTGCTCCCTTGCCGATGTAGACGGGGAAGCCAGCGCCGGTGATCTTCACGCCCAGGTCGAGGTCGATGAGGTTGTATTTCTTGGCGAGTTCCCAGTGGGGCAGACGTGCCTCCTCCACTACGGGATTGGTGGTCCAGTTGCCCACGGTGTCCGTGCCGTCGCACTCCTTGAGGTTGGACTTCACGACGACATTGTCCTCCGCAGCAGCTCCTTCTGGCACCTCGTCGTAGGGGATATTGGGAATCTGATAGAGTTGCTCGTTGAGTCTCTTCTGAGCCTCGTCCATAGCGGCTTCGAGCTCTTTGGCTTTCTCCTTGAGCTCTGCCACGCTGGTCTTTGCCTGTTCAGCCTGTTCGCGCAGCCCCTGCTTCATGAGAGCTCCTATTTCGGCAGCCTTCTTCTTGCTCTCGGCCAGCAACTGATCCAGCTGCTGCTGGGCCTCACGACGGCGTCTGTCGGTAGCCTGCACGGCTGCAATGGCTTCGGCAGCGCCCTCGAAATGTTTCTTTTGCAGACCTCGGATCACCCGTTCGGTCTCTTCGTTGATAAGTTTGAGTGTTAACACAACGTATGATTTAATGATTTAATGTTTAATGATCTGAGTCGTCTGTTTACGATTTAAGGATTCAAGGATTGTTGGATTTACGCGAAATCCTTAAATCCTTAAATCCTTAAAGCGTTCAATGACGAGAGTTGTCCTTTATGCCTCTGCTACGGGCTCCACGGAAACCGTGCTGCGGTCCAGACGTCCCTTCTTGAAGGTGACGATACCGTCAACGAGAGCATAGAGCGTGTGGTCACTACCCATACCGACATTCTTGCCGGGATAGTGCTTTGTGCCGCGCTGGCGCACGATGATGTTGCCAGCCACGCACTGCTGACCACCAAAAATCTTCACACCGAGTCTTTGTGCTGCAGACTCGCGGCCGTTCTTAGAACTACCTACACCTTTTTTATGTGCCATTTCGTTTCTTGTCTTTTAGTGGTTAAGCAATAACTTCTTTGATAGTCAACTCTGTGAACTGCTGACGATGACCGTTCAGCTTGCGATAGCCCTTGCGGCGCTTCTTGCGGAATACCAGGACTTTGTCGCCCTTTACCAGCGGTGAAACGACTTCGCAGACCACTTTTGCACCTTCCACGGTGGGAACACCCACGGTGATGGCGCCATCGTTGTCTACCAACAACACTCTCTCAAATTCAACAGTCTGCTGAGCCTCTGCTTCCTGAATGTGCTGGACAAAGAGCTTCTTGCCGGCTTCTGCCTTGAACTGTTGACCGTTAATCTCTACGATTGCGTACATGTTTGATATTAATGTATTTAACGGGTTTTACCGGGAGGCGGACATCCTTCGTGGTGCCACTTTACCGAGCCCCTTCGGTCTCAAATCGGCTGCAAAGGTAGTGACTTTCTGCGACATGGCCAAAACTTTTCGCCTTTTTTTCGCATCCCAGCCGTATTTTTTCATGCTCACTCTTTGCAGAACGTGTTCTTTGCTGCTTCTTGCGCTGCGATGACGCGGTCACACCAAGCATCGAATTCCGTGTCTTCGACCTGTAGTTCAGGATGCGAAAGGAGGTAGTCTACACAACGGCGCACTCCTTCATCAAAGCGTGTGGTGGCCTGGAATCCCGGCACGGCACGTTTTAGCTTAGCGCAGTCAAAGACCACCGTCACGCTCTTGTCGCCCAGCAGGTTACCTTCCAGCTCCCATTCTTTGGGAGCCACTGCTACCAGGAAGTCCGATGCCACGTGATAGAGCTGCGCCTGCTTGTTCAAGGCTCGTCCCACGCTCTCATAGATCTGGTTCCAGGTCAGCTGCTCGTCGCTCATAATCTGGAAGGCTTCGCCCAGTGCTGTCGGATTACCCAGCAGCCCGATGAATCCGCTTGCAAAATCCTCGTTCCACGTCAGCGTCCAAAGCGAGGAACCGTCGCCCTGCACCAGGACAGGCTTCCCGTCCAGAATCCTGCGCAGCACCTGCCAGCAGCCTTTCGTTCCGTGGATGCTGAGGGGTACTCCGCGCTCGCAGTAAGTATGGCTGGGTCGCACGATGGTCACCGGGAAGCCATTCTCGCGGTACTCCCGCATCAGCAGCTCCTCGCAGGAAATCTTATTCCTCGAGTACTCCCAATGGGGATTGGCCAACGTCGTGCCTTCGTTGATGAAAGGACTGGCCGCTGGCTTGTTGTAGGCCGATGCCGAGGAGATATAGACGTATTGCCGGGTGCGGTTGCGGAACAGGCGCACATCGCGCTCCACCTGTTCCGGCACGAAGCCGATGAACTCGCAGACCGCATCGAATCGGCTGTCGCCCAACTGCCGGAGCACTGCTGCCTCGTCCGCGATATCTGCTATTATTTGATGCACCCCTGAGGGCACTTCTCCTTTGCGGTTGCCGCGATTCAGGAGCCAGAGGTCGTGGCCCGCTGCAGCCAATTGGCGTGTGATGGCACTGCTGATAGTTCCCGTGCCACCGATGAGTAGAATCTTCATAGTGTGTGTGTTGTTATTTCTTAAGTTCGTTGGAGATAATATCCGCCATGCGTCTGACTCCCTTGCCGTTGGGATGAATGCCGTCTGACTGCATCAGCTCTGCATCGTTGCCGAAGAGCGTGTGCAAGTCGATTAGCTGCAGCCCGTATTTGCTGGCCACTTCCTTCTGCACCGGGATGATGCCATTGACAATCACCGAGTCGCTGATGTTCCACGAGGGCTTGAAGGCTGGAATGGGCGTGCAGAGGTAGATCTTGGGCGCAGACGGGGCCAGCGCGGTAATCATCTGCTCCAGGTCGTGCTTGAATTCCGCTCCGTGCTGCCAGTTCTGGGGCTTCGAATCATTCGTCCCTAATTTGATGACCACGATATCGGGCCTGAAGGCCAGCGCGTCTTTCCACGCCTGCTCTTGCATGTAAGGGTGGTCGCCCTTGTTCAGCATCGTGCGCGCGCTCACCCCGAAGTTCTTCACCCAGTAGCCTTCGCCCAGCGCCTGTTGGAGGAGTGCCGGATAACCGTGCTTGGGTGCCATTTCTATTCCGTGTCCATCGGTGATGCTGTTGCCGATGCAAGCCACACGGAGTGCGTCTGCTTTGGGCACCTGACGTGCATTCAGCCAATTGCCCAAGTCGTTGAGCAGCTGATCGTGGTACTTGAACCAGGTGCCGAAGCCGAAGCCGTGATCTCCTTCGGGATAGACATACAGGCTACATTCATTGCCCGCCCTGCGCATTGCCGAGTAATAGGCGATGGCATTGGTCACAGGAGGAACCAGCCGGTCGTCGTTCGCTGTCACGATGATGGCAGGGGGAGTCAGGTGGCGGCGCACAGCGTTCTGCGTAGAGAAGTCTCTCACCAGCTCTTGGTTCTTCTGACCTTCCTCGCCGAGGAAGTTGCGGCACGACCATTTGTGCGACACGCGTTCATCCATCGAGATCACGGGGTAGAACAGGATCGTGAAGTCCGGACGCACCTCCAAGGCGCTGTGCGTGGAGATGACAGAGGCCAGGTGGCCTCCTGCCGAGAAGCCCATGATACCGACGGCATGTGGATGAATCTTCCAGACTGTAGCAGAATCCCTCACCATCTTCATCGCCTTCTCCACATCGCTGATCGGACGTGTGCGGTCACCCTCCGGCAGACGGTAGTTCACGACGAAATAGGCGATGCCCTGAGCATTCAGCCATTCCGATGCCAAATAACCTTCGTGGGTGTTCGAGAGCATCGAATAGCCGCCTCCCGGTATGCCTACAATGGCTTTCCCGCATGACTGCTGCGGCAGGAAACACACCATCTGGGCCTTTCCGTCTGGCGTCAGGTCCAGCGTAAATTTCTTTGCTGTCTGGGCCTGCATGTTGATTGCCAGCAACAGCAGCAGCCCTATTTTCATTACTTGTTTTAGTCTCATGGGTACAAAAAATATAGTTTGGTTATTCGTTTTCTGCCGCAAAAGTACGGCAATAATCCCAACTGACCAAAGAAAAGCCTATTTTTCTTCATTAATTTCCCCTTATACCTTTATTAAACATAGATGTTACCTTCCTGATAATCCCTTCTTAATGATGAATTATCCCTTATCTTCTCTCTTTTTTTATTTTTTTCACTTATTCGCCTCTTCACTTATAAATATTTTCGCTACTTTTGCACGGTCAAAATACATCCACCCCCTGATACCAAGGTCTGGGGTGATAGCAGATAATAGATAAATGAAGAAAATCTGTCGTTACATATCTGATTACATGGCCCTGCTGGTGCTTGCTGCAGCAGTAGTGGCACTGATATTCCCTGAACAACTGTCGGTGGTTCGTCCGAAGGTCATCAACTACCTGCTCGGAGTGGTGATGTTTGGTATGGGCCTGACGTTGAAGCTGGAGGATTTCCGGGTGGTGTTCAGCCGCCCGAAAGATGTCCTCACGGGCTGCCTGGCGCAGTTCACCATCATGCCGCTGCTGGCTTGGTCGCTGTCGCGGATGTTCGGACTGGATGAGTCGCTGGCACTGGGCGTGGTGCTGGTGGGCTGTTGTCCGGGTGGCACAGCATCGAACGTCATCACCTATCTGGCGAAGGGCGACCTGGCGCTGTCGGTAGGCATGACGGGCGTTTCCACCTTGTTGGCACCTTTCCTGACGCCGCTGCTCACATGGCTGTTGGCGGGCAAGAGCGTGGATGTGGATGTGGCGAGCATGTTCCTGAGCATCCTCTGGGTGGTGATTCTGCCTATTGTCGTGGGCTTGCTGGTGAAGTGGATGTGGCCGAAATTTACGGAAGGCATCACGGATTACCTGCCGGCATTCTCCTCGGTGGCCATCGCAGTGACGGTGGCTATCGTCATTGCCGCGAGTGCGAACAAGCTGCTGTCGGGCGGAATGATTATCGTGCTGGTGGTGGCGTTGCACAATATCTTCGGGCTGGGTCTGGGATTCCTGTTGGGACGTATGCTGAAACTTCCCGAAGCGAAGTCGCGTGCGCTTTCTATTGAAGTGGGCATGCAGAACTCCGGCCTGGCGAGCAGCCTGGCAACACTCCACTTTGCCGCTTATCCGTTGGCAACGGTGCCCGGTGCAGTCTTCAGCGTGTGGCACAATATCAGTGGAGCCTTGGTGGCGCACCTCTACACGAGGAGAAAGGTGGAGGAGTGATGTCCAGACCCCGGATGCGCTGTCAAGTTGATGAAGTATTAAATCTAACAATATCAATAAGATGTACAACAAAACCCTTAGAATCCTTACCGTATTATTCTCCTTCCTTGTCGCAAGTAATAGGCTTCTTGCAGCAGAATCGTTCATCAGCTTTAGCCCACAACCCGGTGCCCTGTCGTTGCGCAATGCCACGGTTGGCTACAGCGAAGAGGAATACGATGGCGTGAAGATGGCTGTTCAGCGTTTGCGTGAGGACATGAGCCGTGTGCTTGGCTTTATGCCTGTGGAGTCGGCAGATAGACCTACTATCCTCATCGGCACTCTTGGCCGTAATAAGCAGTTGGACCAGTTCCCCCTGAATGAGTTGCGGGGCAAGCGCGAGATGTTTGTCATCACCACGATAGGCGAGCAGCTGATCATTGCCGGCAGCGACCGTCGTGGCACCATCTATGGCATCTACGAGCTGAGCCGCCAGCTGGGTGTGTCGCCCTGGTACTGGTGGGCCGATGCTCCTGTCGTTCCCCGTTCTGATGCGTATGTGGTCAGCGGCAAATACAGCGACGGCGAGCCAGCTGTGGCCTTCCGCGGCATCTTCCTGAACGACGAGGCACCCTGTCTGACATCGTGGGTGAAGAACATGTATGGAACGGACTTCGGCGGTCATGAGTTCTACGAGCGTGTCTTTGAGCTTATTCTTCGTCTGCGCGGGAATATGCTGTGGCCCGCCATGTGGGGATGGGCATTTTATGCCGACGATGCGCAGAACGGCGAGTTGGCAGACCGCATGGGAGTGATGATTGGCACTTCGCACCACGAACCCATGGCCCGCAATCATCAGGAGTACGCCCGCCGTCGTGCGGAGTGGGGCCCTTGGAACTACCGCACGAACAGCGCCCGTCTGGATGTATTCTTCCGCGAGGGCATAGAGCGCATAAAGGGGCGCGAGGATATCGTGACCATCGGAATGCGCGGCGATGGTGATGAGGCGATGAGTGGTTCTGCAGATGTGAAACTGCTGGAGCGCATCATCGAAAAGCAGCGTAAGATTATCAAGGAGGTGACGGGACGCCCGGCAAAAGAGACTACGCAGGTGTGGGCCTTGTACAAGGAGGTGCAGGACTACTACGATGCCGGTCTGCGTGTTCCTGATGACGTGATGATTCTGCTGAGCGACGACAACTGGGGTGACATCCGCCGTGTGCCCAGTGCCGCGGAGCGTAATCGCAAGGGCGGATGGGGCATCTATTATCATGTGGACTACGTGGGTGCTCCCCGCAACACCAAGTGGCTGAACGTGACGCAGACGCAGCAGATGTTCGAACAGCTCTCGCTGGCTTATGATTTTGGTATCAATAGAATGTGGATTCTGAATGTCGGCGACCTGAAGCCCATGGAATATCCCATTCAGCTGTTTATGGATATGGCCTGGAATCCGAAGGAATATTCTCAGCAGACGGTGACAGACCACACCCGCCGTTTCTTCCGCAGTTCGCTTGCGGAGTCTTCCTCAGAGGCATCAGCCTCTGCCTGGCTGTCCGACGAGGCCGCTGATATCTATAACCGCAACTGTCAGTATATGGCGCGTGTGACTCCCGAGATGCTCGATGCCTCGACCTATAATCTGGCAACAGGCGAGTGGCGCCGTGTGTGTGCCGACTACCAGCAGCTGGAGCTGCGTGCCCTGCGGTTGTATGAATCCCTGTCCCCCGCGTCGCGCGACTTCTATCAGGAGCTGGTGCTCTTCCCCGTGCAGGCGATGTCTAATCTCTATGAGATGTACTACGCCCAGGCCATGAACCACCATCTGGCCGCTGCGGGCAGTCCCGATGCAAATAGGTGGGCCTCGGTGGTGGAGCGTTGCTTCCGCCGCGACTCTCTGCTCTGCGCTGCCTACAACCACGCTGTTGCCGGTGGCAAGTGGAATGGCATGATGACTCAGAAGCATATCGGATACCGTTCATGGAACGACAACTTCCGCAGGGATATGCTCCCCGCCACGACCCTGGTGGATGTCCCCTCGCAGGGTGATGCGGGCGGCTTGAGTCTTGGTGGCTACACGTTCCTCCACAGCGCAGGATATGTCTCCATGGAAGCCGAGCACTTCTATCGTGGCGAGGCCCCTGCGGGCACGGCATGGAGTATCTATCCGGACTATGGGCGCACGCGCAGTGCTGTGGCATTGACTCCTTACACACAGCCTGTTGACGGCTCGTCGTTAACTTATCGCTTCACCCTTCCTGATACCGTTCGTCAGGTCAAGGTTCACGTGATTGTCAAGTCAACGCTCGACTTCCAGAATGTGGGAGGTCATGAGTGCGTTCTCAGCCTGGACGGTGGTTCGCCGCAGACCGTGAACTTCAACAAGACACTTGTGGATCGGGAGCCGTATATGTACTCTGAGTATTATCCCACAGTGGCCCGCCGCGTTGTCGAGAAGGTGGCAGAACTGTCCGTGGTCAGCCGGGGAACGCATGAGCTGACACTTCGTCCCCGCCACCCGGGACTAGTCTTCGAGAAACTGGTCGTGGACTTCGGAGGCTACCAGCCCTCATATCTGTTTATGGACGAGTCTGAGTATTCCAGGAAATAAGGTGAATTACAGATAAGGAATGAATATCTACTTAAATACCCAATCAATGATGAAAAGAATTCTTCTATTGTTGCTGGCAGCGGTGACTCTGGCTGCCTGCTCCACCAGCGAAGAGCAGCTGCGCAAGCGGGCTGTTGAGTTGTGCCAATTTATCCCGGACCATGATTTGTCCGAGGGGTCAGAGGCATATATGACCGCGGACTTCTACGCTGTACTGGATACGATGTTCCACATGCTGCCCTCCCACGAGGCCATGGACCACGAGTGGTTGTATTATTTCGTCACAGGCAATGGCGGCACGATAGCGGACTACGAGGTGGAGAAGGTGGAGCTGACCGATGCCACACATGCTGTGGCCACGGTGAACGTGCGCCAGCTGTGGGAGGACGGCACAGAACCTGACGACGCCGAAATCGAGGTCCACCGACTCTACATGGAACTGGTGGAGGGCCATTGGCTGATGTCGGACTTCGACGAGCACAAGCAGGACTGCATCAACTACATCGCCAACAACCGCAAGGAACAGGCCGTGCGCGAGGCCGTCAGCGAGTACCTGGTGAAGGAGATTGGTTCGCACTACGCGCAGGGCGAACTCTGCATTCCCACGCTGATGATGGTGGCCTCGGAGGACGTGGACTCCGCAGAAGCCCGCGTGTGGGGCGACTTCTGGATCTATTGGTACACGCTGTCGGGCGACACCCTGAAGACCGTCTCCGGAGGCAATCACTCGGGGTGCATGACCCTTCGTAGAGAGCAGGGCACCCTGCAAGTCACCTCCTTCGAGCAGACAACAGACGGCGCCGGCAATGAGGCGAGTGCCCGTCGCATTTTCGGGTCGCACTACGATGTCTATCAGAATATGCACTCCAACGAGACGGTTCGCGAGGCCGTGCGCCAGGAGCAGCTGCAGGACTACGTACGCCTCCGTCATCTGAATTTCAAGTATTATCAGGACTACGGATGGCCTGCCGTAGAAATTGAATAATGACAAGTCTGCGCAACTAAAGAATACTCAAGTTTCGCAATTATGCTCGCTCGAACTTTGTTCGCTTCGACTCTTCGAAGAACCAGCTGTAATACAAAGCCCCAGCGGGGCGTGACAATGGTAGCCAGCCGTTTCAACGGTATCCGTTAACATCCTCATTACCAGCCATTGAAATGGCTGGCTACCATTGTCAGATGCCTACGGCATCACTTGCAAAACTTAACTAAAGAATAAAGTATGAATACCGAGAAGATGAATATCTTCAGCCTGCTCGGCAACCTGTGGCCCTTCGTGAAGCCCTACCGGCTACTCATTGCAGCCACCATCACCCTGACCTTCATCGGTTCGCTGATGGCGCAGGTGAATGCCGTAGTGCTGGACAAAGCCGTAGACGCCATCAATGCCCTCATACAAACCGTGGACTTCGAGTGGGGCAGGGCAGCGGAGATCCTGCTGGCTATCAGCGCCGTGCTCCTGGGCAAGGAAGTCCTCTCTGCCTTCATCACCTTCTTCCAGCGCTATTTCGGCCAGAAACTGCGTATCTATGTCAGCCGCGACCTCTCGCTGCAGGTCATCGACAAGATCCTGACCTTCCGCATGGCATTCTTCTCGGCAGAGGACAACGACACGGGCAAGCTCCAGTCGCGCATCGACCGCGGCGTGATGAGCCTCAGTAACATGGTGAACAACTTCTTCATCGACATCCTGCCCCTCTTCACCAGCGCCGTACTCGCCCTCGTGCTGATGTTTGCCGCCAACGTCTATGTGGGCTTGGTGGCCCTCTGCATCGTGCCCGTCTATTTCTTCATCACCTATCGCCAGGCCAAGCGCATGAAAGGCGGCCGCCGCAGCATCTTCAGCAGCCATCAGGCCGTAAGCCAGGGGATATTGAATATCCTGGAGAGCATCAGCGTCATCAAGTCCTTCAACCGCGAGCAGATAGAAGCCGAGAAGCAGACCGCCGTGCAACAGGCCATGACCGACCAGCAGATGAGCACCCGCCGCTGGAGCTATCTCTACGATGGACTGAAGAGCTTCTTCGAGCAGATAGGCACCGTGCTGATCATCATCCTCACCGCCTACCTCGTGCTCATCGACTATCCCGGAATGAGCATCGGAAAAATCATGTACCACGTCATGCTCTTCAGCAACGTGAGCGCCCCCATCCGCCAGCTCCACCGCATCTACGACGACATGAACGACGCCCTCATCTATGCCGAGGGATTCTTCGGCATCCTCCATGCACGCGGCGAAGTCGAGGACACCGGCAGCTATCATCCCTCCAGCGTGAAAGGCGATTTCGAACTCTGCGGCGTGGACTTCACCTACGGCAACGGCACCAAGGCCCTCACCGATGTCACCATGCGCATCATTCCCGGCAAGATAACCGCACTGGTGGGACTGAGCGGAGCCGGCAAGACCACCATCGTCAACCTGCTCGACAAGTTCTATCATCCCGATCAGGGCACCATCAAGCTCGACGGCGTGGAACTGAAGGAATGGGACACCCGCTGGCTGCGCGAGCACGTGGGACTGGTGCTGCAGAAGAACCACATCTTCCACGGAACCATCGAGGAAAATATCAAGTACGGCAACCCGCGGGCCACCCACGAGGAAGTCGTGGAAGCCGCCAAACAAGCCTACATCTACGACCAGATCATGCAGCTGCCCAACCAGTTCCAGTCCCAGGCCCTGCAACTCAGCGGAGGCCAGCAGCAGCGCATAGCCATCGCCCGCATGTTCATCAAGAACCCGCCCATCATCTTCCTCGACGAACCCACCGCCAGCCTCGATGCCGTGGCCACCGAGCAAATCAAGGCCAGCATCGATGCCATCAAAGCAGGGCGCACCGTCATCATCATCTCCCACAACATCGGACAGATCATCGATGCCGACCAGATCTATGTCCTCCAGAAAGGACACGTAGTGCAGAGCGGCACACCCGACGAAGTCTACAGCCAGGGAGGCCTCTACAAGGAAATCTTCGATGCCAGCGCACGCAGCATGAACGTAGATAAGATTGCCCACAGACTAAGCTGAGTCCAGCAACACCATGATTACGAGACAAGTAGACAGCGAATACCGAGTGAACCAGCACGCATCATGATTACCAAGGACAGCATAGAAACCGCCTACAGCTTCCTCCACCAGAAGCGTAACGTCTACATCCACTCCACCCTCGACTGGCAGCGAGACGACATCGAAGTCGCCATTGCCAGCTATGTCGACGACATGAGCCCCGAACTCTATGCCGCCCTCTCCGCCGCCCGTCCCGACTTTCTGAGAGACCACCGCCACTTCTCAGAGGACATCACCGCCGCCGTCGACCGGTTAGAGCACCTTCTCTCCTGACTTCTTGATTGACACGAATTACCATAATATCTCGTAATATACCTATCCCATTGTTCCGTCTTTAATTGTGCGCTCGGCGCCCTGCGACGCTTCACACTTCAAGCGCTCGAACTTGTTCGCTTCACACTTGAAGAATTATACATTCTCAATTATCAATTCTCAATTATTGAACTTTTTCTCCATTTTTCTTTGCCGAATCATGAGAAATAGTTACTTGATTAACCCTCAGATAAATGTTGATGCCTATGGGCTGAGATAGAGGGATAAGGACATAAGGAAACTCCCCGCCGCAGACTTCAAAACCTGCAGCGGGGATTCTCTTATTCGTCATCTTGTTGAAAAAACAAATGCACTTTGCACATTTGCACATTCTTCGCTGTGCCTTTGACTACATCAGTTTGCGGAACTTGCCTTTGTCTTCGCCCTTGGTGATTTTCTGCGCCATACCGTCAGCCTGAAGGCGGCGGATCTTGCTGTTGATACTGTTCGTGTTACCCTCGTAACCAAAGCAGATATCGATGTCGTGAGCTGTGAAGATTGTGGGTAGGCGACGAAAACCGACAATGGTCTTCTGCTGAAGGCTGTGCTTCGCTGCTTGTTCCGTCTGACGGTTCTCGTAGAGTTCTTCTCCTGTGGCGAGGAAGAAATGCTGTTGAAAGGCGAAGTGGGCGTTGACGATGAGCAATGCCAACTGGCGGTCGTACTTATCTGTCTGGAAGTCCGGACCGCACTTCCAACGTCCGTCGGCATCCTGCACCATCTGATTCCAGTGGCGGACGACGATGAAGGGGAGTGCGTAGTTCATTCCGTGCCAGTAGGGACGCTTTACCAGGTCTTCCATGGCCTTGGAACCGTTCTCCTTGGCATCGGCCATGCGGCGCGCTGTCCAGTCGGTGAGAATCGTGTCGATGTCCTTGCAAGGAATTTCTCCCTTAGTGCCATCGAGTTGGTAGGCTATCTGACGGAGTGCTTCGTCGCGCTGGCGGTCTTCTTCAGTATAATCACGCGCCTCGCGCATCTCGAAATTGCTGTCACCAAGGGGTACGGCGGTGATGCGGAACAACAACCCTCGCGCAAAGTTGAAGGTCGTATTCTGCTTGGCCAAGGCGTCTTCGGTGCCGCTGTACAGGGCATTGAAGTGAACGTCGTACTCGCCCACTATCGAGCTGGAAGTTTTGAGGTAAGCGCCATCGGGTTCGTTATGGAAGCCCTTCAGGAACAGCTTTTCGATGTCCATGTATGATTTTCGCATCTGGGCGAGAAGGTTATCGAGTTCTGGGTTAAACTGGCTGACATGGAGTGGCCACGCTTCGCCATCAATATCCTCGACTGCATTGTATTCCGCCTCGCGAACGGCGGCAGCCGAAGTCTCAGAAGGCATACAACGAAAGATTCCCTTCGGACGCGGTGTTTTGTTCTTCTCGCCGCCCGACTTCTGATCGCGCTCCTGATTCCACGCGTTGAGGGCCTTAATTTGTGCCTCGTCAGACTTCTTGACGGGCTCCATTAACAATTTGTAGAGCTGGACTGCGATGTGCTTGCCACTGCCCGAGCGACCTATCAGCTCCAAGATGCTATTGAGGCGGCACTTGCGCCCAGGTTCCATGCCAGAGCGATACCAGCAGCGAGTCATCAACGTCATCAAGAAGGCACCTGCAACGAAGAGAGCGGCGATGTAATGACGACGCTTCAGACGATGGCACAGCAATTTCAGCAACGGGAACTGCGGGAACAGCTTCTCCACCTCTTTACCTATACGTTCCAGCGTTTGGAGGATGTTGTCTTGAATAGCGTCTGCCAATCCCAACGCCTTGTTGTGGGCTTCGCGCACCAGCACGCTGTACTTGCGCCCTGCCACCGCTTCCACGGCCTTGCGCATCTCCTTCGATGGCTGCGGGTCGCTGAAGTTCTCGCTCTCGCGTTTGTGAAGGCGCTTCTGTGCAGCATCTACGATGCGGTCTATCTCTTCTTGACCGCGCTCGCAGATGATTTCCTCCACGAACTTCTGCTGTTGCAGCACGTGACGTGTGAGGGTTACATTGCCGTCAAGCAGGATGAGCATGTCGCCGCACAGCTTCAAGGCAAAATTGTGGCGAGAGCCTGCGGGGACGCCGTTGGGCAGCATGGCGTTGATGATGTCCTGCACTTCGCAGCCGAACACCTTCACGGTCTTCAAGTCCTGCGGCAGGGCACTCTCTGCCAGCTCCTTGGCTGCCTCGGCATCCTCGGTGGCGGTTACAGAGACAGGATTCTCGTCCTTGTCAAAATGGTTCTCGGGATGGGTGGGGCCGCAATTTCCCACACCCTGGCGGTAGGACTCGCCGAACTGGCGGTCGAACTCGTTGTCAAAAAGTTCTTTTTCTTCCATTTTATTTGAACTTTAATAAATTAATAAAAGGGTTGATTAAAAAAATTTTCTTCATCGATAAAATAAATATCCTCGCGGCAAGGGGCATAGCTGATGCGGCAGGCGTCGATGCAGCTGTCATCCACCACAGGCTTTCCCGTCGTGCCGCGTACGCCCAGCAGGTTCAAGTCGCGGGCGAGGCAAATCTGGTTGTCGGAAATGTTTCCGAGCTCCAAGCGCCATTCTGCCACCAAGCGAAGACCTTCGCCGGAGCTGGTCTTGTGGGCCAGACGGATGCGCCACGGGAAGCCTGCCACCTGCGTGCGCTGGAACACCTCGTAGGGGTCCATAGGCAAATGGTCGCCGTCGAACATAAAGAGACCGCTCAGATGAATGCCCTCCAACTTACGGCGGCGGCGCTTCACGGGCTTGCCCTCTGCATCCAGAACGGGGTTGTTCAGTTTGTCCAGCACGGGCAACGGGTCGAAACTGCGGGCACCGAAGACGAAGCACGGCAACCACATCTTCAGGTCGTTCGTCCACGTCAGCAACTTCTCGGGCATGCTCTTCTGGCGGAATGCCGCACCCGCACGGGGCTTGACCTCCTGCTTAAGGCAGAACTGCTGGAAGTCGCTGCGGCGTGTCCAGGGCGTGAGATCCAGCCCCTTTGCCACAGCCTCGGCCACAGCACGACGGGTAGCAATCTTCCAGGCCACGGCACCGCTGTCCACTGTCTCGTTAAACAATGCGAGGGTGCAGGGCACAATCTCGCCATTGAATTGGTTCGACTGAAATACGAAGCGATAATTCTGTTCCATACGCGCGTTCCTTATTTATTATTAATAGTGGGGTTAATTAGCTCCGAGCGGTGGCGGCCCACGCAAACATTCATCTGCGCCTGCGCCTGCAACAGCATACGCTCTATCTGAGGGCCGCAGGGCAGCGTGGCGAGTATCTTCACTTCGCCGGCGGCGGTATCCAACCAAATCTGCAAGCCTGCGCCGTTGTCCAGCAGCATTCGCCCTTCCAGCCCTTCGGGCAGCGTAGGCTTCTGTTTCTGCTCGCTTTCGGTCAGGAACGTGAACTGCTCGAACAGTGCGGCAACGGGGTCGGCGCAGTCCTTGGCATCGACGTTCAAGTGCAGGCTATAGGAGCTTTCCTTTTCGCCTTCGGAGCGGTAGAAACTGCTGCCGCCCAGCTGTTTCAGCATGGTGCGATTGCTGGGCTTCGACCCCACGGGGATAAATTCGCGGTAGCCATTCGACCACTCATTCAGTTTGCCCCGCGTCGTCATGTCCGGCTTCGTCTTCGGACGGCTGATGTAGGAAGCCAAGTCCCCGCTTGGCAGGGACTGGGCTGTTGTTGTGTTTTGTTTCTTAGTACTCATACCTTATTTATTATATAATGGTGAATTTCATTCCAAGACGCTCCAGGAAGTCGAAGTAGCGCAAGGCCCACGCCTCAGCATCCTCCTTGCTCTCGAAGCCGTCTACGTCAAACAACTCCTCATTGCAGTTGCCAACAGCGTAGCACCACACTGAAATCTTTCCCTTGCGGTAGCTGTCTTTCGGGTTCTCAAACACCCGCAGTTCCAACGTCAATGCTTCGTCCTCGACATCCAGCGTGACTCCCAGACGGCGCAGGGACTCGCACCGTCTTCGCAGAACCACATCGACATCGCACTCGGGCAACTCCAAGGACTTGCCGAGCATCTGGGCCAACGCCAGCGCACCTACTTTGCCACCCGCCTCGCAGAGGAACGTATATTCAGTAGGCTCTCCACCGAAGTAGTCCTCCAATGGCTGCAGCGCCTCGCCCGGTGTCGTCACCCACCACTTGTCGCCAAGGAATGTTACTCGTAATGCCCATCCAGAATATTCTTCGTAAACAACTGCCTGGAACTCTCTGTTCTTCTCTCCACACCTTACTAAACCTTCCAGTGTGGGGCCGCACGTAGCGGACTTTTGTTTTTTCTTTGCCATATCGTTTGAGATTTTGGTCACCCTTTACGGCAAAAAAGACGACGCAGAAGAATCCACGTCGTCTTTTGAGTGTTCACGAATAGCGCAAGTGTCTATCGCTCAGCCCATTCTATTTGTGCGAATACCCTCAATTTCTATTTCTGCATCGTCGTCTTTTCAGTTTTTTGTGTCGTCTTTATTCGAACGCGTCTGATACATCAAGACCATCCTGGAATTTTTCCCAAGCATTTTTTTCCTTATTCTGTCGTCCATATTCCATGCGTTTCTCCTCTGCTTCCACAAACTTCTGATAGTTTGGGCTGGGGTTAGCTGGGTTCAGCAACTCTACGATATCTATAAGGTCTTGAGTTATGTTCTCAGGGTTGTGCGCTTTGCGCAAATCCTCAGGGTCGAAGAGCGTGGGGTCATCTTTCGTGCTGGCCTTACCGTTGACAAAAACCGATGATGCTATTTGCCATGCTTCGCCATCGTTTTTGAATACAATATACCCTCTCCGTTTCCATTCGATGATGATGTAGTGCAGTTCGCGAGCATCGCTAAGCCACCACACGTATGATGTAGTATTTCCCTCTGTAAAACAATTAATAAAGTCTCTCTTATCCGTCTTTATTTTCAGCAATCCGCCATCAGTCTCCGACTTTGACAGGAAATCGTAAAGGTCGCTTATCTGCGCCATACGGAATGGGTCTCCACCTTTCTTGATAACAGGAAATGCCTGATGCATACCACCCGCCAACTTCTTTTCCCTTGTTTCTTTGGGCTTGCTGTTGACAGGGTCAGCAGCACCTTCTTCCCTATAAGGAGCGTATTTGTATGGTAATGCTATTTTATTTATTCTTTTTTCAACGTCTCTTCCTAGTTTTGTGTCATCATGTTCTTTAGCAATTTTTCCCAATGCATATAGAGAAAGGAATGCAGATTCAGAACACCCGTTGGCTATTTTTTTATCAATTATAGCCAAAGCCTTCTCTGGAGTTACTATATCCCCAGAGAAATCGTCCTGAACATATTCTACACCCTTTTTCTTAGGCATTGTTATTTTTCTTCCTCGTTTTCAGAAATTAGCCCCAATGCTCCGTCGGGAGTAACTCCGAACTTTCTTTTTGAGAATTTGTTCATTTCATCAACTATTGGCTGAAGAAAATCCTCTTCAGTGGTATATTCAAGATTCCACCATTTATATTTTCCATTGAGAATCATAATCATTTTATATTGCCACACCTGACCCAATAGTCTATCTGCCATTTCCTCAATACAAGGAAGATAAACTGTATTTAGTGCTAAGATATCATCGCGGTCGGAACGTAGCATAAAAAAATCTGGGTCCCAGTCACCGTTATAAGACTGAAGATGAATTATATGCTTCGTTTGAGGAGGGGGGGCAATCTCTACGCCCAAATCAAGTAGATCCCTCAAGGAGTCGATATGAGGGTCTGCACGCTGAGAGGTCCTAGCGATATCTTCCCACAGAAAATCTATAAATTCTTGCCATTCAAGATGGGAATCGGATAGACAAATGGTACTGACATCACGTAATTCGACACGATTCCAGACAACGCCCTCCATGAAAACCTTGCTAAACAAATGCTTGTCTTTCGGTGCTCTTTCTTTGCTGCCATAGGTTACAACGGGATAACTATGAGTTTCCACCTTAAAAGGTTGGTCTTTATCCCCTTTTAACTGACTCGTAGCAATTAGAGTACCTATCTGCATTCCAACATCTTTACCATATTTTATAATCTGGTACGGCGGTTGCAGCGGTACGTAAGTGGTGCTTACAATCTTATTATCCATAACTGTCTTATCATTTTGTCAGTTCTTGATACAATTTAAACAATTCTGCCACGCACTGGCTCTCAGTCATCGTCTTGACGTTGAAGCCATAAGCTTGCATGACAGCGCGGTCGTTTGCTTGATGTGCGCGGCGCAGTTCGAGGGGCATAGTAGCTTCATCATAGAGAGCGGCCAATGATGAGTCGGGATAGAGGGCGCGAGCGTCAAGGATGGATTGTGCCGTCTGCTCAATCTTCTCACGTTGCTCATCAGTAGGCAATGGCCAAGGAAAGTTATTGTAGATTAACTTATTTGAATAGCGGTAATCGCTTTTCAGACGTCCACCTACTGCTCTAACCCAAGCCATATGGACATTGCTCTCCATTACTCCAAAATGGTAAAGACTGGCGTTTGCAACTATCAATGCTGCGTTGCTTGTAATGGTGTTTGAATCCATATACCCCATTGGTATATAACGTCTTCGCTCAGAGGAGGTGCTTGGAACCAAGAGGTATGAACTATCAGGATGTGAGATGTAGAAAAAGAGATGTGGGATATCTGCCTTTTCTCGTGTGGGTGCTGCTGTACTTGCAAGCCTAAGTTGTCGAACATTCTCTACTCGTTCTCTAAGTATTTTGCTGCTATGAATGATATCAGGACTTACGCCTTTCAACCAAAAGCAATATCTTATTTTACGATTAATGAATTCTACAGCGCCGAGGAACGGTCGAATGTATGGAGCCAAATTAGGTTCTTTTTGCAGCACAAGGTCACGCTCTTCGGGAGTCAACAACAGATTACCCCCATCGTTTGGCATATTACCAAAATCCATGATTGGAACATCAGATATTGGCTTGGTACGATTGTCAATAATGATGTTTTCAGAATCAACAAGAAATCCATTTATATTATTAACGCTTACAGGGTTGTTGGCAGTATAGAGGTACTTATGATTCCTTTCTTTATAGCTGAATCCGATTACAACACAATGTACGTGAGCTTTCAAAGTGGCCTCACTATCCCATCGGAATGTACGATGAGCAAAATTGATGTATATGCCGTCTTCAATCAATAGTCCTAGAAGACTGGCTACAGCTTGCCCCTGAGTAATAGAGTTTGTTGAGACCAATGCCGCCTCAATATTTGTTCCTTTCATTATATCCACTGCCTTCTTATACCAACAGCAGACATAATCCATATTACCTAAATTCTTCCATTTCTTGCCAAAAATAGATAACATGTCTTCTTTCTGGGAAGCTGACATTAATTTCCCGCCCACAAACGGCGGATTGCCCATGATGTAGTCAAAGGTGACATGACGTGTTTCAGGAGCCTTGGGCTTTGTGCGGAACTCATATTCCTCGCTATATAGGTTGATGTCGCCATACTTGATAACAGGCTCGCTCACCATGTCTATCTTCTCTTCTTCTATGGGATATATGGTGGTGCGATGTGCCACGATGGTAGGATTCTTCTCCTTAACTTCCCACTCATCCCAAGGCACTCGTAGCGCATTCCCCTCCCTGATATTCGCATAGCTCTTCAGCGGCAGGAAGTCGATGTCGTGCTGCACAATGCGCTCAGTTTCGGCCAGCATCTGCGCCTCGGAAATCCAGAGGGCGGTGGTGGCTACGGTGACGGCGAAGTCGTTGATTTCGATGCCGTAGAACTGATGGATGCTGACCTTGATGGGATTCAGGAACTCGCCCATGAGGACTTGTCCGTGGTAGCGCTGGCGCAGGGCTTCGTTCTCCAGTCGGCGCAGGCTGAGGTAGGTCTCGGTGAGGAAGTTGCCGCTGCCGCAGGCGGGATCGAGGAAAGTGAGGCGAGCGAGGCGGTCCTGATAGGCTTCGAGCTTTCGCACACGGGTGCGCTCCACTTTCTCCTCAAGGATGTCGTCCAGCTCGCGGCGCAGGTCGTTGAGGAACAGCGGGTCTATGACCTTATGGATGTTCTCGATGCTGGTGTAGTGCATGCCTCCGCTGCGGCGCGTCTCGGGGTTCAGGGTGCTCTCGAAGACGGCTCCGAAGATGGTGGGCGAGATTTCGCTCCAGTCGAAGTCCAGGCTGGCGTTTTGCAACAGTGTCTGCTTCAGCTCCTCGGTGAACTGCGGGATTTCTATCTTCTCCTCGAAGAGTCCGCCGTTGGTGTAGGGAAAGGCCTTGAGGTCGTCCTGCAGGTACTTGCTGCGCTGGTCGAGGGGCATGTTCAGGATTTCGAAGAGATCTTGCAGGGCGCGGCGCAAGTCTTTGGGCTCGTAGGAACTGAGGTAGTCGTGGAACTGGTCGTGGCGGAAGATGCCGGCATCCTCGGCATAGAGGCAGAAGACAATGCGCACGCAAAGGATGTTCAGCCACCGCAGGGCTTCGGGTGAGTTGTCGTCGTACTGTGCCAGCAGCGCGTCGTAGATGCGGCCTACGATTTCGCCAGCCTGCATCGACACCTCCATCTCCTTGGTGAGGTGTTCGTTCTTGGCATCAACGAGAAATGTGAGGCGGTAGTACTCTCGTCCGAGGTCTGCGAGCAGGATGCTCTCGGGCTCGCCGTTGGGCTGCTCCATGTCGTAGATCAGGAACTCTGCGAAGTTGCAAGTCACGATCCATCGCGGATGCTCAGACAGCGGCATGTTGGCCACGTAGCGCTTGGCCTGCTGGAAAGGATTCAGGCGCGAACCGTCGCTCTGTGTCACCGGCGCGCGCAAATCCTTGCCCAGAGATTTCTGCTCTATGAGTACACGCGTGGAGCGGATGTGGCCGTCGATGAAGTTGGTCTTGTCGACCTTCACCTGCTCTTCGTAGCGGATGAAGTCGGAGATGTCCTCCACACCATAGACGTTGGTCAGCAGTTCGGCCCAGAAAATCTGCGAGTCGCCTTTCTCGTAGCCTCTGCCTGCCCATCGTTTGGCGAAGTCCGCCGCTGCTGCTGCCATCTGTTTCTCAGTCTTCATGTTTTGAGGTAATTTATTGTTTACGGGCACAAAGATACACATTATTTTTGAGACAGCCACAAAATTTGGCGGAAAATTGTGCAAATGTGCAAAGTGCAAACGTTTTTCGGAAAATGAAGAAAGGAAAATGGTTGTAATATAATAGTAATATTATATGTAATATATTAATATATAAATAATTATAATATATACTATACTCTAATCTCCTCTTTCGCGCTCGGCTTAAAGTATTTGCACTTTGCACATTTGCACATATCGCTGCCTGCCGAAAGCCGTAACGTCCTCCGCCGAAAGACGTCACGTCCTCCACGAGAAGACGTGACGTCTTATTCCGCAGGACGTAACGTCTTCCAGAGGAGGGCCGCGAGAGGGGAGAAAATAGTTGCTGAAAAGAAGCAGAAAATAATTGCAGAAAAGCATGAAAAAAAGTGGTGAAAAATTTGCATATCTCGCTGATTTTTCGTACCTTTGCAGTGTCAAAAGAAAAAAGATAATGTATAATTGATAATGTATAATGTATGATTTGGCTGCGCGCGCCGATTTGACATGCTACATTTGACATTTGACATTCGCTTTCCGATTGACAACAACCACTTTCATTAACCTTAACTCCCGAAGCCCCAATAGGAGTTTCTCCGTAAAACCTGAAAAACACACACGGAGATTAGCAGGGGGCACCAAGTACGATGAAGAAGATTCAGTATTCCCTGGCCCTGATGGCCAACCCCATCCACGAAGGGGACCCCAAGAAGGCCTATGCCAACCTCCAGCTCACCGGCATCGTAGGCACCCGCGAACTCGCCCAGCACATCATCGAGCACGGCTCCACGTTCAGCCGCGGCACCATCGAGGGCATCATCAGCGACCTCGGCGTCTGCGTGCGTGAGTTCATCCTCCAGGGCTACAAGGTCGTCCTCGGCACCATCGGCTCCCTCGAACCCGAGATCAAGAGCTCCGGTGCCATCAGCCTCGAAGCCTTCACCGAGAGCAACATCGAGGACTACTACGTCAACTTCCGCCCCAGCGACGACCTCTCCGGCCTGCGCGCCGACGCCGAG
>CACZAN010000024.1 GCA_902779165.1 uncultured Bacteroidales bacterium
TTTGCGGAATGCTGGTGCAAAGGTACGGACAAAAAAAAGAAGCTCCTACGACCTTACGCGCAGGAGCTAAAATTGTAAAGGTTTGAAAGGTTTTTGTAAAGGTTTGAAAGAATCTGCGTTAACCTTGATTACATTTTGTGTAGTAGAAATGAAAAAATAGCACGTCAGTCCACGCCTTTTGCAAACTCCGCCTCCAGTTCGTCCAGGGCTTCATCGAAGTCCTGGAACCGTCCCTCGGCAATCTGCTGCTCGCTCGCAGTCACGCGCGCCTCCAGCTCCTCGATTGTGTAAGGCTCCAGTTGCTGTGATTTCTGCGAAAGCAGAAAGAGTTCGTCTGCCAGCCACGAGATATCGGAGGGCGACAGTGTCAGTTGGATGTAATTTATATTCTCGAATTTTTTAATGTAAAGCCCATCTCCGTCGATGATGCAGCAGAGCGGGGAGGGGAAGGGGGATGATGGAAGAGGGAAGAGTTCGCGGAGCGGGGTGACCGGAGAGGATATTGTTAAGGTCGCTGACCCTCAACCCTGTCCCCTCTATGAGGATGAGGTTCTTTCTGTGGCGGAATCTGTATAATCCCTACATTTATTGTTAGTTTTTTTTCCAGGCTCTTGCCCTGACAGCAATGTTTTTCTGCAAGCACTCGCTGTAGAGCCACGGTTCGCAACTATGGATGTCTCCCACGTTGAGGAGGTTTTTGTAGGGCTTGTACTCCGAACCGCTGTAGCCGCTGACTACGAGTACATGGTATTCAGGCGATAGTATGATGGTGATGGTGTCGTGGAGCGTGGCGGGTGTAGCATCCGTACGCCAGTTCACCGGGTTGATGGCCATGCAGGTGGCAGCGATGACTGGCTTGATGTATTTCACATCCTTCACCGTGTTGTAGCAGATGGTGACGCCCGTGTCTGACTCGTTTTGTGCGGCTTTGATGTGCTTGGTTTGCAGCGTGTCTTCAGGTGTCACTTTGTAACCCAAAACGTACGCTGCTGCCAGCTGCTCATAGGTTTCATCGTCCATGTGTTTCAGCAGTTCCACCACAGCCAGGCCTCCCTGACTGAAACCTGCGATGACCAGTGGCCGTCTCTGGTCGCGATGAGCCAGGAAATGGTCGAAGGCTTCGCAGACGTCGCTCATCGCCAGTCGGGTTCGACTATAGACGGTGTCTTCATTCTGTGTTTCGAAAGCTTCAATGGTTGCATGACGATAGTAGGGAGCATAGAAACGGTTGCCTGGCGCCATGTAGGCGGCTACGCGATTGATCTCTTTGGCCATACGCTCGCGATGCGTGGGATTCCACACGTCGGCGTAATGACTTACGGAACTATCTGCTGTTATCCAATCCTTTTCCCATGTAGAGACCACATAAAACACATCAGCCCCCGTTCCCTCTGTATCGTAATCCTCAGTGATCCACATCGTCGTGTCTGAATAGTCTGGAGCCTGCGGAATATACTGTGTTGCCGCAATCACATGGACATTGTTGCAGTAGTGGCATGTGGCCACACCTGCACAACAGATGGTTATGAGGATGGTTGTGAGCAACCAAAGTTTATTCTTTTTCATATTGCTTTATGTTTTATTCACTCGTCACTCACGATGGCCATGAAAGAGCGGATAATGGATATGAGTTAGCGGAGGAGGATCTTGCGGCCTTGATAGACGAAGAGACCGCGAGGGGAGGCGGTGGGGGAGACGGGATGACCGGAGAGGGAAAAGAACTGGTTAAGGGCGAAGGGTTTATGGTTCATGGTTAAGGGTGAAGGGTTAATGGTTCTTGAAGGGTTCTTCGAGGTGGGGTCGTCGGCGGGCAGGGAGGTGATGCCGTCGGGCACGCGCTGATAGACGCGTACGTAGTCGAAGAAGGTGGTGTAGGTTTGGGAGGTGTTGGCGGCCTTGGCCCAGGAGCCGTCGCCGACGCTCTGATTGAGGATGATGTAGAAGGGGTGGTCGAAGGGCCACTGTCCTTGCTGCAGGGCGCTGGCATCGGTGGACTTGGGATAGGTGGCGACGACATTGCCGTCGAGGGTCCAGCGGAGCTCGGTCTCGGTCCAGATGAGTCCGTAGACGTGCCATTCGTTGACTTTCACGCTCTCGCTGAAGCTGTGCTGCGGGTCGGATTTGTGGCCGAGGTCGTAGGTCCAGTGGGAGTGTACGGTGTGGTAGGCGCGCTTCTCTCCGTCGATGCTCTCGAAGATGTCGATTTCGCCACCGCGTGGCCAGCCGTCGCAGGGTGGCTGTGGCATCATCCAGGCGGCGGGGAAGTTGCCGTTCTGGATGTTGGTGCGCAGGCGTACTTCGACCTTGCCGTAGGTGAAGGAGAAGCGGTCCTGGGTCTCTACGGCGCCGGTGATCATGGGGACGTTGTCCTTGGTGGTGTCGGGGTTGGGGATGGCTCGACAGACGAGTCGTCCGTTCTTGATGTATGCGACCTCGGGGGAGTCGGATATCCATCGGCACCAGGTGGCGCTGTAGCGGGTGGAGCATCGCCATTTGTCGGGGTCGGGGGCGGAGCCGTCGGGCTGGTCGAATTCGTCGGAGAAGACGAGCTGGTAGGCGTCGTCGTTGTTGTCTGCGGCGGCGGGGTTCAGCAGTTGGGCGCGCAGGGGCTGGAGTAGGGCGAAGAGCAGGCAGAGGGCGGTTGTCGCGTACCTAAAGGCACGCGTGTTTATTGTTGCGACCGGATTCCAGCCATTGAAATGGCTGGCTACCATTGTCATGCCCCTATGGGGCATTGTCTTCTTCTGCTTTGCCATAACTTTTGAGACTTGAGTTATAATTTATTATTTATCATTTCTTCGTCTCCTTGGAGTAGCGCTTGATGAGGTTGTAGGCTTGGTAGAGTCCGTACTCGCCGGCCTGTGAGAGGTCAGAGAGGCCGAGCTGCACTTGTCCGTCGAGAATGCAGGCGAGGCCGCGGTTGTAGTAGGCGGCGGGCAGGCGGGGCTCGATGTTCAGTGCGCGGCTGAAGGCGTCGCGGGACTGGCGGTAGTCGCGCAGCAGGAACTGGATGACGCCGATGTTGTACCAAGCGTAGGCGAAGTCGGGCTGGAGGTCGACGGCGCGCTGCAGTTCGTCGAGGGCGCGGGAGTAGGCGAGACGTGTGGTGAGGCTGGCGGTCTCCTCCTCGGCGGACTGGGCTTCGGTCTGGCGACAGCGCACCTGGGCTATCATGAAGGGTATGAGGGCGTTGCGCTCGTCGAGTTCCGCGGCGCGCTCGAGGTCGGTGACGGCGCTCTCGAAGTCGCGTACGTGGTAGGCGGCGAGTGCGCGGGCGATGTAGAGGGCTGCGTCGGGACGGGCGGCGCTGTTGATGCGTGCGGTGAGCTGCTGGATCTCGGCGAAGTGTTGTTGCAGTTCGCTCTCTGCGAGCTGGGGTTCGAGGTTGGTAAGCTGGAACCTGGGGCTGGAGGGCAGGGCCTGGAGTTGTGCGAAGTGTTCCTTGAGGTGTTCGACGAGGAGGTGGTAGGGCATGAAGCGCGAGGTGGGATTCTTCATGCTGTGGAGGGCGACGACGTAGATGGGCTGGGGGGAGAGTTCCACCTTGCGGTCCTGCACGCGTCCGCGGTAGGCGCTCTCGTATTCGCGCTGCGGTTCGTCGCTGTCGGCTTCGACGATGCTGGCGTAGTCCTCGATGGCGCGGTCGCTCTTCTTGCGGGTCTTCTGGGATGCGGGCTTGTAGAGTCCGGCGCGGTTGTCGAGGCGTGCTTTCATGACCTTGAACTCATCGCGCTCGGCGCCGTAGGTGTCGCCGAGTTTGCGCCGCACGGCGGCGCGCTGGAGGTAGCCTGCCCAGAACTCGGGATACTCGTCGATGACGGCAGTGATGTCGCGCAGGGCGCCGTCGAGGTCGCCGGTCTGGTCGAGCAGGAGGGCGCGGTTGTAGAGGGCTATCATATTGTCGGGCTCCTGGGAGAGGACGAAGTTGAAGTCCTCGATGGCGCGGTTGTCGTCGCCGAGCTGGGCGCGCATGAGTCCGCGGTTGAAGTGTCCGAGGTAGTTGTTGGGCTCGATCTCGAGAGCCTGGTCGTAGTCTTCCATGGCGCCGCGGAGGTTGTTCTGATGATAGCGTGCGAGGGCGCGGTTGATATAGTTGCCGGCGTGGCGCGGGCGCTGGATGATGGCTTTGTTGATTTCCTCTTCGGCTTGTGCGTAGGCTCCGCGCTGGAGGCTGATCATGGAACGCATGGTCCACGCCTGTGCGTCGAAGGCGTCGACGACGAGTGCCGAGTCAATGAGTTCGAGGGCGCGGACGGTGTCGGTCTGTGCGATGGCGACTTGCGCCTTCATGGTCAGATTCTCGGCATCGCGGGGCCAGAAGCGAATCATCTGGTCGAGGGCGGAGTCTGCTTGGGCGTAGTTCTTCAGCTCGAAATGGCAGAGGACGAGGTTGTGCCAGCAGGCTTTGTTGCGCGGCTCCATGGTGATGACTTTCTGGTAGTCGCGCACGGCGCCCTCGAAGTTGCGGAGGTTGACGCGACAGAGGCCGCGCAGCTGGTAGCCGTTGGAGACGTAGGGGTTGCGGTCGAGGCTTTCGGAGCAGTCGAGTTCGGCGCCCACATAGTCCTCGAGGTAGAATTTGGCCAGGCCGCGGAAGAAATAAGGCTCTGAAAGGTAGGGCTTGGCGCTGATGACCATGTTGAAGCGCTGGATGCTGAGCACATAGTCTTCGTAATAGAGGGCATTGCGCCCCATCAGCATGACGCGGTCGGTGTTGATCTGGGCGGAAGCGGTGCTGATGGAAAGTTGAAAAGTTGAAAGGTTGAAAAGTTGAAAAGTGAAAAGTGAAAAATGAAAAGTGAAAAATAAAAGAATGCATCGCAGACTCATGAACCTGCGAACAACACGACTATAGGACCTTTCAATTTTCATTATTTCAAGTTTCAACCATCCCCCCTCCCCGGGGAGGGGCTGGGGGTGGGCTTTTCAACGTTTCACTTTGACTTTATAGTCGCAGGAGAAGCGGCCCTTGAGGAGGTCGTTGATCTTGCCTTTCAGCATCTGCTTGCGCAGTCCCTGGATATGGTCGGTATAGACCTTGCCGTCGAGGTGGTCGAACTCGTGCTGCATGACGCGTGCGAGGTAGCCGTCGACCCATTCGTCGCGCTCGTTGAACTCCTCGTCGAGGTAGCTGACGCGCACTCGGGTGGGGCGCTTCACGGTTTCGCTCAAGCCCGGCAGCGAGAGGCAGCCTTCGTCCATGGACTCCTGGTTGCTTTTGTCGTACTCTTCGATGTAGGCGTTGTAGAAGACGTGGCGGTAGCCGGCATATTGGGGATAGTCTGTCTTGATGGGATCGAGGTCGATGACCACTACGCGCACGCTGCGTCCCACCTGGGGCGCTGCCAGTCCAATGCCCCCGCTGCGGGCGAGGGTGTCCCACATATCCTGCACGAACTGGGGCAGTTCGGGATCCTGGATGTCAATCTCTTCTGCCACCTGGCGTAAGACGGGTTGGCCTAAAGTATAAATTGGTAGAACCATGGGTTTATTAATTTGATGATTTGATGATTTCTCGACATTTGAACTTCGTTCGAGCCTGCTTTCGCTCGGCATAACTCAAATATATTTGGCTCTGCCCTCGCTTAATCGCATCCTTCGACATCCCGATATTTCGATATTCCGACATTTCGACATTTCGATATTCCGACATTTCGATATTCCGACATTTCGACATTTCGATATTCCGACATTTCGATATTTCGACATTTCGATATTTCGAAATCAAATTTGAACTATTCAATTTTTCCTCCCCTCCATCCATCCCTGCAGGATAATCGTGGCTGAGATTTCGTCGACGAGTGCTTTGTTTTGTCGGGCCTTGCGGCTCAGGCCGCTTTCGATGATGGCTCGATGTGCGAGTACGCTGGTGAATCGCTCGTCGATGAGTTCCACAGGAGTGGTGGGCAGCAGTTTTCGCAGTCGGTTGACGAAGGGTGTGATGCGCGCCATGTTCTCGCTGTCCTGCCCGTTGAGTTGCCGGGGCCATCCTACGAGGATGCGTTCTACGGGTTCGCGAGCCACGTAGTCCAGGAGGTATCGCTCCAGGTCTGTTGTGGCCACGGTGCAGAGCCCGTTTGCGATGATTTGCAGGGGGTCGGTGACTGCCAGCCCCGTCCGCTTCTTTCCGTAGTCGATGGCGAGAATGCGCATATTTTCAATTAACAATTAACGATTAACGATTAACAATTAACGCGAGGGCAATTAACAATTAGCAGATTAACAATTAACGATTAACGATTTCTTTTGGAAAGGAAAAGCAGGGGTTAGCTTCACAGCCTACCCCTGCCTAAAAATCTTACATATATTCACTTTACCAAAAAGAAATTGCTCTTAATTACTTGCGCAGCAGCCAAGCATCGGGATACTGGGCGCGCAGGGTGTTGCGGCTTTGAACGGCGCCATTGAGGTCATCGAAGGTCGATGCAATCACGCGGTACATGCCTTGGGGGTTCATGGCTATTTGAGAGGCATAGCCGTTGCCATTAAGTTTCTTCTGAAGGTTCTCGGCGTTGGCCTTGATACTGAAGCTGCCGACGACAACGCTGAAGGCTTTCAGACCTGCTCCGCTCACGAGGGTGAGATTCTCTGTACGGGTGTTCTCATTTGTGGTCACGGGAGTGGTGGTGACGGTGGTGACGGGAGCAACGGTGGTGGGTTGCTGTTGCACGGGTTGCTGCACGACCTGAGTCGTGGCGGGTTGGTTTTGCTGAGACTTTTCGTAAGCCTTCTTGTAAGCACTCTCACTGCTCTTGCAGGATACCATGGAAATAGCCACGCATACGGCGGCACCCATAACGAAATAATTCTTCATTGTTTTTTTACTCCTTAATAATGGTTTATAATTAATTCCGGTGCAAATATACAACAAAATCACGTTTCGCAATGGAGTTTGTGGCACAAAAAACGTTAAAAAAGCCCAAATGAGCACATATTCTTAAAAAAAACGCCCAAAAAGGGCTCTGTTTAGTGGAAAAAACCTACCTTTGCAGGCGAAATACGTAAATATTCACGTACAAATCCCTTCAAACAAAAACAAAAACTATGAAAGCTCTTAATTATTTCTTCACATTCCTCGGCGGAGCTGCCGTAGGAGCTGTTGCCGGCCTGCTGCTGGCCCCCGAAAAAGGTAGTGACCTGCGCGAACGTATTGCTGAAGCTCTTCGCAAACGCGGCATCAAACTCAACCGAAAGGATATGGATGCTCTGGTAAACGATATCAGCGAGGAACTTGCCAGCGCCACCGCCGAAACTGCTGAATAACGTCTTATGCTTTTCACCAGCGAACAGCTTACCAACCGCTTCGAGCAGCTCTTCCACGAAGGGCGGGAGTACTGGGACTTGCAGAAGCAGTATCTGAGCCTGCATGCGGCAGAGGTGCTGACGCGCCTGCTGTCGATGGTGGTGTTGCTGAGTATCCTGATACTCGTAGGCTCGATGGTGCTTCTCTTCGGCAGCTTCGCCGTGGCCTATTGGCTGGGAGAACTGCTGGATAGCACCCTTTTGGGCTTTGCGGTCATCGCATGTCTGCTGTTGGTCATGTCGCTGCTCGTCTATGCTAACCGTAAGAGCTGGATCTATATTCCCATCACCCGCTTCATGGTCAGGCTGCTGGTGACGTCGGCGCTGCCCTCGCCGAGTCAGGAGGCCATAACGATGGAGAAAGCTCACTTGCGCGAGAAGTTGGACGAGAACGAGCGCGAACTTAAGAACACCGCCAGTACGTTGTTGGAACCCGCTTCCCCGGCGAAGAACAAGTGGGACAATGCATCGAACTTACTGCAGCATGGGTTGACGATTTATCGTGGAGTACAAATCGGAGTCAGCATCGTTGGTGCACTCCGACGGGTGTTCAGGGGAAAGTGACTTTGACGGAGTTCAACGCTCCCCCCGGCGCAGATCTGTGTCAGCCCCCGGAAAGGGCATCTTATCAAATAAACGTGCCGAAGGCGCAGGAGGATTCTCCGTCAGGTTTCTGCGGATTTCCACTGCGCCTTCGCTGTTTCTGTTAAGTAGGTAATTAAATTTATTTTACAGATTATTTCCAGTAGGTGTGTTTATGTATTTTATCACTCTCCGGCGCATCTTTTCCTCTTCCTCTCAGTCACTTAGCCTGCTAAGTTCCTTCGAAGAAAAGAAAAATCTGCATCCAAATAGAAGATAAAATACATTAAACTAATTTTGATCACCTACTTATCTGCTTGATGCCGCCTCGGCCTCCGGAAGTGGCCGCGAGGCGAGGGGGAACGTCTTACTCTTCAGCGAACTGACGAATCAGCTGTTCGTCGGCCAAACGGCAGATAAGCAGCGTGTTGTCTTTCTCGGCTACGATGTAGCCGTGCAGTCCCTGAACGACAACGCGGCGCTCATCCGTAGCGTGGATGATGCAGTCTGAAGAGTCATAGAGGCGGATGTCTGGTCCAATGGCGGCATTGCCCTGTACGTCGCGGGGCGACTGCTCGCGCAACGAGCCCCAAGTTCCCAGATCGCTCCATCCGAAGTCGGCGGGGAAGACGTAGATTTCCTCGGCTTTCTCCATAACGGCGTAGTCGATGCTGATACTGGGGCATTCGGGGAAGCGCTGGTTGATGGTTTCCTGTTCCTTGTCGGTGCCGTAGATGGGCAGCAGGCCCTCGAAGATTTCGGAAATTTCGGGAGCGTAGATTCGCAGGGCATTGATGATTGTGCTGACACGGAAGACGAAGAGTCCGCTGTTCCAGAAGAAGTTCTTCTGCGAGATGTAGCGCTGGGCAGTCTTCACATCAGGCTTTTCGCGGAAGGAATCGACCTGGTAGATTTCGAGGTTGCGGGCACAGGCGGCAGAGAGGTCTGCCTGGATGTAGCCATAACCGGTCTCGGGGCGCGTAGGTTTCATTCCGAGGGTGACGATGGCATCGGTCTCGGCAGTGAAATTCAAGGCGGAGTTGATGACTCGCTGGAATTCTGCCGTATTCATGACCACATGGTCTGAGGGCGTCACGACGATATTTGCCTTGGGGTCACTGGACTTGATTCGCCAACTGACATAGGCGATGCAAGGTGCAGTGTTTCTGCGGCATGGCTCCTGAAGGATATGGCTCACGGGCACTTCGGGTAATTGCTCGTGTACCAATTCTGCATAGGCTGCGCTGGTGACCACCCAGGTGTTCTTGGTTTCGCAGACTCCCTTGAAGCGTTCCAACGTCAATTGCAGCAAGGTCCTGCCACAACCCAGCACGTCGATGAACTGTTTGGGGCGAGCGGGCGTACTCATGGGCCAGAATCGGCTACCGACTCCTCCGGCCATAATAACAAGATGCTGACTCATACCTTAATAATATTATGCGCGCGCGCGAATTACTTAATGTAAACTTTCTTTCCGTTGATGATGTAGAGTCCACGTCGCAGGGGAGCTGCCACGCTGCGTCCCATGAGGTCGAAGGTGGACTGGAGCGGCTGGGCGGCAGGCTTCACAGCGCTGACGACGTTGTAGAATCCGTTGGGCAAGGTGACGCTGACGGCGTTGCTCTTGGCAGAAGTGTCGTAGTCCTTAGTGACGGCCTCTACCTGAAGCGTGTACTTGGCACCGGGGATGAGATTTGTGAACGTGTAGGTCGTATCCGTTATTTCCTGAATCTTAGTCGTTTGCTTGGAAAGACTGCGTACCAGGCGACGTGTGGCTGTCTGCATCTGCAGGTGGCGGCTGCGTATCTGGGCCTTGGGCGCTGCTGCGGCTTTCACGTAGTCGCCTTCGTCGCCGTCTTCCTCGTCCTCGAAGAGGGATAATACATCTTCACCGCTGAAAGTGCCGTCGAAGGTGAGGAGATAGTCGATGTAGGCGCGCTTCTTGGCTCCGTTTGTGGCCACGCTCACCTTGTATTCTTTGGGCACATCGAAGTTCAGCACGCACAGATAATAATCTTCGGAGGCGAGATCGTTCGGTGTCACTTCCACCTTCTCCAGTTCCTGACCCTCTGCATTGAGGATGCTGACTGTGAGCGTTGTTCCATCGGCAGAATAGATTCCACTGGAAGCATAAGTGTTGTAGTTGAACCAGTCGTAGGCATTGAGGAAGAGTGTCATAGTTCCCGTTGTTCCCTTGATCAGGGGAGTGGTGATGACTCCGGCTGCCTTAGCGGTGCCGAGCTTCGCACCGTAGATCCCTTGATAGATCTTCGATCCAGACCAGCCGGGCTCATTCGTATACTCATCCAGCGAGGCGCTGATATCCGTGGAGCCGTCGGAGGTGGCCTCTTCGTCCTCGACAAAGAAGTATTCGAAGTCCTCGAAGAGGTTCAAGGCATCGAAGATGGTCTCTTCTTCTCCATCATTCACCTCCTCTGTGAGATAGAGGTTGTAGTGTACGGCTTCAGGCACTTTCGACCAGGTGGCTGTGAAAGAGACGGAATCCACATTGGTGAACGCGTTTTCGAGCACAGGAGCATCTATCTTGACAACTCTTTGCATGAAGGAGAAACTGATAAGTCCATCTTTTTCAGTAATATTCGTTATGGGCTTGTGCATCAGCTTCTGGCCGTCGGAGTTGGCGCGGTTGAGGGTAGCCTTGGGGGTTGTCTCGTCGGTGAGGGCGGTGTTTCCACTCGTGCCGGGCCAGAGGTCGCCTGCCAGTTCTTTGTTGCTGGTGATGAACTTGTTATCGGCAGGAATGATTGTCATTCGCTGGCGTGAAACTGTGTTGTTGACCGTGTTCTGTTCCCATGCACTCTTGCTGTAGTCCACGTGGAGTACCATCATTCCATGTCCGTAGGCCGCTTCGTCCCAACCTGTGAGTTGGTGGTTGGCCAGCAAGTAGTACTCTTCCATGGAGTTTTCGTTGTAGATGACGTAGGCCTCGGGGTTTTCTTCAATGTTCTTCATCCCTTCGACGGTCGTAATAGAACTGAGTTCCACCGGCGTGAGCCAGCCACAGTACCAGCGTTCATAAGCTGTATAGCCAGACGGGCAGTAGCCGTCTCCACTGTAGCAACCGGAATCCATTATACTCCAGTAGCTCATGCCTACAGCATCGCCTTCTGTGTCGTAGAAGTCTGGCAGTCCGAGGCAGTGGCTGTATTCATGGCACATGGTTCCTACGCCGTCGATCTTCGTGCCCTTTGTGCCATAAAGTTCTGAACCACAAGCGTAGGTGTCTATGGTCACACCGTCGAGTGATAATGACTTGCCGTAATTATCTCGGTCGCTAAGGTTCCACTGGTGGGGCCAGATGGTAGACGCGGGCGCTCCACTGGACTGAGCATAACCGGCATAAATGACATAGATGTTCTCTACTTCTCCATCGCCGTCCCAGTCATAGTTGGCGAAGTTTACCTGATCATTTACCAGCAGGCAAGCTTCGGCTACCATTTCACCCGGTCGCTTATCCTCACCTTGTTTTCCACCTGCGTCCTGGCCGTAGTATTCCATTTTCTGGGATACAGTGACGGGTCCTGCGATGTCGAATTCAACGTCGAACTGCCCATAGCTCTGGTCGCGGAAGTATTCACGGATGCTTCCGTGGTTGTCGCCGTAGGGATTACCTATGGCGTTGAGTTCCTGATTGAAAATAGCGTGTGACTTCGTGCTGTCATTCACCATTTTCTTATCCTGGAAATTCACGAGGATCAGCAGTCCGCGTTTTGTGGTCACTTCGCCCGTGCGATAGGGGGCGCGAACGGCACGCATGGCCTTATGCATGCTTTCGCGAAGCTTTTGCCGGCTGAGGTTTCTGCGGGCGAGGGCTGCACGATGGAGTGCCTTGACATCACGGTCGTCGGTCACCCAGTCGCCCTTCTCGTTCTGGCAAACGGGGCGGCCGTCGGTGGTTACATAATAGTGGAAGGTCTCATCGCCACGCAGTTGAATGGCGAGTTCTGTTCCATCGCTTTGGCGTACGATTTGAGTCACTCGCTTGGCGGGAATGGCAGAAGCGATGAGTGCGAAGCTGCTAATAACCAAAAGAGTTAATGGTCTTTTCATCTCTGAGCTGTATGTTTATTGATTGATTATTTTCTTTCCATTGATGATGTAAAAGCCTTTGCTGAGAGGAGCGCTGACAGGTCGTCCGCTGAGGTCGAAGGCGCCTGTGGGCTGCTGGCTGCGCGAAGCGTCGTGGTAGAGCTCGTCGATTGCATCGTAAAGATCTTCATCGAGCATGAAATGAACCTGAAGAGCCTCTTCGTCAATACTGATCTGCGTCAGTTTGTGGGGGAGGAAGCCTCCAGTGAACAGTTTGGCCGCAGGCACGGAGGTGGAGGTCAGCGAATCATTGCAGTGCTCAACGCCTCCTTCATTATAAATATAAGGATAGAGGTTTCCGCTCCACGTCGCATTCAAGTCTGCATCCGTGTTGGTGCCCTGGTAATTGTTGTTGGCGGCAACGATTGTCATGCGTTGGTGGTTGCCGTCGACGTTGACGCGGTTGCTGTTCCAAGCCGAGGCGCTGTAGTCGACGTGAGTGACCATCAGTCCGTGGCCGTATTTGGCCAGCGAGCCGTCCCATCCTTTCTTCAAGCGTGCTTCGAGGAGGTAGTATTCATTGGGGTTCTGAGGATTCGTGATTTTCATCCCGATTCCCTCTTTTGATGAGATGGGATTCAGGACGTAGGGTCCGGCCTCTGAGATTTCCTCTGTTGCCCGCCACCCCATGAACTCCCGTTCGTAGGAGGTGTAGGCCACCGGACGAGCGCCGTTCTGCACGTAGCAACCGTAGTCCATGAGGCTCCATACGTCCATTCCGAAATAATTATAGTTCACATCATAAAGGTCAGGCAGGCCGAGGGCGTGGCTGAGTTCGTGGCACATCACCCCGATGCCGTCAGGAACGGCTTCTCCCACGCTAACGCCGTCATTGGCGTATTTCTTGCGACGGTTCTCGCTGCAGCAAGCCGAGGTGGCAAAGAGCAGTGATTTCCCGTTGTCGAGGGTTACCGTCACTCCGTCTGTGAGCTCCTTCGGCCAGATAAGGTTGGTTTGTGCAAGCGCTGTATTCTCACCACAGCCGGCGAAGATGAAGAAGACCATGTCCACATGTCCCTTGCCGAGGTTGTCGAAGTCGCTCCATTCACCTGTATATAGTTCTGTTGCTTTCTCCACGGCTTCCTTGCGGAACTGTCTGAAACCGGTGTCCTTGGCGTTACCGCTGTTGGAGCCATAAGTGGCCTCGGGGTGATCGAGCGTCACAGGGCCTATAATGACGAATTCCGGCTGGAACAGGCTGTCGCTTTGGGCGATGAAGTAGTCACGGATACTGCCGTAGCTGCCGTGGCCCTGATAGTTGTTGCCGTCGCGCGTTCCATTGCAATAAAGGTCATAGTAATGGCGTATTTCCTCGTCATTCTTGCCTACGCTGAAGGTGGAATCCTGAAAGTTCACCAGCACCACGGGAACACGAGGCGCCCCCTGGGCGGGTAGGGGGGCATTTGTGCGTGATCCTATGCGACGTACCAAGCGACGTTCGTTGCCCAGCGAAATCAGTTCTTCCGGACGTTGATGCGAGCGGACGAAGCGTCCTTCCTGCCCTTCGGCTGGAATCACAATCGTACCATCGTCGGCCATAAGCCAGCTAATATGTTCATCACCATGAGCAGTCACGAAGACCTCGGTTCCGTCGGTGAGGCGCACTTTCAATCGTGTCCGTTCCGCCGGTACTGCCCACAGTGATGTGGCAGCACAAACGAATACGACGATGGTCAGTAAGTGTTTCATAATTCTATGCATACTTAAATGATTATCCATTATTAATCTTTCAAATAGGGCGCAAAATTACTCAAATTAAGTCAGCAGACCAAAGAAAAGGGGAAAAAATATATTTTTTCAGCCCTCCAATGATACTTTTTGATAATTCACATCAAGAATTCAGTAAGAAATGACTATCTTTGCCCCCATATTAACCATATAAAGGCACTAAACATGATTGTATATCCTAATGCAAAAATAAACCTTGGACTAAATGTTGTAGCCCGCCGTGCCGACGGTTATCATGACATTGAAACCATATTCTATCCTGTACCTTTGCAGGATGCCCTCGAAATCACACCGCTGTCCCCAGAGACGAAGGACGCTTCCACTTCACGACATCACTTCCGCCAGGCTGGAACACCACTGGACTGCTCTCCAGAGGATAATCTTGTACTCCGTGCTATTGCTCTCCTCGAAAAGGATTTCCAGCTGCCGCCGCTCGACATCTACCTCTATAAGCATATTCCTGCCGGCGCAGGTCTGGGAGGAGGCTCTGCGGATGCCGCCTTCGCGATGCGGTTGGTGAACGAAAAATTCCGACTGGGACTCAGTGACGAAGACATGCGAAAGCGCCTTGCAGCGTTGGGTGCGGATTGTCCGTTCTTCCTCCTTGGGAAGCCCGCTTTTGCCACTGGAATCGGTGATCAGCTCACTCCTATCGACCTAGATCTTAAGGGTTGGCATCTGGTGCTGGTGAAACCAGATATTCATGTGTCCACGGCTGATGCTTATGCAGCTGTGACTCCTCAGGAACCCCTGTTGCCTCTGCACGTTATTATTCGCCGACCCGTCAGCGAGTGGCAGTCTCTGATGCACAATGACTTTGAGCAGAGTGTGTTCCTGAAATTCCCGGAGATTGCAGCCATCAAGGACCGGTTGCTCGACCTCGGGGCAACCTATGCAGCAATGTCCGGAAGCGGTAGCTGCGTCTATGGTCTCTTCACTAATCCGATTCTTCATATCGAAGAGAAATTTCCTGACAGCTTTGTTCGTCAGCGCGAGCTTTGAACGCAAAAAACTGGAATCGTATTAATGAAGAAGGAGAATTGAGAGGGAGATAGCGCGCCATGAGTAAGAGTTTTTGGAATAGGCTGAATCAACGGATGAGGACGTGGGAACGCAGTCCGTATACTTATGAGTTCAAGGATGAGGAAGTGCACCACTGCCTCAACTGTTATCATGACTTCAAGGGCAACTACTGCCCCTACTGCTCTCAACCCGCAGATACGAAACGTATTACCTGGCGAAGTATCTTCAACAGTTTCTTGGAACTGTGGGATTTCACCACACGTTCTGTGCCGAGTACGCTCTGGCAGCTTTCCTACCGCCCTGGCTTCCTCATCCGAGACTATTTGCAGGGTCGCCGCCTGACCAGCTTTGCACCTATTAAGATGCTGTTGGTGGTGGCTTTCTTCATAACCATCATTGATTACTACTTCATCGATGAAGAGGAGGAGAGGGAAGCTAAGACGGAGCTGTCGGAGAAAAAGGGGGAAGCCCTAGAGGAGAGTAGCCGCCAGTCTCAGTCCATCGTAATGACGGGTGTGGAAGCCACGGTGGAAGATACATTATTAGTAGAGGCGGCAAAGCAAGGGCAGACAGAGGAGGGTGCAGATCCCCAAAAAGAGGATTGGGAATATACATTGGATCAATATTATGATCGCTTTGATGTCTGGAGCGATAATAATAAGGGTTGGTCGATGCTTCTAATCAGTTCGTTCCTGATTTTTCCAACCTGGATATTTTTCCGCCGTTCAAAATCCCTTCCTAAACACACACTGCCTGAGGGATTTTATATTCAGGTCTTTATGTGTCAATTCCTGCTGATATTCTCGGAGTTAAGCGAAGTTTTCAACTATTTCATATTATTGGTGCCATTGTATTATGTATATACTTATCGGCAACTCTTCCGCTACAGTATATGGGGCACTGTTTGGCGCCTGTCGATCTGTTTTCTTCTAACCATATGGATTATTATCTCTCTTGTCTTCGTTATAGCATTCGTAATAGTCATCATGTCGACATGAAAACGACATGAGGATTGACCGCTTATTGAATCATGCTGAGGAATTCGTCTTCTGAGAGGATTCGGACTCCTAACTTCTGTGCTTTCTCGAGTTTTGCAGGACCCATGTTTTCTCCTGCGAGGACGAAGGAGGTCTTCTTCGAGATGCTGCCTACGTTCTTGCCTCCATGTTGTTCGATGAGTGCCTTGTATTCATCGCGTGAGTGGTGGGCGAAGACGCCGCTGATGACGATGCTGTAGCCGGCGAGCCGGTCGCTTTGTGCCGCCAGTACTTCTTCCGAGAGGGCGAGTTGCAGGCCGTGGGAGCGAAGGCGCTCGAGGAGGAAGGCATTGTCGGGATCCTGGAACCAACGGATGACGCTCTCGGCGGTGGCTTGTCCTATTCCATTGATTTGTAAAAGGTCGTCGAGACTGGCGCGAGCCAAGGCGTCGACGTCGCGGAAGGCGCGGGCGAGGATTTTAGCCGTCGTCTCGCCCACAAAACGGATTCCCAGGGCAAAGAGTACACGTTCGAAGGGTACGGAACGGCTGTCGGCAATCGCCTGGATGGTCTTTCGTGCAGAACGCTCTCGCTCGCCGTGGGTGCCGTTGAGTTGGTCGACAGTGAGGTCATAGAGGTCGGCAATATCTCGAATGAGGCGGCGTTCATACAGCTCGTCGATGGTCTCAGGGCCAAGCGTGTCGATGTTCATTGCCCGCCGGCTGACGAAATGTTCGATGCGCCCCTTTATCTGTGGAGGACAGTGGCTGTCGTTGGGACAGTACCAGGCAGCCTCGCCCTCGTAGCGCACCAGTTCTGCGCCACATTCCGGACAGTTGTGGATGAATTCTATACGTGGTCCGCGCTCTCCGCTGGCGAGGAATGACTCATCAACCCCTACGATCTTCGGAATGATTTCTCCGCCTTTCTCTACGAGGACATGGTCGCCCAGGTGAAGGTCCATCTGTGCGATGAAGTCCGCATTGTTGAGGGTGGCACGCCGGACGACGGTTCCTGAGAGCTGCACCGGATCCATGTTTGCAACAGGAGTGACGACTCCGGTGCGTCCTACCTGGTATGAGACCTCGCGGAGGACGGTGGACTGTTGTTCTGCCTGAAATTTATAAGCGATGGCCCAACGGGGTGACTTTGCCGTCATTCCGAGTGCCCGCTGTTGGCGCAAGGAATTTACTTTCAGAACGATGCCGTCTGTGGCTACGGGCAGGTTGCGCCGCTCAGTATCCCAATAGTCGATGAAGTCGAAGATCTCTTCCAGCGTCTGCACCTTTCGCATGGCCTCGCTGACCTTGAATCCCCAGCTGCGTGCAGCCTGCAGATTCTCGAAGTGTCCTTCAGCGGGCAGTTGGTCGCCCAGGAGGTAGTAGAGATAAGCATCGAGTTTTCGCTGGGCGACCACGCTGGTCTGTTTCTGCTTGAGTGTTCCGCTGGCGGCGTTGCGGGGATTAGCAAAGAGTGGCTCTTCGCGAGCTTCGCGTTCGCGGTTCAGAGCCTCGAAGCTGCTCCAGGGCATCAGGATTTCACCCCTTATCTCGAATTCCTGTGGCCAATCGCCGCCCGTCTGCAGCTGCAGGGGAATGCTTCGGATGGTACGGACGTTGGCGGTGACATCGTCGCCCTGAACGCCGTCGCCACGAGTGACAGCACGCACCAGCCGTCCTTGCTCGTAGTGTAGCGAGATACTGAGGCCGTCGAATTTCAGTTCACAACAGATTTCAAAAGCTTCGTCCTCCAGTCCGCCTCGCACGCGTTCATAGAATTCACGTACTTCTTCTTTATTATAGGTGTTGGCCAGCGAGAGCATGGGGCGCGAGTGCAGCACCGTCTCGAAATCGGAAGTGAGGTCGCTGCCCACGCGCTGAGTAGGGGAGTTGGGGTCGAAGAGTTCCGGATGGCTTGACTCCAAATCCTGCAATTCGCGCAATAGTGCGTCAAACTCCTGATCGCTGATGGTCGGTTGGTTCAGGACGTAGTAGTTGTAGTTGTGACGATGGAGTTCCTCTCTCAGCGCCACGATTCTGTCTGTTTCGTTCATTCTGTTGTTCAAATTCGCCGCAAAGATAGTCATAAAAATCGAAGAGGACGAAAGAAAGGGAAAAAATGATGTTAAAGGACTTGCACGATTCGAAAAAAATGTCTACCTTTGCACCGTCAAACCGAATTTTACTAGTAAATGTCCATCATAAAACAATATTTGTCGACTCAAAAAGAGGCTCTGCAGAAGCTGCTTTGCCTCTATGCTTACATCGGCGGCGACCTGAAAGACGATGACCGCACGCAAATCAGCGTCCACGGTTCTTGTTTGTTGGGTGAGTTGCCCCTGCTGACCAACGATCTTATCAAACAGGAATTTGTTATTCATATGCCGGCGAATCACTTCGGTCCGGCGCAGCAGTTCATTCGTCCGCGTATGTACGGAGAGGTGATGCGTTATCTTATGGACGAACATCCCGACTGGCTCGAGGAATTCGACAGCTGGCCTCTGACGCGTTATCGCGAGTACGACGATCTGCAGAAAAATGTTCGCCGGTTGCACGCCGGCAAGGCTCCTGCTCCCCTGGTTCTCAGCAGCTCGCTGCCTCCTTATCTTCTCAGCCTTGTCGACGACCGCCGCTATGAGCCGTTGATGACGATGATCCGCGACAATGACTTTCCGGCATTCATCAACGCCTTAGTGCGCAAATGGATGAAGGATGATTTTATCGACCCGGAAGAGACGCTGCGCCGGCAACTGAGCATGCGTAAGCTCGATAAGACCGACCCTGATATCCGTGAGATGAACGCGCTGGTGAACTACTACCGCTACGTCTGTCAGGGTCAGTACAACCCGCCTACGAGCGTTCGTATGACTTATTCCGACCTGCTGCTGAAAGGCGTTCATGCGATGTGCCAGGGTAAGAGCGACCTTGCCTGCAAGGTGTTTTCGGAGGCCACTGCGGCATCTTCCCGTGCAGCTAAGGACAAGAGTGAGGACGAACGTTTTCTGACCGATGGGATTGCAGCCTTCTACTGGGTTGTGGCGATGTGGACCAGCAAGGAGGGCGAATGCCGTGGACGGCTGAAAGCCTTCGTGGAACAGGCGAAGTCGGGCAATCCCTTGAACCTGTGGAGGGTGGGGGCTGCAGTTCTGGTTGCTGATGCCCTCATCAACCCACTTCAGCGAATTGACATGGAACTGCTGACCCAGCTCCTGAACCCTATCGATTTCCTGCAGCGCGAGTATGTGCTTCAGCAGCGACTGGTCATGGTGCTGGCTGCAAGCTCCACAGGGCTGGAGCTCACCCCTCAGAACTTCATGGGTAAGTCCTCGTTCCTGCGACAGGAGGCATCGCCGTTCCTGCCCTCGATGACCAAGAAGGAAAAGAAGCTCCTCTCCAACGTCTTTGGGAATAAGACCATGTCCAGTCTCATTCGCTCTAAGGATCCATGGGAAATAATGCTCGACAGGCTCATCTCGTCTGAACAGAAGGCTGATGCCTCAGATTCGGGCGAACATCGCGTCATGTACATCATCATGAGTGATGGTGAAAGCGTGGAGCTGCGCGAACAAAACCGCCTCAAGGACGGACGATGGGGAGCCGGAAAGATGTTGCCCTGGAACCGCTTTGTCACGGGCACAGAGCCTTTTATGGACCGTGCAGACCAGGCCGTGGTGGCTGACGTCCGTTTCCTGGGCATGAACCGTCTCACGGTGGGTGTCGTCCTCCCTCATCTTGTGGGTTCCGACCGTGTCTACACCGGCGAGCAGATGCCTTTCCGGCGAGTCAATATTGAACAGCAGAAGCCATATGTCATCATCGAACAGAAGCCTGAAGGAGGCTTCCGCCTGCAGTCGAATGTGACCTTTAAGGACATGATGTCGCAGACCAGCGTCTATCACCGCGTGGACTCTATGCAGTACATCTATTTCCCCATGAGCGATCATGAGCGTTCGGTGCTGATGGAGCTGCTTTCGGTTACAGATTTTCCGCCTGAAGCAGAGGAGAAGCTGCGGAAGCTGTTGCCCCTGCTTGTGGGAACCACCGATATCCATAGTGATCTCATGCCCTTGGAACAGGAGATTCAGAGCCTTGATACTCAGAGCAAGACGCTTATCCGCCTCACACCCGACCCGACGACCCAGACGATGTTCGATGCTTACGTGATCGTGCGTCCGCTCTTGGGAGGACAGATGGCTCTCACCCCGGCACAGGGTGACCGCACTATCATCGACCAGAGCGAGAAAACGGGCCGTGTGCGTATTGATCGTGACTTCGAGACCGAGGGTCACAACCTCTCGGTTTTCCTCAATTTCTGCCAGCAGCACGACATCGAGCTGACTGAGAATCTGGGCGCGCACCTCTCCACTCCTCAGGTGCTGGATATTCTTGCTTTTGTCAGTTCACACTCGGAGATCTGCGGCATGGAATGGCCTGAAGGTGAGAAACTGCGCATGCGCCGTGCCAACAAGTCGTCTGATTGGGACATTGCCCTGCACCAGCGCGGTCGATGGTTCGAAATCGAAGGCGACGTGAAACTCGACGACAATTCCATCCTCACCGCCCAGCAACTGCTACAGGCCCTCGGAACCAGCCACGGAGGATACGTCCAGCTGCAGAACGGCGACTACCTCTGGCTCTCGGAGAGACTACGCAAACAGCTCGACACCTTGGAGAGCCTTACCACGGTCGAAAACGGGCGTCCCACGGTATCAAACCTCCAGACGTCCCTGCTCGGCGAGATTGTCAACGGAGAGATTATTATTCATCATGATGAAGAGTTTGAAGGGCTCAAGCAACGCATCGAAAAGGCCGAAAAGGTAGAGCCTGAGATACCTCAAGGACTCGAAGCCACACTGCGTCCCTATCAGGTGGAGGGCTTCCAGTGGATGTCGCGTCTGTCGATGTGGGGCGCCGGAGGATGTCTGGCTGACGATATGGGCCTGGGTAAGACCGTGCAGACCATAGCCTTCCTGCTGGATCAGGCCGAAAAGGGGCCGTCCCTGGTGGTGGCTCCTGCCAGCGTCGTACCCAACTGGCGCAACGAGATCCAGCGCTTTGCCCCTGGCCTCCATCCCTACGTCATCACGGATTATGTCAATCGTGAGAATATTGTGAATCAGGCCTCTGATGGCGACGTCATCCTCACCTCCTACGGGACGCTCGTTTCGCTGCATTTCTGCATGACCAGCAAGCAATGGAACATCGCCTGCCTTGACGAGGCTCATGTCATCAAAAACCGGGGCACCAAGACCAGCATTGTCTGCATGCAGCTCCAAGCTGCCAGCCGCATCATCCTCACCGGTACTCCCGTACAGAACCACCTCGGTGAGCTCTGGAACCTCTTCCAGTTCATCAACCCCGGGCTCCTCAGTTCCTACGAGCAGTTCAACCAGAAATACATCATCCCTATCACCAACTTGCAGGATGACGAACGCCAACAGCAGCTGCAGGCACTCGTCTCGCCCTTTATGCTCCGCCGTACCAAGCAGGCGGTGGCCAAGGAACTGCCCGAGAAGACTGAAATCACCATCAACGTGGAACTCACGGAGAACGAGATGGCGTTCTATGAGGTGGTGCGTCGCGAAGCAGAACAGCGCGTTATCGAGGAGGGCGAGAAGCTTAGTATCAATGTATTGTCGGAACTCACCCGGCTGCGCCGCACGGCCTGCAGCGTGGAGCTCAATGACCCCACGTGGATAGAAGGGTCCAGCAAGGTCAACGCCTTCCTTGAACTTGTTCAGGCAATTGTCGAAGGAGGCCACAGTGTGCTGGTGTTCAGTCAGTTCACATCGTTCCTGCAGCTCGTGCAGCGCACGTTGAAGGAGAACCATCTTCCATTCCTCTACCTCGACGGCGCCGTGCCCCTCAAACAGCGCGAACAGCTCGTACACGACTTCCAGAAAGGTAAGAGTCCCATCTTCCTCATCAGCCTCAAGGCCGGTGGAGTAGGGCTCAACCTCACTGCCGCCAACTACGTCATACATCTCGACCCCTGGTGGAATCCTGCTATCGAACAGCAGGCTACAGACCGAGCTTATCGAATCGGACAGACGCAGGCCGTCACTGTCTATCACCTCATTTCGAGACATACAATCGAGGAAAAGATCCTGCGCCTGCACGAGAGCAAAAGAGCACTTTCCGACTCAATCCTCGAAGGAGCCGAAAACAACTTCAAACTTACAGCTAAAGATCTGCTTGAAATGCTGTCAAATAAATGGTAGCCATGAGAATAGACATCATCACTGTACTCCCGCAACTTATCGAGGGATTTCTCGGAGAGAGCATCATCGGACGAGCCCAGAAGCGAGGACTCGTGGAGATACACCTGCACAACCTCCGCGACTACGCCGTGCGGAAAGATCGTCGTATTGACGACTATCCTTTCGGAGGATTTGCGGGAATGGTCATGCAGTGCGAACCCATCGATCGCTGCATCAGTGCCCTCACGGCCGAGCGCCACTATGACCAGATTATTTTCACCACCCCCGACGGCGAACAGTTCTCACAGCCTATGGCCAACGAGCTGTCGCTCTGCGAAAACATCATTATCCTCTGCGGACACTATAAAGGCATCGATTATCGCATACGCGAACATTTGATAACCAAGGAAGTAAGCATTGGGGACTATGTCCTCACCGGGGGCGAACTGGCAGCTGCCGTCATGGCAGACGCCATCGTACGTATTCTTCCTGGGGCTATCGGCGACGAACAGAGTGCCCTCTCAGATTCTTTCCAGGACAACCTTCTTGCAGCGCCCGTTTACACCCGGCCGGCTGAATATCGCGGATGGAAAGTGCCTGATGTGCTCCTTTCCGGACACGAGGCGCGCATCAAAGAATGGGAACTACAGCAGAGTCTGGAACGAACACAGAGGTTGCGACCAGACTTGTTGAAGCCGAAAGATTGAAGAGTTTAAAAGTTTAAAGGTTTAAGGGGGTTAAGGGTTATGAGGATGAAATGTTAAAAAATGCCAAGGAATGAGGAGATATTCAATTTTCACCCTTTATTTTGCGCCATGCATCTGAAAAACTCCCTATCTTTGCCCCGAACTAAGTATAAAACCCTATGGCAGAGCAAAAAAAACGCAACCTTTATGTCATCGCAGGATGCAACGGAGCTGGCAAGACTACAGCTTCCTTCACCGTCCTGCCTGAGATGTTAGACTGCCGCGAATTCGTCAACGCCGATGAAATCGCCAAGGGACTCTCGCCCTTCAACCCCGAAGGCGTGGCTATTCAGGCAGGACGACTCATGATAGATCGCATCATTCACCTCCTCAAGGAAGGAGAGACTTTCGCCTTCGAGACCACGCTGGCCACGCGCTCTTACATAAAGCTCATCCAGCAGGCACAGAAACGAGGCTACTTCGTCACCCTCCTCTTCTTCTCGCTGTCGTCGCCGGAGCAGGCCGTAGCACGAGTGGCCAAGCGCGTCAGTCAGGGAGGCCACAATATCCCCCTCGAAGTTATCCATCGCCGCTTCCATGCCGGACTGCAGAACCTCTTCCAGCTCTATATCCCCGTGGTTGACTACTGGGCTCTCTATGATAACTCCACCGTTCCTTCAGCCAAGATTGCATGTGGGTGGAAGGATCAGCGAGTTAACGTCGTGGACGAGACACGATACATCGATTTATCTGCAACCTATAAAATCCCCGAAAGTCATGAATGAAAGAGAAGTAATCGAAATGCAACGCAAGATTGATCGGGGAATTCTTCTGGCGCAGCAGAAACTCGTTGAACGTTCACGCCTGTTACACTACACCCTTGTTGTAGCCCGCGGAGGACAAGTCGTCGAAGTGCAACCCGACGAACTCTGATTGAAGCGTTTACCGACAAACCCAGTTCGGAGTGCTGCTTGGCGCATCCTTTTCGAAGTGTTGCTCGGTGGCATCTGACCGTTTTTCCGACACCTAAAGTGACTCAGTGGCTCAATAACAAGTCACTGAGTCGCATTTTTGGTCGAAAGGAGGTCGCTTTGGTGGATGTGAGGCCGTGGACCGTTAGACATAAGGTCGTAGGTGGCGATTCGTTAGGCCGTAGGCGGCGATACGTTAGGTCGTAGGCGGCGATACGTTAGGTCGTAGGCGGCGATACGTTAGGTCGTAGGCGGCAGAATATAAGGTCGTAAACACCCTTGCGACCTAATATATTTAGGTCCTCAAAAATATGCAAGATGGGTCACGAAGATTGCAGATAAATGTTAAGATGCTTAAATCAGTCTAAAACCACCCTTAAACTATTGGTCAAATTTGGTGGTTTCGAAAAAAAGTCGTACTTTTGCACCGCAAAAATGAAATGAATATGGGATTCCTGAATTTCTTCTCCCGCAACAAGGAGCAACAGAAAGAGACGCTGGACCGCGGTCTCGAGAAAACCAAAGAGAGTTTCTTTGGTAAGCTGGCACGTGCCGTGGCTGGCAAGAGCAAGGTGGACGACGATGTGCTCGACGACCTCGAAGAGGTGCTTGTTACCTCCGACGTGGGCGTGGACACCACATTGAATATCATCCGTCGGATAGAAGAGCGCGTAGCACGCGACAAGTATGTGAGCACCAGTGAACTTCAGGCCATCCTCCGCGAAGAGATTGCAGCCCTGCTGACTGAGAACAACACCGGCGACACCGAAGGCTACCAGCTGCCCGAGGGCAAGCGCCCGTATGTCATTATGGTCGTGGGAGTCAACGGCGTAGGCAAGACCACCACCATTGGAAAACTCGCATGGCAGTTCAAGCAAGCGGGGCTGAAGGTGATGCTCGGCGCTGCCGACACGTTCCGTGCTGCCGCCGTGGAGCAGATCGTCATCTGGGGCCAACGCGTGGGAGTGCCCGTGGTGAAGCAGCAGATGGGCGCCGACCCTGCCAGCGTGGCTTTCGACACCCTCAGCAGTGCTGTTGCCAACGACGTCGACGTCGTACTCATCGACACCGCAGGGCGACTGCATAATAAGAAAGGCCTGATGGACGAGCTCTCGAAGATCAAGCGCGTGATGCAGAAGGTGGTGCCCGAGGCCCCGCACGATGTGATGCTGGTGCTCGACGGCAGCACGGGGCAGAACGCCTTCGAACAGGCTCGCCAGTTCACAGCTGCCACCGACGTCACCTCCATGGCTATCACCAAGCTCGATGGCACGGCAAAGGGTGGGGTAGTGCTCGGCATCTCAGACCAGTTCAAGATTCCCGTCCGCTATATCGGACTCGGTGAAGGCATGGAAGATCTGCAGCCCTTCAACCGCCGCGATTTCGTAAATAGCTTGTTCGGGGAGAAATAGCCCCGCCCATCATCCTCCCTTTGAAGAAGAGGTGGTTGCCATCAAGAACAATATGATAAGTTAGTATGACTCATTCCCCTAAAACAGTAAGACATTCTTCTCCCTCCAGAAAAGGAAGGGCAGGGAGTGGGTCTTCTATCGACATCCTCACTATGGGCTGTTCCAAGAACTTGGTGGACAGCGAGCGCCTGATGGCCCAGCTGCACCACGCCGGCTATCGGGTGCAGCACGACCCTGAAGTTTGTGAGGGAGACATCTGCATCATCAACACCTGCGGTTTCATCGGCGACGCCAAGGAGGAAAGCATCAATATGATACTCCAGCAGGGACTGCGAAAGCAACTTCTGTCAAATACCCCGGCTCCAGCCCCCTCTTCGACGAGCCCTGTTGCTGGCGGTTCGTCCGCCAGCCCCCTCCGCCCCCTCCGCCGTCTCTACGTCATGGGGTGCCTCTCTCAGCGCTACCTCGAAGAGCTGCAGGCCGAAATCCCCGAAGTCGACGGCTGGTACGGCAAGTTCGACTGGCCTCGTCTGCTGGCTGACCTCGGCCACGCCTGGGACGACGCCCTCACCCCCGGCCGCCTGCTCACCACCCCATCGCACTACGCCTATGTGAAGATCTCTGAGGGCTGCGACCGCCGCTGCTCCTACTGCGCCATCCCCCTCATCACCGGCCGTCACCAGAGCCGTCCGATGGAGGAAATACTCGATGAGGTGCGGCAGCTCGTGAAGCAGGGCGTAAAGGAGTTCAACATCATAGCCCAGGAACTCACTTATTACGGCATCGACCTTTACCACCGTCGTGCCATTGCCGAGCTCGTCGACCGCATGGCCAACATCGAAGGAGTATGCTGGATACGCCTGCACTACGGCTATCCCACAGACTTCCCTTGGGAGCTCTTGCAGGTGATGAACCGTCATGAGAACGTATGTCGCTACCTCGACATCGCACTGCAGCACATCGCCGACCCCGTGCTCACCGCCATGCGCCGCCACATAACACGTCAGCAGACCTATGACTTCGTGGAACGCCTTCGTAACGAGGTGCCCGGAATCCACCTGCGTACCACCTTGATGGTCGGCCATCCAGGTGAGACGGAGGAAGCTTTCCAGGAGTTGCTCGACTTCACCCGTTGGGCTCGCTTCGAACGGATGGGCGCCTTTGCCTACAGCGAGGAAGAGGGCACTCATAGTGCTACTGCCTACTCCGACGACATCCCCGACGAGGTCAAGCAGGCCCGTCTGTCGAAACTCATGCGCATCCAACAACGCATCTCCAACGAGGTTCAGGAAGCTAAGGTCGGCACCCTGCAACGTGTTATCATCGACCGCACAGAAGGTGATTACTACGTCGGACGCACTCAGTACGACTCTCCGGAAGTGGATCCCGAAGTGCTCATCCCCATCCAGGTCGAGGAGGGCACCTCTGAGGGTCAGACCCTCGGCGCCTCCCTCACCATAGGTCGCTTCTATGATGTCCGCATTACCTCGGCCGATGACTTCGACCTCTACGCTACACCCATCCGATAATTCAAATATAATAAATATATAACTGAATGAATCATAAAGAATTCATATCCGCCCTATCTCAGCAGACGGGTCTCACGGCAAAGCGCACACAGAGCATGGTCAGCAACTTGCTGGCCGAACTCACCGCACGCTTTGAGGAGGGCGATGCCCTACAAGTCCAGAACTTCGGCACTTTCGAGGTAAAGAAGAAAATGGAACGTATCATCGTCAATCCCTCTGGAGGACAACGCATGCTGGTGCCCCCAAAACTCGCACTGGTCTTCAAACCGAGTGTTAACTTTAAAGAAAACATTCAGGAAGGAGGTGAACAGTAGCCGTGGATGCAAGATTCTCAATCATGGATTTGGCTCAGGCTATGGTGCGCCGTGCCAATGTCCCCTATGCAGATGCTGCAGCTTTCGTCCGTCAATTCTTCGAGACCATACAGGAAGCCTTGCTGCGTGATAAGATTGTCAAAGTACGTGGCTTCGGCACCTTCAAACTTATCAGCGTGGAGCCTCGGGAGAGTATCAGCGTAGCCGACGGTAGGCGCATCCAGATTGCAGGCCACACCAAGGTCTCTTTCACACCCGATGCCGTTCTCCGCGATGCAGTAAACAAGCCCTTTGCAGAGTTCGAAACCGTTATACTTAGCGACAATCTCGACATCAATACTTTAGAAGCTCTGGATGCAGAGGTTCCTGCAGAAGAAGTCCCTGCAGAAGGAGTTTCTGTAGAAGAGGTTCTTTCAGAAGAAGTTTCTGTTCCAGTTGAAGTACTTCCGTCAGAAGAGGAACCGATAGTTCCAGAGGAAAAGGTTGAAGTTGAAGAAACCGTTGCTCCTGGTCCTGTGGAAGAACTTGTTGTTTCTCTGGATGAGGAGGAAACTGCTGATCCCATAGAAGGGGAAAAAGAGATTGAAACTTCTGAAGAAGAGGAAGAAGAATCCCCGACTCCTGAACCAAAGGAAGGGTCCCCAGCCAAAACAGAAGAGCCCGTGGCTGTGAAAGTGGTTGAACCCGTTCCTGTAGTGGTGGTTGAGCCAGTCCCTACAGGAGAATCTGACAAGGCTGAGAACGGAACCGAAGTGCCGGTGACTCCCTTGAGGAGCGAGACATCTCGCTCCTGTAGCTTCTGGCGCTGTTTCCTCGCTTTCTTCCTGGCATTGCTGCTCTTTATCGCGGGCTATTGTGTAGGTTATCTGCGGCCCGTTGAGCTGCCCTTCCTAACCGGACAGACCGAGCCAACAGTTTCCGGGCAGGCGCCTGCAAAACAGCCTTCGGCAAAACAACAGTCGGCAAGGAAGCCTGTTCCTGTTGCGTCCTCAGCCGCCAAAGACTCCATAGCGGCCAAGGCTGATTCCACAGTTGCTGCTAAGCCTGTCGATCCCGCTAAGGCTCCCTCCGAGACGCTCGCTTATCCGCAGGTCGAAGGAGGACAATACTGGATTATTGGAATCAAGGGCACCGAGATTATGAAACCCGGACGGACCCTCCTCAACTTCTCATTGAAATATTATAAGAGCAAGGACTTCGTAGAGTACATCTGTGTGATGAACGATATTAAGAACCCAGATATCGTTCCTATCAACAAAGAACTCAAGATTCCTGAACTCCAGAAAAAATAACGTTAACTCTAAAAAATATACAACAAAAATGGCAGAATCCATTGACATTCGCGAACTCAACGAGCGCATCGAGCGCCAGAGTGGTTTCGTCACCAACTTAATGACCGGTATGGATCAGGTCATCGTGGGACAGCGACACCTCGTAGAGTCCCTACTTATCGGCCTTCTCTCCGACGGCCACGTCCTCCTCGAAGGCGTCCCTGGTCTCGCAAAGACCCTCGCCATCAAGACTTTGGCGCAACTTATCGACGCAAAGTTCAGCCGCATTCAGTTTACCCCAGACCTGCTTCCTGCAGATGTCACCGGAACTATGATCTATTCTCAAAAGGACGAGAAGTTCATGGTCGAACAGGGGCCGGTCTTCGCTAACTTTGTCCTCGCCGACGAAATAAACCGTGCTCCCGCCAAGGTGCAGAGTGCTCTGCTCGAAGCCATGCAGGAGCGTGAGGTCACCATCGGAAAGCAGACCTTCCACCTGCCCTCGCCATTCCTCGTGCTGGCTACGCAGAACCCTATCGAACAGGAAGGCACATACCCACTGCCCGAGGCACAGGTAGACCGCTTCATGCTGAAGGTGGTCATCAGCTACCCAAAACTCGAAGAGGAGAAGCGCATCATTCGTCAGAATATCGGAGGCGAGCGTACGGCTGTGCGTGCCGTCCTCTCTACAAAGGAGATTATGGAAGCACGAGAGGTTGTGCGTCAGGTTTATCTCGACGAGAAGATTGAACAATATATCGCCGATATTGTATTCGCTACACGTTTCCCTGAAAACTACGGATTGAAAGAAATCAAGGACTTCATCGAATTCGGAGGATCGCCCCGTGCAAGCATCAACCTGGCACTCGCGGCTCGTGCCTACGCTTTCATCAAGCGACGTGGCTACGTCATTCCCGAGGATGTTCGTGCCGTTGCTCACGATGTGCTGCGCCATCGTATCGGGCTCACCTACGAAGCCGAGGCCAACAATGTCAGTGCCGACGAAATCGTCAGCAAGATTCTGAACAAGGTAGAAGTACCCTAATTCAAGGTAGAAGTGCTCTAATTTGACGATTTAAGGTTTTAAGGCCTGAGAAATTGGGGCCTCAAGAATTGTCCCGTTTCTTCCACCGCGATTCTATCGCGGCTCCCTGAAATCATAAAACATACAATCGTGGAAACATCTGAAATCCTTAAGCGCGTCCGCCAGATAGAAATCAAGACCCGCGGCCTCTCCTCGAACATCTTTGCCGGAGAGTACCACTCGGCCTTCAAGGGGCGTGGTATGGCCTTCAGCGAAGTGCGTGAATATCAGTACGGCGACGATATCCGCGACATAGAATGGAACGTTACCGCCCGATTCAACAAACCTTATATCAAGGTTTTCGAAGAGGAACGTGAACTGACCGTGATGTTGCTCGTGGACGTCAGCGGAAGTCTTGACTTCGGAACCACCGTACAGACCAAGCGTGATATGGTTACAGAGATTGCAGCCACACTGGCCTTCAGCGCCATACAGAACAACGATAAGATTGGCGTCATCTTCTTTTCCGACCGCATAGAGAAGTTTATACCGCCGAAGAAGGGTCGCAAGCACATCCTTTATATCATCCGAGAGCTCCTGGACTTCAAGCCCGAGAGCCAGCGGACCGATATACAGCAGGCTGTGGAATATCTCACCCAGGTTATCAAGCGCCGCTGCACCTGTTTTCTGCTCAGCGACTTCATTGATGAGCGCGACTTCCGTCAGCCACTGACCATTGCCAACCGTAAGCACGATGTCGTGGCCATCCAGGTCTATGACCGACGCATTGCAGAACTGCCTGACGTGGGACTGATGCGGTTGAGGGATGCCGAGACGGGGCATCTACAGTGGATAGACACCTCCAGCCGTAAGGTGAGGGCTGCCCAGTCCCGATGGTGGCACGAACAGACCCAGCGCCTGAACGATATCTTCTCGCGGAGCAATGTTGATCACGTCAGCGTGCGTACAGACCAAGATTACGTGGTGGCACTGCGAAGCCTATTTGCACAAAGAACGTAAAAATGATGAGATTCAGAAATATCATCCTGCTATCGCTTCTGATAATAGCGACGACAGCCAGGGCTCAAGTCATCTTTGATGCGCGTATCGATACACTCATACTGCTCATCGGAGAACAGCGCGAGCTAACCCTCGATGTCACCTGCGGAGCCCAGCAGAAACTGAAGATGCCCGATTACAAACCGATGCAGCCCTTGGCGCAAGACGTCGAAATCGTTGAACTGCTCGGTACAGATACTACCTTCCTCGATGAAGGCCATAGGATGCAGGTCCTGCAGCGATATTCTATTACCGCATGGGACTCTGCCTTCGTGTTGCTGCCTCCCTTTGAGGTTGAAGTAGACGGCCAGCAGTATAAGTCCAATCAATTAGCCCTGAAGGTACTTACGGTTCCTGTAGACACCGTTCATGTCGACCAGTTCTTCCCTCCAAAGGATATCCAGAACAATCCTTTCTCTTGGGATGACTGGAAACCCGTGATGTGGTTCGTAGGCATCAATCAGCTACTGGCACTTATCCTCCTATGGATTTACAGCCGCTGGCGCGAGAACAAACCGCTCATCCGCATCATCCGCCGAAAGGTGAAGTTGCCGCCCCATCAGGTGGCTATGACCGAGATCGAACGTATCAAGGCAGATCGTAAGTGGGCGGAGGAAGACAGCAAGGAATACTACACCCAGCTCACGGATACTCTGCGCAACTATATCAAGGAGCGCTACGGATTCAACGCTACCGAGATGACATCCTCTGAGATTATTGAACGACTGCTGCAGGAACAGGACGAACAGGCGTTGGCGGAATTGCGCCAGCTCTTCACCACCGCCGACCTCGTCAAGTTCGCCAAGTGGACGACGCTCATCAATGAGAACGACGCCAACCTCGTCAGCGCCATCGACTTCATCAATCAGACGAAGATTGAGGTAGATCCCAACGCACCCACAGAAATCGTGGAGGTGCCCGAGGAAGTGAAGCAAAGCCAGAAGCGATCGTTCGCCCTGAAGGCCGTCATGTGGGTGATTGCCGTCATCGCCGTAGCCTTTGTTGCTTATGCTCTCTACCTCTCTATCGACTTAATCCGTTAAGACTATGCAATTTGCACATCCATATTTCCTCCTGCTACTGCTGCTGCTCGTACCTTATATAATATGGTATCTCCTGCGGCACCGTACCAGCGAGCCTACGTTGCAGGTGTCTTCGACATCAGCATTCCGACATGCGCCCCGCACCTACAAGCAGTTCCTGGTCCATGCGCCCTTCCTTCTGCGTTGTCTCTCATTCCTGATGATTGTGCTCGTGCTCTGCCGTCCACAGACCAGTAACTCCTGGAGCGACCGCACCATCGAAGGTATTGATATCATGCTCTGTGTGGATATCTCGACATCCATGCTGGCCGAGGACCTGAGGCCGAATCGTATCGAAGCCGCCAAGAAGGTGGCCGCAGAGTTCATCGCGGGCCGTCCGAATGATAATATTGGTCTCACCATCTTCTCCGGCGAGTCCTTCACCCAATGTCCGATGACCACAGACCATGCCGTGCTGCTGAATCTCTTCGAGAATGTCAGCTGTGATATGGTGCAGCGTGGACTCATGGACGATGGAACGGCAATAGGCATGGGATTGGCCAACGCCATCACACGCCTCAAGGACAGTAAGGCCAAGTCTAAGGTCATTATCCTGTTGACCGACGGCTCCAACAATGCTGGCGACATCTCACCGCTGACGGCAGCCGAAATCGCCAAAAGTTTCGGAATTCGCGTCTATACCATAGGCGTAGGAACCAATGGAACAGCACGTTATCCTTATCCCGTAGGAGGGCGGATTGAGTACATCAACATTCCAGTAGAGATTGACGAGAAGACCCTCGCGTCCATTGCCCGCACCACCGACGGCGAGTTCTACCGCGCCACCAATAATGCCAAGTTACGTGAGGTCTATCAGGAAATCGACAAACTGGAGAAGACCAAGATGAACGTCAAGCAGTACTCCAAGCGCTATGAGGCCTTTGCTCCCTTTGCACTTTTCGCATGCCTCTTCATACTGCTCGAAATCCTTCTGCGTGAAACCATTCTCAAGAAAATTCCATAATCTGTTAAGTATGTTGCCGTTCTGCGGCAACGAATCCAACTGCCTATGTTCCGCTTCGAGAATCCCATATACCTCTATGCACTCGCAATCATTCCGCTGCTTGCGCTGCTGCATTATGGAACCAACATCCTGCGCCGCCGTCGCCTGAAAAAGTATGGCGACATGGAGTTACTGAAACCACTGATGCCCGACGTCTCACGCTGGCGTCCGGAAGTAAAGTTCTGGCTGGTGAACCTCGCACTGGCGATGATGATTGTCTGTCTCGCCCGTCCGCAATACGGTACGAAGATAGACACCCGCACTCGGAAAGGCATCGAAGCCATCATCGCACTCGATGTCTCCAACTCCATGCTGGCCGAGGATGTTACTCCCAGCCGTCTGGCCAAGTCCAAGATGCTCATTAGCAGCCTCGTGGACAATATGGTGGACGACAAGGTTGGACTTATCGTCTATGCAGGCGAAGCCTACACCCAGCTGCCTATCACTTCAGACTACGTCTCGGCCAAGATGTTTCTCGACAACATCTCGCCTGATATGATCGCCGTTCAGGGCACAGACATTGCCCGAGCTATCCGGCTTGCGACCCATAGCTTCACGCAACAGGAAGGCGTGGGAAGGGCCATCTTCGTCATCACCGACGGTGAGGACAACGAAGGCGGGGCTGTTGAAGCCGCTAAGGATGCCCTGAAGAAGGGGATGAATGTCTACGTACTTGGCGTAGGTTCACCTGAGGGAAGTCCGATCCCTATTCCTGGAGGTCGCGGCTACCTCACTGATAATTCTGGAAATACCGTAGTCTCTAAACTTAATGAAGAGATGTGTCGAGAGATTGCTCAGGCCGGAGGAGGTGCATATATCTATGTAGACAACAGTTCTTCCGCTCAGGCCGCGCTACAGCGCCATGTCGACAAGCTTGCGAAGGCAGAGATGGAATCTGTACTCTACAGCGAATACGACGAGCACTTCGGCGACTTCGCCTGGGCAGCTCTGGTCCTCCTGCTCGTAGACCTCTTTATCCTTGCCCGTATGAACCATGTCTTCAGCCGAGTACGATTGTTCCGTGTTTCAGACAAGGGCGCAGCCCTGCTCCTTTTCCTCTTCTTCTCGCTGGGCACACCGGCACTCTTCAGCGACTCTTGTTCTGCCTATGCCCAGAAGAAGAACGACCGTTACTATGTGCGCCACGGTAACCGCTACTACCGCGACAGCCTCTACGCCAAGGCGCAGGTAGATTATCAGAAGGCAATAGAAAAGGATGCTTCGAACCCCACAGCTCACTACAACCTGGGCAATGCCTTCCTCTTTCAGGGTCAGCCTCAGGAGGCGATGAAAAACTATGAGAGCGCTATCCGCCTCGAAAAAGATCCGTTGCGACAGGCACAGGCTTACCACAATGCCGGTGTCATCTTCCAGAGTCAGCAGCAGTTCCAGCAGGCTATAGGATGTTATAAGAACGCTCTCCGCAAGAACCCCAAGGACGACGAGACACGCTATAACCTGGCCCTTTGTCAGCATCAGCTGAAGAACCAGCAGCAGAATCAGGACAACAACCAGGATCAGCAGCAACAGGACCAGCAGCAACAAGACCAACAGCAGCAACAACAAGACCAGCAGCAGCAACAACAGCAACAACAGCAACAACAAGACCAGCAGCAACAGCAGCAGGAACAGCCCAAGATGTCGCGTGAGAATGCTGAGCAGCTCCTGCAAGCCGCGCAGCAAGAGGAAAAACAGACGCAGGACAAGGTCAACAAAGCTCAGCAGAAACCTCAGCGTCGCCAGCTGCAGAAGCAATGGTAATAGGCCGTTTGGTCGAGTTCCACTGCTGGAACTGGCGAGTTCCACTGCTGGAACTCACGAATTCCACTGCTGGAACTCACGAATTCCACTGCTGGAACTCGCTAACAGATAAGGACGCAAATCCGAATCCGGCTCCCGCAGCCTCACCGACTTAAGGTCGTAAAGAACCAAAACAACAAAGGATAAACAAGAACAATTATATGAAAAGACATTTAGTTCTATTTTCATTCCTTCTCTTTCTCCTGCCCGCATGGGCGCAGGTACGCATCACCGTCCAGGCACCGTCTGACGTCGTGGAGGGCGACCGCTTCCGCATATCCTATGTGGTGAACACGCAGGATATCGAGAACTTCAAGGTTGATAAGTTCGAGGGGCTTGTGGAGCTCTATGGGCCCAGCCAAAGCCGTTCGTCCAGCGTTTCTATAGTCAACGGACGAACCACGTCGTCCAGCACCATTACGTTCACGTACACGGTGACGACGGAGAAGCCTGGCACCTTCCACGTTCCGGCAGCGACCGTTGTCAGCGACGGCAAGGCCTACAAGTCCGACTCTCCTACCATCAATGTATTGCCGGGCGGTAGCAGATCTGGCGGCGGCTCAGCTGGCGGTGGCCAAGGTGCGCAGGGTGGGGGGCAGGCCCACCAGAATCCAGCCGATCGTATGCACGTTGCTGATGTGGGCGACCGCATCACCGGAAAGGATATCTTCATCGCCGTCACAGCCTCGAAGAAGCGGGTGTTCGAGCAGGAAGCTGTCTTGCTGACTTATAAGCTCTACACCCTTGTGAATATCAGCAGTCTGGAAGGAAAGATGCCCGAACTCGACGGCTTCCATGTGCAGGAAATCAACCGCCAGCGTCAGCCCGAGTTGAAGATGGAGCACTACAACGGCAAGAACTATGGAACGGTCGTTTGGTCGCAGTATGTGGTATTCCCCCAGCAGACGGGTACGCTTCGTATTCCAGAAATCAAGTACGAAGCCACCGTCGTGCAGCAGAACCGCAGCGCCGATCCCTTCGATATCTTCTTCGGCGGAGGTTCGATGATGCAGGAAGTCCGAAAGACTGTGATGGCTCCTGCCGTCACCCTGCAGGTCGATGCCCTTCCCACTCCTAAGCCCGCGAACTTCTCAGGAGCCGTAGGACGTTTCAGCATTGCTTCTACGCTTACTCCCCAGGAACTGAAGGCCAACGATGCAACGACCCTGCGCCTGACCGTGACGGGAACGGGTAATATGAAGCTGATGAAAGCTCCTGAAGTGGCTTGGCCCAAGGACTTTGAACGCTACGACCCGAAGACTGAGGACAAGACTTCCGTCGGTGCTACGGGTTCCTCGGGCAGTGTCCTCTATGACTTCATTGCTGTGCCCCGTCATCAAGGCAAGTTCGAGCTGCCTCCAGTGGAGTTCTGCTACTTCGATCCCGATGCCCGTGAGTACAAGACCGTATCGACAGCCAGCTACACCATCGATGTAGCCAAAGGCAAGGGCGGCAGCTCTTCCTCTCAAGCTATGTCGAAGGAAGAAGTGGAACTGCTGAACAGCGATATTCATTATATCAAAACAGGCGAGCCCACTTATCTCACCGCAGATTCCGCCCTCTTTGGTTCCTCGCGTTATTGGATGACTTATGGTATCGCTCTGGTGGCCTTTGGCGTGTTGATGTTCATCTTCCGTCGCAGAGCTGTGGCGAATGCCGACTTGGTAGGCCGACGGGGCAGAGGCGCCAGCAAGGTAGCCACCAAACGTCTGAAGACAGCCCGCAAGCTGATGGCTGAGAACAACGCAACCGCCTTCTATGAGGAGACGATGAAAGCACTCTGGGGCTATGTCGGCGACAAACTGAATATTCCCGTCAGCGAGCTCTCGAAGGATAATGTGAGGGAAAAACTGACCGCTCGTCAGTTGTCCGACGAACTCATCGACCAGTTCCTCCGTGCTCTGGACGATTGTGAGTTTGCGCGCTTTGCTCCCGGTGACCCTGCTGATACGATGGACAAGATCTATGCCTCTGCCGAAGAGGTCATCAATAAAATGGAAACAGAACTGAAAAGGAAATAAGGCAATGAAACGCATCTGTATATACCTCGCAGCCCTGCTGCTCACACTTCCTGCTTTGGCCGACGAGAAAGCTCTCGCTGATTCCGCCTATGCGCATGAAGATTTCACCAAGGCAGCTCAAATCTACACCCAGCTCCTCGACTCCTGCGGCAGCAGTGCACAGCTCTACTATAACCTCGGCAACTGCTACTATCGCCAGGACTCCATCGCCCGAGCCATCCTCTGCTACGAACGTGCCCGTCTGCTCGACCCCGCTGACGATGATGTGCGCATGAATCTCGAGATGGCGAGGGCAAAGACCGTCGACCGCGTCATGCCCGTCAACGAGATGTTCTTCGTCGCCCTCTTCCACCGCCTGGTGCTCTCGCTGAGCCTTCAGACCTGGGCTTGGTTGGGTCTGCTGACTTTTCTGCTGATGCTCTGCGCCATCGCAGCCTACTTCTTCCTCCCCACTTTGGCGGGAAAGAAGGCTGGCTTCACGGTGGCCGTCATCGCGCTGCTTGTCTGCGTCTTTGCAAACCTTGCCGCCTATCAGCAACTCCATCAACTGGAGAACCGCACGAGTGCAGTTATCATGTCTTCCTCCGTGGTCGTCAAGAGCACGCCCAGCCAAACCGGCACAGACCTCTTTATATTACATGAGGGCACGCGCGTGGAAATCGACGACAACTCCATGAAGGAGTGGGTGGAAATTCAGATGAACGACGGCAAACAAGGTTGGATTCGTCGTGCAGATATCGAAGTGATTTAGAATGTGGTAACTTCCCCATAGACCAGATCGATGGAAGAACTGATTCATACCGACCAACAACTGTTCTTGGCCCTCAACGGCAGCGACAGCGTGTGGCTTGACCATTGTTTCCTGACCATCACGCGAACTGGTACCTGGATTCCACTCATTCTTGTTCTGCTCTATATCCTGCTGAAGAATCGTCCCTGGCGCGAGGTGTTGCTCGTCGTAGCCAGCCTTGCCCTCGTCATCTTCCTGGCCGACCGCTTTTCCAGCGGATTCTGTAAACCTTTCTTCCATCGTTTCCGCCCCAGCCACGAGCCAGCGCTGGAAGGCTATGTGGACTTGGTCGGTGACTTGCGGGGAGGGCTCTACGGCTTCATCAGTAGCCACGCCGCCAATACCTTTGGTGCCTGGGCCTTCCTCTCGCTCTATTTCCGCCGCACGGCGATGAATTGGACGCTGTTCCTCTGGGCTTGTCTCAGCAGTTTCTCTCGGATTTACCTCGGTCTGCATTTCCCCGGCGACATCCTTTGCGGCGCCCTCTGGGGAATCTTCTGCGGAGCCGTCTGCTTTGGCCTGATGAGGGGATTTGCCGTGTGGAAACAGATTCCTTTCTATGACTATGGGGCGACAGCACCTACGCTCTTGGGTTACTACTCCAACCCTGATGGTTTTGAGCGCAAAGATTACCTTATCTTTGCGGCTACTTTTGGGCTTACGTTGCTTTTTGTAGCGATTTATGCGCTTCTTTAGGCCGAAATCGAAAGTTTTTTGCTCTTAAGTTTTGCCCTTAACAATTAAATTGTTACTTTTGCGCCGTTTTTTGGGTAAGATATAACATCTGGCCCCTCTGAATTATACAAAAATTACAAAAAATATGACTACAAAGTTTCCTGAACACAGTCGCCTCAATCTGACAGAGGTGAACCATGAAGTACTCAAGCTTTGGGAACAGGAAGACCTGTTCCATCGCAGCATCTCTGAACGCGAGGGATGCCCCTCTTTCGTATTCTTCGAAGGCCCCCCATCCGCTAATGGTCATCCAGGTATCCATCACGTGCTCGCACGTTCCATTAAGGATACTTTCTGCCGTTTCAAGACGATGAAGGGCTTTCAGGTTCACCGCAAGGCAGGCTGGGATACTCATGGACTTCCCGTGGAGCTGGGTGTGGAGAAGGAACTTGGTATCACCAAGGAAGATATCGGTAAGACCATCTCTATCGATGACTACAACCGCAAGTGCCGGCAGAACGTGATGATGTTCACTCAGGAGTGGGAAGACCTCAGCAGCCGTATGGGATACTGGGTTGATATGGAGCATCCTTACATCACCTACGATAACAAATACATCGAGACGCTCTGGTGGCTGTTGAAGCAACTCTACCAGAAGGGACTGCTCTATAAGGGCTACACCATCCAGCCCTACAGCCCCGCCGCCGGCACCGGTCTCTCTTCTCATGAGCTGAACCAGCCCGGCTGCTATCGCGACGTGAAGGACACCACTGTTACAGCACAATTCAAAGTCATTTCTCCCGTCAGTAGTGTGTTCGGCAGCTCCGTTGCCGAAAGCTCCCTCCCAGTCTACATCCTCGCTTGGACCACCACGCCATGGACGTTGCCTTCGAACACCGCCCTCTGCGTTGGCCCGAAGATTGAGTATATGGCCGTGAAGGGTCAGAATCCTTATTCCAAGGAAGAAGCCATTTATATCATCGCCAAGTCCCGCAAGGATGTGTACTTCCCGACTCCGAAGGAAGAGGGCGTGCCCGCTCCTGAGGTGCTTGGAGAATGCCTGGGTTCAGACCTCCTCGGTCTCCACTACGAGCAGCTCTTCCCCTGGGTGAAGCCCTGCGCTCTTGAGAACGGCAAGGCTGTAGACAAGTCGGCAGATGCCTTCCGCGTCATCCCCGGCGACTATGTTACCACAGAAGACGGTACTGGTATCGTGCATATCGCACCCACTTTTGGTGCCGACGATGCCAAGGTGGCTAAGGATGCCGGCATCCCCTCGCTCTTTGTCATCGATAAGGCAGGCGACACCCGTCCTATGGTGGACTTCACGGGTAAGTATTTCGTGAAGGAAGATATGGATGAGGCATTTGTTCAGACCTGCGTCAATGACAGCTACTGGCACCACGCCGGCGACTTCGTGAAGAATGCCTACGACCCCAAGTATGCCGACCTCGATGAGAAAGCACTGTCGAAGACCGAAGACCTCAACATTGTACTTTGCATGGAGATGAAGCAGGAGGGAACGGCCTTCAAAATCGAGAAGCATATTCATAACTATCCCCACTGCTGGCGTACCGACAAGCCCGTCCTTTATTATCCTCTCGACAGCTGGTTCATCCGCAGTACCGCTGCCAAGGAGCGCATGATGGAACTCAACAAGACAATTCTCTGGAAGCCCGAGTCAACAGGTACGGGACGTTTCGGCAAGTGGCTCGAGAACCTCAATGACTGGAACCTCAGCCGTAGTCGCTATTGGGGCACTCCGCTGCCCATTTGGCGCAATCGCGACACACGCGAGGAAATCTGTATCGGATCCGTCGAAGAGCTTTATAATGAGATAGAGAAAGCAGTGCGTGCCGGCGTGATGGCCTACAATCCGCTGAAGGACAAGGGCTTCGTACCCGGCGATATGTCGCAGGAGAACTACGACCGTATAGACCTCCACCGTCCCTACGTCGATGAAATCATCCTTGTAGGTGAGAGCGGACAGCCCCTGCGTCGCGAACTCGACCTCATCGACGTATGGTTCGATAGCGGCGCTATGCCTTATGCCCAGATTCACTATCCCTTCGAGAACAAGGAGGCGTTGGACAACCGCATCGTCTATCCTGCTGATTTCATTGCCGAAGGTGTCGACCAGACGCGTGGCTGGTTCTTCACACTCCACGCTATTGCTACGATGGTCTTCGACAGCGTTTCTTATAAGGCTGTGATTTCCAATGGTCTCGTCCTTGACAAGAACGGTCTCAAGATGTCCAAGCGCTTGGGCAATGCTATCAATCCTTTCGACAATATCGAGAAGTTCGGCAGCGATGCCGTCCGCTGGTACATGATTACCAACTCCCAGCCGTGGGATAACCTCAAGTACGACGAGGCAGGTGTGGCCGAGGTGCAGCGCTCGTTCTTCGGCAAGCTGTTCCAGACCTATAGCTTCCTCGCCATGTACGCCAACGTCGACGGCTGGCACTTCGAGGAGAACGATGTACCGATGAGCGACCGCCCGGAGATGGATCGCTGGATACTCTCGGAACTGAACTCCCTCATCCGCGATGTGGAGGCTTGCTATGAGGACTACGAGCCCACCCGCGCTGGACGTCTCATCCAGACCTTCGTCATCGACCACGTCTCCAACTGGTTTGTGCGCCTTTCCCGTGCCCGCTTCTGGGCTGGAGGCATGAGTATCGATAAGCTCTCAGCCTACCAGACGCTCTTCACCTGCCTGGAGACCGTAAGCCGACTGATGGCACCCATCGCACCCTTCTATGCCGACCTCCTCTATCGCGACCTTCATAGTGTGCTCGGCGGTTCTGCCGCTGAGGCTCCTGCCTCTGTTCATCTCGCCACCTTCCCCGTGGCCGACATCGCAAAGATTGACAAGGAACAGGAATCGCGCATGGAACTCGCTCAGCAGATTACCTCCATGGTCCACTCCCTGCGCAAGAAGGAACAAATCATTGTTCGTCAGCCTCTTGCACGCATCGCCATTCCTGCTATCGACCGCGAACAGCAGCTACGTATCGAGGCCGTGAAGCAGCTCATCCTTGATGAGGTCAATGTCAAGGCGTTGGAGTTTGTGGAAGGTGCAGGACTGTTGACGAAGAAGGTGAAGTGCAACTTCCGCACGATGGGTAAGAAGTTCGGCAAGCTGATGAAGGACGTCAACGCCGCCGTTACAGCTCTCTCTCAGGAACAGATTGCCGAACTCGAGACGGGCCATCTCGCTCTCACCCTGTCCACGGGCGATGCCATCACGGTGGATCTTGAGGATGTTGAGATATTCTCAGAAGATATTCCCGGATGGACCGTGGCCAACGAAGGCTCGCTTACCGTAGCCCTCGACATCACTATCACCGATGAACTGCGCAACGAGGGCGTGGCCCGCGAACTTGTCAAGCGCATTCAGGCCTTCCGCAAGGAGAGTGGATTCGAAATCACCGACCACATTCGTGTACAACTCACACATACCATCGAAACAGACCAGGCTGTTGCTGCCTTCGGAGCATACATCTCCAAGCAGGTGCAGGCCGACGAACTGACGATTGTCGATACCCTCGATGGCGCCGCGGAGCTCGACCTCGACGGACTGAAAGTGAACATACTTATCCAGAAACAAAACTAATGTAAAACCTATATGGCAGAGAAAACACGTTATAGCGACGCTGAACTCGAGGAGTTCCGCGAGTTGATAGAAGAGAAACTGAAGGTCGCTCAAGAAGACTACGACCATACCATGGACGCAGTCATGAACCGCGACAGCAACGAGACTGATGACACCGCTCCCACCTACCACGCCCTCGAGGAGGGTAGCGAGGTGCAGTCCAAGGAACAACTTATGGCTATGGCGCAGCGCCAGCTGAAGTTCGTGCAGGGACTGAAGGCCGCCCTCGTTCGCATCGAGAACAAAACTTATGGCATCTGTCGCGAGACCGGAAAGCTGATTCCCAAGGAGCGTCTGCGTGCTGTGCCCCATGCCACCCTCAGCATCGAGGTCAAGAAGGACCGCAACCGCCACGCATAACTCGTGCTCATGACAGATAAACGCAGACGACAAGCACAGGCAGCAACGGTCATTCTCATCTTCCTGGGCTTCCTCATCATAGACCAGGTCTCCAAGGTATGGGTGAAGACCCACATGACGTTGCACGAGAGCATTCTCATCACCGACTGGTTCCGCATCACCTTCATCGAGAACAACGGCATGGCCTTCGGATGGGCATTCATCACCAAGACCCTGCTGACGCTTTTCAGAGTGGTGGCAACGGTGGCTGTCGGGTGGTACATCGTGCGGCTCATCCGCCGCGGCGTGCACTGGGGCTTCCTCACTTGTTTGGCATTTATCATGACAGGGGCTGCCGGCAACATCATCGATTGCATTTTCTACGGACAGATATTCAGTGAGTCCACCCTCTACGAAACCTCGCACCTGGTGCCTTTGGGTGAGGGCTATGCCTCCTGGCTCAACGGTCGCGTCGTCGACATGCTTTATTTCCCCCTCTGCCACTGGACGTGGCCCGAGTGGGTGCCTTTAGTGGGCGGGCAGCCCTACACCTTCTTCAGCTATATATTCAATGTGGCTGATGCCTGCATCTCCTGCGGGGTCATTGCCCTGTTGCTATTCTTCCGCCACACGCTTAGTCGAGAGTTGCCAGACGATGTCAAGAGTGGCGAATCTCCAGCTGAAGACCCTTCATGATCATTCCCCCTGAACTGCAATGAGAAACCTGAAGTCCATAGCAGTCCTGTGCATCGTGGCGGTGCTTGTGTCCTGCAAGCCCCCCTTGCCCGACGGTGTGCTCTCTGAAAGCAAAATGGAGCGCGTGCTCTATGATTTCCATCTCTCGCAGGGGATGGTGGAGTATGCACCGCGCGCAGAGGGACAGGACTATGACGCAGTGCGCTTTGAACTTCAGCAGGCCGTGTTCCGCAAGCATGGTATCACGCAGGAAGACTTCGACCGATCCATGTCCTATTATCTCAGCGACATGGATCATCTGGCAAAAATGTACAAGCGGGTTGCCGACCGCTTGGAGCGCGATGCCGAGGCACTGGGTGTAGCCGCAGGACCGCGCGATGCCTATGCCGCACTGACCGCTGAAGGCGACACTGCCAACGTTTGGGCCGACCGCCGCATCTTTGTCGTCCGCAACGCCCAGCAGTCCAACTTCCAGATGTGGAAACTGCCCTGTGACTCCACGTGGCTGCCCGGCGACGACCTGTTGTGGCGCTTCGAACTCAAGCAGATTACACAGTCTTATGGTCCTGGCGACCTCTTCGCAGACCTCGTTATCTACTTCACCAACGACTCCGTCGTCAGCCGCCTCGTCAGCGTGGGCGACAAGAAGGATGTCGAGCTGCGCATCGACAACCCTGACAGATTGTTGCCGCGTTCCGTCAGCGGACACCTCTTCACTCCTGTAGAAACCGACCCTACACGTGCACGCATGTACGTGATATATGCACCCGCGCTTATACGTTTTCATAAGGAGCAATCCGATCTCGCTGCCGACAGCCTTGCTGCCGACAGCCTCCTGGCCGATTCCCTCCGGTTCCGCACCGATACCCTACAGCAGCGACTCACACCTGAGCAGCGTCGCGAGCGTCAGGACGTAGAGCGCACTATTGATGTCGTGCGCGAGAAACCATATCAGGCACCGCGTAGGGGAGGGAAGAAGCGTTTCACCCAGCCACGCCGCCGATAAGAACATGCCTCTACGCTGATAACGCCATGCCTCTACGCGCCTACCACCGCCTCATACTCCCCGACGGCACCACCCAATCCCTCTCCGTAGTCCGCTTCGACGATGCGGGCCGCTATCTCAGCCATCACCCTTTATCGGGCGAAGAACCCTTCGTGGAATGGGTGGGAGGATCGCTCGATTTGCGAACAGACATCACTTCTTTCCCTCCGGTAACTCCTATCGATGATTTATATCAAGAAAAAAAGCCCTGAAAAGGCCATTTAGACCTAAAAACCGAAGAAAAGAGCAAAAAAATGCGGTTTAGAGCAAAAAAACTTGAGAAATGTTTTGTTCGTATATAAAAAACGCCTACTTTTGTCTTGTCAAACAAGAAAAAACACCAAATAACGCATATGAAAGAGACTATATTGGTCACAGGTGGCACCGGTTTCATTGGCTCGCACACCACCGTTGAACTCCAAAATGCAGGTTACGATGTTGTCATCGTTGACAATCTTTCCAACTCCCGCGCCGACGTTATCGACGGAATCGAGAAAATCACCGGCATTCGCCCCGCCTTCGAAGAAGTAGACCTTCGTGACTACGATGCTACAGAGGCCGTCTTCAAGAAGTATCCCAAAATCAGCGGCATCATCCACTTCGCTGCATCCAAGGCCGTAGGAGAGAGTGTGCAGAAACCGCTCCTCTACTACCGCAACAATATCGTCTCGCTCATCAACCTTCTGGAGCTGATGCCTAAATACAATGTCAAGGGCATCATATTCTCCTCCAGTTGCACCGTCTACGGTCAGCCTGATCAACTGCCAGCCACAGAGGAAACGCCGATAAAGAAGGCAGAATCACCCTACGGCAACACCAAGCAGATTAACGAGGAAATAATTCAGGACACCGTAGCCAGCGGCTCGCCCATCAAGGCCATTCTCCTGCGCTATTTCAACCCCATTGGTTCCCATCCCTCCGCCATTATTGGTGAGATGCCCAACGGCGTTCCCCAGAACCTCATCCCCTTCCTCACGCAGACAGCCATCGGCATCCGCGAGAAACTCAGCGTCTTCGGTGACGACTACGACACCCCCGACGGCTCCTGTATTCGCGACTACATCTATGTCGTCGACCTCGCCAAAGCTCACGTGTGCGCTATGACACGTATCATGGAAGACAAAATCGAGGAACCCGTAGAAGTCTATAACATCGGAACAGGCAAGGGTACCTCCGTGCTCGAACTCATCCATGGGTTCGAAAAAGCCACCGGCGTGAAACTCAACTACCAGATCGTAGGCCGTCGTGCAGGCGATATTGAGAAGGTGTGGGGCAACGTCGACAAGGCAAACCGCGTTCTCGGCTGGAAAGCCGACACTCCTCTCGAAGACGTGCTCGCCTCTGCGTGGAAGTGGCAATGCGCCCTCCGCGAACGAGGCATCATGTAAATATAAAAGGCAATATCCTTTATCCCCTTTCGTGAGAAAGGTCGCATCAGAAAAATGCCAGGTAGTCGCTGACTACCAATAGGCTGACTGATTCAATCTCTGATTTTTGTGGTTCTTCCCATTATGCACCCAGAGCCACTTCGACGGGCCCCTTCCACGGCCATGCGTGAGCAAATACTGCTGGAATACCCGCCATCTTATAGTCCTTTCACTGTGGACTCTGAGGTAGCATATTGTCGTGTTTTATTTTGTGTTTGTGTTGTGGCTGTTCTCCGACGTGAGTTGGGGGGCAGTCTTTTTTCTCCAGAATCCTTTTTTTGAATCATCTAAATATAACCTAATTATGAATAAGAAACAGATTATCTTTAAGCTCGTCATCGTCGCCGCGCTGCCGCTGGCGGTCGTGAGCGTTCATGCTGCCGACTGGCTCTTCCGGGACGGCAAGAGCAGCTACCAGATTGTGGTCTCTGCCCAGGCATCCTCCTCTGAGCAGACCGCAGCCCGCGAATTGCAGCACTACATCCGACAGGTGAGTGGGGTGGAGCTGCCCATCACCTCAGACTTGACGACCCGCGGACGCAGCATCTACGTGGGCTTCAACCCGCGGGTGGCAGCCCTCTCTGGTGCACTGCCTCCGCAGTATGACGACGAGAGCTTCACCTACCGCACCGTAGGCCACGACCTCCTCATCTGGGGCGGTGCGGGGCGAGGTACGATGTACGGCGTCTTCACCTTCCTTGAGCGTGAACTGGGCATCCATTGGCTCACGCCCCAGTGCACCGTAGTCCCTGAACTCGACAAGTGGAAGCTGCCCCGACTGGATCGCAGCGAACGCCCCTTCATCGGCTATCGCTACAGTAACTACTTCGTAGCCAAGGACGTTCCCGAGTGGAGTGCCCACACACGCGAGAACACCAAGTGGTCTCCCACCACCAACGACTACGGCAACATTGAGGCCTACTATGGCGCCCACACCATGGAATGGTTCGTGCCCGTCAAGGAGTTCTTTGCCACGCATCCCGAGTACTTCTGCCTGCGCGACGGCAAGCGCTATGACGGCTACGGACAGCTCTGCCTCTCCAACCCCGACGTGCTGGAAATCTGCACCACACGCATGAAACAGCGCATGCGCGAGGAGCCTGGCTACCGCATCTACAGCCTCTCGCAGAATGATAACTTCCGCTTCTGCGAGTGCGAACAATGCGCAGCCATCGAAGCCCGGTACGGCGGCCACTCGGGACTCATCGTGTGGTTCGTCAACCAGGTGGCCGACGCCATTAAAGACGAGTTCCCCGACAAATACATTGGCACCTTCGCCTATCAGTACTCCCGACAGCCGCCCACGGGCATCCGCCCCCGCGAGAATGTGGTCATCCGCCTCTGCAGCATCGAGTGTTGCTTCGCCCACCCGCTGAATGCCGGATGTCCTCAGAACGAGGCATTTATGCGCGACCTTAAGGGCTGGGCAGACATCGCTCCCCACCTCTTCATCTGGGACTACATCGTCGACTACGCCCAGTACATGGCTCCCTGGCCAAACTTCCAGGTGCTGGGTCCTAACATCCGCGTCTTCGGTGAGCACAAGGCCATCGGCGTCTTCGAGGAGGCACAGTACCAGTCGGCAGGGGCGGAGTTCGACGAGATGAAAGCTTGGACCGTGAACCAGCTGCTGTGGAATCCCGATCAGGACGTCGATTCCCTCGTCAGCATCTTCATCAACAACTACTACGGCAACGCCGCACCCCGCATCATGGATTACTACCGCCTCTGTCAGTCGCTGGTGAAGCCCGACGTGCATTTCGGCATCTACATCACTGAGCATCATGAGATCTACAGCGACGATTTCATCCGTCAAGCCTTCACCCTCCTCAACGAAGCCTTCGCCGCGGCAGAATCCGACGAGATCCGCGAGCGAGTGGACCGTGTCCGTATGCAGCCCCTCTACCTCCAATGCATGCGCCACAAGGAAGAATCCCGACACGATGGCACGTGGCAGGACCTGCTGCGGCTGATGAAGCGCTACGGCGCCCTGCACCGCGAGGGCGTCCCTCAGGACCGTTTCATCCGCGAATTCGAGCAATAGTAGAACCAACGCATCACCATTCGCCGCGACCAGTGCCTGGCCCTCAACGACTTGGCAAAGATGATTTGCGAGAGATAAAGAACTCGCAATAAGACGTCACGTCTTCCTGAATAAGACGTCACGTCCTCCACGATATGACGTATCGTCTTCCATGATAGGCCGGGACATCTGAGCCTGCCGCTCCTTCTTTTCTTTCTCTTAATAGCCCGACAAATGTGCATTCTGGGGTGTGGGCGGGGCTTTTTGCGGTTCGTTATCAGCGTTTTCCGAAGAAAATGGGGGAGAAGTGCGGTTATCTCGTTTTTTTGTTGTACCTTTGCACCCGCAATTCGTAAAATAGGGAAAAAGAGACGATTGTAAAAAAGTCAAATCGTAAAATAGAATAGCGTGAAATCGTGAAATAGTCAAATCGTAAAATTAGTATAATCGTCAAATATAATCATGATAACAGTTTCCAACCTGGCCATACAGTTTGGCAAGCGCGTCCTGTATAAGGACGTGAATATGAAGTTCACCAATGGTAATATCTATGGCGTCATCGGTGCCAACGGTGCCGGCAAGTCCACGTTGCTGAAGGCTATCAGCGGCGAGCTGGAGCCGAACAAGGGCACGATAGAGATGGGGCCGGGCGAGCGCCTGAGTGTGCTCTCGCAGGACCATTTCCAGTACGACGACCAGACGGTGCTGGACACGGTGCTGATGGGTCACACGGTGCTCTGGGATATCATGCACGAGCGCGACGCGTTGTATATGAAGGAGGACTTCTCTGACGAGGACGGCATCCGCGTGGCGGAGCTGGAGGAGAAGTTCGCTGAGATGGGCGGCTACACGGCTGAGAGCGATGCCGGTGCGCTGCTTAGCGGACTGGGTATCAAGGAGAAGAAGCACCAGATGCTGATGCGCGACCTTTCGGGTAAGGAGAAGGTGCGTGTGATGTTGGCCAAGGCGCTCTTCGGCGAGCCGGATAACCTGCTGCTGGACGAGCCCACGAATGACCTGGACCTCGACACGGTGCAGTGGCTGGAGCAGTATCTCTCGGAGTTCGAGCATACGGTGCTGGTGGTGTCTCACGACCGCCACTTCCTCGATGCCGTCTGCACGCACACGGTGGATATCGACTTCGGCAAGGTGACCATGTTTGCCGGTAACTATTCGTTTTGGTACGAAAGCTCGCAGTTGGCCCTGCGCCAGGCTCAGAATCAGAAGGCGAAGGCCGAGGAGAAGCGCAAGGAGCTGGAGGAGTTCATCCGCCGCTTCAGTGCCAACGTGGCAAAGAGCAAGCAGACGACCTCGCGAAAAAAGATGCTGGAGAAGTTGAACGTGGACGAGATCCAACCCTCCACCCGCAAGTACCCTGGCATCATCTTCACTATGGACCGCGAGCCCGGCAACCAGATCTTGGAGGTCGAGGGCCTGAAGGCTGTGGCCGAGGACGGCACGGTGCTCTTCGACAACGTCTCGTTCAACATTGAGAAGGGCCAGAAAACGGTCTTCCTCAGCCACGACCCGCGCGCCATGACTGCCCTCTTCGAGATTATCAACGGTAACCGCGAGGCACAGGCGGGCACCTACAAGTGGGGCCTGACCATCACCACGGCTTACCTGCCGCTGGACAATACGGAGTTCTTCAAGTCGGATAAGAACCTGGTAGACTGGCTGATGCAGTATGGCGACGGCAACGAGGTATTCATGAAGGGCTACCTCGGACGTATGCTCTTCTCCGGCGAGGAAGTGCTGAAGAAGGTGAATGTCCTCAGTGGCGGCGAGCGCATGCGTTGCATGATTGCGCGTATGCAGCTGAAGAATGCCAACTGCCTGATTCTGGACACGCCCACGAACCACCTCGACCTCGAAAGCATCCAGGCGTTCAACAACAACCTGAAGCTCTACAAGGGCAACATCATCTTCGCCAGCCACGACCACGAATTCATCCAGACCGTGGCCGACCGCATCATCGAACTGACGCCCAACGGCACCATCGACAAGCTGATGGAGTACGACGACTATATCTCCGATGACCGTATCAAGGAGCTGAAGGCGCAGATGTATGGTGAGGGGTGAAAAAACGACGTGGCACGATGTTTGCACGAGAGGGGATAGAACCAAAAAAAGGAAATTATGACAGACGAACTGAAAGATAAAGAAGAAATCCTCGAGAACGAGGAGAATACTGCAGCAGCCGCCACGACAGAAGACGGTTGCGCAGCTGGCGACTTTGTCGCCACAGAACCCGCAGAACCCGCAGAACCCGCAGAGGCTGCTGCAGAGCTGACTCCCGAGCAGCTGCTGGCACAGGCAAAGGCCGAGATTGAGGAACTGAAGACGCAGGCCCTGTACAAGCAGGCCGAGTTCGAAAACTACCGCAAGCGCACCATCAAAGAGAAGGCGGAACTCATCCTAAACGGCTCGAAGTCAGCCGTTACTGCACTGCTGCCCATCGTAGATGATTTAGAGCGCGCATTGCCCTCGATGAAGAAGGCAGAGGACGTGGCAGCCGTAGCAGAAGGCGTGGAACTCATCTACCAGAAGTTCCTGAAGGCCTTGGCAGGTCTGGGCGTGAAACCCATCGACACCGAGGGCAAGGACTTCGATGTGGACCTGCACGAGGCTGTGGCTCAGGTGCCTGGCGTGCCCGACGAACAGAAAGGGCGCGTCATAGACTGTATCGAAAAGGGCTATATGCTGAACGACCAGGTCATCCGACACGCCAAAGTGGCAGTCGGCATGTAAGGAAAGGAGGTAATTATGGCAGACCAGAAACGAGATTATTACGAAGTACTGGGCGTCGCGAAGACCGCTACCGAACAGGAAATAAAGGCGGCCTACAAGAAGATGGCCATCAAATATCACCCCGACCGTCAGGGCGACAAGTCCGAGGCCGAGAAGAAGGAAGCCGAAGCCAAGTTCAAGGAGCGAGCGGTGGCTACCAGAATATGTCGATGGACGACATCTTCTCGCAGTTCGGCGACATCTTCAAGGATCTCTTCGGCGGCGGAGCCTCCTTCGGCGGAGATTTCAGCGACTTCGGCTTCGGAGGTTTCGGCGGAGGCTTCGGTGGAGGACGTGGAAAACCCCAGCACCACGGCGGAGACCTGCGGTTGAAGGTGAAGCTGACGCTGAAGGAATGCGCCACTGGCGTCACAAAGAAATTCAAGGTACGCAAGAAGGTGACCTGCACCCACTGCCACGGTACGGGTGCTGAGGGCGGTGCCAGCTCCACACAGACCTGCGGCACCTGCCACGGTACGGGCTATGTCATTCGTTCCCAGCGTTCTGTATTCGGAATGATGCAGACGCAGGCCGTGTGTCCCGACTGTCAGGGCGAAGGCACCATCATCAAGAATAAATGCTCCTTCTGCGGTGGCACGGGCGTCACCACGGGTGACGAAGTCGTAGAGGTGAAGATTCCTGCCGGCGTGGCCAACGGCATGGTGGTCAACGTCCCCGGCAAGGGCGACGCCGCTATTCACAACGGTGTGCCAGGCAGCATTCAGGTCTACGTGGAAGTGGAGCAGGACAAGGATTTCGTGCGACAGGACAAGGACATCATCTACAACCTGCTCATCGACGTGCCCACCGCAGCCCTCGGAGGCAATGTGGAAGTGCCCACACTCGACGGCAAGGTGAAGGTGAAGATTGACCCCGGCACACAGCCCGGCAAGGTGTTGCGCCTGCGCGGTAAGGGACTGCCCGCCATCCAGGGCTACGGCTACGGCAATGGCGACGAAATCATCAACATTTCTGTCTATGTCCCCGAAACCCTCTCCCGCGAGGAGAAGGAGGCCCTGGAGAAGATGCGCCAGAGCGACAACTTCCACCCGAACCAGAGCGTCAGAAGCCGTATCTTCAACAGATTCAAGCAGATGTTTGAATAAGACCCACCCCCAAACCCCTCCCGTAATGGAGGGGAGCAGATCCCAATGAACGCCTACCAATCAACTCTTGATTATCTTTATCATGCAGCCCCGTTGTTTCAGAACATCGGGGCTGGTGCCTATAAGGAGGGGCTCTCGACAACGCGTGCGCTGGACGAGCACTTCGGGCACCCTCACACCCGCTATCGCACCCTGCATGTGGCCGGTACCAACGGCAAGGGCAGTGTCTCCTCGACGCTTGCTGCCATCCTCCAGTCGGCAGGCCTGAGGGTGGGGCTCTACACGTCGCCGCACCTGACGGACTTCCGTGAACGCATCCGTGTGAATGGCGAGATGATTCCTGAGCAGCGCGTGGTGGACTTCGTGGAGCAGGAACGTGCCTTCTTCGAGCCGCTGTATCCTTCTTTCTTCGAGCTGACCACCGCCCTGGCTTTCCTCTATTTCGCTGAGCAGCAGGTGGATGTGGCTGTCGTGGAGGTGGGCTTAGGCGGCCGCCTCGACTGCACGAACATCATACGCCCTGACCTCGCTGTCATCACCAACATCAGCTTCGACCACCAGCAGTTCCTGGGCGACACGCTGCCCCTGATAGCCGCCGAGAAGGCAGGCATCATCAAGGAGGGAGTGCCCGTCGTCGTGGGCGAGACCAACGGTCATGAGGAGGTGCGCGAGGTCTTCAGTCAGAAAGCTCAGGAGCTGCGTGCCCCGCTTCGTTTTGCCGACGAAGAGGAGTTTCCGCCCGTGGAGAGCGAGCTGAAAGGGGAGTACCAGCAGGCGAATATGCAGACCGTGCAGTGCGTCCTCTCGGAGTTGCAGAAGCAGCCTTTCTACGCCCCTCTGCTGACCCCAGAAACCGTAGGGTACGGACTGATGCATGTCATGGAACTTTCAGGACTGCGAGGCCGTTGGCAGGTACTTCAGGAACGTCCCCGGCTTATTTGTGATGCAGGTCATAATATTGCAGGAATACAATATGTTACATCGCAGTTGTTGAAGCAGCAGTACAATACGCTTCGTGTGGTTTTTGGAATGGTGGATGATAAGGATTATTCCACCGCCGTAAGTCTGCTCTTGCAGCTTTGTCAGCGGCGCGTGGCGTTCTATTTCACCCAGCCTTCCTGCGCCCGCGCGCTGTCCGCCGAAGTACTGGCAGAGGCCTTCCGCCAGCAGGCAGAAACTTCCTCCAAGAAACAGAAAGGCCCGCACCCTCAGGTGCAGACCTTCCGTGCTGTTTCCGATGCCCTGCAGGCCGCTCTCGCCGACTCTTCGGAGGATGACCTTATCTTTGTCGGCGGCAGTTGTTATGTCCTTGCAGATCTCTTTGCCGCACTCAGTTAAACATTATTTTCTTAAAAATAAGCATCCGAGGAAAAATAACTCTTTGAAAATTTGGTCAATTCAGAGAATTGTCGTACCTTTGCGCCCGCTGTCACGAGATGGCAGCATAATTTCAAACCTATTAACTCATAATTAAACATTTATGGCAACTAAAATCAGATTGCAACGACATGGCCGTAAGGGCTACGCCTTCTACAGCATCGTCATTGCTGATGTAAGAGCTCCGCGCGACGGTAAGTTTACAGAAAAGATTGGTACCTACAACCCCAACACCAATCCTGCCACTGTAGATTTGAAATTCGATCGTGCCCTCTATTGGGTGGAGACGGGTGCTCAGCCCACGGACACCGTGCGCAACATCCTCTCCGGTGAAGGCGTTTACCTCATGAAGCACCTCCGTGGTGGCGTCAAGAAAGGCGCATTTGATGAGGCTACTGCCCAGGTAAAGTTCAACGCTTGGAAGGCTGACCGTCAGAAAGGCCTGAAGGCTGTTGAGGATAAGGTCGCTGCTGACAAGAAGGCCGCTGCTGCTGCCGCACTTGAAGCCGAGAAGAAGACCAATGAAGAGATCGCTAAGAAAGTAGCCGACAAGAAGGCTGCTGAGGCTGCTGCGAAAGCAGAGGCCGAGGCTGCTGCCCAGGCTGAAGCTACTGCAGAGGAACAACCCACAACAGAGGAGGCTCCCGCAGAAGCTTAAACCCAACTTCCAAAAATATACTTCTTTCCAAACAAACATACAGGGAGGCGTGGCTGTGAAGCTGCGCCTCTTCTGCGTTTTAGGCGGGAGAGAGTAGCTGCTCAGTCAAGGGGTGGAACGTAACTATTCAGCAATTGCTATATATCAGTTTTCTGTGCTTAGAACAAGGCCCGAATAGCAGCGTATGGTGAGTTATTCTGTTTCTTGGAGGAAACATCATTTGTTAATTTAAGTAAAAATACGCCCTGCTAAGCACATTTCTACCTCCTGCGCGCGCGCAATTATATTAAAAAGTATTACCTTTGTGCCGTATTTGACAAGCAGAGTTTGCAAAACGAGACAAATGGAACAGATAATCAGGCACAATGCTGTGGTGAAAGCTATTGATGGTCAGGCGGTTCGTGTGACCATTGTGCAGTCGTCGGCCTGTGGCGGCTGTGCAGCAAGGAAGATGTGCAATAGTGCCGAGGCCAAAGAGAAGGAAGTTGATGTCTTGACGCCTGATGCAGTCACCTATAGGGTGGGGCAGCAGGTGGTGCTCGAAGGGCGCCTTTCCGACGGGCGCACGGCTGCGATTATTGCCTACGTACTGCCGTTGTTGGTGCTTCTGGTGGCACTGGTTCTGGGTATTCAGCTTTCAGGTAGCGAGACGGCTGGTGCTTTGTGGGCACTGGGCTCGGTGGCTGTGTATTACTTCCTCGTCTTCCTCTTCCTGCGTCAGCGTCTGCAGCAGCGTTTCTCGTTCAGAATCGGGGGAGCTAGCTGATTCCCGACATCTCTAAATCACGAATTCTGAAATCTCGATAACTAAATAACTTAAAATACTCAATAACTCAAAAAACTTAAAAACTCATGAATGTAATCCTGATTGCAGTGATTGTTCTCGGCGGCATCGGACTGGTGGCAGCGCTCATCCTGTTCCTTGCCGGCAAGAAATTCGCTGTTCATGAAGACGAGCGCATCGCGAAAGTGGCTGAGGTATTGCCACAGGCCAACTGCGGCGGCTGCGGCTTCCCGGGCTGCTCGGGTTTCGCTGGTGCCTGTGTGAAGGCTGCCGACAAAGGTTCGCTCGAAGGACTGCTCTGTCCCGTAGGCGGACAGCCTGTGATGGAGCAAGTGGCCGACATCCTCGGAATGAAGGCCGAGGCCAGTGCCCCGAAGGTGGCTGTCGTGCGCTGCAACGGCACCTGCGAGAGCCGTCCGCGTATCGCGGAGTTCGATGGCGCTCAGAGCTGTAAGGTGCAGCAGATGCTGGGCTCAGGCGAAACGGCCTGTGCCTACGGCTGCCTGGGCTGTGGCGACTGCGTGGCCGCCTGCCAGTTCGATGCTATCAGAATGAATCCCGAGACGGGTCTGCCCGAGGTGGACGAAGAGAAATGTACCGCTTGCGGTGCCTGCTCCAAGGCTTGTCCGCGCGGCATCATCGAGATTCGACTGAAAGGCCTGAAGAACCGCCGCGTCGTGGTGCTCTGCAACAACAAGGACAAGGGAGCACAAACGCGCAAGGCTTGCTCCGTGGGATGCATCGCCTGCCAGAAGTGCGTGAAGGTCTGCAAGTTCGAGGCCATCACCGTGGATGCCAACCTCGCCCACATCGACGCCGAGAAGTGCAAGCTCTGTCGCAAGTGCGAGGACGAATGCCCGCAGAATGCCATCCACGCTTTCAACTTCCCGCCGAGGAAGCCAAAAGTGGAAGCACCTGTAGCAGATGCTCCTGCCGCTCCTGCCGTGAACCCCGTTCCCAATGTTGAACCCGCTAAAGAACAAGAAAAAGCATGAAGACATTTAATATTGGCGGTGTTCATCCCGCAGAGAATAAGCTTTCAGCTGCCCAGCCCATCAAAGTAGCAGCAATCCCTAAACAGGCTGTCTTCTCGATGTTTCAGCACATCGGAGCTCCTGCCGTACCCGTCGTCAAGAAAGGCGACGAGGTGAAGGTCGGCACGCTGCTGGGCGAGGCCGGCAAGGGTCTCAGTGTTCCCGTCTTCTCCAGCGTCAGCGGCAAGGTCAACAAAGTGGATGCTGTGCTGGACAGCAGTGGCACCCGCCGCATGGCTGTCGTCGTTGATGTGGAAGGCGACGAATGGCTGGAGACCATCGACCGTTCGGACAAGCTCGTGACCATGAAGGATCTCGGCAATATCACCGCAGAGGAAGTAGTGAACCGAATCAAGGCTGCCGGCATCGTAGGTATGGGTGGCGCTACCTTCCCCACTGGCGTCAAGCTGATGCCTCCTCCCGGAACGAAGGCGGAGGCCATCATCGTCAATGCTGTAGAGTGCGAGCCTTATTTGACCGCTGATCATCGCCTGATGCTCGAGAAACCCGAGCAGATACTCGTAGGCATCCAACTCATCAAGCACGCCGTGAACTGCCCGAAGGCATACATCGGCATCGAGATGAACAAACCCGACGCCATCCATCTGCTGACGAACCTGTTGAAGGAAAAGGCAGCGCAGTATCCTGGTATTGAGGTCGTTCCTCTGAAGGTAAAGTACCCGCAGGGCGGCGAGAAACAGCTCATCGACGCCGTCATCGGCCGTCAGGTGCCTGCACCTCCTGCTCTGCCCATCAACGTGGGTGCCATCGTTCAGAACGTGGGCACGGTGTATGCCATTTACGAAGCCGTGACGAAGAACAAGCCGCTGATCGAGCGCATCATCACCGTCACGGGTAAGAGCGTGAAGCAGCCCTCGAACTTCCTCGCACGCATCGGCACGCCCATGCAGCAGCTCATCGACGAGGCTGGCGGTCTGCCCGAAGATACGGGTAAGATCATCGGCGGCGGTCCTATGATGGGACGTGCGCTGATGTCGCTCGAGGTGCCTGTCACCAAGGGCTCCAGCGGCCTGCTGCTGATGACTGAGAAGGAAAGCCGTCGCGGAGAGGTATCGCCCTGCATCCGCTGTGCCAAGTGTGTCAGTGCCTGCCCCATGGGTCTCGAACCCTACCTCCTCGCTTCCTACACCCGCCTGAAGGACTGGGACGGCTGCGAGAAGAACGACGTTACCTCCTGCATCGAGTGCGGTTCCTGCGCCTTCACCTGCCCCTCCAACCGTCCGCTGCTCGACAATATCCGCGTGGCCAAGCAGACTGTCATGGGCATCATCAAGGCAAGGCACATGGAGAGTATAACTAAAAAATAGACTCGCGCAGCGCGCGAGCGGGGTTTAAAAGTTTATGGTTTAAAGTTTAATGTAGATACCTTTGAACCAAAAAACTTAACTGATAATTCCGCAAGCCGCAGAGCGATACTCATTAAACTTCAAACCTCAAACTTTAATCTTTAAACTGCGGGCTTTGCCTGCTCAAAATATGAAACCCATCATTTCCCTTTCCCCCCACGTCCACGGCGGCGACTCGGTGCAGAAGAACATGTATGGCGTGTGCATCGCGCTCGTTCCTGCCCTCGTTGCCTCGTTGTATTTCTTCGGCGTGGGTTCTGCCATCGTCCTTGCTACATCGGTGGCTGCGTGTGTGCTCTTCGAGTGGGCTATCACACGCTTCATCCTGGGTCGTGAGAAGCTGACCATCTGCGACGGCAGTGCCGTGCTGACAGGTCTGCTCCTTGGCTTCAACCTGCCCTCGAACCTACCCATTTGGATTATTATCATCGGTGCCCTCGTGGCCATCGGCGTCGGTAAACTGACGTTCGGTGGTCTGGGCTGCAATCCCTTCAATCCCGCTCTCGTAGGACGTGTGTTCCTGCTCATCTCCTTCCCAGTGCAGATGACGACGTGGCCTGTCAGCGGTCAGCTGGGATATGTGGACGTGGAGACGGGTGCTACGCCCCTCTTCATCATGAAGGAAGCTATCAAAACTGGCGATGCCAGCCTGCTAAACCAGTTACCCTCGTCCTTGGATATGCTGCTTGGTCAGACGGGCGGTTCGCTGGGTGAAATCAGCGCCCTCTGCCTGCTCATTGGCTGTGTCTATATGCTATGCCGCAAGATTATCACTTGGCACATCCCCGTGAGTATTCTCGGAACAGTCTTCGTGCTCGCAGGACTCTTCCACCTCATCGACCCCAGCTATGCCAACCCTGTGCAGGTCATCCTCTCGGGCGGTCTGATGCTCGGTGCCTGCTTCATGGCTACGGACTATGTCACCTCGCCCATGACTGCTAAGGGCCAGCTCATCTACGGCGTTGCCATCGGTGTGCTGACAGTGCTCATCCGCGACTTCGGCAGTTATCCCGAGGGCATGAGCTTCGCCATTCTCATCATGAACGGCTTCACTCCGCTCATAAACACCTATGTCAAACCTAAACGCTTCGGGGAGGTAAAGAAATGAAAAAGCTACCATCAACACTTCCGAATATGCTCATCGTGCTGACCCTCATCTCGGTCATCGCAGCTGGAGCATTGGCCTATGTGAACAAGATCACAGCAGGTCCCATCGAAGAGAATAAAGCCCGCACTCTGGCCGAAGGTATAAATACTGTGCTGGGCGTTTCAGGCGCCCAGGTCCAGGAAACCAAGACCGTGCAGGATGCCAACGGCAACGATGTCATCATTTATGCAACTGATAAGGGCGTTGCCGTGCAAGCCATTGATCCCAATGGCTTTGGAGGCAAATTGAGCGTGCTCGTCGGTTTCGATGACGAGGGGGCCATCAAGGGCTACACCGTCCTCGAACATGCCGAAACCCCCGGCCTCGGAGCCAAGGCTGGTTCCTGGTTCCAAAAGGGAGAGAAGGGTGACATCATTGGCAAGAATCCAGGCCAGAAGGAGTTGACTGTCAGTAAGGACGGTGGCGAAGTGGATGCCATCACCGCTTCCACCATCACCTCCCGTGCCTTTCTCCGCGCCGTCAATGTTGCCTTCCACGCCTATGCCGGAGCAAGTGCATCGGACGGCCAGACAGGTGCAAGTCAACAACAACAACCTAAAAACTAAGGAGAAACGACTATGAAATATTTCAAGATTTTATGGAACGGCATCCTCAAGGAGAACCCGACCTTCGTCCTTCTCCTGGGTATGTGCCCCACGCTGGGAACCACTTCCAGCGCCATTAACGGTATGTCGATGGGTCTGGCCACCATGGCGGTGCTCATCTTTTCCAACCTCATCATCTCGTGCATCAAGAGCCTTGTGCCCGACATGGTTCGCATTCCATCGTACATCGTCGTGATTGCCAGCCTTGTCACCGCTTTGCAGATGATCATGCAAGCTTTCACACCGGAGGTGTATAAGACCCTCGGTCTGTTCATCCCACTGATAGTGGTGAACTGCATTATCCTTGGTCGTGCTGAAGCCTTTGCAGCCAAGAACGGTCCTGTGGAGAGTCTCTTCGACGGTATCGGAATTGGTCTCGGTTTCACCATCGCCCTGACGCTCCTCGGCGGCATCCGTGAACTTCTGGGCACCGGCAAGCTCTTCAATATGACTATCTACAGCGAGAACTATGGCATGCTCCTCTTCGTCCTCGCTCCCGGAGCCTTCATCGCGCTGGGTTATCTAATCGCAGTTGTTAAGAAAGTAGCAAAGATTTAATAACTATGGCATATCTATTAATATTCTTCTCTGCCATCTTCGTCAACAACATCGTGTTCTCGCAGTTCCTTGGAATCTGCCCGTTCCTCGGTGTGTCGAAGAAAGTGGACACCGCACTCGGTATGTCCGCGGCTGTGGCTTTCGTGCTCACTATCGCAACGATTGTCACCTATTTGATTCAGATTCTGCTTGTCAAGTATCAGCTTGAGTACTTGCAGACCATTGCCTTCATCCTCGTCATTGCCGCCCTCGTTCAGATGGTAGAGATTATCTTGAAGAAGGTTTCTCCCGCTCTGTATCAGGCTCTTGGCGTCTTCCTGCCTCTGATTACCACGAACTGCGCCATCCTCGGTGTTGCCATCCTTGTGGCTCAGAACACGTACAACGCCCAAGGCCTAGAGCCCAACCTGCTGACAGGCGTTGTCTTTGCAGTCTCCACAGCCCTCGGCTTCGGCCTTGCACTAACCATCTTCGCTGCAATCCGTGAACAGTTGGCTATGATGGATATCCCCAAGGGGATGCAGGGCATGCCCATTGCGCTTGTAGTGGCTGGTCTCCTCGCAATGGCCTTCATGGGCTTCGGCGGTGTGGACAATGGCCTCGCAAAAGTATTTGGTCTGTAATATGTTTCAGATTTTTCGTTCCTCATTCTTGGCTGGCGTATGCATCGGCATCGCCGGCTTTGGTTATCTGGCCGAGAAGAGCATCGTTGGTGCGGTGCTCTTCGCCTTCGGCCTGCTTACAGTTGTACACTATGGGCTGAAACTCTATACCGGCACAGCTGGTTTCATCCGTCGCGGTGAGGTGGGGCAGCTATTTCTCATCCTCGTAGGTAATATTCTGGGCTGTCTGGCTGTAGCCCTCATCGCCCGCTGTTCGCCCATGCCCCTTCAGGAGACAGCACAGACGGTGCTTGAGGGACGTCTGGCTACTGGTCCCTTGCGTGGTGGCGTACTCGCCATAGGTTGTGGATTTATCATGACAACCGCCGTGAACTTCGCCCGTCAGGGCAAGAACCTCCCGTTGCTGTTCGGCGTGCCTTTGTTCATCATGTGTGGATTCCCCCACTGCATTGCCGACGCTTTCTACTACCTTTGTGTGCCCCTTGACTTCTGGGCATGCTACTGGCCTTCCATCCTTCTTTTCTACGTCTCCATAGTCTTTGGTAATTTCATCGGCTGCAACCTGTATCGTGCCGTCCTTCCGGACAAGGCATGATGCAGCTCCGCTGTCAGTTCCTCTTTCTCAGTTGCCAGAACGCAATCGCTGACGCTGCTGCAACATTCAGGGAATCGACATGGTGGGACATGGGAATGCGGACAACATAGTCTGCTGAGGTTATGGCGGTGGAGGGGAGTCCGTCGCCCTCTGTGCCCATAATGATGGCAAGACGCGGCTCTGAGAGCAGGGTGGGGTCATCGATGCTGATGGAATTGTCGGAGAGTGCCATTGCGGCCGTGTGGAATCCAAGCTGTCGGAGTCGGGATTGATAATCAGTAGATTCCAACCAAGTCCAGGGGACGAGGAACACACTTCCCATTGATACACGCACAGCTCGCCGATTCAGTGGATCGCAGGAATTTGGGGTGAGCAGTACAGCATCTATGCCAAGTGCTGCTGCTGAACGAAATATGGCACCTATATTCGTGGTGTCTACAACTCCCTCAATAACGACTACGCGGCTGGCATCCTTGCAAACAGCTTCCACAGTTGGAGGCTGAGGACGTCGCATGGCGCAGAGCACACCGCGTGTCAGGGTGTAGCCCGTCAGTCGTGTCAACAGTTCGCGCGAACCGGTATAGATGGGAATGTCGTTAGCTCGCTGGATGATATCTGCCGCATCGCCTTCAATGTGCCGGCGTTCGCAGAGTAATGCCAGCGGCTGATACCCAGCGTCTAATGCCACGCGAATGACCTTAGGACTTTCGGCAATAAAAAGGCCACGCTCCGGTTCCAGCCGATTACGCAGCTGGGCTTCCGTGAGCGTGGCGAAGATTTCTAAGCCCGGGTGGCTTAGGGAAGAGATTTCAGTTACCAATGGACAAAGGTCTTTGGAAACAGATGCATGCTTATTTCTTGGACTTCACAGCTGCTTGCTCTATGGGCAAGTTCTGCTTGTAGTTCTCGATGTAGCGGTTGAAGCCAGCGACGTCCTCGGGGGTGGGAACAACCTCCACGCCTGTGTTGCCTGCGAAGACCACCTGATCGAGGTAGTCGGCGAGGTTCAGCTTCTGCGGGTTGTTGACCACGAAGTTTGCCAGCAGGGCAATACCCCATGCGCCACCTTCGCCTGCGGTCTCCATTACGGAAATCGGGGAGTTGAGGGCGGCGGCGAGCATACGCTGTCCTACCTTCGGAGTGGTGAAGTATCCGCCGTGACCTGTGATGCGGTCGACCTTGATCTTCTCCTCATTGAGCAGGATGTCGTTACCGATTTTCAGCACGCCGATGGCTCCATAGAGCTGAGCACGCATGAAGTTGGCAAGATTGAACTTGTCGCTGGCAGAGCGCACGAAGAGGGGACGGCCGTCTGACAGACCCGTGACAGGTTCGCCGCTGACATAGTTGTAAGCCATCAGTCCGCCGCAGTCAGCATCGCCATTGAGGGCTGCATTGAAGAGGGTGGAGTAGAGGTCGAAAGTACTCTGCTTCACACCCAGCAACTCCTGATATTCCTTGAACATCTTCACCCAGGCGTTGATTTCGCTGGTGCAGTTGTTGCAGTGTACCATAGCTACGAGGAATCCATCGGGCGTGGTGACGAGGTCGATGGGCTCGTAGGGTTTGCTCAGCGGCTTCTCCAGCACAATCATCGAGAAGGAACTGGTGCCGGCACTGACGTTACCTGTGCGTTCGCGAACGGCATTGGTGGCAACCATACCTGTTCCTGCGTCGCCTTCGGGAGGACATACGGGGATGCCAGGCTTCAGATGACCGCTTACGTCCAACTTCAGAGCACCTTCGGGGGTGAGGAAGCCTGCGTTCTCGCCGGCTACGAGAACCTTGGGGAGGATGTCCAACAGCTTCCATGAGAAGCCCTTGGGAGCGATGAGTTTGTCGAACTTAGCAACCATCGTTGCATCGTAGGTCTTGGTGAAGGGGTCTACGGGAATCATACCCGAAGCGTCGCCCACACCCAGTACTTTCTGGCCGGTCACCTGCCAGTGGACGTAACCAGCGAGGGTGGTGAGGAAGGTGATGTCCTTCACGTGTTCCTCGTTGTCGAGAATGGCCTCATAAAGGTGGCTGATGCTCCAACGGAGAGGAATGTTGTAGACGAAGAGCTTGGAGAGCTCTGCGGCAGCCTTACCCGTATTGGTGTTGCGCCAGGTGCGGAAGGGCACAAGGATGTCACCTTTCTCGTTGAACGGCATGTAGCCGTGCATCATGGCGGAGAAGCCGATGGCGGCGAGTGTCTCGATTTCGCAGTCGTACTCCTTGAGGACATTCTTTCGTAGGTCTGCATAGCAGTCCTGAAGTCCGTACCAGATGGCTTCTGTGGAGTAGGTCCACAGTCCGTCCACAAGCTGGTTCTCCCAGGTGTGGGAGCCCTGTGCTATGGGCTTGTTCTCGGGGTCGATGAGAACGGCCTTGATGCGGGTAGAGCCAAACTCGATACCGAGAATGGCTTTTCCTGACTCAATAATTTGTTTTGCGTTCATAATAGTTGATTCAAAATCACAATTCAAAATTCACAATGGGCACCGGAATGTTTGATTGCAATGCGCCAGCGTCATTGTGAATTCTGAATTGTGAATTGTTAATTACTTCAGGGCTTTGTTCAGCATGTAGTAGACCTCGTTGTTGCGGAGAGTCTGCTTGAAGTCAGCGATGTTGGTGTCCTTGTTGATCTTCACGTACTCGATGCCGGTCATCTCAGCGAAGTCCTCCCAGTACTCTTCAGTAATGTCGTAGGAGAAGGCGCTGTGGTGTGTGCCGCCAGCGAGAATCCATGCACCTGCACCAATCTCGAAGGTGGGCTGGGGAACCCAGAGTGCGCTGGCCACGGGAAGGTTGGGCATGGGCTTGGGCTCGATGCACTCCACGGTCTGAGAAATCAGACGGAAGCGATTGCCGAGGTCCACGACGGTAGCTTTGATGCCAGGACCAACCTTGGAGGTGAAGACGAGTCGTGCGGTCTGCTGCTTGCGGATGCCGATGCCGAGGAAATGTACTTCGAGCTTGGGCTTGTCGGTAGCGATGAGCGGGCATACTTCGAGCATGTGGCTCTGCAGGCAGGAGCTGCGGTCGCCGGCGAAGTTCAGCGTGTAGTCCTCGAGGAATGAGCAACCGGTGGGCATACCCTGCTGGATGACCCAAAGTGTGCGATAGAGGCAAGCGGTCTTCCAGTCGCCCTCGGCGCCGAAACCGTAGCCTTCCTGCATCAGACGCTGGGAAGCGAGGCCGGGAATCTGGTCGAAGCCCAGGAAGTTGGGATCGTCGATGTCGGCACCTCCGAGGTCATCGAAGTTGGTGGTGAAGGCGGTAGCACCCTCATCCTTCAGCACGCGGCGCAGGGCGATTTCAGCCTTGGCTGCGTTGTGAACCTTCTCCCAATATACCTTCTCGCCGCTCTCGTCGATCTTGATGGTGTAGAGCTTCTTGTACTCCTCAACGAGCTCGTCGGCTTCCTTGTCGGTAACCTTCTTGAAGTAGTCCATCAGAGAGCTTACGGGATAGTAGTCAACGTGGTAGCCCAGACGCTGCTCGAACTCAACACGGTCACCGTCGGTAACGGCTACGTTGTTCATGTTCATGCCGAACATGAGGCAGCGTACGTTGTGAGCATCAGCAACACCGGCAGCTACGCGAGCCCAAACGGCAATCTGCTTCTGAACCTTCTCCTCTTTCCAGTAGCCGCAAACGACCTTGCGGGCCACGCGCATGCGAGTGCAGATATGACCGAACTCGATGTCGCCGTGGGCGCTCTGGTTGAGGTTCATGAAGTCCATGTCAATCTCACCCCAAGGAATCTCGGCGTTGTACTGGGTGTGGAAATGGAGTAGGGGCTTCTGCAGCTGCTGCAGACCCTTGATCCACATCTTGGCGGGAGAGAAGGTGTGCATCCAGGTGATGATACCTACGCACTTCTCGTCGTTGTTGGTACCTTTATATACAATCTTCACGGGGATGTTGCCACTCTTGTTCAGGCCCTCGACCATCTCCTTTGAGTGTCCATCAACTGCAACGACTGCGTCGCCTCCATAGAGGAGCTGTGCGCCGGTTACCCACCAAATCTCATAATCTTTAAACATAATTCTGAGCCCCCTCTTATCCCCCGAAAAGGGGGAAGACCGTAACAGGGCTTGGGTCTTTAGTTATTAAATAAAAGTTTATAATATCGATCTACTCGAACCTGAGACGGGAGAGCAGGTGCATGGGCTGCTGACGGTAGTCAACGAACTGCCATTCGTCTATCATGTATCCACCGTTGCGCTCTATGTTCTCCTCGGCTGCATCCTTGAAAGGCTCTATGAGTTCCTCTGACGTGCGGAATGCGAACTGCGGTTCATCGGGAACCTTGACAAAGAGCGTGTCGCGGCAGAGGTTGCAGCTGAGCAGTGCCTTTTCTGCTTCTGTCCACAAGACGTGCAACTCCTGTGCCGGCAGCTCGCCGTCTGAGGACTTTGGACATTCTGCATCCTCTATGTCTTCCATATTCTCTGTGTCCCCTTCGTCATCGCTGGAGGAAAAGTCAGGGTCGTCGTATTCCTCGAAGCCATTGTCGTCAACCCCGATGCTCTCCAGTTCTTCACTGGTGGGCATGCGCACCAATCCTCCGGTAGCAGCATGGAGCAGCTGGGTGAGGTTGTAAACGAGCATAAGTCCCTTGAGTGGCTTAATGTTGTAGCTACCGTCTTCGAGGAAAAAGACCATGGTGCCTCTCATTTCCTGTCCGTGGCCGTAGATGATGGTGCCAGTCATATTGTCAGGCAGGTCCTTGGCATATCCGTCGCGATCGACGGCCATGGCCAGATGGTAGCCTTGTTTGTCGAGACAGAGCGCACGTGTCAGTCGTGTGAGCAGGTCTGAGTAGTGAACGATGTCTAAGCCACGTGCGTCTATCCACGCTGACACATCGTTCGTGTCGAGGTTGTCGGAGGCAACGTCGCGAGCGTAGTAGAATCCCTGCGGATAGACCTGTAGCACGGCGGTAGCCTCGGCATCATCCTCATTGGCAGTGGTTATCTCCATATATTTCTTCAGCCACAGCCGCTCTATCTCCTCCTTGTGCTCAGGCAGCAGGTCCTCCACGTAGGCGCGTGCCACCTGCTCCAGATTCTGAGTGTCATAGTCCTCCATCCGCAACGCCTGCAGAAAGAGCTTGGCCATCTGCTTGCGGTTCACCTTCAGATGATCGGGCAACTCATCGTTGTGATAGAGGTAGATGCTGGCCAGTAGGCTTGGAGAATAATCATCGCCAAGCTGACAGCCCTTCATCAGGTAGTGTATAGCCTTGACTATGTCGGCCTCGTAGCCCAGGCTACCGTAGTAGAGGTTTACCCCCATGCGGTAGTAGGCCAGTGCCATGTGCCGCGACATGGCATAGTGCAGGTCGCGGTCTGTCATGTCGTGCTGCGCCTGCTGCTCTGACGGCGAGAGCTGCTGGAAATCTTCGTCTGATGTGTACCAGCCGAAAGCCTGCAGCACGTCGTGCTCCTTTGCGGCTGCCAGTGCCTTGGCCGTTTGGGCTTTGTCGCCCATTTCATCGTAGGTGACTGCTAAGTAGTAATAGCCCTCGGGATCACCGTGTTCTATGGCCTCCTTGAAGATAGAGATGGCCTGCTCGGGGGCGCTCTCTTTGACAGCTCGACCGTAGAGTGTCCAGTATATAGGGTCGCTCTCGGGGTGCTTATCTATGTGTCCCTTCAAGATGTCGGCCACCAATTCGGGCTTTGCCTCAAAGCCGTAGAAGCCATAGATGGTGCATAGGAGCGTGTAGTACTGTGCCATTTCGCTGCCAAGCTTGTATGCATTGTCCATCATAGCAGCAAAGACTTCGGGTTGTGCCTTGTTACCTTCAACAGTCCCACTGAAATACATTCGCGCCAACGGCACGTAAGCATCGTGAACGCCATTGGTGGCAGCCCACAGCAGCTTTATCTCCGCACTCTTGCGCAACTCATTGCTGTTGGCGGTGTAGAAAAGCCAGCTGCCGTAGCCATAGGCACCGTAGGGGTCGTCGCTGGTGCGCAACCGCTCTACCATCTCGTCGGAGAGGCTCAACGTGCGCTGTTTGGTCATGAAGTTTTTCAAAAACTCACGGTCGTGAGTAATGTTGAAGATCGTAGTCATAGCTAAACAGTTTTCTTTCTCAGTTTCAGTCTCACACAGTAGTCCCACGAGCCGAAGCTGTACCATCCACTCGACCACTGCTCGCCAGGCTTCAGTGTGATGTCCTGGCGGTAATGCTTGTCGGTGTAGAGGTGCACAGCCTCGTCGTCGGCGCTCAGGAAATAGAACGTGTACGACTGGTAGCCTCCATAGCTGTCACGACAGTTTTGGGGATGCCACTGGGGTGATTTAGTCTTGATGAGCGCACTCACGTCACAAGTAAAGACATCTGTGCCGCCCATGTCGCGACCCGTCACCTCACATTCTTTTGAACTTTCTTCTTCAAGAACCAGTTCGTATTCGTTCCAGTTTACTGCCATCTTAGTGCTTCTGACCTTTTTGTCCGTAATAAGCGTTAGGACCATGCTTACGCATGTAGTGCTTCTCAACCAGCAGCGGGTTCATTGTCAGGTTAGGGTTCACCGAGAAAGCCACGAAAGCCATCTTGGCACACTGCTCCATAACCTTGGCATTATACACGGCGTTGTCAGGAGAGGTACCCCATGAGAAGGGGCCGTGGTTCTTGACCAGAACGGCGGGAGTGTGGTCGGGGTTGATTTTGCGGATGTTAAGGATCTCGTCCACGATGACGTTGCCCGTTTCCAGTTCATACTGTCCCTTTACCTCAGCCTCGGTCATGTCGCGCGTGCAGGGGATATCCTGATAGAAGTAGTCGGCATGGGTGGTGCCGATATTCGGGATGTCGCGACCAGCCTGTGCGAAGGCTGTGGCATAGGTGGAGTGGGTGTGAACCACGCCTTGAATGTTGGGGAACGCCTTGTAGAGGACCAGGTGGGTGGGTGTGTCGCTGCTGGGGTTGAGGTCACCCTCAACCACTTTTCCGCTTTCGAGGTCCACAACGACAATATCGCTGGCCTTCATCTCGTCGTAGCTGACGCCCGAAGGTTTGATGACAACGAGTCCTTTTTCGCGATCGATGCCTGAGACATTGCCCCAGGTGAAGATGACCAGTCCCTGCTTCACTAAGTCAAGGTTGGCCTTGAATACTTTTTGTTTCAGTTCTTCTAACATGAGTCTTATGAGTTAATGAGTTTATGGGTCATTTATATATAGGTGTAGCAAATAGTCAGAGTTTGAAGTGGCCGTCACGCTGATAGGCAGTATTGTTGAACCTATAGAGTGCAGCCCCGCGTTTCGATGTTCTCTTATCGATCTCATCGGTTTTCTCGATGAACGTCATCTCAGCCACGCGCTTGCGGAAGTTGCGCTTGTCGATGTTTTCGCCAATGATGGCTTCATAGAGCATCTGCAGCTGGGTGAGGGTGAATAGGGGGGGCAGGAGTTGAAATCCTACGGGTCGCTTCGACACACGTTCCCGCAGCATCGTCAGAGCACGTTGCACCATCTCCTTGTGGTCGAAAAGCAACTTGGGCAGTGTGGAGAGATCCTCCCAGTAGGCCGAGTGCTCGCGATTGCGTTCCTTGTCAACGCGATCAATGTCAAGCAGGGCAAAATAGGCGACAGAGATAACGCGGTCGCCGGAGTCGCGGTTGACGCTGCCGAAAGCGCCCACTTGTTTCATATAGACATTCTTCAGGCCCGTCAGTTCAGTCAGAACGCGGGCTGCTGCATCATCAACGTCCTCGTCGCTATTGACGAAGCCGCCCATCAGCGACCATTCACCAGCGTGGGGCTCGAATGGTCGCTGTTGTAGAAGTACTTTCAATAGACCGTTTTTGAAGCCGAAGATGATACAGTCGACAGCTACGTGGAATTTTGGGTATTGTTGATAAAAGGTGGATGACATGGGTGTTGAGATTTTTAAATAATGTATAATTGATAATGTATATAATTGATAATGTATAATGTATAATTATGGGGGGACGCGGGCTTCTTGTTTGCAGGCGCAGCTCAATTATCAATTATACATTATCAATTATACATCAAGAGAGTATATTACCAGAAGTACCAGTAGAACGTAGCGCAGAGACCAATGACGGCCAGGGTTCCGATGACATCCCAAACGCCCCAGCTCTCCTTGATGGACTTCTTGAAGTCGGCGGAGAAGGTGATGGCGTCGACCTGTTCTTTCGAGGGCGCGGGAGTGAAGAAGCTGACAACCACCATCAACAGGATGATGAATACCAGCAGCCAGCACTCGAAGATGAGCCAGTTGGTCTGCCAGAACCAAGCTGTGTTCTCCCAGAATGCGCCATCCATGACGGCCTTGCCAGAGTCTGTGAGGACATTAGTCAGCAGGCGTATCATGCCGATGACGAAACCGCCGATGAGACCCCATTCACCAGCCTTCGGCGTAATCTTCTTCGAGAAGATACCCAGTGTGAAGACGGCAACCATAGCGGGAGCAATCAGCGACTGGATGTCCTGGAGGTAGCTGTAGAGGTTGCCCATGTTCATCATAATAGGCATCCAAGCCAGACCGAGCAGCACAACAACGACGGTAGCGGTGCGGCCTACGAAGACGTAGTGAGCTTCGCTCTTGCCCTTCTTCATGGGCTTGTAGAAGTCTTCGGTGAAGAGGGTGGCGCAGCTGTTGAAGAAGGCTGCCAGCGAGGCGACGAGCGCGCAGACGAAACCGATGGTCACGATACCCTTGATACCTGCAGGCAGGATGTTCTTCACCATCATGGCGAAGGCGCCGTCGGTGGACTCGTGGTTGGTAATGTCCATCTCGATTCCGCTGCCGGCCTTCAGGGAGAGGGCGTAGGCTATCATACCAGGGATGAGGAACATGAATACGGGGAGCAGCTTGAAGAAACCGGCTGCGATGGTGCCGCGGCGGGCGCGCTTCATCACTTCCTTGTTGTCTTCGCCGGGCACTTGTCCGAGCACACGCTGAACGATGTGCTGGTCAGTACACCAGTACCAGAAACCGATAATCGAAGCACCGAGGAAGACTACGTAGCCCGGGAACTGAGGATACATGGGATCATCTGGATTGGGATGGAACATGTGGGTGGTGCCGAAGCCGTCGTGAGCTTCATTGCAAACACGCATCATCTCTGCCCAACCAGCGGTGATGCTGCCGTCGCCGAGCATGCTCAGACCCAAGAACAGGACGAGGAAAGAACCTATAATAAGAATAGGTGTCTGGATCGTAGAAAGCGTCATCACACCCTTCATACCGCCGAAGACGGTGAATACGGCGGTGATGGCTATCAGACCGATGGCTCCATACCAGAAGGGAATGCCCAGCAGGTACTTGAAGAAGATACCACCCGTGAAGGCGGTCACGCTGACCTTCGTTAGCACGTAGGCCACAAGGGTGATGATGCTGAGCCACGAACCCGTGCGCTGGGTGTAGCGGAACTTCAGGAAGTCGGGCATGGTGATAATCTTGCCCATCTTGTTGATCAGCAGCTGATAGAAGGGAACGAACAGCCAGCCGAGGATGAGGATCATCCAGCCCTGCATCTCCCAGTGAGCCATGCCCACGCCGTCCTTGGCACCTGTGCCGGCCAGGCCTACGAGGTGCTCGGAACCGATATTGGCAGCAAAGATGGCCATACCGATGACGTACCAGGGTTCGCCCTTACCAAAGAGGTAAGCCGAAGAGTCTTCTCCCTTCTGTGACTTCTTGTCTTTCCAGATGGCGTACCATACGGCAGCAACCACGCCTAAGAGGCCGACGGCGAGTACCACCCAGTCGAGCCAAATGAATTCATGTGAACTCCAATTCATAGTTGTATTATACGATTTTATGATTATGTGATTTCCAATTCTTTACTTCCGGCTTACTTCACGCTGAACTTATAAGCGCAGTGACTGGTGTAGGTTTCGCCGGGATTGAGGTATGCGTTGGGCCAACCTTCGAGGCCAGCCTTGTTGGGGCTGTCGGGGTACTTCTGTGTCTCTAAGCAGATGGCAGCGTGCTGGTTGTAGGTGATACCCTTCTTACCCACAGCTGTGCCATCGAGGAAGTTGCCGCTGTAGACCTGAATACCGGGCTCGTCGGTGAAGACCTCCATCAGGATGCCTGTCTCGGGGCTGTAGATGCTGGCTGCCACCTGGGTGTCGTCGCCCTGGGTGTTCAAGCACCAGTTGTGGTCGAAGCCGTTGCCGTTCTTGATCTGCTCGAACTCGAAGTTCTTGATGTCCTGACCCACGGCGTGCGGCTGGCGGAAGTCCATGGGAGTGCCCTCTACGGGAGCAATCTCGCCTGTCGTCATGAAGGTGGAGTCCACGGGAGTGTAGTTGTCGGCGTTCACATAGAGTTCATGATTCGTGATGGGCTGTGTGGGGTCGCCGTTGAGGTTGAAGTAGCTGTGGTTCGTCATGTTGATGACGGTGGGAGCGTTCGTTGTGGCCTCGTAGCAGATGTCCAGTGTGTTGTCATCGGTTAGCATGTAGCTGACAACGGCCGTCACTTCGCCCGGGAAGTTGTTATCACCATCGGGGCTCACCAGCTTCAGCTGCAGCGTGCTCTCTGTGACGTCCACCACGTCATAGACCTTGTACTGCCAGCCTTGGGGACCTCCGTGCAGGCAATGTCCGAAATTGTTCTTCGGCAGCTGGATTTCCTGTCCTTCTACCGTAATCTTGCCCTGAGCGATGCGGTTGGCATAGCGGCCGATAGCGGCGCCGAAGTCGCTGGGATGTTTCACATTGTCCATGAAGGTGGCTACGTTGTCGAAACCGAGCACCACATCCTTCATCTCGCCCTTGTTGTCGGGCACCATGATGCTGACCACGCGTCCGCCGAAGTTGGTGATGCAAACTTCCATTCCGTTGCTGTTTGTCAGCGTGTAGAGCTGCGTGCCAGCCACGCTGTCCACAAACTGTTCGGGGTTCAGACCACTCAGTGTGGTCACCGCTTCAGCCTTCTTTGGCTGGGTGCATGCAGAGAGCATGACCAGTGCAGCGCTTGCTGCGAGCATTCCTTTCGTAAAAGCGTTCATTGTTCTTAATAGAGATTAAATGTTTGTATGGGGATTTTTTATTTCTTTTTGGGCCGTTTTGGGCACTTTTTCTTCAAATTTGCCCTCAAAGATACTACTTTTTTTTATTAGTTGGTGTCTCTGACACACTTTTTTTTCATGAAATCCCTATTTTTTAAGAAAAAGTAGAGATTTTCGTTCCTTTTCAGTCCCCCTTACATGCAAATAACCGTCACAGATTCTCTTTTTGTCTTTCACTTTGGCCTCTCAGCGACTTTTCTTCATCGTCTTTCGCCTCTCAACGACTTTTTCTTCACCGAAAATTTGCAAGTATCGCAAGAAAGCCCTACCTTTGCACCCGCAAATCGGGGTGTAGCGCAGTTGGTAGCGTTCCTGGTTTGGGACCAGGCGGTCGCCCGTTCGAGTCGGGTCGCCCCGACGATTTATGCAATGAAGAAGGAGAAGCCCCTCGTGAGAGTCGCTCTCCTTCGTTTTTTTTGTGCCTGCACTTCGTCGTGCAACAAACTATAGTTCGTCGTGCAACAAACTATAGTTACTTCGACGACAAACTATACTTTGTTTTTTTCCAGACGTGAGGGTGAAGATGTATATACGTAAAGGCCGAGATGTATATACGTAAAGGCTGAGATGTATATACGTGAAGACGGAGACCTATATACGTGAAGACGGAGATGTATATACGTGAAGGTCGTGACGTCCTTTCGTGGAGGACGTGACGGATTATGGTGGAGGACGTGACGGATTATGGTGGAGGGCGTGACGGATTATGGTGAAAGACGTGACGGATTACGGCGAAAGAGGTAACGGATTCTGAATGTATTTATTTATTTTTTCTCAAAAATCCCCCGCATCCACCGATAGTGGTTTTTTTTCTACTGGAATTTGTTTCCAGAGGGGGGGGAGAATCGGTGGATGCGGGGGATTTTTGAGAAAAAGTTTTTATTTTAATGGTCTTCGTGTTCTTCGTGTTCTGTCATTTCTGTGACAGGATGTAGTGGATGAGGTCGTGGTAGGGCTTGCAGGTATCGAGAAGAGAGAGGTTACCGACGAGGATGAACTGTTGGCGGGCACGGGTGATGGCGACGTTGAGTTTGCGGTCGACGAGTTCTCCCTCGGTGTCAACAGGATCGGAGAGGATGGGAAGCTGCCAGGGGGCACCGACAACGGTGGAGAAGATGATGATGTCGCGTTGCGAGCCCTGATAACGCTCTACGGTGTCGATGGTGATGGTGTCTGCTTCGGGCACGTTGAGTTGGGTAAGGGCGTTGCGCAACTGCTGTATCTGACTGCGGAAGGGCACGATGATACCGAGGCGCTTCTCCCAATTGGGCGCAAGGGCGTTGTGGCAGCAGAGGTCAGCAAAGGAGGCGACGATCTGTGCGGTCTGGCGTGCTTCGAGGCTGTTGCTCTTTAGCCCGGATTCTTCGGGATTGCAGATGTCGAAGCAGAGGAGACGACGAGTGGCCAGGGCAATGTGTAGGGGAGAGTCTTCGGCGCCTACCTTCCAACCGAGTTCGCCTGTCTGATGGGGCAGGGGAAGGATGTCTAACTGTCCGCCGTAGTACTGCCGACTGGCGAAGGCACCGATGTCTCGGTGCATGCGCCCCTGGCGACGGAGCATGGCGATGATATCTGTGCTGCCTTGGTGAAGAGCCAGCGTATGCAGGCGCTCAAAGAGCGAGCGGCGGCAGTCGGTGAGGCCCATAGCATGGAGTTCAGTGTCGCTGACGAGCGATGCCTCGGTGGGTTGCACGACAACGGCGGGCAGCTGCTTATGGTCGCCGATGAAGATGAATTTGCGGATGGCTGGCTTGCCGCTGACTTGGGCTGCGAGCAGCGGAAGGAGCTGTGGCTCCAGCACCTGCGAGGCCTCGTCGATGATGGCCGTGTCAAATGTTTTCAGCAGGAACAGTTCCTGCGAGGAAGCCAGTGAGGCGATTGTGCCGACGACAATGGGTGTGGCGGCGAGCAGGCGGCGAATAGCTTCGCGGGTGGGGTGGCGGCGGGCGAGGGCGGTGAGTGTGCGCTCGCGGAAAGCAGGAGAAGTGCTGAGCTCTGGGCCAATGCGCAGGTAGTCGGGCTGGGGGGTGATGGTGGTCAGCATCTGGCAGATCTCGTCCACGGCGCGGTTGGTGAATGCCATGAGCAACAGCGAGCGCTCTTCGTTGGGGTTGCTGGCCAGAAACTCGATGACCATTTGCCGGAGAGCCACGCTGGTCTTGCCCGTACCTGGAGGTCCCACGAGGAGGAAATAGTCTTCAGCTTGTTTGGCGCGCAGGATGATGTCGCGCAGGGCGGCATCGGCAACGGGAACAGCCAGTTGCAGAGAAGGATTTGTGCGTGGCTGACGTTGTCCGAGGATGAGGTCCTGACGCTGTCTTGGGGCTTCGAGGAGCGAGAAAAGTCCTTGGTAGAGTGTGGCGTAGGTGGAATCGACGTGGGCCGTTTCGATGGCATAGCGGCGCGCGGAATTGATGATGGAAGCATCGTGTTGTGGATAGCGCAGCCGCAAGTCCAGAACTCCGGCTCCTATGTCCTCGATAATGCAGGGGAAGTAGAAAGCGGAGGAAAAGGTGTCGGTGTGCAGCATCACAAGGTCGCCAGGTCGGAAGTCTGATTCTGCAGATGGGTCGAATCTGAAATGGAGACGGCTGAGCGGCGGGCGGGGAGATCCTACGGAGTCATCAACGGTTTCGGAGTCTTTCTCACTCTCGGAAATCGCGGGAATGACCACAAGAACCTCGTGTTCTGCGGCGGTCTTGGCCAACAGCTGCTCTCGCTGGACGAAGGCCAGCATGGTGAAGAAGTATTGGCGAAGGAGGGGGGCGGCGTGTCGGATGGTGCCGAGAAGGCGTTGAATGGGAGGTAGCTGGTAGTTCTGGAAAAAGCGGTCGTGGCGTCCTGCGGGGTTGAAGTCGTTGAGATTCAGCTTCATGAGGACTGCCTCGGGCGAAGTACAGAGGCGGCGCTCGAGATCCACGATGCCGTTGCGGAGCATGATGGCCCGATGGATATCCTTGCGGCCGAGGTGTATATCCATGAGGGCAGGGTAGAGGGAGTAGAAGAGCAAAGTGCGTACTTGGGCGTAGGGCAGCGAGGCGTTGTAATAGAGCGACTCCTTGTAGAGGGCCATCTGCAAGGCGTGTTCATAGCGATAGGCCACCTCATCGGGCTGACGGGAGTAGCCTCCTTTGCCGGATTTGAGCTCGATGATGGTGCGCATATCTTCGCTCATAAGGTCCATACGTCCTTGAATACCAAGTGCTTCGCACAAGAAGGCTATTTCTAACTGAGCGTGGGCGATGGGATTGGAGGCCATCGTCTGTCGGATATTCTGGAACTGCTGTTGGCATCGTTCAGAGAAGCGGGCATCGATGCCTGCAACCGTGGAGAAGCGCAACGGGTCGGAAGAGAAGCTCTTGCGAAGGGATTGTCGGAAGAGGAGGGCAGGGGAGGAGTCGTCGGAGTTGACGATGTCATCGAGAAATTGGTTGGCGACGGCACCTAACTGGATAGCATCTGTGGCTGTGTGGGGCAGGAACTTCTGGAGCAGGTGGTGGGCAGGCGCATCGCCGCAATCAGTAGCGCACCGACAGATGGCGGTGACGTCGACCAAGTAATCAGGTTCGAGGACGATGTGCTGGGGATGAAGGTGCCCTTCGGCATCCGTTTCTGCAAGCAGCAGATTCAGCTGTGCTCCCTCGAAGAGCCATTCGCGAGGCATTTCGGTATCTGCTACAACCACTCCTTGGCCGTAGATCTCATGATCCGTGAAGTTGGTCACGGTGATTCGTGTGCATTTGCTGGAAGGTGTCATCGACGAAGGCTGTCACTAAGGAATTCCTCGCGTGAGCGTATGCGTGCGTTACGTTTTTTATTATTATCCTGGGGAGTGACTGACAGCGTTGCGGCATGTGCTGCGCCTCGGTATTGTGCCCAGCGGGCAATGATCTGGCGAACGTAGCCCGAAGTCTCGCTGCCTCGGAGGTAACCTGCCTTGACAACGGGGTCACGGTAATATCGCGGTTGGGCAAGGAGGAGAATGTAGCGGTCCACATCGTTCCAGTGGTGGGGATTGCCGCCGTACTTGGCGGTGAGAGCCATTGCGTCGCGTACGTGGGTGGTACCGCCGTTGTAGGCTGCAAGTACAAAACATAACCGCTCTGTGCGCTCATGAATATCGGAGAAACTACGTTGTAGCTCAGCGATATAACGAGCGGCAGCGGCGATGTTCTGTGAGGGCTCAAAGACTTGTGATGCAGGGAGACCCAGATGGGCTGCTGTGCCAGGCATGATTTGCATAAGTCCTTGTGCACCAGCCCATGAGACGGCTCGTGGGTCGAAGGCTGATTCCTGATAGCATTGTGCTGCCAGCAGTCGCCAATCCACGCCAGCAACTCGGGCATTGCTCTGGAAGAGACCGTCGTAGCTGCTGATGATGCCCTTCTCGCGCGAAAGCATGGGAGGGCGAGCGGAACGACGAACACGGTTGGTGGAAGTGTGGCGATGGCGTTCGGCTGCAATGGTGCGTTCGCGCAGGTCCGGTTGCCACCATGCTTTCAGTGCAGCTGCCAACTGTGGCGATGTGGGCCGTGTCTGCCAGGTGGGTGGCGTCAGGGCCAGGTCTGCCTCTCCGGCAGCAAGTTTGCGCATGAGTTCAGCTGAATCCTGAGCAATCTCCACGCGCAGACGGGTTCCGATGTGGCTGGCGAAGGATTTGGCCATCTCATATTCCACACCAAAACCCTCACCTCGATATTCGTAGTAGGTCTCTGGGCCGGAGAGTGCTGTGGCAATAAGTTCGCCCGAGGCCTGGATGTCCTCGAGGTCATAGGCTGCATCATCCTGTATATCAGCCTGACCGAACATTACAGAGGGCTGATGCTTCTGTTGCTGGCAGGCAGTCAGCAACAAAAGGATTGCAGCACAATAGAAGGAAATCCTATATTTCTTCAACCTTTTGCCTTTCAACCTTTTTCGCGGTTTCAACCTTTTCAATCTTTCACGGTTTCAACCGATGGATGATGTAGGTTCGCATAATATCGATGGCCTTTTGATTCTCGCCACCTTGTGGGATGATGAGGTCGGCATATCGTTTCGTGGGCTCTATGAATTCCAGATGCATAGGCTTCAGCACGTCGACATAGCGGTCCATAACCATCTGTGTGGTGCGGCCGCGTTCTACAATGTCGCGTGTGATGACGCGCATAAGGCGGTCATCGGGATCAGCATCCACGAAGATTTTTAAGTCCATCAGGTCGCGCAGCTCTTTGCGGCACAATGCCATGATGCCCTCGATAATAATAACCTCGCACGGCTCGATATGTATGGTCTCGGGCAAGCGGTTGCACTCTAAATAGGAGTATGTTGGCTGTTCGATGGCCCTTCCCTCCCGTAGCTCGTTGATTTGATGAATAAGCAGCTTCCAGTCAAAAGCGTTGGGGTGGTCGAAGTTGATCTTGCGGCGTTCCTCCATGGGCATCCCCGTGTTGTCGTTGTAATACGAGTCTTGTGGGATGACCGCAATCTTCTCGCCTGGCAGCGATTCTACGATTTTGCGAACTACGGTTGTCTTTCCGGACCCTGTGCCGCCTGCAATGCCGATGATATACATAGAACAGAAAATCTTTTGTTACTGAATGGTGATGCTGTTGAGCAGGTCGAGTTTGCCCTCACCTACCAGCTTGACGATAAGTTCGCCGAAGAGGGTGTTCTGCCATGCAAACCAGTCGCGGGTGTAGTTCGTGGCATCGTCCTTATGGAAACTCTCATGCATGAACCCCTTTCCGGCATCGGTCGTCATCAGCATTTCGATACAGGCCTTGATTTCAGCATCGTCGGTGCTGGTGAATGCCTTCATCATAATGCTCATCGGCCAAGGCATATCGTGTCCGATGTGAGGTCCGCCAATGCCTTCGCCTGCTTTACCGCGGAAGAAATAGGGGTTGTCCTCGCTCCATACGAAGCGGCGGGTGTTCTGGTAGATGGGATCGCTGGCGGGAACGTCGCCCAGATAGGCCATAGCAAGTAACGAGGGCACGTTCGCATCGTCCATCAGCAGCTGGTTGCCGAAGCCATCTACCTCGAAAGCGTAGATGGGACCGTACTTGGGATGGATGTTGATGGCGTACTTGTTCAAAGCCTCCTTCACCTCATTAGCCAAAGCGGTGCATTGTTGGGCAAGATCTGTGCGCTGGTTCACTTTCGTGAGAATCTCTGCGGCATTGCGTAACTGATGAACAGCCATGAAGTTAGAGGGAATGAGGAAAAGGAAGGTGGTGGCATCGTCGCTGGGACGGAAGGCGCTGGCAATGAGTCCCACAGGTTTCACAGGAGCTCCCCAGCCGTTGTTGCTCATCGTGTCGAGCTGGCGCTCGGTTCTGCGCTGGAAACGGTATTTGCCCTTATTGCCGTCTTTGTGCTGCTGGTCGCGGAAGGTGGTGAGGATGTTCTGCACAGCCTGAATCCATGTTTCACCGAAAACGGAGGTGTCTCCCGTTGTAATCCAGTATTCATAGGCGAGGCGGATGACGTAGCAAAGGGAATCGATTTCCCACTTGCGTTCGTGCAGTTCGGGCTTCATGTCCGTCAAATCCTTCATCCATCCTCCATTGGGATTCGGTTCCTTGTTGAAGGCATTGGCGTAGGGGTCGATATTGATGCATTTGAACTGGCGGAGTACAACGCCGGCGAGCATACGCTGCAGGTGCTTGTCCTTGGGAGCAAGTTTCACGTATGGGAAGACTTGAGCCCCTGAATCGCGCAACCACATGGCATGGATATCACCAGTATAAACGAATGTGTCGGGCAGCCCCTGTTCGTCGCTTTCTGTGTAGTGTACGGTGGTGTCGATGGTGTTGGGATAGCAGTTGACGAACATCCAGGCGAGGCGATGGTTGGTCAGCAAGCGGGCTATCTCCTTGATTTGCTTTTCCACGGCATCGGAACGGAACAAACGTTCGCTTTCAGCGGGACGGTTGTTGACTTTCAGCACGTCGGTCTCTGCCACATAGTCGTTTGCTCGAATGGCTGTCGTTGCCAATGTCAATGCCAATAAGGTAAGAATCTTCTTCATAGCGTTTTTATTTGTTTCACGTCACTATTCCACGTCTTATTTCACACCGGATAGTCCATATAGAGGTATCGCTTAATGCTCCTCTTTGGGGTCTTCTCGAACTCTTCGGGCATGAGCCGGATTGCGTGGAGACGGCAGTAGGAGGGGACAATCTTGTTCAGCTCTATCCGATTCTCTTCCATCTGAGCTTCCAGCATAGCAGCCGAGAGTTTTGCAGCCTTGGCCTCTTCTGGGTCTGTGTAGACCAATCCGTAGAGGTGCTCGCCTTTCTGGATGACTACGCACTCCGATACGAAAGGCAGTGAACCCAACTTGTCCTCTATTTCCTCGGGATAGATGTTCTGTCCGCTGGCACCCAGGAGCATGTTCTTTGAACGTCCCTTGATAAAGATGTTACCCTCGGCATCCATCACTCCGAGATCTCCTGTGTGATACCATCCGTCTTCATCGAGAATAGCTGCTGTGGCTTCTTCGTTCTTGTAGTAGCCCAGCATGACATTGGTGCCTCGTGTGAGGATTTCTCCAATGACGTTTTGTGGGTCTGGACTGTCGATGCGTACTTCCATGCGAACTACTGGCCGTCCGCAGGAACCAGGCTTGAAGGTCGACCAGTCGGAATAGCTGATGATGGGTGCACACTCGGTGGTACCGTAGCCTACAGTATAGTTGAATCCTATATCATGGAGTACGGTTTCAATGTCCTGACTGAAAGCCGCTCCTCCCACAATGATTTCATAGAAGTTGCCGCCGAAGGCCTGCTGTAACTTGTGACATACTTCGGCTTTCACACGGTCACGTAGAAAGGGTGTGCGTAGGGCCAGTCGAACGGCTGGTGTCTGCAGTTTTGGCAACACGGCTTTGCGAACGATTTTCTCGATGATGAGTGGAACGGCAACCACCAATTTTGGCTTCAGGTCGGCAAAAGCTGAGAGCAACACAGCGGGCGATGGTGTCTTGGATAGGAAATGAACATGGACGCCATGAAGGAACTCGTAGATGAACTCGAAGGCCATACCGTACATGTGGGCCATCGGAAGCATGGAGAGTACTTTGTCCCCAGGTCCCATTATATGGCCTAATACATCTACGGCGAATGCGTAGTTGCTCCACAACGCACGGAAAGGAATCATCACTCCCTTGGAATTCGATGTTGTACCGCTGGTGTAGTTCAGTACGGCCAGTTCATCGGGTTTATCCTCGTAATAATGTATGTCGCGAGCGCGGAAGTTCATTGGATATTTGGCACCGAAAAGACGATTGAGGTTCTCACGTGCATAGCGTACTTTCTCTGTGCGACCAACCAGCAGCGTGTATTCGTCGCTGGAGTTTCCGAAGATTCCTTCCAAATGGGGCATCTTGTCGGCATTGAGCTTGGGCCACACCTGGTCGCCCACGAACAGCAGTTTTGCTTCCGAGTGGTTTACGATATCGTGTATCTGCTCGGGGTGGAATTCATGCAGGATGGGCACTGCCACAGCACCATAGGTCAGAGTGGCGAAGAAGGCGATGCCCCATCGGGAGCTGTTGCGGCCGCAGATGGCCACTTTGTCTCCATGTCTGACACCCGATGCTTCGAGAATGATATGTAACTTCTCGATGATACGGGCTACATCTTTATATTGGAAGGTCTGTACGCCGTAGTCGCTCAGACCGTCTCTGTCCCAGTACTTTTGAATTGTTTCCTGAACACAGGCGTTGAAACTTTTTGTCTCCACGAATATCTTTTCGGGCTTTGCCCGTATTAAAATGTTTATTTATTGAGAATAATAATCTGTAGCGAGAACTCTATTAAACAGGATAGTCCATATAGAGGAAGCGCTTAATGCTCTTTTTAGGCGTCTTCTCGAATTCCTCTGGCATGAGCTTAATGGCGTGAACGCGGGCGTAGATGGGAACGATATTGTTCAACTCCAGTCGGTTCTCTTCCATCTGCTGTTCAAGGGCAGAAGGTGAGAGCCCGCCTTTTTTCACTTCGTCCGGATCAGCATAGACCAGTCCGAAAAGTTTGTCGCCCTTCTGGATGACCACACATTCTGTCACGTAGGGTAGGGAGGAGAGTTTGTCCTCGATTTCTTCGGGATAGATGTTTTGTCCGTTGGCACCCAGCAACATGTTCTTCGAGCGTCCCTTGATGAATACGTTGCCTTCGGAGTCCATCACTCCCAAGTCGCCCGTGTGGTACCATCCGTCTTTGTCCAGCGTTTGGGCTGTGGCCTCTTCGTTCTTATAGTACCCCAGCATGACATTCATACCGCGAGTGAGGATCTCACCTGGGATATTCTGAGGATCACGGCTGTCGATGCGCACTTCCATGCGTGGTGCCGGACGACCGCACGAACCCTGTTTGAACTTGTTCCAGGGGGAATAGCAGATGATAGGTGCACACTCTGTGGCACCATAGCCGATGGTGTAGTTGAAGCGGATACCCTTGAGGAACACCTCAATGTCGTGGTTCATAGCTGCACCACCGACGATGATTTCGAAGAAGTTATCACCAAAGGCCTGCTGCATCTTGCGACGGATTTTGGTCTTCACATGGTCGCGAAGCAGAGGGGTCATAAGTGCCAACTGAATGGCAGGTGCCTTGATCTTCGGGAAGATAGCCTTGCGCACCACTTTTTCTATCAGCAACGGAACAGCAATCACCACCTTTGGCTTCAGGTCTGAGAAGGCCTTCAACAGTACGGTGGGTGAAGGAGTCTTTCCCAGGAAATGAACGTGGGCGCCGCGGGTCATCTCATAAAGGAACTCGAAAGCCATTCCATACATGTGTGCTGTAGGCAGGATGCTCACGATATTGTCGCCGGCTTTTACATGGTTGTCATACACCTCATGGGCAAACTCTACGTTGCTCCACAACGCGCGGTAGGGAATCATCACTCCCTTGGAGTTCGAAGTCGTACCGCTGGTGTAGTTGAGTACTGCCATCTCATCAGCTTGGTCTTCATAGTAATGAATGTCGCGGGCTCTGAAATTCATGGGGAACTTCTCACCAAAAAGTCGGTTAAGATTCTCGCGCGCATACCTTACTTTATCTGTGCGCCCGTGAAGGAGGCGGTATTCATCGTTGCTGTTTGCAAAGATGCCTTCCAATCCGGGCATCTTCTCGGCATCGAGGTTTGGCCACACCTGGTCGCCTACGAAGAGTAACTTTGCCTCCGAGTGGTTCACGATGTCATGAATCTGTTCAGGGTGGAATTCATGCAGGATGGGTACAGCCACTGCCCCATAGGTCAACGTGGCCAGAAAAGCAATACCCCACCGAGCGGTGTTGCGGCCGCAGATAGCAACCTTGTCGCCATGTTGCACTCCGGATGCCTCCAAAATGATGTGCAACTTTTCTATGATGCGTGCTACGTCTTTGTATTGGAAAGTGTGGACGCCATAGTCCGACAAGGCATCCAGATCCCAATGATCTTTGATGCTTTGTTCCAGACTGGCGTTGAAACTTGGACAATCCATATTCTTTGTTCTTTAGTACTGTTGTGCGTCTGTTTTCTTACTTTTGTTAAATCCGGTATACCGAAATGGTACCTCAAAATAGAGGCTTTTATTGCACATTTTGGCAAATCGTGTGCAAAGGTAGGGCGTTTTTTGCACACTTCCAAATTTTTTGTGCAAAAAATAGCCATGCCTTTATGAATTTGTATCAAGAAGGAACTTTCAGAACAAAGAATTGGCAAAATCGGTCATTTTACCAAATCTGCTAATATTGGCGCTGCCCGAAAATCTGTGTGCCGATACGGATGAGCGTGGAACCTTCATCTACGGCAATATGCCAATCATCACTCATGCCCATCGAGAGTTCACGGAAATGGTTACTCTCTTGAAAGAAGTCCTTGCGAGCTTCCTCGAAGAAACGGCGGGCCTGATGGAAATCCTCACGTATGCGAAAGGTATTATCGGTATTCGTGGCCATCGCCATAATACCAGCAATTTCTACGCCTTTCATGGTTCGCCAAACACCTTCTTCAAGAAACAGACGTGCTTCATCGGGAGTAAAACCGAATTTTGTTTCTTCTTGTGCCACATGGAGTTGAAGCAGGCAAGGGATGATACGGCCGGATTTTAAGGCTTGTTTGTTGATTTCTGAGAGCAAGTGTAGAGAATCTACGGCATGAATGAGGTGTACGTAGGGGGCTATATATTTGACCTTGTTAGTCTGTAGATGTCCGATAAAATGCCACTCCAGGCCTAGGTTTGCCAGTTCCTGGTGCTTACGTTGTAGCTCTTGAGCATGGCTCTCGCCGAATACACGCTGGCCAGCAGCGTATGCTTCACGAATGGCCTCCGAAGGGTGGTATTTCGATACAGCCACGAGGCGCACCCCTGAGGGTAGCGCTTCGTGGATTCTTTGGATTTCTTCAGAAATCATTTTGCAACCTGTTTGTAACGATAAACATCCATGATGTTCGTCTCGGTAATACTCACGATGACCCAGTCGCCCAGCGTACCTTCCATGCATTTGTCGAGATTCTTGACGGTATCGCGGAAGTCGGTGGCTTGGACCAATATATTTTGGGCCGTGCGCTTTTCGGCTCCAGTCTTCTCATCAAGGGTGATATAGGCAACCTTCGCCCGAAACCAGCGGTCAGCAGTGCTGTCCGAGCTTTCAAAAAGCTCTGCCAAGCGGGCGCGTTTGATATCGGTGACTGTGAATTCACCACTGATGTAAGGGGTCATCTCTTCGATGAAACGACGTTCGGCCTCTGTGAAACTCAGTGCTTCTACGACATATGTTTCGGTCACTTTCTTCAATAAGCCCGTTTCCATGGTCTTGTCGTAACGGACTTTGCATTCAAACCATTCGTTATTCATAATATTACTATGTTTTTATTGTTCTGAAAAGAGCATTTGTCTCCTAAGTGGGCACAAAGATACAGCATTTTCATAAGAAAACAGCAAAAAAAATGAAATTCTTTGGGCCGAATAAGAGGAAATCAGTATTTTTGCACCCAGAAAATCCTTTTTAACCGTAGCAATTAACACAAACAATACTTTTATGAAGAGATTCTCAATCCGAGGTTTGCTGTTGGGTACTGCATGGGTGCTCAGCACATCTGCAGTTTTTTCTTATTCTGCTCTGCTATCTGAATCAGATGACGAATTTGTCATCCGCTTCGTTGATGCGAAAGGAGCTCCCATCCACAGGGCCAGTTCAACTCTGCCAGAGGTCATACGTCTCAATGGTACTGGCGCAGAGGCCGATGTCACAGTCTCTGCAACAGAGCTGACAGAGGACATCAGTCTTCGGGTCGGACCGGGTTTGGAGGTCACTCCTACCACCATTTCTGCGGGAACGCCTTCGACGAAGGTGACCGTGCGGAATGTCTCCACCTTGCGTCACACCGAGAGTCAGCTGATTCTTCGCTCTGGCGACATCCGCACCTATGTGAATATCGTTGCCGAAGGTACGCAATTGCCCAGCAAGGACATCTCCTCTCTTGCCACCGTATTTGACGGTGCTTCGGTCGAATCCCAGTCGTTCGATGCCTCTTCTCTGAGCTCTCAGGGCTACACTATTGAGATTAAGGCCCGCACCGACGACCCCTCGAAGTCCGTACTTCCTTATGCCGTTACTTCCGACGGCCTGGGCTTCAAGAGCTACATCCGCAGCACGTCAATGGGTCTGATGAACGGTAAGAATGTCTTCGTCTCGGAGAAGGGTCTCTCTAATCCCTCAAACGGC
>CACZAN010000025.1:0-12862 GCA_902779165.1 uncultured Bacteroidales bacterium
GTCGGGGCCTACAATGCCGTTGATGAGGAATCGTCCGTCATTGGGCTGGTCGCCGAAGTCGCCGCCGTAGGCCCAGAACTCGTCGGACTGCAAGGACAGGTCGGAGGAGAAACGGAGCGGCGAGCCGTCGATGGGTTTCGCAATGCCTTGATCGGCCCAGTCCCAGATGGCGGCTCCTGCGATGCTGGAGTCGGCGTAGATGATGTTCCAGTACTCCTTCAGGTTGCCCATGGAGTTGCCCATGGCATGGCAGTATTCGCGCATCATGAAAGGACGGTCGCTGACGCGTTCAGCTACGCGCTTCATCTCATCGGGATAGAGGTAGCTGTCATCGTATATGGCTGAGCAGCTGCGGTCGCTGTCGTAGAAAGGAGGGCGTGTGCGGTCGAGGTGGACAATTGTGTCGCGCATGGCTTCGGCATTAGCACCCGCACCAGCTTCGTTGCCTAAGCTCCAGAGGATGATGCTGGGGTGGTTACGGTCACGCATCACAAGCGAGGCGGCACGATCAACATGTGCCTTGTGCCATGTAGGATTGTCGCCCAGTTCCTTGTTTCCGATGCCATAGCCGTGGCTCTCATTGCACGCTTCATCCATGACGTAGAGGCCGTAGCGGTCGGCCAGTTCATAAAGGAGAGCCATGTGTGGATAAACGGTAGTGCGTAGGAAGTTGATATTAGCCTGCTTCATCAGTCGGATATCCAACTCGCAGGTGGCATCATCGACGTATCGGCCCATGCGGGGGTGGTGGTCGTGGCGGTTGATGCCACGAAGTTTCACGTTCTGTCCATTGATTTTGAAGACTTCACCGACGATGTCTATCCGCCTGATGCCCAGGTGGTAGTCGAAGTGCTCAATGGCGTGTCCTTTGCGGTCGCGCAGTTCGATGGCGAAGGGATAGAGGTTGGGTTTCTCTGCCGACCAGAGGCGGGGATTACTGAGCTCGCAACAGAGCTGTATATGCGTGGTATCGCAGGCGGCGAGGCTTTGCAGGCGGCCGGTAATCTCCTTCCCTCCGATGAGGAAAGCCACTGTCAGGTCTTTCGCCTTCTTACTGCCGGTGTTGCACAACTCCACGTCGGCATGTATCGTTGCGCTGCTGTAGTCGTCGGCGAGGTCGGCAGTAACGTAGTAGTCGCTGATGTGTGTCAGCGGACGCACCCAGAGTTGCACGGGGCGGAAGATGCCACTCAGACGCCACATATCGACGTCCTCCAGGTAGGCACCGTCGCTCCATCGGTATACTTCCACGGCCAGGCGGTTCCCGCCTTCGCGGACGTAGCCCGTGATGTCGAACTCAGCGGGCGACATGGAGTTCTGACTGTAACCCACCTGTTGTCCGTTTACCCACACATAGAAGGCCGATTTCACGCCGCCGAAGTGGTAAAAAAGGTGACGTAGGAGCCCACGGGGTTGCGGTGGTCGTAGGCGTACCAGTCCTGCGGCGGCTCGGCGGTCACGCGCGGAGCGGCGCGCTGGAAAGGATAGCGGGAGTTGGTATAGATGGGCTTACCGAAGTTCTGCATCTGCCAGTTTCCCGGCACTATGATGTGATTCCACTGGCTGACATCGAAATCAGTTCGATAGAAATCTGCGGGACGCTCGTCGGGATTGGGGGACCAATGGAAATGCCACTGGCCGTCCAGCGAAACGATTTCCGGACACTCGGCCTCGCGCGAGGGCAGTTGCAGCGAAGCGTGGTAAGGCAGTTTGTTGATGCCGACCACCTGCGGATTCTCCCAGTCGGGAGTCGTGGTCTGGGCGATGGCCATCGTCTGCAGGACGACGAGCAAGGACACTAAAGAGATGAACCGTTTCATGCGATAAATGATTTCGTCTGCGAGGTTTGCTCTGCAAAGATACACGCCAACACGGCATCGACGAGCAGCCATCGGCAATTTTCTCGCTTATTAGCAGCTAATCTGACACAAAAAGTCGATATAGTGACACAATCGTGTACCGAAAAGCTCAGAATTGGCATGAGAAATGCCATACCGGGAGCAACATCTTTGCCTTTTCTGGCGGTCGTGCTGCAAAAGAAGGTCTTTTTCTTTTGACGAGGACCAAAATTTACGTATCTTTGCCCCCGCAAAAACGAAATAGCCGATGAACTACGACTTCACCCTACTCAGCGTTGGATATGCCCAACATAATGGCGACTGGAACTTCGAACACATCTGCAGCTCCTTCACCCGGATCTATTGGGTGACCGAAGGATGCGGCGAGGTGACCCTCGCCGGGCACACACACCGACTCACGCCCGGCAATCTCTATCTCATCCCGGCACTCGCCAGCCACAGCGACCACAGCAACAGCCGCTTCTGCCACTACTACCTGCACTTCCTGGATGCCTCCATGCAAATCTATGAGTTCTACCAGCAGTACCGCCTGCCCTTCTGCATACCGGCCACAGAGGTGGATCAGCGCATCATACGCTACCTGCTGACGCTGGCGCCCGACCTTGCCCTGCAGGACAGCGACCCCGCCACCTACGAGACCACGACGAAAATGCTGCGAGTAGTCAAGTCCTTCCAGAACCGGCCCAAGGCCGCGCAGATGGAAATCAACGGACTGCTGCACGTGCTCTTCGCACACTTCGCGGCCAAGGCCGAGTTGCGCACAGCCATCAGTGACCAACGCATCATCAACGCTCTCTGGACCATCAACAACGACCTCGCACACGTGCCCTCGCTCGACGAACTGGCGAACGAAGCCTGCTTGAACAAGAACAGCTTCATCCGGCAGTTCCGCCGACAGACTGGTTCCACGCCCACAGACTACATCATTCATCGCCGAATCATTAGGGCACAACTGCTCTTCATCAACGGCAGCCGGTCCATCAAGACGGTGGCCCACGACGTGGGATACGACAACCCCTCCTACTTTGCAAGGACCTTCAAGCGCATCGTTGGCATCACTCCAATAGACTTCATCCGCCAAAATCGGTAAGGGAGAAAAACATTTTTTAACTTGGAAAAGAGCGCACCTGTCACCCGTTCTCATCAGGATTCGTCGTTCTTAGCGTGTACACCCGATGGCTGCCCCGCCCCTGGATTTCCAGCAGCGCGGTGGGGCCTTCGGAGACATCGAAGCCGCAATGCTTGGCTACATACTCCACCAGGGCCTCGTGGCTGATGCACCGGCTGTCTATCAGCCTCGGAAACAGCCGCTTGTGTCCATCCCCATGAGGGATGTTCATTTCTTCCATCACATAACATGCCATAATCCTTCTTATATTTTTTATCTTAATCTCTTAATATCTTATTCTCTTAATTTCTTATTCTCTTAATTTCTTATTCTCTTCTTATCATATCCTCTTCTTCAGACACAGCCTGCGTCGCTACAGACGGAATCTGCGTCGCAACGGATGCAACTTGCGTCTGAACTTTGCATTAGTTCAAGGGGAAATAAACGGTGGTATATACATCGTTTTTATACGGATTTCGTTGTACGACGGTGCAAAGATAATAAAAAAAACATGAGAGATTGGTGACAGGTGCGCACTTTTCCAAGTTAAAAAATGTTTTTTCGGGATGAAGAGAAGGGGAAGAAAGGGGAGAAGTTGAGAAAATTGTCTTTTTCTTTGGCCGACTGAGAAAAACACACTACCTTTGCCGAAAAATCATACTAATATGCTTACACGCAACTGCTTCTACACCCTCCTCGCGATGTTCCTACTCGCGCTCACCGTAGCCTGCAACCACCGTCAAGCCGACTACCGGCTGGATTACACCGTCTGCCCCGACACGGCAGGACATTACCTGAACGTCTGCCTCACCTACGAGACGGACAGCACCCTGCCCCACCCCACCGACGTGGTGCTGACGATGCCACGCTGGGCACCAGGATACTACGAGATGCTGGACTTCGCCAAGCACCTGACGGACTTCTGCGCACGGGACATGCAGGGTGAAGAACTCACTTGGACGAAAGAGGGCTTGAACCGCTGGCGCGTGGCGCTGCCCAAGGACGGACGCATGGAGGTCAGCTACCGCGTCTATGCCAACCGGCGCGACGTGGCCTCCAGCCGCGTGGAGCGGGACATCGCCTTCGTGGCACCCAACGGCGTCTTCATGTACGTCGCCGGCGAACAGACACACCCCGTCAACGTCCGATTCCAGCTGCCCGACGGATGGCAACACATCGCCACGGGCATGAGACCTCACGCCGACGACAGCTGCTCCTTCACCGCTCCGGACTTCGACGTCCTCTACGACTCGCCCCTGCTGCTGGGCAACTTCTATATAAAAAGGTTCGCGCACGAGGGACACGACTATGAGTTCGCCCTCGAGACACCCGACGGCGCCGAGGAGATGGAGCTCGAAGAGAACTTCAAGCGCATCGTGTCGGCCGCCACGAAAATGATGGGCGACGTGCCATACGACAACTACTGCCTCATCCACATGGGACAGGGCGGAGGCGGACTGGAGCACCTGAACTCACAAGCTTGCTACACCGACGGCACCTACCGCTTCGCCACACGCCGCGAGGAGGTGAAGTTCCTGGCGTTCGTGGCCCACGAATACTTCCACCTCTACAACGTCAAATGCATCCGACCTGCCGAGCTGTGGCCGCTGGACTATGACCACGAGGCGATAACGCCTATGCTATGGGTCAGCGAGGGTCTGACCTGCTACTATGAGTTCAGACTGCTGCGCAATGCCGGAATCACCACACCGGACGAGGCGCTGCAACTCATCTCCACCTACTTCTCGCTCTACGCGCCCTATGAGGGTCAGCACCACCAGAGCCTCCGCCAGTGCAGCTACGACATCTGGCTGAACTTCATGAACCCCGACGACAACACCCGCGACGTGCGCATCAACTATTACTTCAAGGGCCCCGTCATCGGGCTGCTCCTCGACATCGACATCCGCCGCAAGACGCAGCAACAGAAATCGCTGGACGACGTGATGCGCCTGCTCTACCAGCGTTACTACCACGAGCTCCAGCGCGGATTCACCGAAGAGGAGTTCTGGAGCGCCTGCGCCGAAGTGGCCGGAGAGCCACTCACGGAAGTGCGACACCTCGTGGATACCACGGACGACATCCCCTACGACGACTACCTCACTGATGCCGGCCTGCGCATCGACACCACCTCCTGGGCTATCCTCCCCGTGGAGAATCCCACACCCGCCCAGCAGCAATTCCTCCGTGCCATGAGCCTGGAGGAATAATAACTCAAGTTTCGCAAATATGCTAACCAGCTGTAATACAATGCCCCAGCGGGGCGTGACAATGGTAGCCAGCCGTTTTAACGGCTGGTATATAGCGGCTAGGAAAAAGCGTGCCTTTAGGTACGCGACATCAAATCCCTGTCGCGTACCTACGGCACGCTATCCGTCAACATCCTCATTACCAGCCATTGAAATGGCTCGGAAGGCACGAGGCATTGAGGTGGTGGAAAGGATTGAATAGGGTGCTACAGAGCTGTGCGGCAAAGGGAACTGCGCTCGTTTCCGTTTAGAAACGAGCGCAGGTAAATCAATTGAGGTGCCAAGCGAAAAACTTGACTCCGAAAAGTTCTTAGTTGTTCTCCGGACGGAGCTGACGGACAACGGCAGCTGTGCGCCACATCTCGCTCTCACGCAGGGCTGCGAGTTCCTTCTCGAGACCCTCGCGGTAGCCAGGCTTGCTGTTGCTGTCGATGCTGATTTGTGCCTCGTGGCCAGCTTTCACACTGGCATAGAGTTCCTCCACGACGGGTTTGATGGCATCATGGAAACGGGGGAACCAGTCCAGTGCACCACGCTGTGCAGTGGTGCTGCAGTTGGCATACATCCAGTCCATACCCTTAGCAGCGAAGAGGGGCATGAGGCTCTGTGTGAGCTCCTCTACGGTCTCGTTGAAAGCCTCGGAGGGGGTGTGGCCGTTCTCGCGCAGCACCTCGTACTGAGCCAGGAGGAGACCTTGGATAGCACCCATCAGCGAGCCGCGCTCACCAGTGAGGTCAGAGGTAGCCTCGCGCTGGAAGGTGGTCTCGAAGAGGTAGCCGCTGCCGATGCCAATTCCGAAGGCGAGGACTTTCTCCAGTGCCTTGCCGCTGGCATCCTGATAGATAGCGTAGCTGCTGTTGAGGCCGCGACCTTCGAGGAACATGGTACGGAGGCTGGTGCCGCTGCCCTTGGGAGCCACCATGATGACGTCGATGTCCTTAGGAGGAACCACGCCGGTGCGGTCATTCCAAGTGATGGCAAAGCCATGGGAGAAATAGAGGGTCTTGCCTGCGGTGAGATGGGGCTTGATGGTGGGCCAGAGCTGCATCTGAGCAGCATCAGAGAGCAACAGACATACGATGGTGCCGCGCTCAGCTGCCTCTTCGAGGGAGAACAATGTCTCTCCGGGCACCCAACCGTCGGCGACAGCTTTGTCATAGGTCTTGCCCTGACGCTGTCCGACAATGACGTTGAAGCCGTTGTCGCGCAGGTTGCAGGCCTGTCCGGGGCCCTGAACGCCGTAACCGAGGACGGCGATAGTCTCGTTTTTCAGCACCTCACGTGCCTTCTCCAGAGGGAACTCCTCGCGGGTCATCACTTCTTCAATGACGCCGCCAAAATTCATTTTTGCCATTTTATTTAGTTTAAAGTTAAAAGTTTACAGTATATTAGGGCTTGTGGGACCTATGGGGCTCATAGGACTTAATCTGGCTGCAAAGATATGCAAAATCACGCAGAAAACAGCACTGCAGCTACATTTTTTTAGGGCGATGAGCGCATTTTGTTGATTTTTGTCAGTTTATGGTACCCGGCAACCTTGTCTAAGGTATTAGAATCTCTACTTTCTCCACGCTTTCGCCGGGTGTAGTGTCAGCTTCGCGGGGGAAATAGACCGGCATCTGCGGCTGGAGGGGGAGGATGCGAAGTTCCAGCATGCGGCATTCGGCAGGCAGCCGCCAGAGTCCATAGAGGAAGGGCAGACCATTATAGAAGTTATCGTCTATGAGCGTAGCAGTTCCCGCTGCGTTGACCGCATAGAGGCGGGCTACGTCGCCACGATAGTGAATGCGAAGGAGTCCGCTGCGCTCTGCGGAGTCCGCAGGGATCTCGATTTGGTAGCGTGCCGCAGCCTCGAAATCAGCATCTTCCGGCTCCTGTGCCACCTTCTTTTCGCCCATCGTGATCTGACGGGCAGGCCCAGCAGCAGCAACTCGTGAGGCAGCAATTTCCAGACTTCTGGTCTTCGCCTCAGTGCCCTCGCCGTTCTCCAGGAACAGCTTCCCAGCCTCTTCGCTATTGAGGAGGTACATATTTTCACAGACAGGCTGCTGCAGGCCACGCGCCTTCACGTTCTTCAGCACCCTGCCGCTTTGCAGCGCTATTTCTGTGGGAACCCCTGGAATCTGTTCCAAGTAGATCTTACCGTCGCGATGAGCGATGAGTTGAGCAGTGGCATAACGTATGCCATCAACGTTCACAGGGAAGATACAAGCAGTGGCAGCAGGAATCGTCATCGGCTTCTGGGGGAAATGCACGCCACAGACCTCAAACTGCACACCGCTCTTCGCCTTCAAGTCTGCGAAACGTTCGTAGTTGTTCACAAAGACAAAGGCCGAGGGTTCTGCAGGTCCTTCTGCCCCACCCTTTCCAGTCCGATAACTCCAGCGCAGGTGGCTGTCATCCTTCTGCCGAAGGTCCTGTTCACAAGGGAACACCGCCTCCATCGGAGCCAGCAACTCGCCGTAGTCCTGCATAAAGAGATGCAGCTTGCGCAACAGATAGTAGTGAGGATTCACCTGTCCGAACTCGCCCAACGGTGCCTGGAAATCGTAGGTCAGCACAGGCATATCATTGTAGTTGGTGACGAGACAGCGCTGGTGTTCGTTGAGGTATGTGCCCGGCAACTTGCTCATAGGGTTTGTGCCGCCGTGATACATATAATATCCTAAAAGGTTTGAGCCACTTCCCAACTTCACCACAGCCATTGAGTAGGCATCCTGCGGGTAGGTGTAGATGCGGCGGTGGTAGCTCTGCATCATGCCTCCTCCCAGTTCACAGGTGAAGTATGGATATTGCTGTTCGCCGACCGTCGCTGTGCCATGCTGCAACTGTTCGCTGGCGATAGCAGTACTTGTGCGCTGGGCGTGGAAGTTGAATGCCTTGAAGTAGGCTCCCGCAGCCTCACGGGTGGAGCGATCCCAGAAGCCGTCGGCATAGTCGCCATAAAGCGGAATCATCTCGCCGAAGGGGACGGGTGTGGCCAGTTCCGGCCAACCGGTGCGGGTATAGAAAGGCAGGTCAAAACCTATGGAGACGGCGATGTGCTTCAGAGCCATCAGGTAAGAGCCCCTGCCGCCATATTCGTTGTCGAACTGGGCTGCCACAACGGGACCGCCGTCCTTCCATTGCAGCCCCTGCACTTGGGTGAATATCTGGCGATAGAGGCGTTCCACGAATCCCAGGAATACGGGATCCTCGGAGCGCAGCCTGCAGCCTGACGTCACCACCCAGTCGGGGATGCCTCCATTGCGTACTTCGCCATGACAGAAGGGTCCGAGACGCAGCACGACGGGCAAGCCCTCGTCCTTACATATCTGAAGAAACGCACGTAGGTTACGCTGTCCGCTCCAGTCATACTGGTTCTCCAGTTCCTCGATATGGTTCCAGAAGACATAGCAGGCAATCATGGATATGCCGCCCTCCTTCATCTTATGAACCTCACGTTGCCATTCATCGGAGGGGATGCGGGAGTAGTGAACCTCTCCCATGACTCCACAAATACGGTGCCCGTCGATGACGAGGCTGTGGTGGTCCCAGCTCACGGACTTGCCGAGAATATTCTGGGCTCTCCCCATGAGCGGAAGAGCCATCAGTACGATGATGGCAACTATTCTGTTCATTTCCAAATAATTTTAGCCTGAACAACGGTTTCTCCCTCAGGTTTAGAGGCTTCTCCCACGTGCTTGCGAATCTCTGTTTGAAACACTTCGGAGGAAGGACCCCCGTCCTGTTTCTCTGAGATGAGGTATAGCGTGTCGCCAAGGTAGCTCTCAGCCTTGTAGGCAATCTCAAAGCGGGATATGCGATACCGCTCGAACTGCTGGCGGGGAAAAAGGTCGAGGATATGCTCGATGTACTTGATGCTGTTGATGTGGCCGTTGATATCCACGTCGGAATAGTGGGTAGCAACCTCTGTCGTCTCTGCTTCGGCAGAAAGGCGTACGCGGGTGTTGAATTTCTCAATAGGACAAGGCTTCTCCTCGGCGGGTATCACGTAGCGGAGGATGTCGCCGTCCTTCAGTGTGAGCAGGTTCGCGGGTTGACGTGTCTGCACGTCTATCATCGCCCATATACTTCGGGCATAGCCATAGATGTAACCCGTCTCTGCATTACGGATGAGGAAGTTACGCTCGGTGAACAACTTCATGACGCTCTCCACCCAGGTCTCCACCTCCACGACATCATACTGCCCAGGCCAAGTATCGAGTTCCATGCACAACCGCGAAAGCACCCAGGTATAATGGGCCTCGTTCAGATGGTCTATGCCCCACCCGCGGTTGTGGGAATGGTGCCCTGCAGCATTCAGGAGATGGTTGCCCAGTACTCCCATGAACAGGTGTCCGGTGAAATCCACGTGGAAGGGTTCCACCCTAAAGCGGTAGGTCTCAATCTTATCCATGTCTTTCCTTTTCTCTTTCTGCCAAATAATCATCCAACTGTTCGCGCGTACCTCTGGTGATACAGATGCGGCCTGAGCGGGCAAACTGACGCACCACCCCGAGTTTGTTCAAGGCGTTGTAGAGCGAGAGGATGTCCTCCGTGGTGCCTGTTTTCTCCACTGCAGCGTAGGTGGGATTCACCTCCACGATACGTGCTCCGTGGTGTCGGACAATGCGGCACACCTCGCTGTTCTCCAGCATCGCAGGTGCCGAAATCTTCAGCAATGACGTCTCCTGCAGGAAGATTTCCTCATCAGTATAATAGCGCGCCTGCAGCACGTCGATGCGCTTCTCGATCTGGGCTTTCAACATTTTCGCCATCTCCTCCGTGCAATAGCACGTGATGGTGTATTTATGTACTCCAGGTGTGGAACTGGCCGAAACGTTCAGGCTCTCGATGTTCACCTGTCTGCGGGTGAATACTGCCGTCACCTGATTCAAGATACCTGCGATGTTCTCAGAGAAGACGAGGATGGTATATAGCTTTTCCATTTGTCACGCTTTACTTTTCATTTTTCACTTTTCACTCTCCCACTTCCAACTGCATCTCATTAACGCTCATTCCCGGCGGTGTCATCGGAAACACGTCGTCATCCTCCTTGATAGCACATTCAAGGATGTAGGGACCCTTCGTGGCCAGCATCTTCGCAACAGCGCCGTCGAGTTCCTTGCGATCTGTCACGGCCTCATAAGGTATTCCATAGCCCTGAGCCACCAACTCGTAGCAAGGATTCATCATGCGTGTGAAAGACTTACGGCGCTGCCAGAACATATCCTGCCACTGGCGTACATTGCCGAGGTAGTTGTTGTTGAGCAGTATCATCTTCACGGGTGCCTGCTGCTCCATGATTGTGCCCAGTTCCTCGATGCACATCTGGAAACCGCCGTCGCCCATGAAACAGCATACGGTGCGGTCTGGTGCGCCGAAGGTGGCTCCGATGGCTGCGGGCATACCATAACCCATCGTTCCCAGTCCTCCGCTGGTGCAGAGGCTGCGGGTCTTAGGATAACGGAAATAGCGCGTAGCAAAGAGCTGATTCTGACCCACATCCGTCACCAATACGGCATCGCCCTTTGTGGCCTCGGCCACTGCGTTCACCACCTCGCCCATCAGCAACGGACCCTCGGTAGGATGAATGGCTGGCTCAATGACCTTCGTGCGCTCCATCTCATCGAGGGGCTTGAAGGACTCGCGCCACACACTGTGGTCGGCCTTCGAGAGCAAGGCTGTGATAGCAGGCAGCGACTCTTTGCAGTCGGCCACCACGGCCACGTCGGCTTTCACATTCTTATTGATTTCGCTCTTGTCGATATCCAGATGAATGATCTTTGCCTGCTTGGCATAGGTTTTCAGGCTTCCCGTCACCCTATCGCTGAAGCGCATTCCTATAGCGATAAGGACATCACACTCCTGTTCCTTCAGGTTCACGGCATAATTACCGTGCATCCCAAGCATACCTACATTCAGCGGATGTGTGCTGGGTAATGCGCAGAGTCCCAACATCGTGCGACCGGCGGGGATATCGGCCTTCTCCAGAAACGCCAACAGCTCCTGTTGCGCTCCTCCAAGCTCCACTCCCTGTCCCACCAACGCCAGAGGTTTCTTCGCGTGGTTGATGAGTTCGGCAGCAGCGCGCACCGCGGCATCGTCCACCTTAGGATACGGCACGTAGGAACGTACAAAATCTACCTTCGCGGGCTTGAACTCCACGCGCTCTGTCTGGGCATTCTTCGGGAAGTCCAGCACCACAGGTCCAGGTCGTCCGCTGCGAGCGATATAGAAAGCACGGCTCACCGCCCAGGCGATGTCCTCAGCATGGCGAATCTGGTAGCTCCACTTCGAGATTGGCTGCGCCACACCCACAAGGTCCACCTCCTGGAAGAAATCCGTGCCCAGGGCCGAGATGGGAACCTGGCCTGCGATGACCACAATCGGCGTGGAGTCTATCATAGCATCGGCGACACCTGTCAAGGTGTTCGTGGCGCCAGGGCCGCTGGTGACAATAGCCACTCCCACACGTCCGCTCACACGGGCATAACCCTCTGCGGCGTGTGTGGCACCCTGTTCATGTCTCACAAGGATATGGTCAAATGCTTTTCGCTCTCCTCGCGTATAGTCGTAGAGCGCATCGTAAACCGGCATAATGGAGCCTCCGGGATAACCGAAGATGGTCTCCACGCCCTCTGCTTTCAAGGCCAACATCAGAGCCTCGCTGCCTGTAATCAGTTCCTGATTGGATGGTGTCATCGCTGTGTTTGTTTTCAGAATTGCGGCGCAAAGGTACGAAAAAGCGCGCAAAAAAAGACACCTATCCAGCAATTTTGTTTATTTTTGCTGTCCGAATACCAATATTTTAGCCTATGTCGTGCCTGCGCAGCGTGGAAATCAGCGAGGAAAGGGGTGACCGCGCTGACCGGACTGACCGGAAAGCGGGGTGCGGCCTGATTTCCATGTGCCTTTTCGAACGCTGGTCGCGCGCGAACCTTATTATAAACAGGAAGGAGGTGGCAGGGCGGGGTGTGGTCAGCGCGGTCGGGGTGGTCAGCGCGGTCAGCGCGGTCACCTGTTTTTTGTGTCCAAGAGGACGATTGGAAGGTTATTGGAAGGTTTTGCGGAAACAAGAGGTTGAATACTACTAAATATATAGATAATAGTATATATAATCATTTATATATTAAATCATTACATGCTCCGTTTTATCATTGGAAGGTTCCTGGAGGGTCGCGAAAAAGGGTGACCGCGTTGACCGCGCTGACCGCTCTGACCAGAGACAATTTTGAGGGATGGCTGGGGGAAAACCAACCATAGACTACTGATTATCAGCGTTATAGAATTCAAGATACAATCCCAGGTGCAAGATGCTCCTGTCAAAGAGAGTATCCCCACCGCCGACCTCAAAATGGAAAATTCGCCCTCCATTCAGGGCTCTGCCGACAAAACCTTCCAATAACCTTCCAATAACCTTCCAATCAAGCGGTAAACCTTCCAATAACCTTCCAATCGAACGTAAAAACCTTCCAATCAAACGGCCAACCTTCCAATAACCTTCCAATTACTTTCCTGGTCAGCGCGGTCAGCGCGGTCAACGCGGTCAACGCGGTCACCTAATTCAAGTTTCGGAGGTGATGCCGTAGGCATCTGATAATGGTAGCCAGCCAATTCATTGGCTGGAAATGAGGACGTTAAGGGGATGCGTGCCTTTAGGT
>CACZAN010000025.1:12884-51970 GCA_902779165.1 uncultured Bacteroidales bacterium
TGCCATTATGTACCAGCCAATGAATTGGCTGGCTACCTCTATCAAGCCCCGCTGGGGCTTTGTCTTCCAGGGCTTTAGCATAACTTCCGAAACTTCAATCACCTAATTTCTTGGCTATGCCTACCTTGTTGAAGTAAGTATATTCTCAAGTTTTGCAAGTGATGCCGTAGGCATCAGACAATGGTAACCAGCCATTTCAATGGCTGGTAATGAAGATGTTAACGGATAGCGTGCCGTAGGTACCCAACAAGGATTTGGTGTCGCGTACCTAAAGGCACGCTTTTTCCGGGCCGCTTTATACCAGCCGTTCTTCAAGCGTGAAGCGTCGCAGAGCGCCGAGCGAAAACGGCTGGCTACCATTGTCACGCCCCGCTGGGGCTTTGTATTACAGTTGGTTCTTCTTCGAAGCGAACAAAGTTCGAGCGAGCATACTGCGAAACTTGAGTAAGTATAGTTACCCGCACGACAAACTATAGTTCCTTCGACGAGGAACTATACTTTGTTTGACTGCGATGTTTAAACGTTGGGAATGCTACCTGCTGACGCAAAGACAGATACGTATGGTCAGTTTTGCGGCTACGTATGGTCAGCTTTGCGGCTATGTCTGGCCAGTTTTGCTGCTATGCCTGGCCAGTTTTGCTGCTATGTAAGGCTGTGTTCTCCCCTACTTCCTGTTACAACAGAGCCTTTTGATGGAGGAAAAGCTGTCGCCGACATCATCAAAAGGGAGAGGTTTCGCCACGAAAAGGAGAGGTTTCGCCACGAAAGGGAGAGGTTTCGCCACGAAAGGGGGAGGTTTCGCCACGAAAGGGGGAGGTTTCGCCACGAAAGGGAGAGACTACGCCATGAAGAAGGGAGGGGTCACTCTACGTTTCCGAGGCCAGAGAAGAACTTGTAGAGGGCAGCAAGCATCGAGGCTTGCATGAACTCGCCGTTGAGGAGCATCTCGCGGACTTTCTCCTGAGAGAAGGTGTAGACCTCGATGTCCTCCGTAGGGTCGAGATGCTGGGTGCCGGTTTTCTCTACGCCGATGGCCACATAGCTGTGGGTGATGTTATTCATGGCGCTGGCGTTGCAGGTGAACTGCATGGCCTCGTGCCACTCGCCGCCGCTGTAGCCTGTCTCTTCGAGGAGTTCGCGCTTGGCGGCAACCAGCGGGTCTTCGCCCTCCTCCACACAGCCAGCTACGATTTCGAAGCAGGTGCGACCAAGGCCGTGGCGATACTGGCGTATGATGACCATGTCGCCTTCCTTGGTGAGGGCAACGACATGCACCCACGTGGGATACTCGAGGACGTAGTATTCCTCGTTGATGCGGCCGTCGGGCAGCTGGCAGGTGTCACGACGGGCGGTAAGCCAAGGACGGCGGAAGAGGTATTCGCTCTTCAGGGTTTTCCAGTCGAGATTCTTCATTGGGGGAGATAGGTTTTGAGTTCTATGCTGCGGGCGATGATTGCACGCATCTCGGCAAGGGAACCGACGAGGCCGGCAGCACGAACCTGCACAAGGGCATTGCCGAGAGCTGTACCTTCCTGAGGGCCTGCGATGACAGGCATCTGAAGGGCATCGGCGGCAAACTGCATGAGGTGCTGGTTGCGCGAGCCACCGCCAATGACATGCAGGCGCTGGATATCCACCGAAGTAAGGCGACGCAGGATATCCACGACCTCTGCATAACGGGCAGCAAGGGAGCGGAAGATGATGCGTACGTAGTCGGCAGGCTGCTCGGGCAACGGCTGACGGGTCTCGGTGAGGTAGTCGCAGATGGCGGCAGTCATCGAGGCGGGATGCGCAAAGCGGGGATCGTCCGGCTGAATCAGACTTTGGCACGTGGACTGAAGGCAGAGGGCATTCAGGGCGTTAACATCGGAGGGAACTTCTCCAGCCTTCCATTCCTTGCGGCACTGCTCGTAGATCCATAGACCTGTAATGTTCTTGAGGAAACGGATGGTGTGGTCCAAGCCTCCTTCGTTGGTGAAGTTCTCTGCAAAGCTGTCTGCATTGATGATGGGTGCCGGCGATTCCACTCCCAACAGAGACCAGGTGCCACAGCTGAGGTAGGCGAAGTTGGCATCCTCAGCAGGCACGGCAGCAACGGCGGAGGCGGTGTCGTGGGAGCCCACGGCCACAATGGGCACAGCGCCAAGGCCTGTGGCGGCCTGCACTTGTGAAGTGAGCGAACCCACCTGCTCTCCTGGCTGTACGAGACGACCGAACTGGTTGCGCGAGAGGCCAAGGGTTTTCAACAATGCGGAATCGAGGTCGCCGGAGCGAGGATTCAACATCTGAGAAGTGGATGCTACCGTATATTCACATACAGCCTCACCCGTGAGCATGTAGATCAGCGCGTCGGGGATAAAAAGAATCTTATCGACATGCTGGAGGGCAATACTGCCGTTGCGGCGTAGGGTATCGAGCTGGAACAGCGAATTGAAAGGCATGAGCTGAATGCCCGTGCGGTCATAGACTTCCTGCTGCGGCATGCGGTCGGCAAAGTAGCGCTCCATGGCACCATCCGTGTGAGGATCGCGATAGCAATAAGGCAGTCCGAGGAGTTGACCGTCGGCACCGAAGAAGGCGAAGTCACAACCCCAAGTGTCGATGCCAATACTCTGCAAGGTGATGCCTTCGGCTTTCACTTGCCGCAGAGCCCTCAAGACCTCGTTATAGAGGTGTGGCAGGTCCCAGAAGATATGGCCGCCAAGGGGCAGTTGAGGATTCTCAAAACGAGTGAACTCACGCATCTCTATGCGTTGTCCGTCGAAGGAGGCCAGTACTGTGCGGCCGCTGGTGGCGCCGAGATCTACGGCAAGATAGGAGGACATGGGAAGGTGAACGTTGAAGAATTGAAAAATGCTATTGATAATCTATTGTCCGTTGAATGTCAGTGTTTTTTGTTTGTCTATCAATCATCAATTATTAATTGAGAAGCGAGCGTCCCACAGACTTTCGGATTTCGAACATATAAAGGAAACAGGTAAGGAGAAAATAGATGCCAGCGAGAATCCAGAGCATCTTTATCTCCTGATAACAATCGCCCAATGAGGCCCCCATACCTTGAATACGGACGTAAGCGTTTGAACCCCAAGTAGAGGGGAATACTGTGCCTACAGCTTTCCAAAGAGGCGGTATAGAGGCTCCGGGCCAACTGACTCCCGTGAGGAACAGTAGAGGAATGGACATGAAAACGAAAAGCAAGATGCAGTCCTCCCTGCGGAAGATGAAATGAGACCAGAACATGGCCATGAAAGTGCAGGCCGCCAAGTATGGCACAAGCAGTCCAAAAATCTCGCTCAGATGACCCAGCTGCGGAAGACCGAACCAGCGCGTCACGCAGAGGGTCATATAGAGCCCCATAAGCAGGAATATGAGGAAATGGACAAGTCCCTTTCCAAGGACTATGGCCAAGGTGTTCTTGTAGTGCTTGGTGGGCGGGATGACGAGACCACGGAAACGTTCGCGCGAGCGACCCATAGACATTCCTACACCCAAGCACAGCGCCTGCTGCAGTATCAGCATCAGCACTGGAGGTATCAGGAAAGCTGCAAATCCACCTGCAGAATTGTACATCTTCACCTCCTCGAAGCGGATAGGCCAGCGCGCGACATCCTCTTCACGAGCCGTAGTGTTCGTCTGGCGTTCCTTCACCTTGATGTTGCGATTCATCTCCTGTGCCACATTGATGACTGCAAGATACTCTACCTTATAATAAAGCATAGACGTGAGGTCGCTGTAGAGACCGATAACGGTCTGCTCGCCTCGCCACAAATGCAAGTCAAACTCACGTGGAATGCGCATGATACCAAAAACGTCTCGGCGGCGCATGAGTTCTTGTGCCTCATCCATACTGACGCAGCTGGCAGCAATCTTCACCTCCGGGGTGGCATCGACACGCCTTATAAACTCACGGCTACGGTCGCTCATGCAGTCATCAACGACACATATCGGCAACTGGCGCTGAGTCTCGGTATTATAAATCATCGCGTATAGCAGCGGATAAGCCAACGGAAGGAGGATGACGAAGATCAGTATGCCCTCGTCCTTCACAATCTCGCAGAGCTCGTCCCACCATACGTGGAGGATAGGAAACATTGGCTTTTTCATTCGCGGTATTCTTTATAGAGCATGGCGTCTCTCAGACGGAAAGAGAAGAGCTGCGGCAGCAGGAAAATCGCCACCAGAGCTACGACACTCGTCCAGACATAACTGATGCTGTAGCCATTCAGGCACTGATTGACGTAGATGAGGAAATAATGGTGCAAAGGAAAGATGTTGGAAAGCCACTGAAAGGGCTCGTCCATCGCGGATACGGGGAAGGAGAAGCCCGCCAGAGAAAATTGCATCACACCCAACAGTGAACAGGCAGACATAGCCATACGCAGCTGACTGGGAAACGCCTCGAACATCAATAATCCGAAGCCCTGCGATGACAATACAGCCAGAAATCCCCAAAGCATCATGCGCGAAACACCACACTGACAGGGGAACTGAAGGTAGCTATAGAAGATGAGGTCTATGAGCCAGAAAATGATGGTATAGAGCACGGTCTGGGGCAGCAGCTTTCCGATGAGAATGACTCCTATTCTACCTTTTCCCAAATCATAGAGGTACTTCTGTCGTCCCCGTTTCCATTCGTTACCAAGTGAATAGCAGGTAGTGAGCATGATGACCAGCATCAGCAGTCCAGGGACGATGAGGTTCGAGAGAACCACGGAGTAATTCAGATGCGGGTTTCCGAGAGGGTGACTCTCGATGACTATCGGCTGTAGGGTTCCCATGATCTGATCATCGCGGAAGCCACGGGCACGCATGGTAGCACGTGTCATTGCCAGACCTGCCATCTCGCTCATTTTGCGCATATCCTTCATCAGCAACGAGGCTGCAACGTAGTATGTGTCGTTGGTATAGAAGGAGATGACGGGCTGGCGCTGCGTAAGCGCTGCCTCTGTCGTCCCTTTGGGGATTCGGAAGATGGCATATATCTCGCCTCGCTGCATGGCCTGACGTGCCTCTGTGAAACTCTTCGTCTGCATGACAAAGTGTGTCTCCTCCATGACACCGAGAATGCGGGTCAGCTGACGAGTGACATGGGTATCGTCCTCATCGACGAGAGCTGCTGGCAACTTCGTAGGCAACCCCGACTGCATCAGGCTCGTGAACATCCACAGGAATCCCAGTGGTGCCAAGAACATGATGACCAAGAAAATCGGTCTCTTGGCAAAAGCCCTCATCTCACGTCGAGTGATAAACCATATATCCTTTAATGGGGTTAGCATTGAAGAATGTTTAAAGTTTTATGCTTGAAGTTCCAAGGGGGACTTAAGCTTATCTAATTATTACAGTCATTCCTGCCAGCACATCCTTGACATCAGCCTGATTCACGGGATAGGCGGTGACCTCAAAGGTCTTGAGGTCATACTGATCCAAAGCTTTAGTAGCCTTCCAGGTGGCATAGCTGCCCATCACATTGATGGTGGCCACTTTCACCTTCATTTCGCGGTCGACCGCCGGAACGTAGATGTTGAGTTCCGTATCGAGTGTCATTCCAGGAAGATAGTCCTCACGCACATTGAAGATGAAGCGGACGTCATCGGTGCGAGCAATATTCATAATCGGTGCACCTTGTCCTACGAGTTCTCCCACCTTGGGGAAGACCTCAGTAACAGTACCGTCTGCCGTAGCCAACAGCACGGTTTCCTGCTGGTAGCCCCGGACCTCGGTGACAGCACCCTGAGCGCGGGCCACCTGTGCGGCAGCAGCGGCCTTATCCTCCCGACGCGCGCCCTCACGTGCCATTTCATACTGGCTGTGAGCCGCCTTCTCTGTGGCTTGCATGGCTTTCAGCTGCGCCTCGGCCTCATCACGTTTCTGGGCGGGGATGACCCCCTCATCAAAGAGCCTGCTGACACGGCTATAGGTCTTTTCTGCCACTTCGAGACCAGCCTGAGCCTTCTGCCAAAGTTCGTAGGCTCCCTGAATTTCCTGCTGACGAGCACCATTCTGTGCTTTCTGTTCGATGGCCCTGGCGGCAGCCTCGGCAGCCTCGGCCTGCATCATCTTTGCCTCCACTTCGGGCGAGTCCATGATGACGAGCGTGTCGCCGGCCTTCACCTTATCGCCCGACTTCACACGCAGTTCCTTCACTCGGCTGGGCACCTTGCTCGAAATGCGATAGTCGCTGGTTTCGGCCTGCCCCTGCAGCACCTCCTGCGGCTTGGGTAGGAAGATGCCAACAAGAATTACTACTGCCATCACAGCCACGAGCACGAGGGCAATGATGAGCAGGTTGTTTATTTTACTTCTTTTTGCCATAGTATTTTGTTTTTATTCATTATCTTAAAGTTCCCAGCGCACGCAACATATAAAGGTGGGCAAGGCGGGTATCGATTTCGGCTTCCACAAGAGTGGAGTGTGCCGAGAGCCAGGCTGTCTGTGCCTGCAGCACATTACTAACCGGGATGACACCTTCCTTCATGCCTAGATTGGCAATGCGCAAGTTCTCGTCGGCCTGTTCCTGTGAGCGTTTGGCAGTCACCAAACGTTCCTTAGCCTCCTGCAGTTTCTGCTGATTCTGGTTCACCTGCAAGGTTATCTTCTCCCGCACTTCATCCACACGGGTCTCGGCAATAGCAGCTTCGGCTTTCGCCTGACGCACCTTGTAGATGCGGTCGCCCCAAGTGAGGATGGGCACTTTCAGCATCACGCCTGCAGTCCACATACCTCCGAACTTCTTCTCAAAGCCATTGTATAAATTAGGATTCGAGACAAGGTATCCAGCGGTCAAAGCCAGGTTAGGCAGATATTCCGAACGAGCGACTTTCACCTGTTCGCGCTTCACCTGTGCTGCTACATTCAGAGCCATGATTTCTGCACGATTGCCCATAGCAGTCTCCACGGCTCCTGTCAAATCTGCATTAGGATCTACCCAAGTCGTGATGTCGTCTACTGTCAGGTCGCGGGACTCATCGGTGAGTGTAAATTCTGCATCGAGCGGCAATCCGCAAATCTGAGCCAACGCCATTCGTGAGAGTGAAAGTCCATTGTTCACCTGAATCATGGCGACCTCTGCTTCGTTCAATTTCACCTTCACGCTGAGTCCGTCGGCCTTCGTTGCCATACCCTCAGCAATAATCTTTTCGACATCGGAATCCAGTTTTTTCACGGTCTCGAGGAAACTCTCTGCCAGCTGCTTCTTACTCTGGAGGGCGATGATACGCCAATAAGCCTCATCAACACTGACGAGCAGATCCTGTTCCTCCATCGTATACTGCAAGCCTGCTGCTTCCTCAGCCAGACGCGTGATGCGGTCGTAGGCACGAATCTTACCACCCATGTACAAAGGCTGGGTGAGCATCACGGCAGCACCCGTCATGTTACGGGTATCTGTACGGAATGCATCAACGATGTTCTGTCCTGCGGCATCAACCATGGATGCCATATTTGTCAGCATACCATTGAAAACTGTGGAAGCCTGCTGCATAAGGGGAGCAGCCAGCTGTTGTGCCATCGTGGGGTTCGACAACAGTTGCATCAATAAAGGACTTTGGGAAAGCACTGCAGCCACCTGCGGATTCTGCATCATGGCCGCAAATTCAGGACTCTGCATAAGTGAGGAGAGTCCCTGCTGGAACGACGCCATGCTCTGCTGTGCTCCTTGTCCGATGGCACCCGCCATCTTGGTCCCCATTGTAGAAAGGGAATTTTTCTGTTCATCGTTGAGCAGAGAAATTTCCCTCGATGTCCGCTGATAGGAACCTACTGCCGAAATCCTCGGGAAGTAGTTCGTCAGCGCAGACTTACGTTGCCAGTGGGCCGCCTCTTGCTTGAGGGAACTCATCTGCAACGCCTTGTTGTTCCGAATGGCCAGTGCACGACAACTGTCAAGACTCAAGGGCTGTCCGGCAACAGTCATCACGCCCGTAACGGCGAGCACCACAACCATAAAAAATCGTCTTTTCATATACCTTATTTTATATATGCTTTAGTTTGCGGGTGCAAAGGTCGGGGTTTTTCGCCATACAAGCAAGAGATATCGAACATTTTTTTTGGTCAAAAGGGCTTTTTATTTCGCAAAAACGCGATATTTGCCCTTTTATCCAAGTTAAAAAGTCCGATTCTCGCCTCCTCAGGCGGTCACAATTGCAATAATTTGCGCTGTTGTTGCAGCCTGCTGCTCACCCGTCTGCATATTCTTAAGAGTGAAAATTCCTGCAGCCATTTCACTCTCACCAGCCAGTGCCACGAAAGGTATCTCGCGAGCGTTGGCATACTGCATCTGCTTCTTCATCTTCGCAGCATCAGGATAAATCTCGGTGCGGATTCCAGCCTTGCGGCACTCGGCGACAGCAGGGAATGCATACGCGGCCTCTGCCTTGCCAAAGTTCACGAAGAGCAGTTGCGTGGCCGTACTCACCTCCTTGGGATAGAGATCCAACTGGTTCAGAACGTCATAGATACGATCGGCACCGAAGGAGATACCCACGCCTGAGAGTCCTGGCATTCCAAAGATGCCAGTGAGGTTATCGTAGCGACCACCGCCTGTGATGCTTCCGATTTCCACATCCAGTGCCTTTACCTCGAAAATGCATCCCGTGTAATAATTCAGGCCACGTGCTAAAGTGAGATCCAGCTCCATTTCGGCATTCAAGCCGCCGCCAACAGGGCCTTCTCCAAGAGCGCCAAGCATCTTCAGCACGAATGCCACTTCGTCACAGCCCTTCAAGCCTGTCTCTGAATCCGCCAGCACTTCCCTCATCGTTGCCAACTTCTCTTCGTTGGTGCCGTTGAGCTTGATGATTGGTTGCAGTTTCTCTATTGCTTCTTCAGGAATTCCGTCTTCTGCCAACTCGGCGTTGACAGCGTCTAATCCAATCTTATCCAATTTGTCTATTGCGACCGTGATATCCACAATCTTATCGGCCTGCCCTATCATCTCGGCAATACCCGTCAGTATCTTGCGGTTATTGATTTTAATGCAAACCCGGATTCCAAAACGGCGGAACACCTCGTCCACAATCTGCATCAATTCCACCTCGTTGAGCAGCGAATCGCTGCCAACCACATCGGCATCACACTGATAGAACTCACGGTAGCGGCCTTTCTGCGGACGGTCGGCACGCCAAACGGGTTGGATCTGGAAACGGCGGAAGGGCAATGTCAGTTCCTCGCGGTGCTGCACCACATAGCGGGCAAAGGGGACTGTAAGGTCATAGCGGAGACCTTTCTCACAGATCTGAGCTGCCAAGCGGAGGAGACCAGACTCTCCCCCCGCCCTCCCTGTTAGGGAGGGAGCAGAATCTATTGAAGGCTGTGTACTTCCAGAGTCATTGGTAATCGCCCCCTCCCTAACAGGGAGGGCGGGGGGAGAGTCCGGGAGCTTCACCCCTTTCAGGAAATCACCACTATTTAGTATCTTGAAAAGCAGCTTGTCGCCTTCCTCTCCATACTTGCCCATCAGTGTGTTGAGATTCTCCATCGCTGGTGTTTCAATTTGGCGGAAGCCATAGAGAGCATAGACGCTGCGGATGGTGTCAAAGATATAATTACGGCGCGCCATCTCGGACGGACCGAAGTCACGCGTTCCTTTGGGAATACTGGGTTTCTGTGCCATTATTATTAGAGTTTTTGCTTTTTCGGGTGCAAAAGTACAACTTTTTCTGCAAACTTTATGCTATTTAGTCGGAAAAGTGCAAAAAGCAAGGCTCCGAAGGTCGTTCGGAGCCCCTTTTATGACATTCTTGTACTAATCTGCCGTGTTTAGGTATTATGATCTCTCTTTGTACGTAGAACAAAAGACACCCATTTACCTCACCCTCAACCTCTGCCCAACGCGGACATGATTGTTATGGAGATGATTCAGCTGACGCAAACGGCCAACTGTTGTGTGGTTACGCCGAGCGATGGTGGCCAGCGTTTCGCCACGACGAACAATTACCATCCGACCGTCTTGAACGCTACTGCTGTCCTGACTTGCAACTTCGCTTGTTTGGGGTGTCGGATTCTTTGCCTCTCGCCGGCGGGTAGCATCTTCAAAAAGGCTGACCTCGAAGTCGGTGGCAGAGAAGTACTGGCCGAGCCAAGTCTTGCCAGTGAAGGCATCGTCAGAAGTAAGACCGTAGCGCAGGGCTGTAGGCTTGGTGATATGAATGGGCTCGATAGCGATGCGGTTCCAGCCAAAACCTTTGCCATTGTTTACGTCAATCAATTCACATAACTTATTTCCATACTCCACAGAATCAGGCGCAATGTTTGGATGACTTTGCACAAACTGGTTTGCTTCTTCCCAAATGCTTCCACCTTCATTGCCTGTAGCTGGAATCTCTATGAACTGCGGCTTCTCGTCGCCCACGATAACGTAGACGCAGGCTCCTGTGCCGTTGGCACGAGCTGCACACGTAAGACGGTAGGTGCCAGGCCGGAGGGTGTCAGTTCGCTCCACGCGATAACGCTGGCGATGATGGTCGTCCCAGCAGTCGAGGTAGCGGACACTATAGTCGCCCGTCATGTATTCGCCGTGGGCCGTGAAGCGGTCGTTGCAGCCCTCAGCATTAAGAATCTTCCAACCGTTGTCTTGCAGCCACTCCCACTCATCATCCGGCACAAAGATGCCATCATGTGTGTGCTCTTCACGGTATTGGGCATCGAGTTCTTGCCACCTCTCCCTGTCATATTTTCCCTGAACCTCAATGAATTTAGGTACGCCATAGCCGAAGGCAACACCAGCCACGATGAGTCCCATAATCCAGCTGACAAGCAGAACAATACGCTGACGATATGGCATTGATTGCATTTGCTTGAACTCATTCAAGAGGCTGTGGATAATAGCGTATGCTGTGATGGCAAGCACAAGGACGGCGGCAACAACGAAAATGTAGAAAGGAGCGGTCAACGAAGGAACAAGTGCCGCAAACTCCGGTGTCTTGAAGAAATCACTTCCTTTCTCAAGCAGTTCGTAAGGATTCACGGCAAAAGCCGTCAGGCAAACGATGCCCACCAAACACATTACAGCAACGAACGCGCCAAAGGCATAGAGACACCAACGGAAGAGAGTGGCGATGACAGTCCACAAAGCCACAAAGAAGCCTCCTATACAACCAAAGGTAGAGGAAACGCAGCCTGATGGACCTTTGTGTCCTGGGGTTGTTGTGGCATATTGCTGAGTGGAAGCCTCGGCAGTATTATTCTGTTCCACAATCTCCTCTGCCAGATTCTGCGGATTCACCTCCTTACCCTTCATGCGCAGGCGATCCTCTGGCGTCTCGGCCACTGGCATCAGAACAGCAAGCAGGACGTAGGCTATGATGAGAGCGATGCCCCAGAAATAAACATGGAAATAGAGATATTGCCCAGGCAGGAACCATAGGAAATTGAACGACGACCCCACGAAAGAGAGCAACATACAAGCCACATAGCCCAGCCGCCACCACAGCACATCGCCGCCGAAGTAGGCTGCAAAGCCAGATAGCACACCAAACAGTTTCTTGTCGTTGGGGTTGCGGTAGAGGCGCTTTGCACCTCCTCCAGCCCCTCCCCTGTTAGGGAAGGGTGATTCTTGGCTGTCTTTGGGTGGTACTTCTCCCTCTCTAACAAGGGAGGAGTCAGGCGAGGGGCTTTCTTCCATTTCTTCCGGCTTACCGATCCGATGAATGACTTCTGTCACATGTTCGATGGTGATGGCTTCGGTTCCCTGTGCTTTCAGTTCATCAAGGAGCTCCGCGATGCGCTCTTCTATGTCATTGGCGATTTCTTCGCCGCCCTCGCGTGTGCGGAAATAATTGCGGAGCGACTGCTCGTAGGTCGAAAGCATCTCGTAGGCATCCTCATCGATGGCAAAGAGGCGTCCGCAAAGGTTGATGGTAATATTCTTTTTCATTGTTGTGTGAGGTCTTTAGGTTTTGAGGATTGTGAGGATTTGAGGACGGAAACCGTTCTTTCTATTTCTCCCCACGCGAGGTCGAGTTCATCAAGGAACTGCAGACCAGTAGCGGTGAGGGTGTAGTACTTGCGTGGCGGTCCTTGCGTGCTCTCCTGCCATTCGTAGGCGAGCAGGCCGTCCTTCTTCAGGCGAGTAAGCAACGGATAGAGGGTGCCTTCAACCACCAGCAAGTCAGCTTCCTTCAGTTGCTGGATGATATCGGAGGCGTAGGCCGCTTGCCGCTTCAGAAGCAGAAGTATGCAGTACTCCAGCATTCCTTTTCGCATCTGGGATTTGGCATTGTTGACGTCCACCATAGGATTTGACAAATTGCATTAATAGTTTAACATTCAATAAGTTCATTGCATCCTCATACAAGCGGGCGTCCCCTACTCGATGAGAACCTTTGCTTAAGCGGGGGCAAAGGTAGGCAAAATATTAGTACCTTGCAATACATAGTACTAATAAAATGCACGAATATAACATTATTTAACGAATACACCTCCTGTGCTTCGTCTCCTTACATAGCATGACAAACTCCATTCAGATAGGGCGTGACGCCGAGTTCCATCTATGGTATTCCACAGTTCCACCTATGGAACTCTCGAGTTCCACTGCTGGAATTCAGAAGTTCCACTGCTGGAATTCAGGAGTTCCACCTTTGGAATTACGTGGAACTTGTAAGGATAAAAAGAAATAAGATGGGAAAGCTATTGCTTCACGTAAAGAGGCTCTATGATATTCAGCAGTTTTATGGTGGCTTTGATGGCAGCCTCGGTCTGGTCGGCATCGAGAGCGTGGGTGCGATAGGTCTTTTCCTCGAAGACCCACTCGATGGTGGTCTGTACGAGGGCGTCAGTTCGTCCGCCTGGCGGGATGGTGACGGTGTAGTTCGAGAGCCAAGGGAAGTGGCGGTCGAGACGGTCGCGATAGATATGGCGCACGGCACGCACAAAGGCATCGTACTGACCGTCGCCTTGGGCACTCTCCTCGTAGATCTCTTCGTTGACTTGCAGCCGCACCTGGGCCATTGGACGCAGGCCATAAGCCGTAGATACCATGTAAGATAACAACTGTACACATTCATCGTCCTCGCTATGTTTCAGCACATCACGGATGATAAACGGGAGATCTTCCTGGGTAACGAGTTCCTTTTTGTCGCCCAGTTCGATGATGCGGTCGGTAACTTTCTTCATGTCCTCTTCGCTGAGGTCCAGCCCCAGTTCTTCGAGATTCATGCGCAAGCTGGCTTTGCCGCTGCTCTTGCCGAGGGCATACTCACGACGGCGTCCGAAACGTTCTGGCTTCAAGGCGTTCTGATAGAGCCCCTGCTTGCTGTCGCCATCAGCATGTACTCCTGCCACCTGGGTGAAGACTGCCGAACCCGTGATGGGTTTGTTCGGTGGGATAGCGATGCCACTATAGCTCTCCACCATGTGAGCCACCTTGTTAAGTTCCACTTCATTGATGTTCGTATGAGCATTGAAGTGGTCTTTCAGAATAGCTTGAACGCTCGCCAAAGGGGCATTGCCAGCACGTTCTCCGAGCCCATTGATGCAGGTATGCAATCCACGCGCTCCACTGAGGACTGCAGCAAGAACATTAGACACGGCAAGGTCGTAGTCGTTATGGGCGTGGAAGTCGAAGTGTACTTTCGGATATCGCCTAACCATCTTGCGAACAAAGGAAAGGACTTCCAGAGGATTAAGGATGCCGAGAGTGTCGGGGAGCATCACGCGCGCGACAGGAAGATCAACGAGAGAATCCATGAGTCGGAAGACATAGTGGTCTTCTTTCATTCCATTACTCCAGTCTTCAAGATAGATATTAACGGCTATTTCGCGTTGGGCAGCAAGCAGAACATTATGTCGTATATCTGCGATGTGCTCTTCCAGCGTCTTTCCCAGCTGTCCCTCGCAATGACGACGAGAACCCTTACATAATAAATTAATGGTACGCGCGCCCGCGCGTTGTATCCAATCGAGGCTTTTGCCGTCGTCCACGAATCCGAGGACTTCCACCCTGTCGAGCAAGTTCTTCTGTGCCGCCCAACGTGTGATACGTTGCACAGCTTCTAATTCTCCTTCACTGACACGTGCCGATGCCACCTCCACGCGGTCCACATGCAGATCCTCGAGCAGCGCACGGCAAATCATCAACTTCTCATGAGGCATAAAGCTGACGCCACTTGTCTGTTCACCATCGCGCAGCGTGGTGTCCATGATCTCAATGCTTCTCATAAGCTTCTATCTTATCTTTACTCTTCAACAGAAAGTCTATATCATCCAGCCCGTTCATCAGACAATATTTCTTGTAGCCATTGATGTCGAAGGACTCAAAGTGCCCCGTAGCAAGATTCGTTACTGTCTGATTCGGGAGGTCCACACGTACCTGAGTCAGCGGGTCGGCAGCGATACTTTCAAAGAGTTCCTGCTGGAAGGCGGAAGAAACCACAACAGGGAGGACAAAGCAGTTGAGGAGGTTGTTGCGATGGATATCAGCAAAAGAACTGCTGATGACCACACGCACTCCGTAACCTGCAATAGCCCAAGCCGCATGCTCACGACTGCTGCCACTTCCCCAATTTTCTCCTGCTACTATAATCTCATGCACTCCCTCCCGAGGAGCCTCGGAGAAGGCGCTTTGGTTCATCACGAAATCAGCAACAGGCTGACCATCTGCCGCATAACGAAGATCATGCATAAATGCATCGCCAAAGAATTTAGGGTCGCGGGTGGTACTGGCCAGATAACGTGCAGGGATAATGAGATCGGTATTGCAGTTATCTATAGCAATGGGGATGCAGGTGGACGTTATAACATCAAATATCTGTTTCATAATGAGTTACTTGACAAAGGTTCTTGGATCTGTAATGACACCTGTAACGGCACTTGCGGCTACCGTCAGGGGACTCGCCAAAATGGTACGGGCACCAGGACCCTGTCGTCCCACAAAATTGCGATTCGAAGTACTGATGCTTAGTTTACCTGCCGGCACTTTGTCGGCATTCATGGCGAGGCACGCGGAGCAGGAGGGCAGACGGAGTTCAAAGCCTGCGTCCTCAAGGACTTTGTCAATTCCTTCGTCGATGATTTGACGGCGTACTGCCCACGAACCGGGCACGAGCCAAGCGACCACGTTTGCAGCCTTCTTGCGGCCTTTCACCACAGAAGCGAAAGCTCGGAAGTCCTCAATGCGACCATTCGTACAAGCTCCGAGAAACACATAATCCACAGGTGCACCGAGCAGTCGCTGTCCGGGCTTAAACTGCATGTATGCCAACTCTTCTGCCGAGAATGGCCCTGTCTCGGGAATCTGTTCGTCAATAGCAATCCCCGCTCCAGGATTAGTACCGTATGTGATGCGGGGGGCGATATCTTCAGCACGGAAAGAGACCTCCTTGTCGAAGACCGCATCAGCATCGCTATGCAGTTGTTTCCATGCTGCCACAGCCTTTTCCCATGCTTCACCTTTGGGAGCATATTCACGTCCTTTCAGATAAGCAAAGGTAACCTCATCGGGAGCTATCAAGCCAGCACGGGATCCCATCTCAATGCTGAGATTTGAGAGTGTCAGGCGACCCTCCATCGACAAAGAGCGTATGGTGCTTCCGGCATACTCCACAGCGTATCCTGTGGCTCCGCTGGTAGTCATCCGGGCCATGATATAAAGGGCGACATCTTTAGCCGTTGTGCCCTTGGGCAGAGTACCCTCGATGTTGATGCGCATGGTCTTGGGCTTCTGTTGAAGGATGCACTGCGAAGCCAGCACCTGCGCCACTTCGCTGGTACCGATTCCCATTGCCAGCGCACCAACAGCGCCGTGCGTTGAGGTGTGACTATCGCCACAGACGATTGTCATCCCCGGCAGCGAAAGTCCTTTCTCAGGACCTACCACATGGATGATACCATTGTCCTGTGAGCCCATATCAAAGTGCGTGATGCCGAACTCTGCACAGTTCATTTTCAGAGCCTCCATCTGCTTGGCACCCACAGGCAGTGGTGCATCAGAGGTACTGGGTGTGTTGTGGTCCGGCATCGCAAAGATCTGCTGGGGACGCAGCACGCCAATGCCCTTGTCACGCAAGGTATCGAAGGCCTGGGGCGAGGTCACTTCATGACAATAAAGGCGGTCTATATACAGTTGTGTGGGGCCATCAGGCACGTCCTGTACCACATGGGCATCCCATATCTTGTCGAAAAGCGTCTTTCCCATACTACTTCTTGAACTTATTTATACAATCAATGTAAGCCTCTACAGAAGCCGTCACAATATCCGTGTTGGCACCAAAGCCATAATATAGGTGACCGTCGTACTCCACTTGCATGTGTACCTTTCCCACATCGTCAGAGCCTTTCGAGATGGCCTGAATGGTAAACTCCTTCAGGGTCATCTTTCGACGGATGATAACCTTCAGTGCTTTGATGGCAGCATCTACCGGCCCATTCCCTGAAGCCGAAGCCTCGAATCTCTCGCCGCTGATATTCAATCCAATAGCGGCCACGCTACGAACGCCCTTTCCCGTAGTGACCTGCAAGTAGTCAAGCTTGATGGCATGAGATGCCGTGCGGTCAGCACCCGCCAGCATGAGGATATCATCATCTGTGATTTCTTTCTTCTGATCAGCCAGCTGGAGGAAGGCCTCATAAGTCTTGTCTAATGCCTCATCACGAAGGTCAATACCCAATGACTGAAGGCGATGCTTCAGTGCGGCATGTCCACTTCGGGCTGTAAGCACGATGCTGTTGTCATCGATACCCACATCTTTCGGGTCTATAATCTCATAGGTCTGTGCGTTCTTCAGCACGCCATCCTGATGAATGCCACTACTATGTGCAAAGGCATTGCGGCCCACGATGGCCTTGTTAGGCTGCACAGGCATATTCATCAACGAGCTCACGAGCCTCGAAGTAGGATAGATTTTCTGGGTGTTGATATTGGTGTCGATACCGATTCCCTTGTGACACTTCAGAATCATTGCTATCTCTTCGAGGCTGGTATTGCCAGCGCGTTCACCGATTCCGTTAATAGTCACCTCTACCTGCCGCGCGCCATTCAGAACGCCAGCCATCGTATTCGCTGTCGCCATTCCGAGGTCGTTGTGGCAGTGAGTACTGAGGATGGCTTTGCCACTGCTGAGGCCGTCGACATGTTCCATCAGGTACTTAATCTTCTCACCGAACTCCTGCGGCAGACAGTACCCCGTCGTATCGGGGATGTTGCATACAGTGGCGCCGGCCTTCACTACGGCCTCGATAACGCGAGCCAGGTACTCGTTGTCCGTGCGTCCTGCATCCTCTGCGTAGAACTCCACGTCCTCCACAAAGCGTCGTGCATATTTGACAGCTGCTACAGCCCGCTCGATGATTTCTTCGCGTGTAGCGTTAAACTTATATTTAATGTGTGACTCGCTGGTGCCAATGCCCGTATGAATGCGCTTGTGCTTGGCATATTGCAATGCCTCCACGGCCACATCAATATCTTTCTCCACGGCTCGTGTGAGGGCACAGATTGTGGGCCATGTCACGGCCTTCGATATTTCAATAACGCTATTGAAATCGCCAGGCGAACTGATAGGGAAACCAGCCTCGATGACGTCCACGCCCAGCGCCTCCAGTTGCTTGGCAACCTGAATCTTCTCAATCGTGTTCAGCTGACAGCCAGGCACCTGTTCGCCGTCGCGCAGGGTGGTGTCGAAAATAAATAGTCTGTCGTTCATTTATGTGTTTGATTTAATGGTTCAATCGATGATGCGCACTCCGCCTTTATCAGCGCTGGCCACGCTTTGAGCGTAAGCGCGGAGAGCCTTGGACACTACGCGATTACGGCGCAAGGGCTGCTGGGGACGAGCTGCCAGTTCCTCATCGCTGAGGCGTACGTTGATACTCCGGGCAGGGATATCGATATCTATGATATCGCCATCCACGATTTTTCCGATATTGCCCCCGTTGGCAGCCTCGGGCGAGATGTGACCGATAGAAAGGCCACTGGTGCCGCCACTGAAACGGCCGTCGGTGATGAGGGCGCATTCCTTGCCTAAATGCATACTCTTAATATAGGAAGTAGGATAGAGCATCTCCTGCATTCCCGGTCCTCCCTTAGGACCTTCGTGGGTGATGACAACGACATCTCCAGCCTTCACACGTCCGCCGAGTATACCCTCGCAAGCATCTTCCTGAGAGTCGAAGACCACAGCAGGGCCGGAGAACTTCCAGATACTCTCATCCACGCCTGCCGTCTTGACCACACAGCCGTCCTGTGCAATATTTCCGAAAAGAACGGCCATACCGCCATCCTTTGTGTAGGCGTGTTCTATATCGCGGATACAGCCACTCGTGCGGTCTGTATCAAAGCTATCATAATAAGTCTCTTGGGCGCCCAACTGATTGCAGAACCTGCCCGCAGGTGCAGAAAGATAAATCGTTGCCGGATTATCTATATCACCCAGAGTACCTGGTTTTTCTATCGAATCTACCGCGTATTTCTCGATGTCTTCCTGTAAGGTTGCCCCGTTCACGCGTTTTAGGCTCGTGTTGATAAGTCCACCCTTGGCCAACTCATTCAGCAGAGACAGCACTCCTCCGGCCCGTCCGAACTCCTGTACAGAATACTTCTGGCTATTAGGAGCCAACTTGCTGAGGAACGGAGTCTTACGGGAGAGTGTATCGATATCCTTCATCGTGAAGTCTACCCCACCCTCCTGCGCTATCGCCAGCAGATGAAGTACCGTGTTCGTGGATGCGCCCATTGCGATGTCCAATGTCATCGCATTGAGGAAAGCCTGACGGGTAGCAATACTGCAGGGCAGCACACTCTCATCATCGTCTTCGTAGTACGCCAAGGCGTTCTTGACAATCTGTCGCGCCGCCTGTTGCAAAAGGCGCACACGGTTCTTGTGGGTAGCAAGAATCGTACCATTTCCCGGCAGCGAAAGTCCAATAGCTTCCGTGAGATTATTCATCGAGTTGGCTGTGAACATTCCGGAGCAGCATCCACAGCCAGGACAAGCGCGGTTCTCGACCTCTGCCAGTTCCTCATCTGAAACAGTCGGATCGGCACCCTTGACCATCGCAGCAATGAGGTCCAGGTTCTCACCTTTATATTTACCGGCCTCCATCGGTCCGCCACTCACAAAGACAGCGGGGATATTCAGACGCATGGCAGCCATAAGCATTCCTGGAGTGATTTTATCGCAATTGGAGATACAAATCATCGCATCGGCCTTGTGGGCATTCACCATATATTCCACAGAATCTGCGATGATGTCGCGCGACGGCAAGGAATAAAGCATACCGTCGTGACCCATTGCAATTCCATCGTCAATGGCGATGGTGTCAAACTCAGCAGCATAGCAGCCGAGGCGCTCTATTTCGCGCTTGACAATCTGTCCCGCCTCGTGCAGGTGAGTGTGACCCGGCACGAACTGGGTAAAGCTATTAACGATGGCAATAATGGGTTTGCCGAACTGTTCGCGTTTCATACCGTTGGCCACCCACAGAGCGCGGGCTCCTGCCATACGGCGACCTTCTGTGCAGACTGCGCTGCGAAGTTTATGGGGCATCGTTTTTGAGTTTAAAGTTTAAAGTTTGAGTCTATAGATGCAATTTTGGCGGCAAAATTACGTCAAAGCAGACTCAAAAGCAAATTTATATGCCCTTTTGTGTGTCAGGATGAATAAAAAAGTGTAACTTTGCACGCAAAATGACAACATTTATTCGCTAAACATAATTTTTTAACTCAACAATACAATGCCCCAAAGATACGTTGTAGTATCCTACAAGATGCTGACTCACTCCCCTGTCAGCCACAAGTTGCTCTACGAAACTCCAGCCGAACAACCCGTAGCCTTCGTGACAGGAATGGGCTTGATGATCGATGCTTTCGAGCAACATCTGACAGCCCTCAATCCCGGCGATGACTTTGACTTTGTCCTCAAGGCAGCCGACGCTTTCGGAGAGCGCGACGAAGAGTTGGTGCGCGCCTTACCTCGCAAGGTCTTTGAAATCAGAGGTAAATTCATGGAAGAAGAGGTTTATCCGGGTGCCGAAGTGCCCCTTATGGACAACGAGGGTAACCACTTCATGGGCACCATCGTGAAGGTTACAGATACGGAAGTCACCGTGGACCTGAACAGCCCGCTGGCTGGTCGCGACCTACAGTTCACCGGTCGTTTACTGGAGAACCGCGAGGCCTCGCTACAAGAAATCGAACAAACCGCCAAAATCCTCTCTGGCGAGGGAGGCTGCGGAGGATGTGGAGGATGCGGAGGATGTGGAAGCGAAGAAGGCGGATGCGGCGGATGCGGCAACGAAGGAGGTTGCGGCGGTTGCAACGCCTAACCCTTCAATAACTTTCAACCCCTACTCCCCTCCCCGAGGAGGGGTCGGGGATGGGCTTTTTCAACGTTTCAACATTTCAACCTTTCAACCTTGAACACCTTCGGCACTCTTTTCCGTCTCACCTCTTTCGGCGAAAGTCACGGCGCAGCCATCGGCGGCGTCATCGACGGCTGTCCTGCTGGTCTGGAACTGGACCTCGACTTCATTCAGTCTGAACTCGATCGCCGTCGTCCTGGTCAGAGCCGTCTCACCACAGCCCGCAAGGAAGGCGACCGCGTGGAACTTCTCTCCGGAGTGATGCCTGCTCCCGAGGGCTCTTCTAAGGGACTGATCACCACCGGCACTCCCATCGGCTTCATCGTCCGCAACGAAAACCAACATTCCTCAGACTACGACGACCTGCGCGATATCTTCCGCCCCTCCCACGCCGACTACACCTATTATATGAAATATGGTGTGCGCGATCATCGCGGCGGCGGGCGTTCCTCTGCTCGCGAGACCATCAGCCGCGTCGTGGCAGGAGCCATCGCCAAGCAAGTTTTAAGCAAGCTCGGCATGGAGGTGAAAGCGTGGACCCAACAAGTAGGCGACATCGCCTGCGACCCCGACTGGACCCGCCTCGACCTCAGCCTCATCGAAACCAACGATGTGCGTTGTCCCGACCCGGGCACCGCTCAACAAATGGAAGACCTCATCCTGCAGGTAAAAGGCGAGGGCGACACCATTGGGGGCATCATCGCTGGTGTCATCACCGGCTGTCCTGTGGGACTCGGCGAACCGGTCTTCGGCAAGCTCCACGCCCAACTCGGAGCTGCCATGCTCTCTATCAATGCCGTCAAAGGCTTTGAGTACGGCGAAGGCTTTGCAGGAGTGAGTCAGCGCGGCAGCGAGCAGAACGACGCGTTTCCCCTCACCACCAACCATTCCGGCGGCATCCAAGGAGGTATCAGCAATGGTCAGCCCATTCCCTTCCGTGTAGCCTTCAAGCCCGTTGCCACCCTGCTGCGTCCCCAGCAGACCATTGATATTCACGGCAACCCCGTCACCATCAACCCTCGTGGTCGCCACGACCCCTGTGTTCTCCCCCGCGCCGTGCCTATCGTAGAAGCCATGGCCGCTATGACCATTCTCGATGCTTGGCTTGTGAATCAAAAAAAGGCCCTCCCCTCACCCTCCCTGTAAGGGAGGGAGTAGTTACCCAACAAGTAAACTTCAACCTCTCAAATACATTCCACCCTCTCAATGAGGGGTGGATACTTAATTATGTTAACATTTTCTATTGCACTCATCTTATTGGTTTTAGGCTATCTCATTTACGGAGCCTTCGTTGAACGCGTTTTCGGTATTCAGCCCGAACGCGAAACCCCTTCCTACCGCCTGAAGGACGGCGTGGACTACATTCCCATGCCCACTTGGCGCGTCTATCTCATTCAGTTCCTGAATATTGCGGGAACAGGTCCCATCTTCGGTGCCATCATGGGCATCCTCTTCGGTCCTGCCGCCTACCTTTGGATTGTCTTTGGTTGCATCTTCATGGGAGCCGTCCACGACTACCTGTGCGGCATGATCTCGCTGCGCCAGGATGGCGCCTCGCTGCCCGAGATGGTGGGCAATGAGCTGGGTAGCGTTGCCCGTCAGGGAATGCGCATCCTCTCTATTGTCCTTCTCGTTCTCGTAGGCACCGTCTTTGTCACCACCTCTGCAGGATTGCTTGCCACCATGACCAACGGCGCATGGGGTATGGACATGGCAGCGTGGAAATGGCTATGGATAGGCTTCGTGTTCCTTTACTGCGTACTGGCGACATTGTTGCCCATCGACACGCTCATCGGACGCCTTTATCCTCTCTTCGGCGCTGCCCTGCTCATCATGGCCGTCGGTGTAGGTTTCGGCATCTTTGCGCAGGAGGGTTGGATTCCGGAACTCACCGACGCTCCCTTCGTCAGCCACCACCCTAAGGGACTGCCCATCTTCCCCTTCCTCTGTATCACCATCGCCTGTGGAGCCATCAGCGGTTTCCACGGCACGCAGTCGCCCCTGATGTCACGTTGCCTCGAGAACGAGCGTCGCGGTCGCATCGTCTTCTACGGTGCCATGATTACTGAGGGTATCGTGGCACTCATCTGGGCTGCCGCCGCGATTAAGTTCGCAGCCTCTGCAGCTCCCGAGGGAGCTCCTGAGAACGCCTACGCCTCCCTCTCCTCCATCCTGACGAATGGCGGCTTAAGCTCGTCATCCAATCCTGCCCTGCTCGTCAATATGATTTGTTCGACATGGATGGGCCGCATTGGTGCCATCTTGGCCGTCCTTGGAGTCATAGCAGCCCCCATCACTTCGGGCGACACCGCCTACCGTAGTGCCCGCCTTATCGTTGCGGACTTCATGCATCTCAGCCAAAAGAAGATTGCCAACCGCCTGGCCCTCGCCCTCCCCCTCTTCGCCATCTCGGCAGCCCTCGTCTTCGTGGACTTCGACGTGCTCTGGCGCTACTTCGCGTGGACGAATCAGACGCTGGCCACCTGCTTCCTGTGGACTGCTGCCGTATGGCTCCTGCGCCGAGGCCGCAACTGCTGGATAGCCTTCCTCCCCGCCGTCTTCATGACTGTGGTCGTGACCAGCTACATCCTTGCTGCTCCCGAAGGCTTCCAAATTCCCCACACACCCAGCCTCATCGCCGGCTTCGTCCTTGCCTTCGCTCTTGCCGTATGGTTCCTTCGCTACAGGAAAAAACAAAGGATATAAGGGCAAAAAGCAGTCCGCGATGAAAAAAGTGATCTTGGCTTGCCTTTTGGCAGTAGTCTGTGGAGTGAACATCACTGCACAGACGAAATGGATGAATCCTCTGGAGCAGGGCGACAACATCGTCCATGGTCGCTGGTGGAACAGCGAACTGAAGGACAACTACCACCGCCTGACACCGAGAGCCGAGGGTAAGGTGCGGAGTGCCGTTTGGAACCTCTCGCAGCAATCGGCAGGACTGTCGGTCTGCTTCCACACGAACGCGCCAAGTGTGAAAGTGCGCTACAAGGTCACGCGCGGTCTGAATATGTTCCACATGCCAACGACGGGTGTCTCGGGAGTGGACCTCTACGCCACCGATGCCAACGGCCAACTGCGCTGGTGTGCCAGCAAGTTCAACCTTTCGTACAAGGACACTATCAACTACGAGTTCAAAGACCTGACCTATTTCACAGGTGAAGAGCAGGGGTATGACTACGAACTGTTCCTGCCCCTGTACAACGAGGTGGCATGGATGGAGATTGGAGTGGCAGAAGACCGTGAACTGCGCTTCCTGCCCGCGTCCTCCGACCAGCCCATCGTTGTCTATGGAACGTCCATCACCCAGGGAGCCTGTGCCTCACGACCGGGTATGGCCTGGACGAATATCCTGCACCGTGAGTCGCGCCATCCAGTCATCAATCTGGGCTTCTCGGGCAACGCCCTGATCGAGGAAGAGATGTTCCGTTTCCTGGCAGAGATTCCAGCCCGACTCTTCATCATCGACTGTCTGCCCAATATGGCCACCGAACGCACGGAACTCATCTACGACCGCCTGCTCAAGGGCATCGCCATTCTTCGCGAGAAGAGCGCAGCTCCCATCCTGCTGGTAGAGCACAACTACGCCAACGGCGGCAGTTCCCAGCAGTCTGTGGACTGGTACACTCATTCCAACGAGGAGCAGCAACGAGCCTACAAAGCCCTCCGAAAGCAGGGCGTCAAGAATCTCTTTCTCCTGACTCACAAAGAACTGGGTTTCACACAAGATTCCATGGTCGAGGGCATTCATCCCAACGACATCGGCATGCGCCAATATGCCAACGCCTATCTCAAGAAGATTCGTAAGATCCTGAGAAGGTGACGTCATTTCCGGGTGAGACACGATGAGACATATATACGTGAGGGCGAATACATATATACGTGAGGGCCGAGACATATATATGTAAAGACGGATACGGCCTTTCGCGGAGGACGTGACGGATGATCGTGGAGGACGTGACGGCCTTTCGCAGAGGACGTGACGGATGATCGTGGAAGACGTGACGGCTTATCGCGGAGGACGTGAGGGATGATCGCGGAGGACGTGAGGGATGATGGAGTTTCCGGTTACAAGGCTATAAACGAATCCGAGGGTGCGGCGAGAACCACACCCTCGGTTATTTGTGATGAATCGGATTTTGTTTGTGATGAATCGGATTTACTTCACGATGAGCTTGCGGACGGTGCCATCGGTCATCCGGAGGACATTGACGCCGCGCTGCAGGCGAGCGAGCTTGCGGCCTGCGGCATCGTAGATAGCTTCGACTCCGGGCAGTTCCTCGAGTTCAAGACCTCGGATGCCGTCGGCAATGTTGGCGTAGTATTCGAGGTCACGGGCAGGCATGGTCTCATACTTCTCGCCCTCCCATCCGAGGAAGGTATAGCGGGCAGGATCGGCAGGAGTGTAGTCGCGCAAGACGAGCTGAGTGCCATAATCCACCTTGTCCTCGGCGAAGAGTTCCCGAGCGACATAGTAGCGGACGGAGTAGGTGTTCACGGTGAACGTTCCGGTTACGGTCACGTCGTGATCGGGCATCGTTGCCGGAATCTCGCTCCAGCCGCTGAAAGTGTAGCCTTCTTTCTGGGGCGCGGCCTCGGGAGTGATGGAGGTGTTGACTTCAATGTCCTGCTTCTTATAGACTTCTCCGTCAACGAGGTAGGTGAGGACAAATATCGACGGTTCGCGCACTTCTTCAAGTTCCCAGAGGAAGTAGGGATCCCAGCTGTAGCCGGCCTCGGGCACGCCTTCGTTTGCGATGTTCTCCACGAACCAGTAGGTGTTGGAACCCCAAGAGCCTGCAGGAGCGTTGGTGGCACGCACGGCATAGCGGTCGCCCTCCTTATACCATACCTGTCCTTCCCAGTTGTCGCGTGCCATCTGAGTGTTGGTGCTGATACTGCCGCGGGGCACGATGTCGCCTGTGCTTTCGCCACTGAGGGTAGGATTGGTGAAATAGGCATCGGTGCTCCATCCGGGGCTGACGAAGAGGTCGTTGTTGCCGGTGCCCACGTTGCCCTCAACGAGGGTGAAGGTGAAGATGTCTTGGTCGTACTTATCTACGGTGAGGACTCCCTCGCGGGTGAGGTAGTGCCGGGTGTCGGTGAACTGCTTGCCGTCGTAGGTGGTGAAGATACGGTACTTCTTACCCGAATGAATGGCGGCGAGGGCTGCCTTGTACTGGCTGTCGTTGACGGTGGGTTTCACGGGCTTGCCGACCATCACGAGGTGGAAGTCCGACCATACGGTCCAGTGGTCTCCGTGGGTCAGGTCTGCCCTGATACCGAGTTCTATGTCGCCGGCCTCAGTGAGACTGAAGGCGAGGCTGTTCTGTCCGTTGCCCTGATCGAACCATGCGCGAGCCTGATCCAGGTCACTGGCTGTGCTTCTGGTGACGCGCACCAACCGTTCTGTCTGTTCGCCGGCAAAGATATGCGAAGTATAGTTCGAGCGTGTGAGGGCGGTGGCGTTGAAGAGGTAGTCCCCCGCAGGAAGTGCCACCTTCTGTGAGAGTTGCGCTTCGGGCTGGTCGATGAACTCTGCCACGCGGTTCTTGGCATCGAAGGTAGCGGGTTCATCGCTGAAGGTCCATCCGTCGGCATTCGCCACGGGAGAGGGGTTGTTGAGCAGGATGTTTGTGAGGTCGAGCGCCTTCAAGATAACCAGTTCCTCGGTTGCGAGGAATTCAACAAAGGCAGCACGCAGGTCCTCAGTAGCCTGAGTGACGACATCCATCGTCTTGGCCTGTGCCACGATGCCGTTCTGTTCCTGAATCGTATTCTTTATGCTGTTGAGGTCGAGTGGATTGCAGGTGTAGGATGTGGCGTCGGCCAGTAGGTTCTGTATGGCGTTGCGGACGTTGATGTAGGGTGAGATATCCACTGGATCAGGCTGCCCTTCGATGGAATATGGTGTCCACAACGGGTCTTCGGGCAGTTCCACGCTGAGGTCGTATGGCGTCAGTCGCTTATAGATGTACTGTGCACGCTTCTTGAGCCACGACTGCTGCTGGGCGATTTGGCTGGAATAGTTACGTCCGTCGCCCCAGTAGTTGGCATTCTCCAAGAAAGAGGAGTTGGCATAGTCGAAGTATTCCTGGCAGTAGTCCATCAGTTCTTCGACACTCTTCAGACGCATGAATCGTGTCCAGGCCTTATAGTAGGCACGATCCAGTGTTTCGCCAGCATTGCGCAGGGCAGTCCAAAGATCATTGCACTCCATTCTTTTGGCGGAGATGTAGTCGCTGGTGGCCCCTGTAGTGAAGTATCCGCCGTTCATCTCGTGGCCGAAGGACCAGTCGAGGTCCCAAACGGGTCCGAACTTCCAGAGGCTCTTATTATCGCCTATGCGTTCCTTATAAAGATAGGTGCTCTTGGGGTGCATCAGCTCCTGATTCATGATAAACTCATTGGTGAGGTAGAAGGCCGAGAATGTGTCGACCTCCACCCAGCGGGAAATATCCTCGCCCCAGGCGGCCGCATCGAGCATATCGTTGAAGTCGTTCATGATGTCTTCAGGAGTCAACGGGGTGTCTGCTCCGGGATCGTCGAATTCGGGCTCATGAATCTTCACGGGTACATCATAATAATAGGCGCGGTAGATGACCTCGTCGCTATAGGTGTCCAACTCGAGCATGGAAGCGTAGGTCTCGTCGTCAAGATCGATGCTATTGTTGTGGAAACCTATCTTCTCGGTGAAGTTATAGCTGCCACGATACTCGCCGTTGATATAAAGGTTCACGGGCACGATATGATTGGCTCCGGCGGCTCCGGCGAGCTGCGCCACTTTCATACCGATAGCATTGGTCATCATGGAACCTCCAATCTTGTTGGCCAGCAGAATCCAGCTTTTGCCCTTGGTCATTCCGAAAGGCTTCACGGAGCTCTCGAACTTCAGGCGATAGGGACTCTTGCCCCACATGCCATCCCAGCTGCTGTTGCCTCGTCCCTTGATTTGCATGGGTGTTTCTTCCATATCGGGGAAGACGCCGGCACCATCAACCTCGAAGGTGCCGTTGATGTAAGTGGTCTTACTGCCCGGAGGGGTGCCGGTCTCGGTCGTGATGTAAATCGTAGGAACACTCACGGCGCGGTCGGTGGGCCAGTCCACACTGACGGTGTAGCAGGTGCCGTAGGGCTGGAAGGCCATCGAGGAAGCGGGCTGCGGTTCCACGCCGGGATCAGGATCTCCGCCGTCGTCCACTCCAGCAATCTTCAGTGCCTCGGCAGGATCGAAGTCGGCTACGGGCTCGATGATGAATCGGTTGCCATCGTCAGGCTTATCCCATGAGTTGATAACAATCGTGGTGCCGTTGTTATTGAACCACCATGTCTGACTGTCATCGCTCTTTGTCTGCAGCATATAAAGGTATTCGCCATCGGGGTGGGTGTCGTCGAACGTGATGGGAGAACCCAACTCACTCACGAAAGAATTGCTGCTGTGGAGGAACTGCTTGTTGACGGGGCTGTAGAGATAATACGCCCCGTTGATGTCGAGGATAGCGAAGCGTTTCTCTTCCTCTTTAGCCTCGGGGCGATTTTGCCCTGCAGTGATGCCGGATTCGCTGTCGTTGAGCACGATTCCACCACGTTTGCAGGTCAGCGTGTAGAGTTTATTGTTGCTGAAGAGGCCAGACACCTTAAAGAGTTCCAGCTCTGAAAGGCAAAGGTAGTTCTTGTAAGCGGCTCGGGTACAAACAAGGCGGAAGTAGCTGTAGTCATCCTTCAGGTCTACAACGGGCGATGTCCACCAGGCCAACGTAGTCTGGGGCAGTCCGTCGTCCTCTGCGTTGAACTCCTTGATTTGCGTCCATTTCTCACCGTCCTTGCTGACGTCAATGCGCAGTGCCGACGGCCAGCGTTCGTTGGCCGAACGGGTCTCGTAGCGGAACTGCAGGCGGTGCACGGCTTCAGGCAGCTTCACCTCCACCCAGGGACAGCTGTCGAGGGGCAAGGTGGGATAGCCACTGCCGCTCCATGTGGAATGGAAGAAGGTGTTCTCATCGCCATCGAGAATCATCGGAAGGTCCTCATTCTGAATGGTCGTGGGAGCATTCGTGGAAAGCATTTCTGCGGTAAGTGCCAGCTTCACGGCATTCTTATCCAGCCCTTCGTTCTCAGGATACGGATCCGAAACGGCAGGTTCCCTGACTGCTGAAGCCACCGTCGAAGCAGCCACACTTTCCTCGTCGGCAAGCGTCAATACCTGCCAACCTTCGCGAGTGACGACATAGTCCACCGGCTCTGCAAAGCTGCGACGGGTGACCTTGCTGCGCTGGAGTTCGCGCCCCACATAGACCTTCGCCTCCTTGTCTGAAAGTTGGAAGCTGGGTGCCAGCCACTTGCCAATTCCCGGCACACTGGCGGTGATGAGTCCATTGGCACCGAACTCACAAGTGACATCGGTAAACACCTGACCGTTGAACTTGTTGTTGAATTTGAAGGACGTGATATAAGGCTTGTCCTTCGGGGAAAAGTGGCTCACGGAGTCCACCTTGGATGGATCGTAGGAACGAATGCGACCATCAGTTGTTGTCACAGCCACTTGCATCTCGTCGACAACGTAGCTCTTGACGAGCGCTGGCGGATAGACGTCCAAGCGGCCATTAGGGAGATAGACGAAAATGGTGTCTGCAGGAGCAGACTGCATCACGTCGGTGGCAGGTGCCTTCTGGGCACTGAGGCCTCCGATGAAAGTCATTAAGACAACAGCTAAAACTGTCAGGTAGCGGGTCATAATTGTTACGGTTTCTGCATATTTCGGGGCAAAAGTATGCATAAATCAGACTCGCGCCAAACTTTTTGTGTTAAAAAAAGGTTTACGGGCGCCCGCGAGCGTAGTTTTTTACCGCCTGATGGTTTTGCGCACACTTCCATCAGGATAACGAAGCAGCAGAATTCCGCGTTGAGAGGCCGAAACACGCTGTCCGAGAAGATTGAAGCGCACAGCCTGCGCAGCAGCACCCTTGGAATTGGCTTCCGGTTCGGAAATGCCATCGAACTCAACGGTGAATTCCGCAGTGGAAAAACGCGAAGCTTCCATTCGGCCATTGAGGCGCTGAACGCCCCAGGTGTAATGTCCGGCAGGCAACTTCATTACCGCTTCCGTAGCTGTTCCGCAGTTACCGGGAGCCAGCACTTTGCGGCGTCCGGCGAAGTCACCGTCGACGAACGAACGCACATTGCCATAAAGACGGCCCTGGTCATCGCGCACAAAAATCTCGTATGTGTGATTCTTCAGACCGCGATTCCACGTCAGATACACCATGCTTCCCTCCACATGGCTCTCAAGACCGGTGGGGGGCTGCAGCGTGCTTGATGATGTGTAGGGATTATAGGACACCGACAGCAGATAACCCGACTCTCGGGGGAAGAGATGACTGTCGTCCACCTTGCCAGTAGTGACGAGGTCAGGCAGACCATCGACATTCCAGTCAAGGAAGGTTGTAGCGGCAGAGGCGCCAGCACCATAACGGCGACGATGCGTGAACGAGCCCTTCGAAGAGCCTTGCCAGACGGCACCTGTAGCAGCCGCAAACGCCTCGTTCTGACCTTGATAGAGGAAGTCGGCATTGCCGTCGCCATTCAGGTCGAAGAGGTTGGCGGCAGAGGGCGAGAAGTTCCCATTCCTACCATCCAGCTCCAAGCCCGAGGACACAGAGGGGGCAAAATGACCTTCTCCGTCGTTCAGGCACAATGTGCCCTGATCCCCCACACAAATAATGTCGAGTGCGCTGTCGTTGTTCACGTCGGCAACAGCAACTCCGCCGTCCGTGGGAACCGGGCATGTGGTCATCCAATTCACAGGAATGAAAGCCCCCGTGGCAAAGTCCTGCAGGAACAGTTCGGCCGACGCAGCGGAGTAAGTAAAGATATCAGGATGACCATCAGCATTGAAGTCTGCCGTAAGAACCTGGGAATAAGAGACGTCAGCACCGGCAAAGGGTACCTGTCGGAAAGTGAGTGGAGAGCCTTCGAACGGCTTCGCAGAACGTTGGGAATAGAGGATGACATTCTTCCCATGGGGGCCGACGGCGATGATGTCTGTATGGCCGTCGCCATTCACATCCGCCACAGCGGCTGCCGTGAGGTCAGCCAGCGCCTCGCCTTCAAGCCGAAGGGTGCTGTCGGGCTGGACGTAATAAACGCCATTGGCGGCCCCATCGGGGTTGTAGGTCGGGTCGGCTTCGCTGAGCACCACCAGTTCCAAGCTCCCATCGCCATCGAAATCTGCGGGAACGACAGCAGGGTGAACGCCTGTTTGCAAACCATTGGGAGCTGTTGTCCACTGGCCGTCGTCACCTCTGCGAAGGACAGCATTCCAAGGAGTTACGGTTCCTTCCTTATTCGTCCGATGACCCGCCACAACGAGACCGAGTTGTCCCTCATTGTTAAGGTCTACAGGCACCAGCGTTCCCTCTTCCACGCCCCACGAGGCGTACACCTTATCCACATCCAGGCTGAAGGGTGCCACGACAGGTGCTTTCAGTTCCGTGCTCGAGGCTCCCGTTCCTTCGATATAGGGCCAGCCATTGCTCGTCCATTTCACTTCGTCAAGCCAAGCTACACGGCCTTTGTCAGGATTCGAGCGCATATATCCATGATATGTCATCCAGGTCCTGCCCGTCTCGTCCTCGAGTATTCGCGAGTTATGTCCAGGGGCGATGCAAGGGTCGTTGCTGGTGAGGAACAAGGTGTATTCATTATCCAGCATTCTCTTTCCGTTTCTGGTCGTATAGGGCCCCATGATCGAGGTAGAACGCCCTACGACAGTCTCGTAGGTGCTGCGTTCGCCCTCGCAACAAGCTCCGATGCTGCAGAAAAGATAGTAGTACCGGCCACGTTTATAAATATAAGGTGCTTCGAAGCGGGTGCCGGCTATCTCACGCTTGCGACTGGCGTTCTTTACGGCAAGCCCGTCGGCAGTCAGTTCCACGAGCCAGATGCCGTTCCAACTACCCCAGACAAGGTACTTTCGGCCATTGTCCTCGATGTAATTGGGATCGATGCTGTTCTCCACGCCGATTTCTGCGCTGGTGAAGAGCTTGCCCTCCTCACCCGCGATGAAGTAGGGCCCTTCAGGTTTCGCAGCTGTAGCGACTCCAATGCTGGCGGTTTTTCCCCCACCCCATTTCGAGAGGGCAAAGTACATCACATAGCGCCCATCCTGCTTGGTCACACATGGTGCCCAATAGACATCAACACCTTCCACGAAAGTGGGACGCTTGCCGCCGTCGAACACCTGCCGGAGATACTTCCAGTGAACCATATCCGTCGAGCGGTAGACATGCTCGGCGGTGGAGAAAAGATAATAGTAGCCGTCATTGCCCTTGATGATGGAAGGGTCGGGCGCATCCTCGGCGATAATGGGATTCTTGTATTTGGCCGCTTGAAGATGAGCTATCGCGGAGACCGCGAACAACATCAACATTGTAAAAAGAGTTTTACGCATAGTATTTGTCTTATACCTTATATTCAATATAAAAATGAGCCGTTGGGTGCTGTTTTTTTAGTCGTTAGAGGACGTTTTTCAGCTTTTTGCTACACAAACATAGGTATTTTATTTCACTTTCGATACTTTTTTCTTATTTTTTTGCTTCTTTTCTTGTCCATTGGCGGGAAAATATCTATTTTTGCACAGAGATTCGGATAAATCTATGATTCTGTGTCCCAACCTTCGTACTTCCGACATTATAAATCATCCGAATACTCTAAACTATTAACATTAAACTTTAAACTAAAAACTTTAAACTAAAAATAACTCACCGTGTGGAATAAACCTTGGACAATGAAAGAGGGCTTCGTCATAGGCGGAGGCTTCATCGTGGCAGGTCTGCTTCTGGAGTTGCTGGTCGGTTCTGTCAACTGGGCGGCTTTTGTCTGGCCCATCAACCTTTTCATTCTGGCGGCCTTCCTGCTGATTATCTGCGTCGCCGCCATCATTCGTAAGAATAACTACCCCCTGCATTTTCTTACCACGCATCGCGCCGCAGTACCCGCTTTGGTTTATGCCGTAGGGCTCACCATCATCATGGGCCTGACGCGACAGACGGACGATGGTGGCTGGTTCAGCGATATGCTGACGTTCTGGCCCTTCGTGCTCATCTATACATACATCGAATTCCTTCTGGGGCTGATTATCATCCGTCGCCTCAGCCACATGTTCCGTCACAAGAAACATCACCACTCCACCACCCGTCGCAGCTGGCGCCACGATATAGCGTTCCTGCTGAACCACGTCGGCCTTTTCATCACCCTGCTTTGTGCCACACTCGGAAATCCTGACATGCACCGGATGAGACTCGTGGCCAATCAGGGCGAGACGCAGTGGCAAGGCATTGACGATGAGATGCGAACCGTGGAACTGCCGGTGGGTATCAAGCTCCAGCACTTCATCCTTGAGGAATATCCCGATGGTTCGCCGCGCCGCTTCGCCTCGGAGATACAGATCTTCACCCGCAACGGAAAGAAATACGCCGCCACGGTCGACGTCAACAAGCCCGTGAAATTCGCCGGATGGAAAATCTATCAGTATGGCTACGATGTGGAACGTATCGCACAATCCGAGTACAGCATCCTCGAAGTCGTCAGCGACCCGTGGCTGCCAGCTGTCTATGTGGGTATCTTTATGATGCTCGCCGGCGCCCTCAGCCTCTTCCTCATCCGCAGTACGGCTGCTGCCGGCATCAGCAGGGAGGAACTGGAGAAGGAGCGCAAAGCGCGTCGGGAGAAGAAAGCACGCGAGGCCGAGAAGCGCAAACTCGCAGAAGAGTTCCGAGGAGAGCACCATCACCACCACCATCACCATCATGGAGGCGACAGCGACTCCCACTCCCACTATCACACTGAACGATAGGTCTTATTTCGAGATTTCGAGTTTTTTCCTTTTCGACATTTCGATATTTCGATATTTCGACATTCCAAATAATAATTTCAACATTTCAACTTCCAATATGTCTTGGTCATCATTTATCATCTTTGCTATCATCGCTGTCCTGCTGTGGGCGGTAGGTGCTTTCTTTGCCCTTAGAGGAAAGAGGAAGGGAGCGGTCGGCACCACGCTTGCCGGTCTGGTAGTCTTCTTCGCATTCATCATAGGAATGTGGATATCCCTGCAACGTCCACCCCTCCGCACCTTAGGCGAGACCCGCCTGTGGTACTCCTTTTTCTTATCGCTGGTGGGGCTCATCGTGTATGTCCGCTGGCGCTACAACTGGATACTCTCCTTCTCCACCATCCTCTCCACCGTCTTCATCTGTGTGAACCTCTTCAAGCCCGAGATTCACGACCAGACACTGATGCCCGCCCTTCAGAGCCCCTGGTTCGCGCCCCACGTCATTGTCTATATGTTCGCCTACGCGATGCTTGGCGCAGCCACCCTCATGGCCATCTATTATCTGGTGCATCCCCGCACGGCCATCGCACGCTCCCTCGACGACCTTGTCCGCGTGGGCCTCGCGTTCCTCACCTTCGGCATGCTTTTCGGAGCCCTGTGGGCGAAGGAGGCATGGGGGCACTACTGGTCATGGGACCCCAAGGAGACATGGGCCGCCATCACCTGGCTCGCCTACCTCGTCTTCATCCATTACCGACAGCTCCCCAAACATCGTCCGCAGCTCGCCCTCTGGATGCTCGTCGTCTGCTTCATCCTGCTGCAAGTCTGCTGGTGGGGCATCAACTACCTCCCCTCCGCCCAAGGAGGTGCCAGCGTACACGTTTATTAAATCTACCAATTGGTTGAATTAATTTGTTATTTAGACATTTGTCTAATCAGTTGGAATAGAAAGCCCCAGCGGGGCTTAATAGAGGTAGCCAGCCATTTCAATGGCTGGTAAGATATCAGCAATAAATATGCGTGCCTTTAGGTACGCAACATCAAATCCCTATCGCGTACCTACGGCACGCAATCTTTTTACGTCTTCTTTACCAGCCAATGAATTGGCTGGCCGCTCGGCGCTTGCGACGCTTGACACTTCAAGAACCTTTATCAGATGCCTACGGCATCAATCGTGAGAACATTACATTATTTCATCCAACAGGTTAAATCTTCCTCGTTAAAAAGAAATGCCCCGCTCGTCCTTGGTTGCGACGTAGCGGGGGCTATTGGTTGATGGGGTTGCCTCGGAGCAGACAACGGGCATCTAAACAATGCCCTGTGCCATCATGGCCTTGGCCACCTTCATGAATCCGGCGATGTTGGCGCCCTTCACGTAGTTGACATATCCGTCGGGCTCCGTACCATACTTCACACACTGGGCGTGGATAGCGTGCATGATCTGATGCAGGCGCTGATCCACTTCCTGAGCACTCCAGCTGAGATGCATGGCATTCTGACTCATCTCCAGTCCACTGGTAGCAACGCCACCTGCATTGACCGCCTTGCCGGGAGCAAAAATCATCTTGGCCTCGATGAACGCATCGATAGCTTCGGGAGTGCAACCCATATTAGAGATTTCGCCTACGCACTGCACACCATTAGCTATCAGCTGCTTGGCATCCTCGCCGTTGAGCTCGTTCTGAGTGGCGCAAGGCAGGGCGATGTCGCACTTCACCTCCCACGGCTTCTTGCCAGCATAGAAGGTGGCCTCTGGGAACTCCTCGGCATAAGGTGCACAAATGTCATTGCCTGAACTGCGGAGTTCGAGCATATAGTCAATCTTCTCGCCGCTGATGCCTTCGGGATCATAGATGTAGCCATCGGGACCGCTGATGGTGATGACCTTGGCACCGAGCTGTGTGGCCTTGGTGGCAGCACCCCAGGCAACGTTGCCGAATCCGCTGATGGCCACCGTCTTGCCCTTGATATCCTTGCCGTGGGTGGTCAGCATTTCGTTGACGAAGTAGAGGCCTCCGAAGCCAGTAGCCTCGGGGCGTACCAGCGAGCCGCCGTATTCCAGGCCCTTGCCCGTGAGCACACCACTCCAGTCGCGGGTGAGTTTCTTGTACTGTCCGAAGAGGTATCCGATTTCGCGGGCGCCCACACCGATGTCACCTGCCGGCACATCGATTTCAGGACCGATGTAGCGATAGAGCTCGTTCATGAAAGCCTGGCAGAAGCGCATCACCTCGGCATCACTCTTGCCGCGGATGCTGAAGTCACTGCCGCCCTTGCCGCCGCCCATCGGCAGCGTGGTGAGCGCGTTCTTGAAGGTCTGTTCAAAGCCCAGGAACTTCAGTATCGAGAGGTTCACGCTGGCGTGGAAGCGCAACCCACCCTTATAGGGGCCTATGGCGCTGTTGAACTGCACGCGGTAGCCAAGGTTCACCTGCACCTCGCCCTTGTCGTCGACCCAGGGCACACGGAAGGTGATGATACGCTCGGGCTCCACCAGCCGCTCAATGAGCTTGGCGCGCTCGAATTCAGGGTGCTGGTTGTAGACTTCTTCAATGCTCATGAGCACCTCGCGCACGGCTTGCAGGTACTCTTTTTCGCCCGGATGTTTGGCCTCCAGGTTGGCCATGATAGTTTCAATTTTCATCGTTCTTCAAAAGTTTATAGGGTTCAAAGCGTTGTTTTCTTCGTTTGACGCTGCAAATATAGTCTTTAATTACATACGAACCAAAACTTTTGGGCATTTTTTTTGCAGACTTCGGGCGATTCGGGCTGCCCTTATGGTGCTTTTTTCGAAAAAAAGTGCATCAAATGACCCGAAAGTTTGGAGAATTGGAAAACAAACGCTACTTTTGTGGCAGAAAACGCATATTAAAGACATTTTTCACTATGAAAAAAATTATCCTTTCCATCCTCGCAACAATGCTGTTTTTCGCCCCTGTCGTGGCCGAAAACCTACGTTTGGAAGACCTCACACGCGGCGTCTACTCCTCGCGCGGCATCTATGGGGTGCACCCCCTGAACGACGGCGAACGCTACTCCCAGATTTCCGCCGACGGCCGGCAGATCATTGCCCGCAGCTTCCGCACCGGCGAACAGACCGACGTGCTCTTCGATGTGGCCAACACCAAGGGCGACCAACGCCTCGACCATTTCAGCGGCTACATCATGAGCCCCGACGAGCAGACCATCCTCATCCAGACACAGCGCCAGAGCATCTATCGCCACTCCTTCACCGCCGTGTACTATATATATAATGTACGCAACCGCACGCTCGCACGCCTGAGCGACGGCGGCCCCCAGGAACAGCCCGCCTTCTCGCGCGACGGGACGATGATAGCCTTCGTGCGCGAGGGCAACCTCTTCCTCGTAAAACTGCTGTTCAACAACAGCGAGAGCCAGGTGACCAAGGACGGCGAGTTCAACAAGATCATCAACGGCAAGCCCGACTGGGTCAATGAAGAAGAGTTCTCCTTCGCACGCGCTTTTGACTTCAACGCCGATGGAACCATGCTCGCCTGGATACGCTACGACGAGAGCGCCGTGAAGCAGTACTCCTTCCCACTCTATCGCGGCTCACACCCAGACCGCGACGAGTTCGCCACCTACCCCGGAGCCTACACCTATAAATACCCCATGGCCGGAGAGCAGAACGCCACCGTCACCGTCCACAGCTTCGACATCAAGAGCCACCGCATCCAGCAGATGAAACTGCCCCTGGACAAGGACGGCTACATTCCCCGCATCCAGTTCACCGACGACCCCGAGAAACTGCTGGTGCTCACGCAAAACCGCCATCAGGACCGCCTCGACATCTACATCGCCAATCCGCGCTCCACAGAATGCAAGCTCATCGTGCGCGACCAGATCGACAAGTACATCACCGAGGAACCCTACAAATCGCTGCAGCTCTTCCCCGGAGGATTCGTACTCATGAGCGAGCGCAGCGGATGGAACCACGCCTACCTCTATGACTTCAACGGCACCATGAAGCGGCAGCTCACCAGCGGGCAGTTCGTCGTCAAGGACTTCTACGGCTACAACCCGCAGACACAGGAGTGCTACTATGCCGCCAATGAGGAAGGCACTCAGTATCAGGCCGTCTACCGCGCCGATGCCAAGGGCCGTGTGACCAAGCTCAGCCAGCAGCGAGGCACCAATGGCGCCACCTTCAGCAAGACCTACAAATACTACATGAACGTCTACTCCAACGTCACCACCCCTCCCGTGACCACCCTCAACGCCGTGGGAGGCAAGGAGCCGCTGAAGACCCTGGAGGACAACGCCGCTTTAAACCAGAAACTCGAGACCTTAAACTTATCCAAGCCCGAGTTCTTCACCTTCCGCACCAGCGAAGGCGTGGAGCTCAACGGCTACATGGTGAAGCCCGCCGACTTCTCGGCACAGAAGCGCTATCCCGTGGTGATGTTCCAGTACAGCGGCCCCGGCTCGCAACAAGTCCTCGACTCCTGGAGCGCAGGCAATATGGGAGGCTGCCTCTATGAACACTACCTCGCACAGCAAGGCTTCATCTGCGTCTGCGTCGACGGCCGCGGCACGGGTGGCCGGGGTGCCGCCTTCGAGAAACAGACCTACCAGAACCTCGGGCTCCTCGAAGCCCGCGACCAGGTCGAGACCGCACTCTACCTCGGCACCCTGCCCTACGTCGACAAGGAACATATCGGCATCTGGGGATGGAGCTACGGCGGATTCATGACCCTCATGGCAATGACCGAGGGCCGTCCTGCCTTCGCCGCAGGAGTCTCCGTAGCACCCGTCACCAACTACCGCTTCTACGACACCGTCTACACCGAACGCTTCATGCGCACCCCACAGGAGAACCCCACAGGCTACGACCGCAACCCCATGACCCGTGCCTCACAGCTCCACGGAGCCCTGCTCCTCTGCCACGGATCGGCCGACGACAACGTCCATTTCCGCAACACCGCCGAACTGACCGAGGCCCTCGTGCAGGCCGACAAGCCCTTCATGCAGCTCGTCTACACCAACCGCAACCACGGCATCTACGGCGGCAACACCCGCCTCCACCTCTTCCGCAGCATCACCCGCTGGTTTGAGGAGCACCTGAAGAACGGTAGCCAGCAAGTGATGCCATAGGCATCTGACAATGGTAGCCAGCAAGTGATGCAGTAGGCATCTGACGATGGTTCTTCAGGTATGAAGCGACCAAGGTCGAGCGGCCAGCCATTTCAATGGCTGGTAATGAGGATATTGACGGATAGCGTGCCGTAGGTACGCGACAGGAATTTGATGTCGCGTATCTAAAGGCACGCTTTTTCCTGGCTGCTTTATACCAGCCGTTCTTCAAGCGTGAAGCGTCGCAGAGCGCCGAGCGGAAACGGCTGGCCGCTCGGCCCAAAGGGACGCTTGACACTTCAAGCGCTCGACCTTGGTCGCTTCATACCTGAAGAACCATTGTCACGCCCCGCTGGGGCTTCGCATTACAGCTGGTTGGCATACATGCGAAACTTGAGGAAGTACCATTTCTCCTGCTCATCATCCCATACGGTGCGCACCTTGCGCTCTTCAAACGAAATAGAGGCAATAATGGGTGTGTGCATTACGCCGCTAACCCTGAAAAAAGACAATGACACATTAAGAACTGTTGCACTTGTTGCAGTGTTGCAGTTCCAAAATAGATTCTACGAAAACCGATATTTAACTCTATATTTATATATATATAAATATAGAAATATTTTTTGGGAATGGAAATACCCTTAAGAGAACTGCAACACTGCAACACTGCAACAGCGAGTGCAGAGCCTCGGCGAAAACAAACTATAGTCTCTGCGACGACAAACTATAGTTACTCGTGCAACAAACTATAGTTCCCGCGCCCGACGACCATTAACCCCTTTTATTAACCTTAAAAAACGAAAAACACTATGCTTGACTATTCTGTAGCACTACTCGTGAACCCCGCCCATGAGGGCGACCCCAAGAAGGC
>CACZAN010000025.1:52009-103782 GCA_902779165.1 uncultured Bacteroidales bacterium
CGCATCGCTGCACAAGGTGCCCAGCCGCCGCGCTGCTCAGGCCGCACTGGAGGCACAGCTCGAGGGACAGACCACGGCCGACTGGACGCCCAAGGAAGGCGAAGGCGAAGAGGAGGAGCCGGAGCCTTAAGTAAGTTGAAACGTTGAAAAGTTGAAACGTTGAAACGTTCTTCAGGCACGAAGCGATCAAAGGTCGAGCGGAAACGTTGAAACGTTCTTCAGGCATGAAGCGACCAAAGGTCGAGCGGAAACGTGGAAATGTTGAAACCTGAACTTGAAGCTTGAAACTAAAGGCCCCGCCGTTGTGTAACGCGGCAGGGCTTCTTGTGTTAGAAGGGGGACTCTATGAAGATCTTTCATACACGGCGCACCTGCTAAAGCTATGCGCAAAGCCTTGATAAGCGCGCAAGATGCTGCAATTGCTATACTATATTGGTAATTGTTTCGCATTTTCGGCCACCAAAGTAAAGATTTTTGTAAAAAAGTGCCCTGCAAAAGCACATGGTTCCAACTTTTTTTATTACTTTTGCCGCTGTTTAGCATTGCTTAACTTTATGAGACATTTAGGCCGCTCAGAACTCACTCAGTTAGTTTAAGAGTTTAAAGATATTTACTAATGTATTAAAAAAATCAAGCGCGTATGAAACATGTTACCCTATTTTTGGCGAGCCTCTTGCTCTGCATGATGTCGTTCGCCCAATCCACCCGCAAGCCGGCGGCACTTTTTCAGCAACAACGCCGTGCCGGAGTCGTCAAGGATCAGCCGGCTGGTAAGCTCTATGAAAACCTCATCTTGAAGTTCACCGGCGAGGCCTATAGCGATTGGTATGGCACGTACGACTGTTCTTCGGACTGTTCGTGTATCAGCGTGGTGGAGGGCACTGACGGCAACCTCTACATCCTGAACCTGGCTCCCGTGCTCAGCATGACGGAAGAGTACTGGGTGAAAGCCGAGAAACAGGCCGACGGAACTTATCTGATTCAGAAACAGCCGATTGGGGCGAAGGAGAATAATTTCACGAAGGAAACAACGGAGTACTATGTCACCGCTATGAAGAAGGACGGCGACACGATGGTGGAGAGTGAGACCACCAGCTTCAGCGTCATCTGGAACAACGGAACACTCCGGCTCGCGGATGGCATGGATGCTGATCATCCCTTCGGAATCGTATGGCTATGGAAAGACGCGGAATCGGAATGGAAGTGGGCAGGAAACACCTACTGGGACTACGTGGCCACCATGCAGACGGATGTCTGTGTCGCTCCTCCTGCCGATGCAGAAAAGTCGCTGTACATCTTGACCACCAAGAAAGACGGCGAGGAGGAACAGAAGATGGTGAATGTGGCTTTCGCCGGCCAGGACGTGTACCTCCGCCTGCGGGAGGAAGTGCCCGGATGGGTGAAGGGAACGCTGCAGGGCAACAAGCTGAACATCAAGGGCGGACAATATATGGGCGTGGACGAATACTATGGAATGCATGTCTACCAGCACGTCTGCGAGACGTGGCTGGAGCAGATAGACATGGGTTTTGACACCGCGGAGATGAGCGTTTACGGCGATGCGCTGGCAGAGATCAACATGGACTACGATGCCGCGACTCGCTCGATGTCCACGTCCTATGCCATCACCTACGACGGCGCCCGCGACAGCGTCCTCGAAGCCGAGGCCTTTGTGGCTCCGCAGCTGGTAGCGTTCAAGGAAGTGCCTGCATGTCCTGCCGATCCGAGCATCACGATGTTCTACAACTACGACGACGAGGAGGGCTATGCCGCAGTCGGTTTCAAAATCCCAACGAAGGACATTGCCGGAAAATTCATGCTTCCTGAAAAGTTGTCGTATGTGGTCTTCCTCGACAGCGAGACGGAACCTTACGTCTTCACGCCTGGCACGTATGCAAAGCTGGATGCTCCGATGACGGAAATCCCTTATAAGTTTGATGACGACTATGACTTCACCGTCTACGAAGGCGAGAAGGAGGTCTATTTCTACTTTCCCCTCAGCAAGTGCGCTGGCATTCAGACCATCTACCGCGGTGGTGGCGAGGAGCATCGCTCGAACATCATCATGTATGACGTGGTCGAGAAGGAGATGCGGACCATTCCCGTGGATGACCCCATCCGCACCCGTGTTTCGCTGCCGAAGAGCGAGGCCGATGTTGTCGGCACGGAATATCGCGACCTCTCTGGCCGACGGGTGAGTGGCGATGCGCGCGGACTGCTGATTCGCGTCCAGCGTCTGGCCGACGGTTCCCTGCGTACGAGCAAGGTGCTCCGCTGAACCGTTGCTCACAGGCAAGAAGGGATAAAGAGCAAGGGACCTGCATGGCGTGCAGGTCCCTTTCTCTGTAACTGTGGCAATCGGACTGAGGAGGCAAGCGTGCAACAAACTATAGTTCCCTCGCCAAGCGACGGGCTTGACATATATACATTATTCATGAGATTAAGGACTATTTCATGAGATTGAGGACTATGACAGCTCTTCAGGTTCTGAGAATTATCCCGAGTTCAGGTATCAAAAAAAGCACCCCGATCAGAGGGTGCTTTTCCTATCGATAACAATAAAGTTCTGGAGTTACTTCACGAGGACCTTGCGGACGGTGCCATCGGCCATGCGGACGATGTTGATGCCGCGGGTGGGAGCTGCGAGGACTTTGCCGTCGAGGCTGTAGCGGGCGGCAACGCGGTCGCCGGAAGTGGAGGGCAGGTCGGTGACAGCGTCGACGACGATGACCTCTTTCTCATCGGCATTTACGAACTTCCTGGCACTCTTGTCGTAGAGCATGGCGACGACGCGCAGGTTCTTGGCCAGGGGCACGAGACGGCTGGTCTTGGTGGTGAACTTGGCGGAGTGGGTCTGCACCTGTCCTTCCTCGACAACGTTCTTCAGGCTGTTGACAACGCCGGCATCCACGCCGAGCCCAGCGAGAGCGACGTGATTATATTCCACTTCGGCATAGACGTCCCAGATGTTGGTGACTTCATTCATGTAGGGATCGTCGGTGAAGGAACCTCGGTAATAGGCAGCATAGGCATTGACTTGCAGCCAGTCGTCGCCAGTTCCCTTGAGTCCGTCGCCCACGAGGACGTAGCTGAGGAGGTAGGGGGCGTTCTTGCGATTGATCTGGAAGGTGACATCGGTGGTGAAGTTGATGATTCCGGTGCTGCGGTCCATTTCGGGCTGATGGAGTTCTACTGCTGCCTCGACCATCTTGCTGTTCTCGCTCTCGATGACGGCTCCGAGTCCCCAATTTTCATTGCTTTCGCCCATATAGGGGTCGCAGCTGCGATAGCGGTTGACGTTAGCCGAGGGGAAGCCGCCTGCGGATTTCGACAGATTGTTGAAGGTGGAGACCTGCATGGGATCGGTGCCGCTGGAGCTGCTGCTGTGGATGGCTATCAGCACGGCATCGTCGGGATATTCTTCGTGGGCACGCTTGAGGCCTGCAGCGCCACGCGGGCACCACATGCACCAGGTGCCGGTGAATTCCTCGACCACGGTGCGGCGCTTGGACGCCTTGGCGACGGTGAGGATGTTGCCCGAAGCGGACTTGCCAGCAGTGGCTTCGTTGTCAACGCCATTGAGCTTGAGGATTTCGATAGTGTCCTTGGCAATGCCTGTCTCGGGACTGGCGGGAACCTGGAAGACGACATCGGTGTAGAGGCCGTAGGTGGTGATGGGCTTAGCGAGGTCCATGTGCTTCTCTGTGGTGCGACCGCTGTAGTGTACGCGGTAGTCTATGCTCCTGATGCCATTGCGACCGAAGTTGGCCACAGGCACTTTCACGTCGGCGGTGCCGCCTTTTACGGCTCCGGTCTGCTCGAAGGGTTTCACCTGCATACGGTTCTGCGAGAAGTCCTCGGCAATGGCCACGGGCTGGATATCGGCATTGACGATGTAGCCGTTATCGGTGTTGAAGAGCACTGCCACGAGCCTCAGGTTCTCGAAGTTCTGGAGCACGGAGTTGTCGCTGATGCTCATTGAACCGTTGAGGGTCAGCAGCTTGCCGTCGACGATGGGAGCGGCAATGCCTCCGCCCTGAGCATCCATGCCTTTCGCAGAGATGGCCACATTGTTGTAAGTCATGGGAACGTACTCTGCGGCATCAATCCACGTCTTGAGGCTGGGATAATCTGCCCAGTCCTGATTGCCGCTGTAGCTGTTGTTCTGTGCCCAGCTCTTGCCGCTGCCGGTGAGGCCATCGGCCAGCAGGACATATCCCATGGCGTATGGGGCTTTTCGGTTGTCGTAGTTGAAGGTGACATTGGTCTTGAAAGTGATGGCACCGCTCTTGGTAAGGGTGGGCTGCTGGAGCGAGACACTGGCCTCTGCCAAGACCTTATTGCGGTCGGCCACCAGGTCGAGGATGCCCAGATCCTTGTCAATAATGCCAAAGAAGGGGTCGGCAGGCACTCCGCGATCCACATAAGCCATGGGGTAGGAACCCGGTTCAGCACCATAGTCAATGGCCATGGGGTCGTTGCTGTGGACAACGATGGTGATAGCTTTGTCGCCGAACTGCTCTTTGACTTTTTCCATACCGGTAATGCCTCGCGGACACCATCCGCACCATGTGCCCGTGAACTCCTCCACGACCGTACGCCGTTCTACGGCCTTGGAGAGGGTGACCATGTAGCCCTCGGCGCTTGCGCCTTCGATGACGTTGTCAACACCATTCACCTTGGTAATGGTGACATAGCGGGGAGTGCGGCCCGACTGTGCATCTGCCTTCACGGGAATACGCACCACCCTCTGGGCATCCATCCCTTCGAAGGGCTCGATGTTGATCTGCTTCTCTTCGCTGTCGGCATTGGCATCGCCTACGATGTAGCCAATGCTGCTGATGGTGCCCAGTCCCTTGCTGACCAGGGTGATCTCGGCCTCAGCGGTGCCTTCGGGCAGGGCAAAGATGTCGAGGAAGCTCGTATTGACAGCTACGGCATTGTGGGGGAACTCGCCATCGAGCAAAGCCTGTATGAACGGAGGGCCGAAATTAGTCTGCTCACCCCATGAAGGCATAATCTGAGTTGTCCGAATCCACATACTATTATCACCATAAGTGAAAAGGATTGGAAAATTTGAATCGGATGAACTCTCTATGACAGTGACCGTGTAGCCAATATAGATGGTCTTGCTGGGAATAACATAAGGAGTAGGCAGTTCCACTTCGATGAACTCCTTGTCCAGAATATTGGTTACTGGAATATCTACAACGCAATCTTCTTCTGAATTGGGGAGCTCTTGTTCAGCAATCCAGATATGAAGATCTTTCATACACGGCGCACCAGCTAAAGCTATACGCAAAGCCTTGATGGTCTTGCCTTGAGTCAGTGATTCTGTAGCAGGCACTTGAATGGCTACCCAATAGGTCTCTAAGGCCTGGGTGCCAACGCCGATGCTGCCAGCAGGATTAGCATTGCTATTGTAGCCCCACCACATCTGGCGGTCGCGGTCAACGGGAAGAGCCTGGCGACGCGGTGCAAAGCGAGGCAGTTGGTCGAACCGCATCAGCGGAGTGCGCTGTGCGGCCGGAATCTCAGGAAGGCGCAACGGGCCTCCCACTTTGAGGCCTTGCGCACTGACCGTTCCTGCGAGGAGCAGGACGGCGAAAAGACATTGTAGTTTCTTGAACATGAGTTGATAATTATTAGTTCTGGTTTGGGACTTAGAGTCTCCTTCTCTTATTTTCAATTTTCAATTTTCAATTTTCAACGTTTCAACATTTCAACATTCAGCGTTTCCCCTTCTTCTGGGTGAGGTCGAGGACGCGGATATTGCGTAGCTTCAGGCCTTCGCCGTGGCCACAGAAGGAGATGAGCCCCTCCTTGTTGAAGAGGCCTGGATGGCTCTGATGGTCAACGGTATAAGGATTGGGCTGTCCGGCCTCTGGGGCCATATTGTGGCCCTGACAGGCTTCGCGGATGTTGCCGTCGACAAGGACTTCGCCATTCAGGGTGACGGTTATGTGGTCGCCCTCTGCGCGGATCTCCTCGTAGTTCCACTCGCCCAGGGGCTTATGCTTGATGCGTTTGGCAGGAATGATGCCGTAGACAGAGCCGTGGACCTGATATTCGCGCAGGCCCTTGTAGATGGGATCGTCGTGGTCGAGGATCTGAATCTCCATGCCTTCATAGGCTGCATCCACGCCCTCGCTGGTGCGGATGCCCACACCGTTATTGATACCCGGACGCACGAAGCAGAACTCGAAGCGGAACACGAAATCGGAGTACTTCTTGGTCGTATAGAGATTGCCCTCAGAGCCGTATTGGGCACTTACATAGATGGCGCCGTCGATGGGCACGTAGGTGTTCTTGGCTCCCGTCCACTTGTCGAGGTTTGTGCCATCGAAGAGGAGTTCGAAGCCAGCCTGCTGCTCTTCGGCTGAGAGTTCTGTGCGCAGGGCGGTAGCAGCATTCGGATCGTCGACGATCTTGGGCAGGAGGGTGCTGATCTGGTCAACGGCATAGCCGGCATCGGCATCCTCGGTATGGCTTCGGAAGACGTTCTGTGCCTTCGACAGCATCTCGCGGATATGCGCTCCGCGCTGCATGTGGCCGTTCTTCTCGATGAGTCCGGTGACGGCATGAGCCGCTGCAAGATCGTTCTCTTTCACGTCCAGATACTGTGCGGCCAGGTTCAAGGCGGGCTCATTGTTCAGCGCTCCGAGGGCAGCAAGGTAGTTGTTGACAACAGCGGCAGAGGGCTTCATCTCCAGTGCCTGCTTGAAGAGCTGGTACTTGGTGAGGCTGGGCCAGCTGCTTCCTTTGATGAGGGTCAGGGCGCGGCTGAGCAGGGCATCGCGGTGGGAAGCCTGGTCGGCAGCAAGAGTCATCAGGGGCGACACGACATCTGCATTATTCACCTTGAGCAGGGCGGCACGGGCTGCATCGGAGGACGGAGCGGCAGCCACCAACTGCTGGATGTCGTCCGCGTTGGCGCGTTGGGCGAGCAGGCCGTAGTAGTTCTCGGGATAGGACTCAAAGCGCTGAAGCAGGTCGGCATAGTTGTCCTCGGTGACGATTTGTGCGAGGCTCTTGACAGCGGCATAGTGGACGCCATCCTTGCCAATCAGCTGTGTCAGGGGCTGATAGGCTTCGCGAATGCGGCGTTCGCCAGCGAGCGTCACGAGCAGGGGACTGGCCTGAGCACCCCTTTGCTGCAATGCCGCGAGCACTCCTTGTTTGACATCGCCGTTGAAAGCCATCAGTGCGGCAGAGGCGTCGGCTGCACGAGGGCCGTCCAATGCTGCCAGGAGGGCCGTCAGAGCCTGAGTGCCGCCAATCTTGCCGGCTGCCTCTATAGCGGCTCCCGAGAGCTGGGCATCAGGAGAACTCACAGCACCCACGACGACATCTGCCTGAGACTGATTGCGGTTGTTGCCCAGCCAGCGGAGGACGTCGGCTCGGGCATCGGTCGTCAGCTTCGGATACGCCTTGATGACTTGCACATCGAAGCCCGTCAGCTCCAACTCGTCGGCCAGCGACAGAGCGGTAGTGCGGATTGCGCGGTCGGGGTTCTTCAGTGCACGGAGTAGCAGTGAGGACTGTTTCTTAGCCGAAGCCTTCGCCACCTTCTCGCGGAAAGCAGCAATCTGGGCAGAGTTCTTTGCCACAGTGGCCGCCGCAGCAGCGGGTTTGCCCTTGCCAAAGGGAGTGAGGGCGGCGAGCGCGTACTCCTTCAGGTAGCTGTCGGTGAGCAGACCCTCGAAAAGAGGCACCTCGGCCTCGGAGGCAATCTTGCCCAACTGCTGGACGAAGAAGGCTTTGCGAGCGTTGCTCTTGGCGGTGGCGATGCCCTTCTTCAGGCCCTCGCGAACACCATCGCGCAGATTCTCACGTCCGACAGCACTGACATAATTCGTCAGGCCGTCGATGGCATATTCGAAAGCAGCACCCTGCCCTTCGTCAGATTCATTGAGATACTGCACCAGCATCGAAGTGCCTTCTGCACCTGTGCCGGCGATTTCGCTCATCACCTGTTCCAGAACGTCGAGGTTCTGAGCTGGAAGCTGTGCCAGGCCGTCGGCAATGATGGTGCTGGCTACGCGGTTGCGGCTGTCCTGAGCTGTGGCCGTGAAGTTTAATCCGAGGACAACAGCTAACAGCAGAGAGAGATATCTGAGATGTTTCATTGTTCGATTTAACGATTTTGACAGATTCTACAATTTCATGATTTGAGGACACATTTGGTCTTTGGGACTCATGGGATCAATGGATAATTATCAACTGTTCAAATGCTCCACTCTCCACGCATGGGCTGATCAATGAGCGCATTGGCAGCATCATCACCGATGAATCGCTGGGTCGTCGGGTCGAAGTTCAGCACCTTGCGCCCCAGCCTCAACCCTACGGCACCCATATTCACCAGTGTGCAGCTGTGATGCCCGTTCTGTTCGTTGAGGGCGAACTTCTGACGGGTGCGAACGCACTCAAGGAAGTCTGTGCGCTGTGGTTCCGGATCAGGTAACTCATTAATGAGTTCCTGAACATTGGGAATGGTGCACTCGAAACCTTTGTAAACCTTACCCTTCGGGCCTTCGATGTAAGCGAGTTTACCTTGACTCTCATAGCCCTCGCCTTCCAGAATGATCTGGCAGCCATCAGCATAAGTGTAGGTAATCTTCTTCCAGATACCTACGGCATCGGGGTGCTGCTGGGGAGCATCGATTTCCACCTTAACGGGGAACTCATCGTCCTTGCCCAACATATACTGAACGGGGTCAAGGTAATGCTGACCCATATCCGTCAGGCCACCGCCATCATAGTCCCAGTAACCGCGGAATGTCTGGTGGGTGCGATGCACATTATAAGGCTTATAGGGAGCGGGGCCGAGCCACATATCGTAGTTCAGCTCTGCCGGCACGGGTTGTTCCTTCAGGTCGTCCTTGCCCACCCAGAAGAACTTCCAGGTGAAACCTGTGGCTCCGCTGACGGTGACCTTCAGAGGCCAGCCGAGTTCTCCGCTCTGAATGAGTTTCTTCAGCGGCTTCACGGGGGTGCCCAAGCCGTAGAACGTATCGGTGAAGCGGAACCAGGTATTCAATCGCAGGATGCGTCCATAGCGTTTCACCGCCTCAGCAACGGCCTTGCCCTCGCCGATGGTACGTGTCATGGGTTTCTCCAGCCAGATATCCTTTCCGGCTTTGGCGGCCTCCATAGCCATAATACCGTGCCAGTGGGGAGGAGTGGCAATGTGGATGATGTCGGCACCCGATGTGGCTATCAGTTCGCGGAAGTCGTCATAGGCTCTCACATCGACCTTCAACTGGCTCTTGGCTGCATCGACAGCGCTCTGCAGATGTTTCTTGTCCACATCGCATACGGCCAGCAGACGATATGCCTCAGAACTTGAGAAATGGTAGCTGCTGCGACCAATACCTCCCACACCAATGACAGCCTTTGTCAACTGGTCGCTGGGAGCGATGAACCCATTGCCGCCCAACACTCTGCGCGGCACGATAGTGAACAGCCCCGCTGCTCCCATCGTTTTCATAAAATTCCTTCTGTTCATGGTTGTATAATCGGTTTTCAACAATTTATTTTATTATTTATCGAAGAGTGCATTCTTCTCTATCGTCCAGCCTTCGCGCTTAGAGAGTTCGCAATCCTGACCGCGAAACATCTTTGCGGCCGAGGCATCGGACTTCAACTGCCAGTCGAGCCAGGCCAAAGCCACCACCGTGAATTCTCCGCCGTGCGGCTGGCGATAGGTGCCACCGTGACCCACAGGGAAATTCGTGGCGCAAGCTGGCACATGGTCGATACGATGGAAGTCATCCATGCCGTTCCCATAGGCAATGTCCGTTTCGCCGCCGAGAATATAGATAATAGGTGTATGGATTTCCTTCAGCTTTTCTTTGGGAGGCATCGGCATTCCGCCTACGGCCTGTCCGGCATTCTGCTGGTTAAAGAGTCCGCTGTTGCAGATCATCAGCGTCTTTATACGGGGGTCGGCACAGTTGTAAAGGGTCTGCAATCCGCCACACGACATTCCGGCCACACAGATGTTTTGCACGTCTATCTTCTGGTAATAGGGCGACTGCGGGTTGGCATTCTGAGCAATGATCCAGTCGATGGACTCTATCTGCTGTTCACTCTTGGACATAGGACCGCGATACCACTCATCAGTCATAGGAATCACGCCCGTGGCCAGGACGATGTAGCCGTGGGAGGCTATCTCATTGAGGAAATTGATGTGCTCGAAGGGGGAGTTGGCACAAGCTCCGTTGCCCCAAACCAGTACGGGCAGCCGATGTCCCTCGTTGAAAGGTGAGAGGTCCTGCGGCACTATAATGGTGTGTTCGGGCAGCGTGGCATCTTCCTTCATGATAGCCTTGTAGGCTCCCGTGCCTCCATCTTCAATGATGCGCGAGCGTCCGCTTCTGGCAGCATTCAAGAAGCTGACCATCTTCTGAAGGTTCTCCTCGCTGTACATTCCCATTCCGTGGCCTCCCTCTGGAACAAAGGTTGCCTCGGTTCTGACACCTGCAGCTTGCAGTTGCGCAAAGAAGCTCTTGCCCTGACAACAGGGAACCACATTATCCTTTTCACCGTGGAAGATGATGACAGGCGGGTCGTTGGCATCAATGTAAGTGTTGGCACTGAGGCTGCGATATTTATCAGGCTCCTGAGCCAACTTGGAAGCCAGCAGGACATCCTCGGGGCTATCGTTGCCCATCGTCATGTGCTCGCCACAATCCATCGCCGTCAGGTCTATAGGACCCGACCAGTCACAGGCGGCATTAACCGCACTGCTCATCTGGGTGTAATTGCCCAACGAACCTTCGAGGTCAATATCCACCGTGCCTACTTTTGTCTGACGTGTGCCACTGGTGGTGGCTGCGGTGGAAGCCAAATGACCTCCCGACGAGAAGCCGCTGGTGGCCACGAAGGACGGGTCGAACTTATACTTCGAGGCTTCGCCACGCACGAAGCGAATGACCGCCTTGATGTCATGAATCTGGGCTGGCCACTTGGCGTCCATACTCGAACGATGGTTGGGACATACGACAGCGTAGCCCGCATTCAGAAGCGCGTTCACGATGGTGCCCAAATCTGCTGCGCCCTTGCTGTTATTGCTGAACCAGGCACTACCATATATGTGGATTACCACGGGGTAGGACTCACGTTCCTGCTTGGGCAGATAGATATCGCAGGTGTGGAAGGGCTGGTCGTCGCCAGCATAGTTCACATCTTTCCATTCCTGTGAAGTTGCTAAATTCACTTGCGGCATCTGAAAACCGCCAAAGCCTCCGGGAGGCTGAGCCGTCACCATCACAGAGGAAACGGCGAAGATGGCAGAAAACAAAAATTTCTTCATAATATAGGTTTATAGAAAAATAAAAACATGGTCTATGATGATGCAAGACTGATGCTGTCAATGCGCAGTCGGAGTTGTCCGGCTGGCACGGTAACCTCGATGACATCTCCCACTTTTCGGTTGAGGAGTGCTTGTCCGATAGGTGACTTGATAGAGATCTTGCCTTCGCGAAGGTTCGCTTCGTGGGGGCTGGCAATGACGTATGTCATGCTGCTGTTGTTGGCCAAATTGGTCATCCCAACGCGACTCAGCAATCCCACGCTGTCGCTGCTCAGTCGGGAGGTATCAATAACCCGTGCGAACTTCAGCACTCTCTGCTTGAATCGAATCCTGCTGAGCAAGCGGGATTGTTCACGCTTGGCAGCATGGTATTCGAAATTCTCGCTGAGGTCACCCTTATCGCGAGCCTCAGAGATTGCGTCTTTCACACGAGGCAGTTCCACCGTCTCCAACTGACGCAGTTCTTCTACGAGCTTGTCGTAGCCTTCTTGGGACATGTATTCCATAGTGATTTCTTGCCTGTCAATGTTTTACAGCGACCTTCCGACCATTATTGACAACGATGGTCTTGTGGTTGGAACCTCCACGAACCGGACGGCCACTGAGGTCATATAGTTTTCCGTTGGAAGAGTTATTCTTTACGTCGCGAACGCCCACCGGGTCAAGGACGGTGAGGGTGCCGTTGACATACTCAAACACATAGTTCAGTGCCTGGCCTCCGACAACGCGAATCTCGTAGGTGCCACTTGGGCTGTCGGCAGTGGCATCACACTCGATGGTGGGTGCAGAAAGGAGGACATCGGCCGTCTCGCGATTCTTCCACCCGGAGTAGGAGAACTCAAAGTCGGGATTGGGCTCACCCACTTGGCGAGTATAGGATTGGGCGGTGACCGTCAGTGTGGCTGGTTCCACGATACATTCCCCGTTCTTGAGGACGAGGTCACGGTTGGTGATGGTGCCTGCGCTGAGGGTGATGGGATAAGTTCCCACGGGTGTTATGGCATTGGTTTCGCAAGCGATTTCCGGTTCACCATTGACAGGTGCTCCGGTAACCGTGAAGGTCAGCTTACCGTTGTTTTTTCCGTAGGGGCGTTGCAAACTATCAGCTTCCACAGTAGGTACACCCGTGAATTCGCGGATGGTGTACTTACCCCAGAATTCATCTGCCTCATAAGCTGCCATTGCGGCTTTGGGAACAAAGACAATAACGCTCGCAGGAAGGCTGGAGCCAGAGGCTTCAACGGGTGTTGTCGATGGATTCTTGATGGCCAGGTATTTCAACTTACTGCACGCGTTGAAGGCACGATCACCCACCTTCGTTACGCTCTCTGGCAAATACAACGAACTCATAAGCGTGGAACGGAAACCATTGTCAGGAATCTCTGTGAGGGCTGTGAAATACTGAAGCTCTTCGAGGCTGCCTAAATCTTTTTGCGAACGGAAGACCTCTGAGATATCGGTGACAGCAGCTGCTTCTGTGAAACTGATTTCGCCGTCGCAGTCACGATCCCAATTGTAGACACAGAGTGCCTTGGCGACATCGCTCTCAAAAACGATGAACCCCAACTTAGAGCAAAGACTGAGGACTGCCTGATGCAGTTCTTCGGCAGAGGCATAGAGGTTGTCATAGACATCCTGCTCAGCGGCAGCCTCTACACCGCGCTCAGCCGCGAAGTCGAGATAACGGCGAAGCAATGCCACTTGATTGTCAAAGTGCTGAGCTGCCAAAACATCAGTCTGCTTGACAAAGGCCCACTGACAATTCTCCTCGTGGCCCTCGTAGACGATATCCCAATAGAGCCCGTTGGTGGTGCTGCCGACTCCTGTCTTGTGGTATCTGTCGGTACCCAAGAATTCTCCTTCGACATAGTCCGCATAAGTAGAAGGCACCTGCAGGGTGAAGAAGCATTCGTTTTCATCATCTGTGATGTAAGCCAGGCGCCAGTAGGCACTCTTGTCGCTGATGCGGTTGCTGCCACCATCGACAAAACAGGTCTTAACCCCTGAGCCTACCTGTCCGTCAGTAGAAGTGCGGAAAAGATGATGATTCTCGTTTCCTGTTTCATCGCTGTAGAAATAATAATTGGCGTTGGCGCCTGTACCAGAGCGGCGCACCTGATAGAGCATTCCGTATTGATCCACAACAGCTTGAGTACCCCAAGCCTCACCGCGACTGAGATACTTACGAGTTCCTTTATTATAAATGTAGCCCGGGGTGTTGACTTCCACTGTAGAGAAAGGTGGCTGAGTGACAGAGCGCATTTCACGGATTTGGCCGAAATCCTTCCACACTTCGGCATCAGCAAAAAGCGCTACTGTGCCCTGAGGAACGTAGAGGGTGGCGTTGGCAAGGTTCACGTTTTTGAAGACGTTTTCGCCCAAGGTGATGTAGGCAGGATCGGTGACATGGATACGGAAATTTGCCAGCTTCGTGCAACTCTGGAAGGCGCCATCGCCGATGGAAGAGATAAAGGACTGGAGCTCAATGTCGGTGAGTGACGTACAACCCTGGAAGGCGCCCTCTCCTATCGTTGTGATGCCCGATGGCAAGATGATGGATTGGAGTTTCTTGCAGTTGTAGAAGGCTCGGTAGGCAAGTGAAGAGCAACCTGTGAATTCCTGGAAGCAGTCGAAGTTTACAAGTGCAGCCCCTTGGAAACGGTTGTAGATATCAGGGATACCCTGAATCTCGTAGGTGGTCATCTCGCCATCGCCGTCGAGATCCCAGTATTGGAGACATCTATCTCGCATTTCTTCCTCCTCGAAGAGCATGATACCCAACTTCTTGCGCAGGCGGCTTTGAGCTTCGGTGATCTCTTCGACAGTAGCATCGGCGTTGTCGTAAACAGCCTGCTCATCCTGAACGTTGTAAGGTGTAGCAGCAGCCAGTTCCAAGAGGTGCTTGAGTACAGTAGCAGCGGCATCAACAGCTGCAACCTGCTCATCGTACTCCACAAACATCCATTGACAGTTGGCAGGATTCTGGTCGTAAGCGACATCACTGTAGGCGCCATAGGTGGGTTTTGAATAACTGGAAGCGTGATCGCTCTGGAGGCCAAGGAATTTTCCTTCAACATAGTCACTAAGGTCTTCTGGAGTCTGTAGGGTATAGACACCATCGGCCACCGCCTGAACTTTCCACCATCCCACCTTACTGCTCGAGATGCGGCTATTGGCACCATCGACAAAAGTAGCACAAATGCCGTTTCCCACTTGGCCGTCTGTAGACGAACGGAAGAAGTAGTGGTTGTTAGTGCCGGTATCTTCGCTATAGAGATAATAGACATCCTCACCCATGGATGAAGTCTGTCCGAGGCGGAAACGCATCGGCTTGGTACCACCGACCCCCTGTGTCTCGTAGGCCTCGCCACGCGTAAGGTAGAGTCCTGTGCCTACATTATAAAGATACACGTTCTTATCTGTGGTGAGAGGGATAAAGGTGCCACGGGCAATGTCGCGCTGTTGGTTCATTCCAGCAAACGTGTTCCAAGGCGCTGTGGCTGAGAAAAAAGCTTCGGCACCTTGAGCCACAGTCAGCACCACCTGCGAGAGGTCCACGCCTTCAAAGAGGTTCTTGCCAAAACTGACAGAAAGCGGACGGACTGTGGGGAAGCTGACAGCTGTCAGCGCCGTGCAACCTGCAAAGGCTTCGTCACCGATACTGGTCACCAGGCTCGACAGTTCCAGTGTCGTCAGAGCCGTACAACCGCGTAAAGCCCGTGCGCCCACAGTGGTGAGCCCCTTGGGCAACGGACTCTCGGAGAGTTTCGCACAGCCATCGAAAGCCTCATCGCCCATACTCCTCAATGCATCGAAGATAGTAATGGTCTTCAGAGCGGTACAGCCTTGGAAGGCGCGAGCGCCCAGCGCTGTCACCTGTTTCGGCAAACGAACTGTCGTTAGCGATGTGCAGCCGGCAAAAGCTTCGGCAGGAACAGAAGAGATACCTGTGAAATAATAAAGTTCATTGAAGGTCTTGATGTTCGTGCCTTTAAAAGTATCGCTCAGGTCTGTAACTGCAGCAGCCTCGGCATAGCTGAGTTTGTTATCACCATTGGTGTCCCACTTGGCTACAGCGGCAGTACGCACTCGGGAATCAGAAAAAGAGATAGTCTTCTCCATCCAGTTATCCACATGGATACCTACCACGGCAGCCTGACCACCGCTGTAGCCGCCGTCGCTGCCTCCAATTCCTTGTGAGCCGGGATTCAACTTGGCCAACATATAAAAGCCATCGCTGCTGCCACCCCAACCCCAGTTAATATGGTAACAAAGATCACCATCATAACCATCGGCGACAAAGGCGTGACCGCCAGAGCCGTTGCTGCCACTGAGGTACACGGGATCACCCTTAGCCAAATCAGCATAGACAGTCTTGTCGAACTGTTCCTCACTTACATCGTTGCGCGAAATGTGTCGGCAACTGCTGGGTATGCCGAAATATTTACTCAGCGCATCAGGCACATCATCAGAGTAAGCTCCCGAACCGGTATTTGAATAGTCCATCTCTACTCCTACACCACAATAGAGCATCAGTTGGGCAACAGCCATTTTCTGGACGTTCGTGCGATTGTCGCTACCATTATATGTTGGACACATATTGTCCCAATCCAGAGGTGCTCCAGCTTCCACGCCATCCAATTCCAGATGGCCGTAGCTGGAGTGTTCCTTATGAGCGGTGTAGGCGGGAATTGCCGCCAATGTCTCGTGGGGCAAATTGTCGCGGTGGTAATAGAGTATCTGAGCCATCGCGGTTGCCACACAACCCGTAACACTTTTCCCTATATTGAAATAGCTCGGGCACAACAGGTTATAAGGACTGCCCTGATTCCACTGACTGTCCATCAACTGGTCGATAGGGTCGTGGGTCTGAAGCTCTGCCACGGGCAACTCGGCAGCCGTGAGGCCAGCCATCTGGATTTCTGCAATCTGCTGAGCATAGTTGTCCAGCCACTCGCGCATATTATCAGGAATCTCGTTGTAGTCGAAATGACCTGTATCGCAATAGCCTAATACGGCAGGGGTCTGGTCATCTGCAGAAGCGATGACGAAGCCTTCATCAGTACCACGGTCGAAGGCATAATAGAGATTGCGCCCCATAGCCGGTTGCGTATGACGGGGCGCAAGCCGCGCACCGCGAGTGACAGGCGTCAGCCGCTTGGCTCCTCGCTTATTCTGCAAGAAAGCCTGAACGCGCTGCTGAGCCTGTTCGCGCGAGATCGGATTAGCAAAGGTACTCACAACAAGGGCAAGAGTCATGAAGACAATAGTAATTCTTTTCATAGCTGTTATTCAATTAAATTTAAGTGGTTCTCTTTGCAAAATATTACGGTTTTCAGGATAATGGTTTATTTCACCTTGATTTTCTTGCCATTGTTGATGTAGATACCGCGAGATGTGTTACGCACAGGACGACCGCTGAGGTCATACCAATTATCGCGGGAAGATTGTCCCTTTATGTCGCGAACGCCCACAGGGTCAATGACGGTGAGTGTGCCGCTGACGTATTCGAAGACATAATTCTGGGCTTCGGCGCCACTGACGCGAATCTCGTATTCTCCTGCAGGACTGTCGGGCGTAGCATCACACTCACAGACGGCTTCATGCAAGAGCACTTCCTCTGCTTTCTCGCGATTGCGGAAAGTGGGATAGTTGACCTCAAACTCAGGATTCGCTTCACCAACATTGCGGGAATATGATTTGGCACTTATCGTGAGCAGGGCTGGCTCAATAGTCAGAATGCCGTTCTTATACTCAACACCCTGAGTGGTGATGCCACCCGCTTTCACAACGATGGGATATTCACCCACTGGAGTGTTACTCTCTGCCTCCACCACAAATTCTGGTTCACCATTGACAGGAGCTCCGACTACATCATAAGTGAACTTGGGATTTGAGCGACCATACTGTCGGGCTACGGAATCTGCCGTGACCACAGGCGTACCAGTATATTCCTTGATAATAGAACGTTCCCAAGCCTCATTACCCTGATATGCCTCCACAAGTGAAGCTGGAGCAAAGAGGGTGATGTTGCGGAGGGTGAGTCCGGCATCTGTAGGATCAAGAGCCTGCTGATTATTCAGGGCTGCAATATACTTGAGGGCCGAACAGCCTGTGAATGCATTTTTGCCAATGGACTTAACGTTCTCCGGGAGATAGATGCTGTAGAGTGTCGAAGAGTTGCGGAAGGCTTCATCAGGAATACTTGTGAGGCCCGTAAAGTAACGGAGCTCATCAAGGGTCGTGAGACCTGTTGCAGCGCGGAAAACGGTACCGATTTCAGCTACGCCAGCTGCCTCCTCATAGGTGAGTTCGCCATCTTCATCATCGTCCCAGTTGTTGGTGCAGAGGGCCTTAGCCTTTGGGTCGGAGAAAGCGATGTAGTGGAGTTTGGCCTGGATGGAAGAGATAGCATCACGAATCTCACCTTCAGTAGAATCGTAGTTGTCATACACGTTTTGTTCGGCAGTAGTATCGATATTGCGGTCGTTGGCCTTCACAATAAGCCGCTTCAGCTCCTGAGTGAGGTCATAGAAAGCATTGAGACTGTCGATTTCAGCTTTGCTAAGGAATGCCCACTGGCAGTTCTCCTCGTTGCCATCATATACAACATCATAATAAAGTCCATAGGTATAGCCCCATGTGGTGAAATCACTTTGGTGGTCTAACTGAATGCCGAGGTACTCTCCTTCTACATAGTCCTTTTGATTATCTGGGACCTGGAAGGTATAGACATTTTCCAGTCCCTCGACAGGTGCTACATGCCAATAAGCTTTGCTACTGACAGAACCATCTATGAAACAAGCCTTCACTCCTTGTCCAACCTTGGTGTCTGTATCTGTGCGGAAGAGGATATTCTTGGAATTAGAGAACGTAGCGTAGAGATAATAGGTGTCTTCGGGCATATTGGAAGAACGGCGGAGCTGATAGATGAACCCCTTGCGATCGACAACGGCCTGGGTGCTGTAAGCCTCACCAGCAGTAATGTACATACGCTGGCCGAGGTTATAGACATAGATGTCAGAGTTGGTGGCCAATTCCGAGAAGGCAGCCTGCTGACGGGTTCGGTGCTCGACAATGTTACCAAAGTCCTGCCATACGGGTGCTGCCTTGTAGGCATCTACACTTCCATGAGGCACATAAAGTGTAGCCTTGGAGAGATTCACTCCATCGAAGACACCCTCATCGAGTTCAATAAGAGAGGGATCTGCAGCGTGAACCTTCACCTCCGCGAGCAACGAGCAGCCGGAGAATGCTTGGTAGCCAAGGTATTCACACGTGGCAGGAATCTCGATGGAAGTGAGGCTGGTGCAGTTCTGGAAAGCATAGTAATATATTCTGAAGAGGCCATTGGGAATGATAATATCAGTGAGGTTGGTACAATTTTTGAAGCTGTTGCCAGAGATGTCCTGCAATCCCGTGAAGTACTGCATGTCAGCCATAGACGTAAGAGCGGTATTGGCGTAGAAGATCGTGCCAAGGCTCTCAATCTGTTCTGCCTCTGAGGTGGAGAGTTCTCCATTGGAGTCAGTATCAAAGCCCTGAGCCATAATGATATCACGCACGACCTCTGAGGAGAAGGTGATGAATCCCATGCGCCTGCGCAACTGTCGCTGGCTGCGCTCTATCTCCTCGAGTGAGGAGTCTAAGTTATCGTAGACGGCCTGCTGGGAAGAGACATCGAGGCGCTTGCCAGTGGCAATGGTCAGAAGATTGCCAAGCTGGTTGGAAGCGCGGAAGATGGCTAAGGCCTCTGCGTCGTACTCTACAAGCATCCACTGACAACCGGCAGGGCTGTCGGTATAGACGATATCACTGTAGGCACCAAAAGTGGGTGAGGCAGCGTCAGAAGCATGATCCGTCCGATAGCCGAAATACTGCGTGGCCACATATCCTTGGACATTAGACGGAATCTGCAGGGTATAGATATTATCTTCGCCCTCGACAAGAGCAATTTTCCACCAGGATTCCTTGGTGCTGTTCTTGCTGGTGGGTCCGTCGACAAAACAAGCCTTCACGCCCTTGCCTACATTATCGTCAGTAAAAGTACGGAAGAGTATGTGACCATCGTTCCCAGTGTCTTCGCTATAGAGGTAATAGACACCTTCGGGCATGGCTGCGGTCTTCTTGAACTCGAAACGCATGGGGTTGTCAGTATCCGCAACAATAGCCTGAGTGCCCCAAGCTTCACCCTTAGAGAGATAGCGGCCTGTGCCTACATTATAGAGGAAATACTGTTTCCCTGTAGCGAGGGTGGCAAACTGACCACGAGAGAGGTCGCGAACCTCATAGATGATGCCGAAGTCCTTCCACTGGTCGGCGGTGCTGAGGCCGGCCTTCAGGCCCTGGATGACATTGAGCTTAGCAGCCGAGAGGTCCACCTCTGAAAAAACGCCTGCGCCGAGGGTGATCTCCTGAGGCTTGACACTGCGAAGGGTGACTTCTGTGAGTTTAGAGCAACCTGCAAAGGCACCAGCTCCGATACTCTTTATTCCAATGGGGAGATCCGCAGCTTTGAGTGCCAGACAGCTCTGGAAGGCACGGTCTCCGATAGCTGTCAGCGTTTTCGGCAGATCGGCAGTAAATAGTTTGCAGCCGTCGAAGGCTTCGTCACCAATAGTAGTGATTTCCTCTGGTAGTGCGAATGGCTTCAACGCTGTACACCCTTTAAAGGCGCGGGCACCAATGACCTTCAGATGTTTAGGCAGTTTGATGGTAGCAAGTCTGGTGCAACCTTCAAAAGCCCCTTCGTTGAGGGTCTTCAGTCCTGTAAAGTTGTAGAGCTCAGGAAAGCTGTTGAAAGTCTGTCCCTGGAAGACATCACCAAGGTCTGTGACCTCAGCAGCCTCGCCAAAGGTGAATACTCCGTCACCGTTCTTATCGAAGTTAGTGACACATATATTCTTCAGAGTAGCATTGGAAATAGGTATCGCCTTGGTAGTAAAATTCTCCGGTTCGATACCGATGACGGCTTCAGGATATCCGCTGTAGCCACCGCTGCTGCCACCGATACCTTGGGAACCTGGATTGAGCTTCGACAACATATAGTTGCCGTCGCTGTTGCCACCCCAGCCCCAGTTGATATGGAAGCACTGGTTGCCGTCATAGCCGTCGCAGACAAATGCATGACCGCCGTCGTTATTACTTCCTGACAGGTAGAAGGGGCGTCCCTGCTCCAGCTCATTGTAGAGGGTATTATCCCATGAATCGCTGCCTGGGTTATCCGTGGAGATATACTTGACATTGCTGCCATAGCCGAAGTAGTTCTTCAAAGCATCGGCAACTTTTGAGGAATAAGCAGCCGAGCCGCCCTCGGAGCCAAGGCCATACATCATCTCGACACTCACACCGCAGTAACGCATCAGCTCAGCCACAGCTTTCTTCTGCTTGGCTGTTCCACCGCTGCTGTAATTGTCTATCATGTTATCCCAATCGATGACCGAACCGGCAGGTACACCAGGAACCTGAATGCCATTGGTCTCATAGGCAGGCATAGCTTTCTGAGTCTCGGTCACGGACTTGGCACGCTGGAAGTAGAGAAGCTGAGCCATCGCCGTAGCCACACAACCGGTGACACAACGCTCTCCGTTTTTTTTCGGGCACTCGTCATTGTAGGGTGCGCCCTGATTCCATCGGGAGGTGACCATGGTAGCAATGGCAGCGTGCTTGGGAGCAAACATGGGGGCTCGCTTTGCTGCCGGTACGGGATTGGCTGCCAGGTCTTCGAGCTGCGAGGTTATCCATCCCAACCACCACTTCATATTGGGAGGCAGCTGGGCATAGTCGAAGTCCCCCTCCGAGGTATAGCCCAGCACAGGATAGGTGCTATCATCGGCCGATGCTATTACGAAGCCTTCGTTCTCTCCACGATTGAATACGTAATAGAGATCCTGCTCAGACTGAGCAGCCGAGGCAGTGCGGCTGGGTGCCAGCTTGGCGCGGTTCCGAATAGGGATAAGTCGCAGGTTCTGCCGAGCACCAGGAAGGCTGCTGAGGTATTCTTTAGCGCGTTCCTGCGCTTGTTCGCGAGTAATGGTTTCGGCGTGGGCCGTGAGTGCCACAACGAGTGCCACCAGTAAGAAGAGTGTTTTTTTCATCTTGTTTGTAATATTTATCAGTTATTTTTTGCTCATTCGGGGGCAAAGATACGACATTTTTTCTATACGCGCGCATAAAAAACAAAAGAAACGCACCCTCAGCTATGAGGATGCGTCTCTTTTAGCATTTTTTGAACTTTCAGGCGACCTTCCTTATAGGAATAATGTCGTCAGAGGGGGCTTATTTCACCATTTTCTTGCCATTCATGATGTACACACCACGACCAGTCTTCTCCACGCGACGACCACTGAGGTCGAAGATTACTGCCTTCGAAGCATTGGCCTTGGCTTCAGCAATACGGGTGTACACTTCTTCAGAAACGAAGGTGATGTTGAAAATATAGATCTTGTTTTCCTTCTGGAAGCCAATCTTGGTGACGATTCGGGTGTCATTGTCCCACTGGTTCAGCCACTCTTCGACGTCGAAGGCCATCTGGTTGGTCTCTGTGACATTGAAGATGATATTCACATGGGCTTCTGTGATCTTCTCTGTCATATCAAGGCAACCTTTATCAGTAATGGGAGCTTCAGAACTGGTCGCCATAGGCTCACTCATCGTGCCGTCTTCCATGAGTACGCATAGGCTGTTGATAGCTTCTAACTGCCTTGCTTCTTCCAGTTCGAGTTTCTCCACAACGTCAGAGAAATCCACGGTGGTGTAGGTGTGTAAACCAGCCTTAACAGGCAGCCACAGGGTCTGTGTTCCAACGACTTCGGCCTGTGGGATGATGTTGCTGACGAACTTGATATCGAACAAATAACTAATCATTTTCCCTGTTTCTTCGTTCACGAGGTATAGTGTAGCATTATATGTATCCCCAACCTGATTGTGGCTTGGAATCTGATAGAAAGTAAATTGATTGTCAGCATATGTAACCCCCCAAGGAGAATAATCATCAGCAGAAGTATTCCATCCTCTCGGGTAACCTTCTTTACTCATCCAGAAACCAGGATAAGGTGTACATGTATAAGAATCAGTATAGCCGCCAGTCCATTCTGAACCATCTCCAGGATTCTTTTGTCCGTAAAGGGCGGGAGTTGTCGTCTCTATAAGTTCATAATCACTGGGGTCAATGTAATATTTCATTTCTACAGGATAGTCATTAGCTGGGACTATTTGAATCTTTACAGCACGATTGGCTAAACTTTCAAATTCAGCAGATGGTCCTTCCTTGGTTTTGATTTCCATTTTAATGTCTACCATGTAATATTTATCCCCACTCACGAGGTAAATAGTTGCAACTGCAGTGTCTCCTCCTTCAAAAGCGCTGGGATATTGACCAACGTTGAATTTCGAATAATCGCCTGCAACATCTGGCTCGACATAGATTCCACTATTATTTCCATGACCAGCAGAATAGCCATCCTTATTAAACCAAAATCCGCCCTTAGTTGCAGTTTCTGCATCACTAATATCGTCACCTTCAACAGCTGCCCATAGGGAGATGTCTGCGACATCACATTCCAACAATGATGATATAGCGTCGAGATCAAGAGAAAAACTAACAGAAGAGTAATCTGTGGTGGGATACTGGCTGAGTTTCACGGTCTCGCGACCCACTTCTGTCATCTCTGAGAAGGGTACCATATCGCGCTCCACAATCTTCAATGTGATACTCAGTTCTACAGCCTTGTCGCCATAGATGAAGTACACCTTACACATGGCCTGGTCAATGGGATCCTGACCATCAAGAATAATGGGTAACTCACCACCCATCTGACCAATATTATAGGTCAGCTGCTCGCTCTCGGCATTGAGGGCAAAAGCCTCAGCATAGAACTTACCTTGGGTACTGGGGACAGAAACGAACTCATCGTAGCCATCGAAGGGGTTTGCGAACCACCAACCGGGAGCATTGCTGGAAGTGGTGACATTGGTCAGAGTGTCGGTCATAAAGCCATAGGCTTCCGAGCTATCATCCTCGTTAGCCTTGGTGGTATAGGTCATCTTACCAATAGCCTCGCTGAAGAGAGCGGGTGTGGTGCCTAAGGCGGCAGCAATGCCTTTGAAATCCAACGTGTCAGTGTCACCCTTCGTGTTGGAGCGTGCCCACTGCTCCACGACAGCACTTCTGCGTTCCACGATATTCAGTTTGCTGCGCAGGTTGGTAGCTTCGGGCAAATCGAGCTTCAGCACTTTCAGTGTGATATCGAAAGTAGCTTCCTTCTCATTGAAGATCAGCACGAACTTGGCATGCAGCTCCTCACCGCCAGTGAGGGCATCGGGGTGCTGACCGATGGAAATGTAGAGAGCATTGTCCACTGGGCTGATGCTGAAGGTATTGTACCATACGTCTTCGCCCACATCACCTGTCCATCCTGTGGGAGTGCCTTGGGCTGTCATCCAGAAACCGCCACGACCACCCTGGGTGTAGTTGTCGGAGCGTGTGCCTTCAGCGTCCTCCAGGAAGATGAGGTTCTCTGAGCCACCTCCGCCAAACCATTCTGTGAGGGCTGCGTTCAATGTGAGCGTGTCCGTGCCAAGGGTTTCGGCAATGGCTGTGAGCTCAAAACTTGTGTTCAAGGTAGGAGTGTAGCCCTTGGGGTAGGACTCAAACACCTTACTAAACTGTGCGTTGACCGAAATACTGGCTGCCAAACAGCAGACCACGGCCAAAATTCGAGTAAAGAACTTTTTCATAAGCGTTAATAAATTAAGTGGTTATGTTAATAATTCATTTTCAATTTTTCAATTTTCAATGTTTCAATATTTCAACTTTTCAACCTTTCAACCTTAATTAATGCCTGTCGGCTTGCAGCCCGTGAACTTCACCTTATAGGGCCACTGCACATCATTAGCATCCTTCTCGTCCCAAGCGTGACGGTTGTAGGTCTTAGGCGTTCCCACCACACAGAGAGACAGTCGGATTGTTCCTGTGGGTACGGTGAAGGTGATGGTTCCCTCATCGTTTTTCTGCACCTCAGAGACCACCGTATTGGCATTCGTGGTACCATCGTTGACAATAGCCACAAAGGCATAGTGCCAGCCGCGGTCTTCTGCCTTGCCGGCAGCATTGTAGGTCGTCTGCACATCATACTTGCCACCGCCATCTTCGAGGAAGGCGTGGCCAGGGTCATTGGTGTGCAGCGGGCTACCAGGATCCAGTCCCTTGAAATCAACGCTGACTTGCTCGCCGGCCTTGAAACTATTCACCTGAATGAAATTCACACCTGTTGTCTCGGGACAGCTGCGATAGGCCACCTGATAGTAGTTGTCGTCACCGAGATACATCGCCGTCTTGTAGTTGCGGGCGCTGTAGTTGGTATTCAGGTACTTGTGTATGTCCTCGAACTGGTAATTGGCCAGTTTGGTGGCATATTCAAAGTAGTCGTCCCAGAACACCTCCCAGTCGCCGCCACAGAACAGGCGGGTGTAGGCCTCCATCGGATCTTCAGGATACCTGCTCTCGCGCCAGAGTCGTCCGTAGGCATCGTAGCCATGTTTCTCAACCAAATGATACTGCCACCAGTAGCTGGCATAGCGCATCCATTCGTGGTGAACATGACGGTGGTAGTTTGCCTTCCAGACATCAACATGGTAGCCGAAGGTCTCGGAAGGATAATCCTGAAAACCTTGCCATTGCGCACATTGTTCCCAAAAACCGTTGCCGCCAGAGCCATTGGCTCCGAAACCATAGCGCCAGCCGCGATTCTTGTAGTTGCGTTCGCCGTTCTTGCGCCAGTCACAAGCTACCTGATACTGGAAGCTATGACCAATCTCATGGGCGATAGTATGACCTACGGGCTTGCAGGTCGAAGGATTCACCCACAAGGCACCTATAACATCGTCATAGCCGGAACCTGTAGCCAACCATTCGGTCTGGTAGAGGAGGTAGATGCTCATTTTATAAGTGTCCAGTTGGGACTGTCCTTCGCCCACGGTGGCCATCTTCAGTTTATCTACATTCGTCTCGAAGAACTGCTCGGCCTTCTTCAACAGGTCGGTCACGTCCACGCGAAGGTTAGACGGCACGCCGGTGGAGAGGGGATTGTCGCCGAACTGCTTGTCCCAGAAGACAATGAAGTGCTTCGACTCTCGGGAGTTCTTGAAACTCCACCTCGACTCAGGATTCGAGTAATTGTTGTTATAATTGTTGTCGCTTGTAGTGGGCTTCCATAGGGCACGCTCCGGCTCGCCGATATAGAAAGCGGCGCTGGAGTCGGCAGAGGTGGTCAAGCCCAGCACACGGCTGTACATCCAGTTCTCAGGAGTACCGTCTCTGTAAACCTGCAGGCGGTTGTTACGGAACACCACGCTGTCGGCACCATCAAGACGGATACTTTCGGCAGCCTTGTAGCGGTCACCCGAGGGTGTCCAGAAGTAATCTTGAGCGCCAGCGCTGAGCCCACAGCCCAGCAGCAGCGAGAGTGCAAAAATCTTTCTGTTCATCGGATGACAACTTTTTTACGGTTAATAACATAAATACCAGGCTTCAGGTGCTGCACGGGGCGGCCGCTGAGGTCCACAATGGTACTGGACTCCGTGGTCTTGCCCGTAGCAAGGTCTTTCACTCCCACGGGTATGGCATCAGCGGGAGCCTGTTCGAAGATGCGGAACTCCGTGATGCGGATGCGATTGATGCTGTAGCCGTTGAAATACAGCTGGTTGCCATCTTCCGTCATCACCACATTCTGCTCATCGAGTCCGAAGGCCAGGCGCTGCCCGTTGGACAGCGTGATAACCAGGGAACGGGCGACCATCCCCTGCCCTATCGTCAAGGCCAACAATGTGGTTAACAATATACGTTTCATACGCGCGTAAACTTTATTTTATTTCCATTTAGTAGGTTTATTTTACGGACCACTCAAAGATTCCTGCCGACTTCTCGGCATTCAGCTGCACTTCCAACTTCACGGCAGTGGTCTCCACAGGATCGAAGTTTACCGTGCAGGGCACCCCCTTCAGCACGGGATAGTTGTCGGGGTGCTGCACTTCTTGCCATTGTCCGTTGGCGTCCTTGTAATAGAGTTTCCAGCTGTCGGGCACCTTGCAGCCCTGCCAGGGTTGATCGTCATACCAATAGACGGTACTCGTCTGGACGGTAGCAGTCTGCGGGAAGGTGTAGGTCAGCCACTCCGTCGTTCCCTGCTTGGGCCACCAATGGGTGTAAGGCACGCTGCGGTCATTGGCATCGCGCGGCACCAGCCGGTCGTTCAGGCTGGAGAGAGCCGGAATGCGACTCGATGACTCGACCTTGCTCTCTGAGGCAAGCGTAGCAGGCTTGGTAGGAGTGGTGGCGTTCAAGTCCTGAGCCAGCCACACCTGCATCTTACCGCTGCCGCGATGACACCATGCATAATAGGGAATCAGCGTCAGCTGCACGTCCGTAGCCACCAGTCGACCCTCCTTGTCAAAGTTCAGCGTCTGGGCTGACGTCTGCAGCGTCTTCACAGGGGTATTGGCAATTGTCTTGTCGCCCAGTGCAAAGGTGGGGTCCTGATTGACAAGAGCTCCTGCGACATCAAAGTCATTGTCGGGGTGCTCAGCACAGTACACGAGCGGTCCACGCTCTACAGCCACCATTCCGCGGTCAGCTTCCACAAGCGGATTGGCTCGCACCACGCGGGCTTCCATATCGAAGTGTAACGCCACACGGTCGCCCTTCTTCCACTTGCGCAGAATGGTGTAGTAGCCGTCAGCTGTCAGTTCGCCGGCAGGTTCGCCATTGACACTGACGCTGTATTTCAGGCGCTTGCCATCAGAATATTGATAGAGATCTGAGGGCACGACCTTACCTTGCAGCCAACCGGGAATGCGCACCTTCAGGGCGAACTCGCCGGCTGCATTCTTATCCACAGCCACCATGATATCGCCTTGCCAGGGGTACTGTGTCTGCTGGCTCAGACTCACGGTCTTGCCTTCAACCTTCAGTTCTGCGCTGTTCGACAGGAACAGGTTCACGTACACGTTCCGCTCCTTCACGGCATAAACGTAGCCTGGCAACGAGGGGATGAAGCGGCAAATGTTGCTGGGACAGCAGGCACAGCCGAACCAGGCCTGACGCTGGTGCTGACCCATAGAGGCCAGAGGGTTCGGATAGAAGAAGCTGCCACCATCGAGGCTCACGCCGCTTATAAGGCCATTATACAGTGTACGCTCCAGCACATCGTAGTACTTCGACTCGCCGTGGAGCAAAAAAAGACGGTGATTCACATAGACATTCCCAATAGCGGCACACGTCTCGCAGTAGGCACTCATATTCGGCAGCTGATAGTTGCGTCCGAAGGCTTCGCCACTGCTTGTGGCACCGATGCCACCGGTAATATACAACTTCTTGCCAACAATGTTCTCCCAGATGCGGTCAATCGCTTGAATGTAGGCTTCATCGCCCGTCAGAGCTGCCACATCGGCCATTCCGGCATACATATATGCGGCACGGACTGCATGGCCCACGGCCTCGTCCTGATCCACTACCGGCTTGTGTGCCTGCGAGTAGTCGTGGACGATGGTTGTCTTGCCGCGATAATCCAGCAGGAACTTCGCCTCGTCAAGGTATTTCTTGTCGCCAGTGACCAGATAGAGCTTGGCCAGCGCCATCTCCGCAATCTGATGTCCGGGCACCACACATGCCTGACCCGGATTCGGACCCACCTCGCGACAGACGCAGTCGGCATATCTGATAGCAATATCAAGGAACTTGCGGCTGCCCGTAGCCTGATAGTGAGCAATGGCGCCCTCCACCATATGACCCAGGTTATACAGCTCGTGGCTCAGATCCTCCTCCTTGACCCAGCGTCGGTCGCCGGCCCATTCATGCGGGTGCTGCGGATTTTGCGTACGCGAAGTATAGAGGTATCCATCGGGCTCCTGTGCCGAGGCGATGACATCGATGACCGAGTCCATATACGCCTGCAGGCGCTTGTCGGGATAAGTCTGCAGCAGGTACGATGCCCCCTCAATGGTCTTGTAGGGGTCAGTGTCATCGAAGCTGTAGCCACTGACCCTGAAGACCTTGGAGGGATCTTTCAAATGGACAGCAGCGTTCGAAAAGTTCGTGTAGCGGCCCGTCTCCTCGCATTTTGAGAAGGCAAGGGGGATAGTGACATTGCGACTGGCCTGCAGACGCTGGCCCCAGAAGGAGTCCGTCACCTTCACACTCGTGAAAGGAACCTGCGAAATAGGATAGCCTGCCTGCGACGCGGGGCGGCCTGACTGTGCTGAGACGAACACTGCGGTAAGCGCCAGCAGCACAAAGGATGAGAATCGTTTCATAATTCTAACTTATGTTAGTCGTTTTTAAGTCTTATGCGGTACAAAGATAAGTCTTTTCTGAATACGGCGTGCAAAATAAGTGTGAAATTTACAAATTTTGGCACAAAAAAGCACCTTTTTCCCTAAAAACAACGCATTTTGCCTCCGAAAAGCAGAAAAAAATTCCGTTTCTGTTTGTCCTTTCCACGAAAAACGCTACTTTTGTCCCGTCTAAAAAATGAACTAACCCCTTTTACCAAACTTTTTAATCAAAAAAACTATGGCTTACAAAATCATCGACATTGAAGGCGTGGGCGATGTTTACGCCGAAAAACTGACTGCCGTCGGTATCATCAAAGTTGAGGACCTCCTCGAAAAATGCGCTACCCCGAAGGGACGTGCACAGCTGGCTGCCGACACCGGTATCAGCGATAAGCTCATCCTGCGCTGGACGAACCATGCCGACCTTTTCCGCATCAAGGGAGTAGGTCCCCAGTTTGCAGAACTCCTCGAAGCAGCAGGTGTGGACACCGTAAAGGAGCTTCGCCACCGCGTCCCCGAGAACCTGCAGCCCAAGCTCGAAGAAACCAACGCCGAGAAGAAACTCGTGCGCCGAGTACCCGCTCTCAAGGAAATCATCGCTATGGTAGAACAGGCCAAAGCACTCGAGCCCGTGGTCACCTACTAATCCGTCTTCTCCCTTCAACATCTAAAATACTCCCACCCCCTACAGCAACTCTGAAGGGGGTGGGATTTACATTTCTAAAAGAATAACTTATATTTATAATATAATTTATTCTTTTAGTGTAACACATTTCTGTTCGGCTGGAAGGCGCTTAACGCCTGGTAATCTCATCCTGTCTAAATATTTTCCACCAGTTAGTTGAGTATTGCCCAACTTTTTTCTCTACATCTCTTTCTGAATTATTATAGAATACTGAAAACCAGACAATATTCACATATAGCTTCAAGCATATATTAGCCAAGCGAAAGGATGGACTGCGCAAGAGTTGAACCCGGCTTTCCCAAATCTTGAATGTGATCTACAGGGAGCCGATTCTGAAAAAAAATGTTGGATTGCAACTGGCGGAATGTATTTTTTGGAAGGAACAGAGGCAGGCTGTTTTTTTTTTCGTACCTTTGCACCGCAAAACTCATAATCGACAAGCACTATGTATTTCACAGGCATGATCATAGCCATCTGTACGTTTCTGATTATCGGCTTCTGGCACCCCATTGTTATCAAGACGGAGTACTACTGGGGCACGCGTCCCTGGATTGTGTACCTGATAATCGGACTGGCATCCGTCGTGGGTGCGCTGTTCATCGAGAACACGCTGATTTCGGCCGTTGTGGGCGTTTTCGGAGCCTCAGCCCTTTGGGGAATTGGCGAGCTCTTTCAACAGAAGAAACGTGTAGAGAGAGGCTGGTTTCCCAAGAATCCCAAACGAAAATACACGACTGCCTCCTCCCCCACGCCAACGGAATCTGAATCTGAATGAACTGTATAGCTATCAGCCGACCTCATCGTGATGATAGAGAGAGCGGCTTTCTCATTAGGCCGTAGTATCTATGCAATCTCAAAATCCTATAATTGGGCAAAGAAAAAGCCCTAATTAATCAATTAGGGCTTGTGGTGTCACCAGGAATCGAACCGGGGACACAAGGATTTTCAGTCCTTTGCTCTACCAACTGAGCTATGACACCAGGTCGCGCACGAAAAGGTGAAATTTGCCTTTTGGGAATCCTCAATGGCGTTCCTTTCGTTTTGCGGGTGCAAAGGTAGGTGTTTTTCTTGAATCTTGCAAGAATTTGCTAAAAAAACTTTGTTTGGAATGAAAAAAAGTGCATTTTCTTTCGCTATTTGCCAAAAACGTTGTACCTTTGCACCCGCAAACAGGAAGTGAACGCTGTTTCTCGGCGTTTTTTCCGTGCGAGCTTCGGAAAGTAGCGCAGTTGGTAGCGCACTACGTTCGGGACGTAGGGGTCGGGCGTTCGAGTCGCCTCTTTCCGACGCAGAAAAAAAGTGAGAGGGCAGTCCAATGGACTGTCCTCTCACTGTCTTTATGCTTTCTTTACGTTAACCTTACGATGACCATAGGCTATCCTGACCATAACCCTACGTTGACCTTACATTGGCCTTACGATAACCATATGTTGACTCTACGTTGGCCTTACGATAACCATATGTTGACTCTACGTTGGCCTTACGTTGTAGAATAGCTACTACTTCTTCTGGATTTCATCAAGCAGCGTCCTTAATTCATCGATTTCCTTCTGAGCAGGTTGCTCGTTCTGGAGGATGAATCGCATCATTTCGATGAAAGAGCCCTTGAAGAAGACGTCCTTGGCTGGAGCGAAATAAATCTTGGCATACTCCATTTCGGAGATGGCAGCCTTGAAGTGAAGTTTACTTTGTTTCTTGCGACACCTGACAAATCCTTTGTTGGTCAGTATTTTTAGGAATGTAGCCAACGTGGTGTAAGCGGGCTTTGGGTTCTCGTACTTCTCGAGGATTTCCCCCGTGAAAGCACTCTGCTCCGGAAGATTCCATAGGATGCTCATGACCTGGAACTCCGAACGTGTTAGTTGTTTAATTTCCCTCATTGTTGGTGAATTTAGTTGAATTTATGGGATGTTTTGGTTGAATATAACCAGGTTCTGTTTGCAAAAATAGTCTTAAAAGCTCACAATCTTTACTGATTGTGGATTTTGTTGTACAGTCTATGCGCAGTTTTAGCATTTTTTTTCTTGCGGGTCAAAATACAGCAAGAATTTTAAGAGGCTTTAACGTTTTGTGGGCGTTGAGATAATGGATGCCTGCGGATTTCTTAAGTTTTCCGCCTTCGTAAGAAATGCCTTTGCAGTTCCAAATCGCAGAAAGAGGTCGAGACGTACGGGGGTATGATTGTCGTCGTCGGTGATGTAGAAGGTGACGACCTCCCTCTCCTTCTTATCGTTGTACTCGACGAAGGAGAATACAAGGCATCGATATACGATGCCTGTCTGTTCCATCTTGAAGTTCTTCTTGCCGCGGTAGATGAGTGTTTCGAGCTTTACATGGCTGCCGTCGGCCATATAGAACTGGAGTTTCTGACCATCGGTGAACTGGGTGGGGTCAAACGAACGTGCCCGCAACAGCATGGACACCATATCGTAGACGCATTCCAGAGTGTAATAGGTAGTGTCGCTAACGTGGCCGCGGTAGTTGAGGAAGCGCTGTTTGAGGTTGGTGCGGCCGCCGGAATAATTGTACCATACCTCATCGACATTATAGCGCTTGCCCTCGCGGGCGCCCTTGCGGTAGTAGAGGGGCACAAGGTCCGGCCGGACGAAGCTGAGGAGGGTGTCGCGCATCATAAAGAACTTGTCGGTGCGCTTGCTGCCTCGTGTGATGAGGTGGCATCGAAAGGCCTGTTCGCCGCCGTATTTGGTCTGGCTGATATTGAGGTTGGCTGTGCCAGCCTTGATCCAGATGAATTTCCAGTTAAAGTAGAGTTGGTACTCGAGGTCCTCTCCTGCCACGAAGGCCGTATTCTCCATGGAGCACTGGGCCTCGCAAGGAGCTGAGCAAAAGAATGGTAAGGCACTCCAGAGAAGGAACAATCCGATTCGCAGACGTGAAGGAGCTTGTACGTAGGACTTCATCATGATTTCTTCCTATTTTTGCCCAATTGGGCCTCACGTTCCTTGTTGCGTTCGCGTATTTTCTTTTCCTTGTCTGGTTTCTGCTTGATGAGTTTGGCGGGCTTCTGCTTCATAGCAGGCACGCTGTTGAGGTTCCAGTCCTGATTGACTTCCCACTTGGCTTTCAAGGGAATAGGCTTATTATAATAGTAAACGGGCTCTGGTGCTCGACCCAGGTCATATTCTCCTGTGGTCCACTCGCCGTTGCCGTCGCTGTCAACAAAACAGCGCAAATAGTAATCCATAGGACGGAGGAAGAAGAATTCTGCCAAGCCCTGTGCGTTGGTGGTGGCCGCACGGAGGGGTTTGTCGCCCGCCGTGAGCAGCTGGACTACGATGCCTGAATCGGCAGGGTTCATCTGGATATAAAGAGCACCATACTCTTCCTCCTTGCGCACTCGGAAGTCCATCTTCAGCATCTCGTTGGAGTGTCCGAGGGCACCCTGAACGGCTGCGCTGTCGAAGGTGAGCTGGTAGGACTGGCCGTAGTTCCATTCTGCAAAGAGTTGATATTGCCTGGGTGAGCCTTCCACGCGTTCGAACTCGAATGGCGAGTCCTCCCACGTCGTATCGACCTTCACCTGGAATCGAACGGCCAAGGAGTCAATGCTGTCTATAGGTTCTGAGAAGGTGATGATCGGGTACTGGTCGGGGTCTACGGCTCCCGAAGGCTTACATTCTGCCGTGAGGTGGGTGACGAGGAAGGGATTCTCCTCGGGCGGCAGGTTCTTGTTTCGTTTCTGTTTCTTCTTGTATTCCTTCTCCCACTTGTCGATCTCTTCCTGAAGGTCTTTCAGCTGCTTGGCGCGCGTCAGCTTGGACGGAAGCTCCACGGTGTCAGTTTTCCACACCAACTGATGCAGCGTGTCAGTATCAAGGTAGGTGAGCTCGAAGATCATGGAGTCACAGTAGGCTATAGTAGTATCTGTAATCCAATAGGTTATAGTATCATTCCCTATCGAAGGTTCGATGATGAATCCTCCGTCGCCCTCAAAGCTGAGTCCCTGGATGATGGGCAACGTGTCGGCAGGGGCAGTGAAGAAGAGGGTGAACTTCTCGGGCACCTCGCGCACCTCCTTCAGGCGGTGGCGGTCCTGCCCGTCTTCGAGGAATGCGCGCAGCACAATCTCATCGGGGAGGAAATGGGTGTAGTGCACTGGTTGGATGCTGTCGTAGTGGGTGCTGTCGCGCCACATGGTATCGAGGCGGATATCAGGCTTGCAGGTGCTTTCGAAGAGGAGGGTGTCGAAGGCTACGAGCTCGCTCTTCTGGCTGAAGCGGAAGTCATTGTCCATGTCCTTCAGCGCAAAGGCACGATAAAGGCGGTCGCGGGCCACCCCCTTGATGACAAAGTATCCACTGCCGTTGGTGCGGCTGACGCGGTCAAAGGGACGAGTACGCAGCACGCTGTCGGGCACGATACTGTCTTCATTCACGGCATAGAGTCCTACCAGAATGCCCTTAATCGGCTCAAGGTCAGCAGCATTAACAACATAGCCCGAGACCTGCATTGTGTCAATATCTTCGCCTGTAGAGAAGGAATACGTATAGTTTCCCATCGGATTTCCCTCGTTGTTGTCCACAATGGCATCAGAGAAGTCAATGGTGTAAGTGGTATTGGGGCGCAGAGTGTCGAAGAGTTCAATCTTGATGCGTTTTCCGTCGGCACGCACGTTTGCCATCTCTTCCTGTGGCGGCGAGACGACCACTTTCTCGCTGGCATTCTCAATTTTGATGAACTCGTTGAAGTAAATAGTGATTTTCTTCTTGTCGGAATTGACCGTCTGGTTCTCAGGCAGAGCGCGCACCACCTGTGGCGGCGTCTCGTCAAAAGGCCCTCCATCGGGATTTCCCAAGCTGGCGCAAGCAGCGATGAGCGTGAAAAACGAAAGGGTGAACAGTGAAAAAATAAGAGAAGATGTCCGAAAAGACATGGGCCTCTTCCCCGAGACCATGTCCCGGAGTTTCAGCATACCGCAAATCAGATATTCTTTATTATTTACTTTCACTGAAAACGAATTCTTTTAGTATTAACTTTCTGTCGCTATGCGTTCAGTTTCAGCATCTGCTCGATATTCTCACGACTATTACTGAGTCGCGGAACCTTGTGCTGCCCTCCCAGTTTCCCCCGGCTGCGCAGCCAGTCGTTGAAGAGTCCCTGACGGGCAGGGATGATTTCGAGCTCCTGGAGGGTGATGTCCTTGTAGCGCTTAGCCTCGTAGTCGGAATTGACGGTCTGCAGCGCATGGTCCAGTTCGTCGGCAAAGCGCTTGAGGTCGTCGGGTTGGCGCGAGAATTCGATGAGCCACTGGTGGCGACAATGTCCCTCGCGGTCCATAAAAACGGGAGCCGCAGTATACTCCAGCACCTCAGCCCCAGTGAGCCGACAGGCTTCCTGCAATCCGCGCTCAGCATTGTCAACGATGAGTTCTTCGCCGAAAGCATTGATAAAGAACTTCGTACGTCCGGTAATGATGAACTTGTAGGGCTGGACAGAGGTGAAGCGAACGGTGTCGCCAATCAGATAGCGCCAGAGTCCGCTGCTGGTGGAGATTACCATGGCATAGTTCTTGCCTGTCTGCACCCCCCACAGCGGCAGCACTGTGGGATGCTCGTTGTTCAGTTCGTCGAGTGGAATGAATTCGAAGAAGACTCCATAGTCCAGCATCAGTAGCAGCGAGGGGTCAAGAGGGTCGCTCTGCACGCCGAAAAATCCCTCGCTGGCATTGTAGGTTTCGAGATAATGCATCTGCGGAGTACGGATGAGCCGCAGGTATTGTTCGCGGTAGGGCGCAAAGGCCACTCCACCATGGAAGAACACTTCGAGGTGGGGCCACACTTGATCAATGGTCTCACAGCCAGACACTTCGAGCACGCGGTGGAGCACCGACAGCATCCATGAGGGAACTCCGCTGAGATTGGTGACGTCTTTCTTCAGTGCTTCGTGGGCAATACAGTCGCGCTTCTGTTCGAAGTCCGAGAGCAGCGCCGTCTGCTTTTTCGGCACACGAACGACGTTCACCAGTGGGTTCACGTTCTCAATGAGGATTGCACTGAGGTCGCCCACCAACGAACCTTTCACATTGTAGTTCGGAGCATGAGAGCCGCCAAGGATGAGTGCACGGCCGTCGAAGAGACGGCTGTGGGGGTGATGGTGGAGATAGCAGGCTACCGAGTCGCTGCCACCTGCATAATGGGTGTCCTTCAGAGCCTGAGCAGAAACCGGAATAAATTTGCTCTTGTCGTTGGTGGTGCCGCTGGATTTGGCATACCACTTCACGCGTCCGGGCCACAGGATATCGGTTTCGCCGTGGCGCATCCGATCGATGCTGTCCTTCAGGTCCTCGTAGTTACAGATAGGGGTGGAAGCCGCGAACTGCTCGTAGGTGTGAATGTCGGAGAAGTGGTGGAGGCGTCCCCATTCAGTGTCCTTTGCTGATGCCAAAAGTCGTCGGAGCACCTGCATCTGCAGAGCCTCGGCCTGACGCCCGAAGGATTCTATCCTCCCATAGCGGCGCTCGAAATAGGGTTTTAAAAAGTATGTTAAGCTCATTTTGGGTGCAAAAGTACTGTAAAATGAGCGTATCACAAAATCCGCAGGCTTAAAAAGTGTTATCAAGCCTCCGGAACGAGTGCAACAGGCTCTTCTTCCTGTGCTGTTCGCACTGCTTTTGCATCAAAGATAGCCTGCAAAAGCTGTTTGTCGGACTTCAGCACCTTCAGCGTCTCGCGCGCCGCATTCTGATGGCTCTCCTTCTTGGAGTAGCCCTTGCCGCTCTCGCAGTCGAGGCCTTCGATGACCACGCGGGTGATGAAAACGGGCGAGTTGCGGTTCTCACGCTGTTCCTCTACAATCCGGAACTCCAGCTGCATGCGATTCTTCTGCGCCCATTCGATAAGCTTCGACTTGAAGTTCACCTCTTTCTTGGCCACATTTTCGAGGTTCACGAGCTGTCCGAGAATCCTGTTGCGCATGAAATGCATGCATGCATCATAGCCCCTATCAAGATAGATAGCTCCCACCAGGGCCTCAAAAGCATTGCCGCCCATGTAATTGTTGTGGGTGGTAGAATGGCTGTTGCTACGGATAAGACGGTCGAGTCCCATCTCGCGGGAGAGCTGATTTAGCGTGTCGCGCTGTACGAGTTTGCTACGGGTGTTGGTCAGGAATCCTTCGCGCTGTCCCTTAAAACGGTGATAGAGCAGGTCGCTGGTGATGGCCTCAAGGATAGCATCGCCCAGAAATTCCAGGCGCTCGTTGTGCTCCGGCATCCCCTTCTGGCCACGGTTGGATGCGGACTTATGCAGCAGTGCGAGCTTGTAGTACTTAATGTGGTGAGGATAGAAGCCCAGGATTTCACGAAAAGCCGCATAAAGCTCCTTATCCTTGCGGAAAGGAAGCTTTATGCGGTCTATAGGATTGGATTTCAGAAACACTGGGGATTGATCGGTTTAGGACGTGGGCGTCGGGCGCTTCGCGTTTCGTAATTTATTCCTCGTATTTCTTGAAGATGACACAGGCGTTGTGTCCACCGAAACCAAAGGTGTTGCTCAAGGCGGCACGGACGGGACGCTGCTGAGCCTTGTTGAACGTGAAGTTCAGGTTGTAGTCGATTTCGGGGTCCTGATCGTCCTCCTCGTGGTTGATGGTCGGAGGAATGATATCATTCTTCACGGCGAGCACACTTGCCATAGCCTCCACAGCGCCGGCAGCGCCCAGCAGGTGACCGGTCATCGACTTTGTCGATGAGATGTTCAGCTTGTAGGCCCAATCACCGAAGACGTCCTTAATGGCCTTTGCCTCGGAGATGTCGCCCACGTGGGTCGAGGTTCCGTGAACATTGATATAGTCGATATCCTCAGGCTTCATACCAGCATCGTCGAGGGCATTCTGCATCACCAGCTTAGCACCGAGACCCTCGGGGTGAGAGGCGGTGATATGGTGTGCATCGGCACTCATGCCTTCGCCAGCGAACTCTGCATAGATCTTTGCTCCGCGAGCCTTGGCGTGTTCCAGTTCCTCGAGGATGAGGCAACCGGCACCTTCGCCCATAACGAAGCCGTCGCGGCTGGCGCTGAACGGCCGGCTGGCCTTCTCAGGCTCGTCATTACGGGTGGAAAGGGCCTTCATTGCCGTGAAACCGCCCACACCACCATCCGTGATAGCAGCCTCAGCGCCACCGCTGACGATGACATCGGCCTTGCCAAGACGGATGAGGTTGAAAGCGTCGGCCAGAGCATTTGTGCTCGAAGCACAAGCAGAGGTCGTCACATAGTTAGGACCGTGGAAGCCATAGAGGATGCTGATATGTCCGGCAGCGATGTCGGCAATCATCTTCGGAATGAAGAAGGGGCCGAACTTCGGACCGATGGTATCAGCAATGCGCTCGTATGCTCGCAGTTCCTCCTCGAAAGTCTTGATACCGCCGATACCTACTCCATACACCACGCCTACGCGATTCTTGTCAACGGCCTCGAGATCCATAGCACTATCCTCAATGGCCATTTTGGCGGCGGCAATAGCGAACTGGCAATAGCGGTCCATCTTACGGGCCTCCTTGCGGTCGATTCCATAGTCCTCGCAGTTGAAGCCCTTCACCTCGCAGGCAAACTGAGCCTTGAATTTCTCAGCATTAAAGAGAGTGATGGGAGCAGCTCCGCTGACACCAGCCAGCAGGTTCTTCCACGTCTCCTCAGCAGTCTTACCCAGGGGAGTGAGGGCTCCTATTCCTGTTACAACAACTCTTTTAAGTTCCATAAATGAATAAAGACACATTAACAAGTTAACGGGTTGACGAGTTGGTCGCAACGATTTCAACTTATCAACTCGTCAACTCGTTGTCCTGACTTAGGTCGCTGAACCCGCCAGAAACTTGTCAACTAAAAATGATTGAATAACTATTACTGGTGAGATTCGATGTAGGCAACAGCATCGCCGACAGTTGCAATCTTCTCTGCATCATCGTCGGGAATAGTAATACCGAATTCCTTCTCCAGTTCCATGATGAGCTCTACGGTGTCGAGTGAATCTGCACCGAGGTCACCGGTGAAGCTCTTTTCTGCACTAACTTCAGCTGCATCAACGCCGAGCTTGTCGACGATGATATCTCTTACTTTGCTTTCAATTTCTGACATAACTCAAAAGTGTTTAAATAATGATAATTTAATCTTTTCCTGTTTTCGGGGTGCAAAGGTAGTGCAAATATTTCAAAGTGCCAAAGAAATCTTGAAAAAAGTGCACAAAGCTGCACAAATAAGTGTAAAATGTGCAATAATTCCTCTATTGTGGGCCCCTAAGCATACTCTCTGCGCAATGGATAGGCACTTCGTTGCTGTTCGAAGCCCTCTGGTTGGGCTTTCAGTCTTTGGGTATCTGTCAATGGATCATACAGCTGCAAGGCACGCTCTTCGGCATCTTCCGAAGGACGGAAATCGACGGGAAGCGAAGGGGGCTGGATGTCGAAGTCCATGGGGCGGAAGAAGAAACGGCAGACATGGCGCAGCGTCATCCGCGTCGCGTTGGCCTTGCCGTCGGCGCTGTAGCCCGCAATGTGAGGCGTGGCAATGAAGGCGCGCCGAAGGAGTTCCTCATCCACATGGGGCTCGTTCTCCCAGGTGTCGAGGACGACGTCGCTGACGGCCCCGTCGTTCATCGCCCCGAGCAAAGCGCGCTCATCAACGACGCCTCCACGGGCAGCATTGATGAGGATGCGGCCACGTAGCCCGTCGAAGAAGTGCTCGTCCAACAGATGCCAGGTCGCATAGTCGCCCTCGCGGGTCAGGGGGGTGTGGAGGGTGATGATATCTGCCTCCTCCCTGATGCGCTCCATCGAGCACCATTCATAACCCTCAGGGGCGGCGGCGCCTGCCTGTTGGCGCGGAGGGTCGCAAAGCAAGATCCGGCGAAGACCAAGGGGGGCGCCAGGCTTGCCTTCGGTCACTGAACGCAATACGGCCGTACCCACGTGCCCTACCCCAACGATGCCAAGGGTACAGGACTTCAAGTCCACGCCACGCTGACGCTGCAGCTGCAGCAAGCTGGAGTTCACATACTGTCCCACACTCGACGCATTGCAACCAGGACAATTCGCCCACGCAATGCCATGACTCTCGAGCCATCGGGTGTCAAGATGATCGTAGCCTATTGTCGCCGTTGCCACAAGGAACACCTTCGAACCGCTGAGCAGAGAGGCATCGCATCGCGTGCGCGTACGAACTATTAATATATGTGCGTCCCTGACGTCGTCGGCAGTGATGTCCCTTCCGGGTTTCATCACTACATCATCCGTCAGCGCTCTCAGACACGGCTCTATATAGGGAATCTTATCGTCACAAACTATCTTCAATTCTCAATTTATTTGTTAATTGTTAATTGTTTCAGCTTTCCTACAGCCTTTCCGGCAGCTGATGCAATTTCGTGCTGTTCGACCCCTTGATGAGGATGAGCCGCCCCGTGGGCTGCTCCGCATCTATTGCCTGCTTCACCGCCTCCACATCCTCAAACACGCAGACCTCTACGCCCTCCGGTGCAGCCATGTCCTGTAGCGCTTTGGCAAACTCCGCGCCCACGAACCAAGCCGTCTGTGCACCACAGTTCAGCGCCAAGCTGACCACGGTGCGATGAGCTTCGGCGCTGGCCTCGCCCAGTTCCTTCATATCGCCCAATATCAGCATCTTCTGCGCGTGCTCAATACCGCGGAAGTTGTCCAGCGCAGCAGTCATGGAGGTGAGGTTCGCATTGTAGGCATCCACGATGAGCTCGTTGTGCTCCGTCTGACGGAGTTCCGACCGTCCCAGACTGGGACGATAGTCCTCCAGCGCCGCACTGATGTCGGCGGGATCCACATCGAAGGTCAGTCCCACCGCCACCGCTGCCAACACATTATCGGCATTGTAGGCTCCGATGAGTCGCGTCTGCACCACCTGTTGCGCCTCGTACTTCGGGCGCCACCACAGCCGCAGCAGCGGGTCGGCAGCAATCACGTCGCCCTCGCAGATCCACGTCATCGTCAGCGCCTGCTCGCGAGCATAAGTGATGCAGGCGTCGGTGTCGATGTCAATGTCGCGCTCCACCAGCATGTCCTGCAGGTCATAGTTGCTCTCGTTGATGAAGATGCGCCCGCCGGGCTTCGCCTTCAGGTAATCATAGAGCTCGCCCTTCGTGCGCTTCACGCCTTCGAAGGACCCGAAACCCTCCAGATGTGCGCGGCCCACATTGGTCACCAGTCCATAGTCGGGATCCACGATTTCGGCCAGGAAAGCAATCTCTCCCGGGTGGTTCGCGCCCGTCTCGATGATGGCAATCTCATGTTCGTCCGGCCGCAGCCGCAGCAAGGTCAGCGGCACACCGATATGGTTGTTCAGGTTACCCTGGGTGTAGAGCACTCGGTACTTCCGGCTGAGCACGGCTGCCAGCAGCTCCTTGGTCGTCGTCTTGCCGTTGGTGCCGGTCACCTGCAGCACAGGTCCGCGGAACTGCCGGCGATGGTGTGCGGCCAACTGCTGCAGGGTCGTGAGCACGTCGTCCACCACGACATACCGCCCGGCACCGTCCGGCGCCGTGAGCCGCTCGCCCGCCGGCACCACCGTCGCATCGTCCACCACAGCCACAGCCGCTCCGGCCTCCAGCGCCTTTGCTGCATACTGATTGCCGTCGAACGATTCGCCTTTCAGTGCGAAGAACAGACTTCCTGCAGGACAGCGGCGGCTATCCGTTGTCACCTCCGGGTGCAGCTTGAAAACATCATAAAAATCTGCTATCGTCATTGCTATAAGTTTTTTACGTTTCTGACCGCAAAGATACTTCAATTCTTCCGAAGCACCATACATTTTGCCCCAAAAGTGCATCAACGCACAAAAAAAGAGCCCCTTCCCCTCAAAAAACTGACCAAATCGGCCTCCACGGCATCACTCGAACCACATATCAAGCACCACGGGCAAGTGGTCGCTGATGCCACCGTGGTATGTCGGACCGCGAAACGTGCGGCGCGGCATCTTTCCCCCATACGTCATGTTCTCCTCCAGCAGCCAGGGCAGTTCCACCGGACGTGCCGCCTGCCTCGTCACCACACTCTCCGACACCAGCACATGATCCAGCCACTGCCAGAAGCCGCGGAAACTGTAGGTGCCCTGCGCACGGGCATCGTCCGTCGTCCGCAGGGGCACATCCCTGAACACACGGTCGCCCAAAGCCGCATTGAAGTCACCCATCACCACCACCTTCGGCGACGCTGATGTATGCAGCACACTGTCTACGGCGCCCCACAGTCGTGCTGCCGCCAACTCCCTGTTCCGGTCGCCCTCCCTGCCGCCGGCACGACTGGGCAGGTGGACCACCATCACATGCAACGTGTCCACGCCCCCGCCGCTACGTACCAAACCTTTCGCATACAAGATATCGCGCGTTGGCCGCAAGCCATGTTCCCGACTGGCCACACGCAGCGACCGGCTCTCCAGCAGCCGGAACCTCGCCGGCTGATAGAGCAGGGCCACATCGATTCCTCGGGTGTCCTCGCTGTGTGTCATCACATAATTATAATGTAGCTCCCTCAGCACGCTGCGCCGCGTCAGCAGCACCATCACGCTGTCGTTCTCCACCTCGCACAGCCCTACTAGATCCGGCACCGACTCCTCCCCTATCCTTTCGTGGTGCGCCCCGTCCTGCTGCACATCCAATTCTGCGGCAATGACTTTCGCCACCTCCGTCGCCTTCTGCCAGTAGCGGTGCGATGTCCAGCGCCGCTCGCTCTGCGGCAGGAACTCCTCGTCGCTGAACCCCTCGTCGTGCACCGTGTCGAACAAATTCTCCACATTCCAGAAGAGCACCCTGAAAGCGCCACCGCTCCCCTCCCCCTGCTGACCGCGCACCGCGCCCAGCAGCAGGAAAGCCACCATCAGAAGAGCCATCCGTCGCATAAATTGTTCCATTTTCGGCTTCAAAGATACCCCAAAATCCACAATCCTCCAAATTTTTACACCACAAATCCCTCATTCAACAATTTTTAATGTACTGAACGGACTTCTTACGCCGATTTTTCCGTACCTTTGCAGCCCGAAATCATGCTAAGCGAAAGAACTTGGCACACAAAAAGAGATAACAACTAACAAACGTCATAAACAAAGACAATGAAAAAGATTATGCATTGGGTGCTCGCCGCCACCCTCCTCTGCGGCGCAACAGCCTTCATGACAGGCTGCAAAGAAGCCAAGGCTAATGAAGAGGCCGTATCGAGCGAAGAGCTGATTCGCACCTCCCAGAGCTGGGACGGCGTGGAGCTGCCCGACTACCTGCAGGGCCGTCCTGAGCTGGTAGCCGTGAAGTATGTATTCCCCGCCGGAAAGAAGCTCGGATGGCACCACCACCCCGTCATGAACTACGGTGTGCTGGTACAGGGCGAACTGACCATCATCGGTCAGGACGGCAAGGAGAAAGTAGTGCATGAGGGCGAGGCCGTCGTAGAAATGGTGAACACCATCCACCACGGCGAGAACCGCGGCACCAAGCCCGTCATCCTCTACATGTTCTACCTCTCACAGAAAGACCTGCCCCTGGCCGTGCAGCACCCTGAGATCCCATTAGACTAAAGACCGCAAAAGGCCCGAGGAATTCAGGTCCGAGCAAGAAAAACCCCGCCGTGTCAGATTCGACATAGCGGGGCTTTTCTTGCGCTCAACCTTCAGTCACTTCAGACTTCAAGCGCTTCCGTCCGATTACTCTTCAATCAGTTCAAAGTGCTGGAAATCCTTGCACGACGTCCAGTCTCCGCCCCATTCGAATCCGGCCTCGATGAAGAGCTTGTAGCAGAGGTCGTTGTGGTCAATCTTGTAGGCGAAATCCCAGTCGCGATTGCAATAGTCCACAGCCGTGGCGGGCTGCACATAGCGCGTGCCGTCTTCGCGGTCTTTGTAATAGGGGTTGTAGAGCGTGTTGATGTCCACGGCCAGGCCGCGTGCGTGCTTCGATAGTTTCGTGGTGCCGCTGATGGCGCGGTAGCAGAAACACGAGGAGTTGTTGTCGCGCATCTGCGCCTCGTCGTCAGCATTATAGACGTCCGGCAGCACCATGCGCTGGATGTTATATCCGTTGTCATAGAGCGTGCGCATGATCTCCACCACGGTGGAGGCAATCAGTTTGTTGCAGATCATCTCGCCCACATGAATCTGTTGGTCGTAATCCCAGTGCAGCACCTTCACGTGCTCCAGGTCTTCGCGTGCGATATAGGGATTCTCCTTGTAGGTCTTGCCCTGCATGCGTTCCCAGACCTCATCAGGAATCGGGGTGCACGTGAAGCAATTATCCAGTCCTACGTAATCTACGGCCTCCTGGGTGGTCGTGGTTCCTGCGATCCACTTTCTCAGGTTCACCAGTCCAGGAATGTTCGGGTCATCCGCTTCGTCACCTTCAGGGTCATCATCCAACATGCCTAACGGGTTGCCCGTGGGCTTCTGATTGTTCTCCGCCAGCCAGTGCCCCCAGCCGGTATTGGTGTGGAAATTGGTTGCCATGTATGACTCACCGAAGGTGAACGTATTGTCCGTGTCGTCCTGCAGTTCCTGGGCGAAGGTGTTCTTGTCCACAAGGGTCACCGACAGCGTGTAGGCGCTGAGGGAATCCGGACGGTTGTTGACATGATCGCGGGCGAGGAACGCCTTGTCGAACGCGGCGCGGAGATCCTTGCTGATGGTCTTCAGCTGCGCGTCGCCCGTCTCGCGGGCCAGGCAGTCGGCATAGTCCGCGGCGTCGTAGAGGGTGTATCTCTGGCAAGGCTGGTACACCTTGCAGGCGGCACTGTCGATGGCCTCCTGCTGTGTGGGATAGATCTCGCGGAGGCGGTTGGCCAGGCGCTCCATCTGCTCGTTCACCTCATCGATGCCCTGCGACTTCATGAAGAACAGGTCGCCGTTGCAGAAGACATTCGCACTCTCCACTTTATACCAAGGTTTCCACACGTCCAGGTGCGCAAACATCTGTTTCGTGGCAGCCTCGATATCCGTTGTCTGCACCAGGCCCTTGACGAACTCGACGATAATATGACCCATACTCGCCAACACATGCTGCGAACCAACAAAATAATCCGTCAGGTTGCGCAGCGTCGTCAGCGACTCCAGGTTACCCATCAGACAGTTGTGGAAGTAAATCATCTGCGGGTGCTTGATCTCGGAGGCTTCGATGGCCCACCGGAACTCATACATATTCATGCCCCGGCCCTGGAAGCCCTCGTCGTAGAGCACGGCGCGGGTGGGGGTCAAAGGCTCCTTGTAGAAGTCATCCTTGGCGTTGAAGCCCGCTCCGTGGCCGTAGAGCATCACGATATAGTTCTTCGCCGGAGCCGTCTTGGCAACCCAGTTCAGCTGCTCCGTCAGGTTATCCTGGCTGTAGAGCTGGTACTGCGATTTCTCCTCGAAGCAGGCCTCGGTGCGCAGCTTCGTGAGGTCGGTCTCCGACGTCAGTTCAAAGCGCACCACCTCGTCCTCGTTTGCATACTTGCCCGTGAAGGGGAGCTCCTTTCTGCCGTGCCCGTACTTATAGAAGAACAGCACGCGCAACTTCTTCTTCTGATTCAGCAGAGGCTTCACCGATTCAAATACACTCTCAATAATCTGGTCCATGTGACCGCCGGAATGGCCGTAGACGAACAGCGTGTAGTCTGCCAGGTCTCCTGCAGGAGTCCCGTTGTCCTGATTGTCATTCTTGTCGCTGCACGAGGCGAGCGCCATGGAACCGCAGAGCAGGAAGGCGGCCAGCATCCAGAAAAGATTCTTTTTCATTGTTATCATTTTCTTTAAAAATACGATTCCGCATCACGAGGTGCGTCCCTCTTTGGCATTCATTTTTTGAATGCCAGCTTGCTATTGGCCTGCAAAGGTACAACTTTCTCGCGACATAATTATAAGGAACGCGCGAAAACATTTCCCTCTTGGTGGAAAAAACGAATTTTTTGGTAAAAATGGCGATTTCCGAGCCGCAGAACACCAATCTTAGCTGTTGGGATTTAGCAAGAAGTCTAATAGTCCGATGATCTGGAACCCATTATCGTTATGATATGGCATGATTAAACATCTTAAACTTTCTACGCTCTCTCACGCACGCGCGTGAAGGAAATCTGAAAAAATCAACTGAATCTACTGCAATCAATAGTAGCTTATTGATATGCAACGGATTATCTTGCAGTAGATTTTCTGAAAAATATGGTTTTTGCAGTAGATTTTTGGCCAAAAATTTGGATTTTCCGAAAAAATGTTGTATCTTTGCAGCGTAAATCAAAAGAGAATCTATAACCCCAAATGAATAATCGTAAGTAGGTGAACGAAATTAGTTATACGTCACCTACCATTACAAACATAGTTAAATAATTATTTTTCACCTACTTTATGAAAGAACTTTCTTACTCCGACGCCCCTCGTGACTGGGGCATTTGCCTGCAAACCGATTGCCCCCTGGCCGCCACCTGCCTTCGCCATCGCGTGGCCGAGCTGTGCCCCACGACAGTGAAGCGCCATGTCGTGGTGATGCCTTCCGCCCGCAAGGGCGATGAATGCAGCGCCTTTGTGAACCCGGATCCCATTGTGCTGGCCTACGGGCTTAAGTGCACCTTCACCCATGTCAGCAAGTGGCACCTCGAAGCGATGCTGCCCGAGCTGAAAGGCTATTTCGGCAGCCACTCCACCTATTACCGCTATTACAACGGCCAGCGGGCCCTGACGCCTGCCGACCAGCAGCGCGTGGCCGCCCTCCTCAAGAAGTACGGCTACAAAGATGCTCCCAAGTTCGATAAGACGATAGAGACTTATGATTTCACGAACAAGTGATGAAAGCGAGTTCCAGCAGTGGAATTCCTGAGTTCCAGCAGTGGAATTCCTGAGTTCCAGCAGTGGAACTGACGAGTTCCAGCAGTGGAACTCGAGAATTCCAGTACTGGAACTCGACATCACGGCCTGTAGCATTCGCCCTTACGACCTGTAGCATTCACCTTTTCGCCCTGCTGAATGCACCGATACGACCCGTTAAACACACCGTTATAATCTAAAGAATTGACCATTATAATCTAAAGAATAGACAGAAGATGAAGTTCACGATACTTTCCGGCGCCCGCCAAGGAGCGGTTCGCCGCAGCACTCAGAAGGCAGAAGCCTTCTTCGAGCGTATCACAGAGGACCACAACGACTGGCTGATTTCCAGCTTCCGACAGGCCCTGCCCCGGCTCTCGAAGCCGGAACTGTTTCTACGCTACCATAAGATTGCCCACGTGCTGCCGGCCGTGGAACTGTCGCGCCAAGAGAACGGAGCCTTGCAGATGACACAGTACAACGGCATCATCGTCCTCGAGGTTAAACCCCTGCGCAGCAAGGAGTTAGTGCAGAAGGCGAAGCGGCAGGCGAGCACACTGCCTTCGACATTAGCCGCCTTCACCGGTGCCGACGGGCAGTCGGTGGACGTACTGGTGCGCGTGAAACGGACCGACGGCACGCTGCCCAAAGAGGAGGCCGACGCCGCACGCTTCTACGACGAAGCGTTCGCACAGGTACTGCCCCTGTACCAGAGCGCCCTGCAGGACCTGCCCTTAGAGACAGAAAGCGGCGGCCTGCGCCATGCATTGCTGCTGCCGCTGGACCAAGAGCCCTATGTGGACATGGATGCCGCTGCCATCAAGATTCAGGCGGTGGCCGAAGCACCGACGTCAACAGATGCCTTTGCCGCCCTACCCGCCCCCAGACACCGCCAGAAGGAGGAGGACTGGGAGGCCTACAGCGTCTATGAAAACCTCTTCGGGATGGCCTGCCGACGGGCTCACGAGTCTACGGGCATAGCAGAAACCGACGCCCTCAACCCGCTGCTGCTGACCGCAATAGCACACGAGATGCTGGAGGCCGGAGTGCCCCAGGAAGAGACCGTCACCCACCTGTGGCACCACCTGATGTTCAAGGACGGCGCCGACGAGCAGGCCGTACGCAGCATCGTGGAAGCCACCTATGACGACGAACTCGCCGACGGCTTCGAGGCACCGAAGACATTGAAGCTCCCCGGCCAGGAGATGCGCGAACTCATACGCAGGCTGGAACAGCGCTACGTCTTCCGCCGCAACGAGATCATGGGCTGGACGGAATATCGCAGGAATGCCAGCGCCCATTCACTCTGGGCGCCCATAGACCGCAGCGCCGTCAGCGACTTCGTCATCGAACTGCGAGTGGCAGGAGTGAATATCAGCGAGAAAGATGTATGGAACTATGTCCTGAGCCGTCGCCGCATACCACGCTACAACCCCGTCACCGACTACCTTTATGACTGCCGCGACAAATGGGACGGCAAAGATCACATCCGCGCACTGGCCCGCACCGTTCCTACTGAATATCAGCAATGGCCCGACCTCTTCCACACCTGGTTCCTGTCGATGGTGGCACAGTGGCGAGGGATGAACCGCCGCTTCGGCAACGCACTGGTGCCCCTGCTCGTGTCGCGCCAAGGCTACCACAAGAGCGACTTCTGCCGCCAGCTGCTGCCCCGCCAACTGCGGTCGTGGGGATTCACCGACTCCCTGCTGATGGAAGAGAAGAAGACGGTGCTGACGGGGATGACCCAGCTGCTGCTCATCAACCTCGACGAATTCAACCAGATCTCACCACGACAGCAGGAAGGGTTCCTGAAGAACATCATCCAGCTGCCGGCCGTGAAGCTGAAGCGGCCTCACGCAAAGCACATCGAGGATGTGCCCCGACTGGCATCCTTCATCGCCACCACCAATCAGGCCGACGTACTTAGCGACCCTGCCGGATCCCGACGTTTCATCGGAGTACATGTCACAGGCGACATCGACACCACCCAACAGCCTAATTATGAACAACTCTACGCCCAGGCGATGCAGGAGCTGGACAACGATGTGCGCTACTGGCTGGATGCCGACGAGACGACCTTGCTGATGGAGCACAACCGCCAGTTCCAGCAGTATTCCGCGGCCCTCAACTACTTCTTCGACTACTTCGAAGTGACCGACGACGCCACCTCACCCGACAGCATCTGGCTCTCGGCCTCTGCCATCCTTGCAGAGGTGAAACATCGTGCCGGCGGAGCCATGAAGGTGCCCACCCTCAATAAATTCGCCCGCGAACTGCGCCAGCTCCCCGACATCCACAGTCGCAGCACCCGGGCTGCCGTCGAATACCTCGTCAAGCGCAAATAAAGCTACTCTAAGCAGCAGATTCCCAAAAAATCTACTGCAAAATGCACCAATTTTCAAAAATCTACTGCAAGGCATATAGCTGTATTTCAATATTCTACAACCCCTTGCAGTAGATTCAGTTGATTTTTTCAACTTTTTATCACGCGCGCGCGAGAATAAGGTATAATTGATAATGTATAATTGATAATGTATAATTGATACCTCAAGTTTCGCTAGTATGCTCGCTCGAACTTTGTTCGCTTCGACTCCTCGAAGAACCAGCTGTAATACAAAGCCCCAGCGGGGCGTGACAATGGTAGCCAGCCGTTTCAACGGCTGGTATAAAGCGGCCAGGAAAAAGCGTGCCTTACCAGCCATTGAAATGGCTGGCTACCATTGTCTGATGCCTACGGCATCACTTGCGAAACTTGAATTGATACTTTTTTTGGAAATATTCTATCACGACACATCTGTGCTTTTCAAGACGTTCGGCACGGCCCATGTTTTGAATTATTTCAAGCAAAAAGACGAGAAAAACGATAAAGTAGTGAGGAAATGTGTTAATTATCGTGATATTATGAATTTGTTTCAAGATAAATGCGTATCTTTGTAGCCAATAACAATGAAATCATCCATTTTGGACAAAGACATCAATATGAACAACGAAATACAATTCATATTATATCAGCTGCCCGACGATGAAGGCAAGGTGCAGGTGGTCATCAAAGATGAGACCATTTGGGCTACGCAGAAGGCTATGGCCCAGCTGTTTGACGTGGGGATACCTGCCATTAGCAAGCACCTGAAGAATATTTTTGAAGAAGGAGAATTGCCTGAAAGTTCAGTTGTTTCCAAAATGGAAATAACTGCTTCTGACGGCAAAGACTACCTCACTTCTTTCTACTCTCTCGACGCCATTATTGCTGTAGGCTATCGAGTTTCTTCCTTAAGGGCTACACGTTTCCGTCAATGGGCAACAAAGATTCTGAATGAGTATATCCGTAAAGGATTCGTACTCGATGAAGACCGGCTTAAACAGGGAACAGCAGTTTTTGGCAAAGACTACTTCCGTGAACTGTTGGAGAAGGTGCGCAGTATCCGCGCCAGTGAACGCCGCATTTGGCAACAGATCACCGACATCTATGCGGAGTGCTCTTTCGACTACGACCGCAATTCGCCCACTACCCGCGAGTTCTACCAGATGGTACAGAACCGTTTCCACTATGCCATCACAGGCCAGACGGCTCCTGAGATTATCTATACCCGTGCCGACCATACTAAAGACCACATGGGCCTGCAGACGTGGAAGCACGCACCCGACGGCCGCGTGCTGCTCAGCGACACGAAGGTGGCCAAGAACTACTTGCCCGAAGTGGAAATACGCCGCCTGGAGCGTGTTGTATCGGGCTATTTCGACTATATCGAAGACCTGATAGAGCGAGAGAATGCTTTCAGCATGGAGCAGTTCGCAGCCTCTGTCAACGAGTTCCTGACCTTCCGTCGATATGCCCTTTTGCCTGATAAAGGACAGGTCAGCCGCGAGATGGCCGACCGCAAAGCCGAGGAAGAGTACAAACTTTTCAACCCCACGCAGCAAATAGACTCCGACTTCGACAAAGAAGTGAGAGGACTATTAGACGGAAGGGAGTAGCAAGAGCCCCAACTACCACCGCATTATCCACAAGAACCGCTCGAGCTCTGCTCGCTTGCAACCAAAGGGACGCAAGAATCCGAGGTTCAATCGAAAGAACCAAAGGTTGACGGCCGAAGGGAAAGTCAAGTTCCAGCTCGTGTTCGAAAATGGCGAGGTGCTGAGGCTTGGGGAGATGAAATAGAAGATAGTAAGAAGTAAATAAGAAAGAAAAGGCAAAGATAAAAGTTGAGAATACTGAGATTACAGTCGTTAGTGTTCAGAACGAAGACTATATCTCACTAACCGATATGGCTCACAGCCAAATGCAAGAGCACATCGTATTCAGATGGATGAGCTTGAAAAGTACCATTGAATATTTAGGTGAATGGGAGATGCTGTATAACCCTAATTTTATTTGTACCGAATTCGATACAATTAGGAATGCGGCAGGAAGCAACCACTTTGTTTTGTCTGTAAAGGCATGGATTGAGCGAACAGGAGCCATTGGAATTATGGCTAAGGCTGGCCGTTATGGAGGAACATACGCTCACAGGGATATTGCCTACCATTTTGGCATGTGGATAAGTTCGCGTTTCCAACTTTTGCTCGTCAAGGAGTATCAAAGACTTAAAGCTGACGAGCAAAAACAACTTGCGTGGTCGGCGAAGCGAGAACTATCGAAAATCAACTACCGCATACATACCGATGCTATCAAGAGCAATCTCATTCCAGCAGAAGTGACACGCGAACAAGCAGCGATGAAGTATGCCGAGGAAGCCGATGTACTGAATGTCGCCATGTTTGGAATGACTGCCAAGCAATGGCGTGAGGCTAATCCTGACCTCAAGGGTAACATACGGGACTACGCCACTATCAACGAACTCATTTGTCTCTCTAATATGGAGAACATCAACGCCGTGCTCATCAACGACGGCATGCCTCAGGGCGAACGCCTTGTGAAGCTCAACCAGATCGCTATTCAGCAAATGCAGGTGCTAGAAGACAATAGCGGTCGGAACCTGTTGAAGTGACGCCAGTTCCAGCAGTCTTCCGTCGCCCTCAACTACTTATTCGACTACTTCGAAGTGGCCGACGACGCCACCTCACCCGACAGCATCTGGCTCTCGGCCTCTGCCATCCTTGCCGAGGTGAAACATCGTGCCGGCGGAGCCATGAAGGTGCCTACCCTCAACAAGTTCGCCCGCGAACTGCGTCAGCTCCCCGACATCCACAGTCGCAGCACCCGGGCTGCCGTCGAATACCTCATCAAGCGCAAATAAAGCAACTCCAAGCAGCAGATTCCCAAAAAATCTACTGCAAAATGCACCAATTTACAAAAATCTACTGCAAGGTATATAGCTGTATTTCAACACACTACAACCCCTTGCAGTAGATTCAGTTGTTTTTTTCAACTTTTTATCACGCGCGCGCGTATAAATCACGCCTTCTTGGTCTGTTTGAGCAAAACTACTTCCTAAAGTCATCTATGAATATCGGTGGAAATAGACAAACAAAAACATCAACACGAAGGTTTATGAGTACTTTTTTACTAAGTAGGTGATCAAAATTAGTTTAATGTACTCAAGTTTCGCTTTGCTCGCTCGAACTTTGTTCGCTTCGACTCTTCGAAGAACCAGCTGTAATACAAAGCCCCAGCGGGGCGTGACAATGGTTCTTGAAGTGTCAAGCGTCC